>CAZALD010000028.1:0-48466 GCA_964486185.1 uncultured Saprospiraceae bacterium
TGTTAATTGTACATTGTTAATTGTACATTGTTAATTGTACATTGTTAATTGTACCAACCTTCGGCAGGCAGGCATTGTTAATTGTCACTTCCCAATTATTCATTATTCATTATTCATTATTAATTATCAATTATCAATTAATTATACCTCCTCTTCAAAAACCATTCATTGTCATTGATACCGATGCCAAAATGAATCATAAAATAATTATCGGTGAGTTGTCCTTCAAGTTTTCGTTGTCCCAGGTCAAAATTCAGATGAATCATGGCATCCTGTCGTAGAAATACAATTGGAAATCCCCAGCCAAAAGTAATCCCTAAATCACGGGCCTGCTCCCCATTGATGTTGCGGTAATCATTGCCATAATAAGCTCCAAACCTGTAGATTGATTTTTTCAAAAATTTATCATATCCTCCGATACCCGGTTTATACCATCCGCCAATTTGTATACTGGTGGTGGATGCTGTTTGTCCGAGACGGTTATTTGTAAGCTCGGCGTTTTGCCAGGCTTTAAAATGAATGGAGCTCATTAAGCCTAACTTATCTCTTCCGGAATAATACACTCCAGCTTTAAATCCAAAAGGAAGTTTGCCTTTTGATTCCTGATCATTTAGATAAAACACGGTATCTGCCAGTTGAATACTTTCATCAAATCGGGTAACATGTAAAGCTGAATAATTTGAATTGAATGTAACCGGCAAATCAAACGTTAAACCCAAAGAAAAAATATTTTTCCGTTGGGTATTGTCTTTGTCTATTTCTTTCTGGTTTAAGACTTTTCTGTACATTAAGCCAAGAACAGGTTCCCAACCGCTCACATGATACTGATCTGTAAGATAGGAGTCGTATGAAGCCGGAGTACCGGTTAATAATAAATTCTGATAATAATTCAAATTTCCAAATAGATAATTCATTTGAATACCTGCTGCAAATTCTTTGTATTTATAAGAAATGCCCAAATGAAAATTATTGATCAGTCCGTCACCTAATAAAAAGCGGTATAAAATATTATCCTTATTACTTGAATCCCTGATTTCAGATTTGTATCCCAGGATAGAATACGGAGATAAGCCAAACTGCAGGGCAAAAAGATGATCGTTTTTTTTGCGGTCTAATAATTCATTGATAGAATTCTTTAGGGGTATGGCTAGAAAAACATGACTCAGATTTCCGGACCAGTCGCGAGAAGTTCGGCCTGCATGGTCTTCTTTACTGCTGTATTTGGCAAAAATTCCAAGTTCCACATCCGTTTGACGTAAAAATGCAATAGACGCCGGATTCAGGGGATTGTAATATTGATCTGAAATGAAGGCTACGCCGGCATTCGCCATACCGGACATCCAACCTGTCGAAATCTTATTGAGATCGCCAAATCCGTATCGGGATAATGGAGAGTTAGTCGTGTTTTGAGCCTTAAGTCCTTCCGGAAAAAAAACACTTAGAAAACAGAAAAAATAAGCTAGTAAATACTTCATTGATAGTTTAAGATGGTGTTTAAGCCTTTTAATACGAGATAAGGCTCCGCAAAATTGTCAAAATTCAGCTGATTTACCAAAAATGTGGCAGCACCGCCGGTAATTATACAACATAATTCAGGATAAATGCTTTTTAAATGGCTATAATAGCCTTCAATTTCATACACGAGGCCCAGGAGTGCTCCTTTTTGCAATGCTTCAAAGGTGCTTTTTCCGAGAATTCCATTCTGATGGTCAATTTGTGTAACCCTGGGTAAGGCTGCTGTAAATTCATGCATTGCCCGCCACCGCATATCCAATCCGGGGGAAATATTACCACCTGAAAATTCATGATTTTCAGTAATTAAATCAAAGGTTATGCAGGTACCAGCATTCACAATTAAAATATTTTTATTGGGATGCAGGTCAACAGCTCCGGTAAGGGCCGCGATCCGATCTGAACCTAAGCTTTCAGGGGTCTTGTAGTAAATTGTTATAGGCAGTTTGAGTTGAGCATCCAACTTGATGATACTCTGTGCTTTTTTGAGTGAAATTAACCAGGATGGATCTTCCTGTAATACACTGGAATAAATAGCTCGTTCAAATTCCTGTTCGGATAGCCATTGTTCGAGTTCAGCAATGCGGTCATGTTCGAATATTCCAAAATGACGAATTCTGTCTTCTTCCATCATCGCCATTTTAATTCTGGAATTACCAATATCAATACATAAATTTACCTGCATCAATGTTTGAAATGTCTGATTTTTGAAAACACCATACAAATTCCGGCTTCATTGGCTTTATCGATGCTTTTTTGATCATTGACCGAGCCTCCTGGTTGAATAATGGCCGAAATTCCAGCTTCTGCGGCCAACTCCACACAATCGGGAAATGGAAAAAAGGCTTCCGATGCCATGGCAGCTCCCTCCGGATCAAAACCCATGTCCCTGCATTTTTGAATTGCTTGTTTGCAGGCATCCACCCGGGATGTTTGTCCACAACCCATACCGATAAGTTGATTATTTTTTACCAGTGTAATAGCATTCGATTTTAAATGTTTTGCAATCGTCGATGCAAACAAAAGATCCTCCAATTGACAATCTGTTGCATGAATCTTTGTTACTGAAGTCAGATCGGATTTTGATAATTGGTGCAAATCCAGATCTTGTTCGATCACTCCATTGATTCCGGACCTTATGGTTGAAGTGTTTGCCGGATACCGGATCAACTTAATGAGGATCCGGTTTTTCTTTTGAGTCAATAATTGTAAAGCCGCTTTCTCAAAACCGGGGGCAATGAGTACTTCATAAAATAATTCGTCAATCAAGGCTGCTGTATCTGCATCCAACATTTTATTACAGATTAAAATACCGCCAAAAGCGGATACAGGATCTCCCTGAAGGGCATCCTTCCAGGCATCCTGTAAGTTGTTCCGGATGGCAATACCACAAACATTGGTATGTTTTAAAATAGCAAAACAGCAATCCCCCGCATGAAATTCTCTCATCAGATTCAGAGCTGAATCAATGTCGAGAATATTATTATACGACAAATCTTTACCTGAGAGTATTTCCAGGCACTCAGACAAATGGCCGATAAAGCGGGCTTTTTGATGAGGATTTTCTCCGTAACGCAAGGGAAATCCGGATTTATGCGAAGTCTGCCGAAAATAGGAAGCAATACAGTTATCGTAAGAACTGCTCACTTCATAAGCTTTTAAAGCCAGCTCTTTTCTTTTTTGCAAACTTGAAATGGCGTTTTGACCAATGATTTGAAGCAGATCAGGATATTGGGCAAACGACGGAATGACCACGACATCCTGATGATTTTTAGCCGCGGCCCGGATCAATGATATACCGCCGACATCAATTTTTTCTATAATTTCGGATTCATCGCTGGTGCTTTTTAAAGTTTCTTCAAAGGGATATAAATCCACCACCACCAGATCGATCATTGGAATTTTATAATGTGCCAGTTGGCTAAGATGATTTTCATTGCGCATGGCCAGAATGCCCCCAAATACTTTGGGATGCAAGGTTTTAACCCGTCCGCCGAGAATCGAAGGATAGTCTGTAATGTCTTCCACTGCGATGACCGGAATTCCTAATTCTTCGAGGTAATCCTTGGTACCCCCTGTGGAATATATCACAATACCTAATTCACTGAGGAGTCTGGCAATTTCGTAGATTCCTTGTTTGTTATAAACCGAGATCAAGGCTGATTGAATCCTTTTGGTATCCATGACTGGGGTCTTATTTTTTAAAACTAATAATGGTACCCATGGAGAAACAAAGTCTGCAACGGGGTTCATATTTATCTTTTTGACCTAGAACGATTGTATGTTCTTCATCACTAAGGCGGTAAGAATGGGTAGCCAGGTTGCCGCAATGAGGACAGATGGCATGTACTTTGGTGATGTATTCAGCCACCGACATGATCCCCGGCATTGGACCAAAAGGCTGACCGCGAAAGTCCATATCCAAACCGGCAATAATGACACGTTTGCCTTTAAGAGCCAGCTCCTGACATCTTTCAATAAGCTCAATGTCAAAAAACTGGGCTTCGTCAATGCCAATAACCTCAGTTTCATCAAGTACAAGTTCTAATTCTTTGGAATGTGTGATTGGCTTGGACAAGAGGGCATTTTCGTCGTGTGAGATTACTTTACGCTCGTCGTAGCGGGTGTCTTTACTGGGTTTAAATACTTCGACTTTTTGGTTGGCAATACGGGCTCGTTTTAAGCGCCGGATGAGTTCTTCTGTTTTTCCACTAAACATGGAGCCACAAATGACTTCAATCCAACCACTGCGTTGGGACTTATAGGCTGGTTCTATAAACATTTCAGATGCAAATATCTAAAAAAAGATAATATATGAAGCCTTCAATATGTTGAAGCACAGAAAAGAAATTACCTTTGCTCAATATTTTATCAATTTATACGTTAAAGCGGAACATTAAAAATGAGTATTATGGATTTCAGTAATATCAGAAAATGGATGTTAAAAATGGACAATATCCTGGAACTCTATGGTAAGGATGAAAGTTTTACTGAGTCTGAGAAGAACTTATTACTTGATTATACTAAAAGACTAAGTGATGCGATCTCAGCTCTGGAAGTTGAAGATCAAACCAACATCGAGGCTCAAAAGCAGGACATATCTGCTTCTGCTGTCATTATCGCAACCAACCAGAAAGATAAACCCAAAACACAAGATGGTCATTCTAATCATGTATCAGAAGATCATGCTATGCCAAGACCAGGTTCTGACAAGTTTGTGGAATTGTTTCAATTTAAAAAAGTAGAAGACTTATCAGAAAAACTGGACTCTACGCCTATTGATAATATCCAAAAAGCGCTTGGTTTAAATGCCCGGATACTGGCCCAAAATGAATTGTTCAAAGGAGACAAGGTTTCATTTGACAACACCGTACAAAAATTGGATTCATTAATTCATTTTGAAGATGCCAAATCCTTTTTATGTGATCAGATTATCCCGGTTTTTGACTGGACACATGAAGACAGGCTGAAGAAAGCCCAGGAATTTATCAAACTTGTAAGAAGAAGGTACAGATAATGGACGCAAAAGTCCTGGAGAGGTCTATTTTTATCTATGCATTAAAGATAGCCATTGGCTTGAGTTTGATCTGCATTCTTGTTCATGTGATTTTTACCTTATTTGCTATTCCCAAATATGAATGGAGTATCTATCCGAGAGATCTCGCCCAGTGGTATGGCATTCTAACTGGTCAATTTATTCATGCAAGCTGGGGTCATTTGTTTTCCAATGTACCGCCATTATTTATCACTTCCTTATTGTTGTTTTTTTTCTACAGAAGTATCGGATGGGCCAGTTTAAGCCTGATTTTAGTATTGACCGGATTTATGGTATTTCTATTTGCCAGAAATTATTCTCATATTGGTGCGAGTGGTCTGGTATATGGCTTGATTTCATTTATCTTTTTTTCCGGCGTTTTCCGACGAAACATACGCTCTATTGTGTTGATGGGTATTGTCGTAATATTATACAGCGGCTACCTCGCCGGATTTTTCCCAACAGAAGAAAAGATTTCCTGGGAGAGTCATTTATTTGGCGCTATTGCAGGAGCCTGGACTGCATTTATTTTTAGAAATTACAGGGAATCTGATGAAGAACCCATACAATATGAATGGAAAAATGCAAATCAGGCCCCCAAGGAATATTATTTGCCCAGAGATGTTTTTGAAAAAACAATTGCGCAAAGAAAACAGGAGTTAGAAGATCAGGAAAACACCCGGCCTTATACTACTATTATAGATTAAATCTTATAATTCAGACGCGTAGTCTTTTAGCAGGTTTTCAAGCTCATCATTTTCTGATGATCTGATCCAGCTCAAATGCCTGCGATAGACATCCAGCCATTCATTGGCCTGGTCAACATCCGGATTAAACTGATTGTACCAGGAACCCTCAATCTTGTTTGTTTTTTTTGGTCTCATTTCTAAAATTCGTTTATAATGAATAATAAGGGTATACATGCATGACCCTTTTAGTTATCAAATTGCTGCCTTGAATTAATGAAAAAAAGCTTTTTAGAATATCTGCAAAAAATATGATGCAAGTTAAACCGAAATAACCTCTAAAAACATCCGTAAAAACCCTGAATTTTAATCCGTGTAAACCCTGAAATTTACACAAAATCAAAGCTTTTTTAACTCTGATTGATATTTTTCTATGGAAAGCCGGACACTTCCAGTGGCCATAAGCAATACTTTAGCCTGTTCTTTATCAAGCCTGGTGTGATTCATAATCATGCGTATTCCCCGGTCAATTAATTTATGATTGCTTAATTGCATATCCACCATTTTATTATCGACTACCTTGCCCAGACCAATCATAGTCGCTGTAGAAATCATATTTAAAATTAACTTCTGAGCAGTACCACTTTTCATTCGTGTGCTTCCTGTAATAAACTCCGGACCTAACTGTACTTCAATTTTATAATCGGAATATTGTGTAACCGGACTACCTGGATTAGAACAAATACAGGCCGTTGCAATTTGATGCTTCTGACATTGTTTTAAACCTTCTACAGTATACGGTGTGATTCCACTGGCAGCTATGCCGATGACAATATCCCGGCTGTCAATATCATAAGCTTGCAAATCTTCCCAGGCCTGGGTCTTGCTGTCTTCCGCAAATTCCACAGCCCGCCGGATGGCAGAGTCACCACCAGCCATTATCCCAATCACCATATCATAAGGTACACCAAAGGTTGGTGGACATTCTGAAGCATCGAGTATACCTAAACGACCACTTGTACCGGCACCTATATAAAATAAACGCCCGCCGTTTTTTAGTTTTTGAATAATTGCGCTCACCAACTTTTCAATTTCAGGAATGCAGTCTGATACTGCATCTGCTACTTTCCGATCTTCTTGATTGATGTGGTTTAAAATTTCCAGAACGGTCTTTGATTCAAGGTTCCGGTAAACAGAGTCTTCTTCGGTACGTTTAATAAAACTCATGCTTTTTTAATTGAAAGTAGATACAAACCCATAAACGTTAAAAATCCATTTAGACCTAAATTTAAAAATCCCAGTGAAAAGCCATCAAACCAATTTGCAGCCTGCCAGTCAATTACAAAAACCAGAATGGGCACAAACACACAAACTGCAACGATTTTATAATTATCCGGTAAGAGCCTTTTTGTCAGTATCGCAAATCCAAACAAACCCAGTAAGGGTCCATAGGTATATCCTGCCAGTTTTAAAATCAAATCAATTATTGACTTATTATCGATATACTTAAATACAAATATCAGGATCAAAAAGATCAGGGCAAATGTAAAATGTACTGTTTTTCTCTTTTTAATTTTTTCCTGTTCGTTGATTGAATCATTTTTATTAAATCCGAGGATATCGATACAGAATGAAGAAGTCAGGGCTGTTATCGCACCATCGGCACTTGGAAACAAGGCTGAAATCAATGCGATTAAAAAAACAAATGAAAATAGCTCAGGCATATAATTTAATGAAATAGTTGGAAACAAATCATCACCAGCTACCTGAATGTTATTTTGACCAGCGTATAAATACAATAATCCTCCCAGCAAAAGGAACAAAGCATTTACAAGGATTAAAATGATACTGAATACCACCATATTTTTTTGGGAATCTCTCAATGTTCTGACGCTGATATTTTTTTGCATCATTTCCTGATCCATACCTGTCATACTAATCGTTATTAAAGCCCCTCCGACAATATGTTTTAAGAAATGGGAGCTGCTTAATAAATCTGAATTAAAAATTCGCAGATAGTTTTGTTGATCGAGCTGAGTAATAGATTCATTTAAAGAAATATTGAGATGCTGAAGTATCATAACAATACAAATAACAAGACCGCTCAACATAAAAAATGTCTGTAACGTATCAGTCCATACAATGGTTTTTACGCCACCCTGTAATGTATACAAAAGGATCATGCCCAAAATAAATATTGCTGTCCAATGGAATGATACTCCGAGATCATTTAATAAAAACAGCTGCAATACATTAATGACAAGATATAATCTCGCCGTAGCGCCAATGGTTCTGGACAATATAAAAAAAGAGGAACCGGTTTTATAGGCAACAGTACCCAGACGTGTTTCCAGATAATTGTAAATAGAAGTAAGTTTCAAATTATAATAAATGGGCAACAAGACAAAAGCGACTACCAGATAGCCTAAAAAATAACCTAAAACTACCTGGAAATAATAAAATCCCTGAGAACCAACGGTACCCGGTACAGAGATGAACGTCACACCGGATAAGGAAGTTCCTATCATTCCAAATGCAACTAAATACCAGTTTGAGTTCCGTTTTCCGATAAAAAAACTTTCATTGGATTGATCTCTGGAAGTTACTCTGGCTATCCACAATAAGATAGCAAAATAGATTACCATTATGATTACCAGCCAAAAATGTCCATCCATAATTCTAAATTTTCACAGACAAAGAAACCAAATATTTTATCAAATCATCGATTTGAATAAAATGAGTTCCTAATCCGTGTGGTAATTTGTTGTTAAGTGCAAATTTGATTTATCTTTCGAGCCGGAATTCTCTTTTTATTTGCAGAATGCCTACCCGCATCATTAATTTATACAAAGCCTCATTTGCCGGCTTAAATGCCAATTCCTGGTTATTGGCATTAGCCCAATTGGTCAACAGGGCCGGTACTATGGTCATTCCATTTATGTCGATGTACATGACCCAGCAAATTGGGGTAAGCCTGACTAAAGCAGGTATCGTCATGGCTTGTTTTGGAGCGGGTTCTTTAGTAGGTGCTTATACTGGTGGCAAATTAACCGATCGGTTTGGTTTCTATAATTTAATGTTGTTCTCCTTATTTGCAGGCGGATTATCCTATATCGGTATTTCATTTTTAGAAAATTATTACCTGATCTGTATCGGCACATTCGTCATGTCGATTATTAATGAAAGTTTCCGGCCCGCCAGCATGGCGGCTATATCAATTTACAGCAATCCGGATACCCTTACCCGTAGCGGTTCTCTGGTGCGATTATCGGTTAATTTAGGCTGGGCCTTTGGCGCAGCTGTCGGAGGTTGGATTGCTTCCCATAATTATCACTTGCTTTTTTGGGTAGACGGACTAACTAATATGGCTGCTGCAGTTCTGATTTACTGTAAACTTCCCAGAGTGTATGCAATCCGAAAAACAAAACCCATAGAAGGTAAAAGTCATACTTCGGATTCTCCCTTTAGAGACCGGTATTACCTGGTATTTATCTGCCTTTGCTGCTTATTTGGTATTTGTTTTTTTCAAATATTCAGCACGATGCCCATATATCTAAAAACCGTATTGTTTCTGACTGAAGGCGAAATTGGCTGGATTATGGGCCTGAATGGTTTATTGATTGCTGCTTTTGAAATGGTCACCGTTTATTCTTTGGAGAAATACAACTATTTAAAACTCATCTCCCTGGGTACTTTTATTACAGGATTGTCATTTGTGTTATTTAATGTGTTGAATATTAATCCACTAATGCTGGGATTTAGCTCTTCCCTGGTTTTGACTATTGGTGAAATTCTGGCTATGCCCTTTATGATGAGTTTTTTTCTCAACCGAAGTAATCCAGGGAATATCGGTCAGTATGCCTCATTATATACTATGTCCTATAGCATTGCTCATATTGCCGGAAGTTCTGCGGGCAGCGCCATTGCCGATCATTATAGTTTCCAAACACTTTGGTGGATGATCGGTGGACTATCCTTATTTATTTCTTTGGCATTCCTCTATTTAGAAAAACAAGCTCATAAATATCCACCTCCTTCCTGAAGTCATGATAGTTAAAGCAGCTAATAAACTATCTTTGCCCTTCAATAAAATGTAAGGTATGCAACAACCGGTTTCAACCACATGGCCATTTTCTAACAAATGGAATGTGCTTGTGATACTTTTAGTTTCTTTTGGAATTTATGTCAATACCCTCTTTCACGATTTCGTATTGGATGACAGGGTGGTTTTTACCGAAAATCAATTTGTGCAAAAAGGATTGTCTGGTATCATAGACATTTTTAGTAAAGATACCTATGCCGGGTATTTTAAGGACTCCGGTCGTAAAAGTACTGTGAGCGGCGGACGGTACAGGCCCCTGACATTGGGATTTTACGCAATTCAATACTCCGTATTTGGCAACAATGCCACGATGGCTCATCTTTTCAATATTCTTTTTTACTGTCTCTTAAATTTTATACTGTACAGGGTTTTATTAAAATTACTTTCATACAAATATCCGGCACAGGCCACGCCGGTTGCGTTTCTAACTACTTTATTATTTGCAGTACATCCACTACATACCGAAGTCGTAGCCAACATTAAAGGACTTGATGAAATCTGGTCACTATTATTTTGTATGTTGTCCCTCTACTTTTTATTAAAAAACACACTAGCTAATGACAAGACGAATATGATTTTAGCCGGGCTGTTTTTTTTACTCGCTCTCTTCTCTAAAGAAAACTCAATTGTATTTCTGGCCTTAATACCATTGGCATTATATCAGTTTATACCAGACTATAAAAAACAGGCTCTGCGCTCAATTATACCACTCGCCATTTCAAGTGTACTGTTTTTCATTTGCCGTATTGCTGTGATCGGACCCGGATTATTGGCAGAGTCAAAAAACTTTCTCGAAAATCCATTTTTACAAATCCGGGGCGAACGAATCATCTCTATGATTCCTGCAGAAAAATATGGCACCATCTTTTTTACTTTATTAAAATATATACAGCTAATGTGGGTCCCCTACCCTTTAACTCATGACTATGCCCCAAAAAGTGTGGATACGTATTCCATGATATCGATCTGGCCATTACTGGCATTGTTTATTTATGGCGCTTTGATTTACCTGGCATTTAAATATTTTAGATCAAAGCCTGTTTATTCTTGGTCAATTGCTGTATTCATCATCGCTTTATTACCAACTTCCAATTTCTTTTTTTCCATTGGCGCTTATATGGGTGAACGATACGCTTTTATCTCAAGCTTAGGTTTCTGCCTCGCCATTTGTTACTTTGCATTGACAGAACTGTTGCCAAAATTCAACTATACAACAGCGCTTTTGGCCATATTTTTATTGGCTTTTTCCGCCAGAACGATCGCCCGGAATATGGATTGGAAAGACAATTTAACTCTTTTTTCCAATGACTATGATCACTCGACCAACAGTGCAAAATTAAATTCATCTTTAGGGTTTACCTTACTTGAAAATTACAGAGAGTCGATTGATAAAGAAGGAAACAAACATCTCTTAACTAAAGCCATATTCCATTTAAAAAAGGCATCGGAAATTTATCCAAACTATTTGGATTGTATTTACTTGTTGGGGAATGCTTATTATCTCAGTAAAGACTACAAGAGTGCCGTTATTACTTATGAACGATACATTGAGTTAAATCACAATGACCCTTCTATTCTGAAAAATTATCAGAAAGCTTTACGTGAATACGGTCGTTATCTGTTTTTTGAAGAAAACAACAATCAGGCAGCTAAAAACGAGCTGCTTAAATCACTCAAACTGAATCCAAAGGATGATCAGGTTCTTGAATTATTGGGAAGCGCAGAAGCTGAATTGGGTTATTTGCTGAAATCTGTTGAGTATTTACTAAAATCCATTGAGATTAATCCAAACTCAGCCAGTACCTGGGCTAATCTGTACATCACATATACCCGACTTGATGATAAACCCAAAGCTCAGATTGCAATCAACAAGGGTATGGAAATTGATAAAGAGGTCGTCAAGCGATTGATGTCTGTTAGAATTAAATAATTTTTCAAATTTTGCAAATCAATTTCAACAAAGAACCGCACAACTTTTGACGATCTGCATTTGATAACCTGGTCAGGTATCACAAGAACTATTGTTTTACAAAGGGAATCAACTTGATCTTATCATTACAAATCACTTTATTAATGTAGTATCCTGGTTTTAAATCTTTCACGGAGATCATTATTTTTGGATCAGAAATCTGTTGGTTTGTCAACTCCGATTTTTGAATCAGCTTCCCTTGAACATTTAATATTTCAATCTGTATATCCGATTGCAGATTTTTTTCCTGAAGTTCAATTTCTAAATATTGATCGACGGGATTCGGATAGACGATTATAGATTGTTGTGCATCCTCTTTGCCGGAATTTTTAGAAATGACCTCATTTAGAAACCGGATAACTAAAAAGTTGATATTATTACCATCCTTGTAATTGGCGACCATCACCAGTTTACCATCAGCTTGCATCGTAAAGCTGGGTGTATTATCAGGCAATATACTGACTACATCCAATGCTGCGATACCGTTTTTGCCAAAACTCTGGTCTATACTTCCATCCACATTAAACCGTACAACGACATAACTATTTCTGGTAAGTATATTATTAACACCACAAACCAGGTATTTACCATCAGCTTGCCGGATCATATAAAGCCCATAATCAACAGGACCCATAAGGTCGTATGTTATCTTGCCATTATTGCCAAAACTCAGGTCCGGTTTTCCGTCAGCTGTATATTGTGCAAGTGCAAAATCCAGATTGGTCACACTATCTTTGGCAGTACCGGATGCAATAAATCGCCCATCGGGTAATATCACCGAGCTGTAAGCGACGTCCTGATTATCCTGAAAATCCGTCTGGAGACTTCCATTATCGCCAAAACTCTGATCGAGACTGCCATCCTGATTTAAGCGTAGAAAAGCAAAATTTGCTTTTGGAAAGACACCTGCACAACCGGTCATAAAAATTTTTCCATCGTCCTGTATCAAAATACTAAAAGGAATATCCTCCCGGGTTAAAAAATTATAATGTGTAAATCCTTTGTGATTAAATGTTGAATCCAGGGTTCCATCCGGATAAAACCGGGCAACCAGCCAGTCGATATCAAAAGAGTCTATTATCGCCAAACCGGATACCAGATATTTGCCATCTTGCTGGACTGCCATAGCCAATGGAGCCGTAGATCTTCCAAATTTATATTTCAGAATACCCTGATCTCCGAAACCTGGATCTGGCATACCATCAGGTTTTAGCTTTATCAGAATGGCCAGAGAATTCGGGCTGTTATTTGAAAAACCACCTAAGACAATATCATGATTTTCCAATACATAGATAAACTCAATATTTTCCTGACTTGAGCCAAAATTCCAGGTCATTTTACCAGCTGTACCAAAATCCGGATCCAAATCACCGTTCTCCAGGTATCTTGCCAGGGCAAAATCATAATCCGTAGATCCCAGATTTGTCCTTCCACCAACGAGAATTTTTCCATCCGTCTGAATTGCAACGGCATTGGCCTGATCTTTACCTCCAAAATCAGTATGTATCCATCCTCCCTGACCAAAATCGGGATCAAGGATCCCTGACTGGGCAAAAAGCTCATTTAAAAACAATTGAAAGGTAAAAACCAAAATAATTAGTCTCATAAAATCAGATTTAATTTAAAATTACAAAAATTCGGAATGCTTCGCAAATGCAATTCGATTCACTAGTTTATAGAGTCCCTGAGATCCGGTTTTATAGATCAAATTAACCAGGTATTAACAATATTGTGACAATGAAGAGAGGCGCTGTATAGTTTGACTTAGATAATTTCGTCCCCATGTACTTATTTCTAAGCTTGTTAATGTCTTTTTCAAATTATTCTCTGGCAACACAGGAGCCTGATGCCCGCAAACTGCTGGACAAGGTCCGTAATTTTTATGAGCAGGCTCAGTCTCTTGAAATACAATTTACCTATGAACAAAGTGCTTCTGATATTGTCGGATTATCCAAAAAAGGACAAATTAGCTCTAAAGGTCAAATGTTTAAGCTCATTTTGGATGATGTTGAGATTTATAATGATGGAAAGACACAATACACCTTTTTCAAAAAAAACAAAGAAGTCCAGATAACAGAATCCGAATCGACGGATAATAAATACCATCCTAAAAATATTGCGGCCTTACATCAGTCGGGAGACTACCAGTTTAAGATTCTAAAAAAAATAAAGGAAGCCGGAAAGCTACTGACCGTAGTCGAGTTTAAATCAAAACAAAAGACGGATGCCATGACTACCATTACCTTATATGTTTCCGAACAAACAAAAGAAATACACAAGGTAAACTGGACAGAAAGTAATGGAAACAAGACAATGGTAAGTTTTGGAAAAAGCAGCTATAATAAAGTCCTGGCTGATTCCAGCTTTACACTCAATACCCGGGAATTGAAAGGCATCCACATAGAAGATCTGAGGGATTAAATACCTTGATAATTAAGTCCTTGTTTTCTATTTTTGCAAGGAATGAATCTAAAAAATCACTTTATCCATTTAGTAGCAAACCGGGTCTGCCGGAATCTGTCGGTGGATTATCAGCAAGGACAACAGGTTCAGGAAAGGATATTACATCAATTGATCAAAAAGGCCGAAATAACCCGGTTTGCCCGGGATCATGGATTTCATCAAATTCGAAATGCAGAAGACTATAAAAGTAAGGTTCCCCTTAGAGAGTACGAAGATTTTAAACCATATCTAAATTTAATCCAAAACGGAACCAAAGATGTTTTATGGCCCGGACTTCCCAAATACCTGTCCAAAACTTCCGGGACGACATCAGGAGTTAAATTTATACCTTTGACGAAAGACAGTATTTCCAACCACATTAATTCAGCCAAATACTGCCTTTTTCATTACATTCAACAAAAACCTGAAACGAAGATCTTTGATGGAAAGATGATTTTTCTTTCAGGATCTCCGGAATTAACGTATCAAAATAATATTGCCATTGGCCGCTTATCCGGCATTATTAATCATGAAATTCCCGCCTGGTTTCAGACGAATAAATTACCAGATTATCAATTGAATTGTATCCATCCCTGGGAAGTCAAACTAGACCAGATGATTAAATCATACTCAAATGTAGATGTGCGGGTTTTGAGCGGGATACCTCCCTGGATACAGATGTTTTGCGAACGTCTGCTGGATTTTACCGGTAAGTCTTGTGTCATGGATGTATTTCCCAATCTTGAATTATACATACATGGAGGTGTCAACTACACACCTTACAGTCAAAAAATAAATCAACTCATCGGTCAGGAAATCAATTTGATTGAAACATATCCTGCCAGCGAAGGATTTATAGCCTATCAGAATAATTTTCAGGAAGATGGAATGCAGTTGGTTGTCAATGATGGAATATTTTTTGAATTTATTGCAAAAGAAGATATTGAAAAACATCCAGAAAAAAGAATTCAACTTAAGGATGTTGAGTTAAACAAGGATTATGCAATTATTCTCACAACCAATGCAGGACTATGGTCCTATTTGATTGGCGATTTAGTTCGGTTTGTTTCATGTAAGCCTCATAAAATTAAATTTAGTGGAAGAATAAGTCAATTTATTTCGGCGTTTGGCGAACATGTCATCTCAAGTGAAATAGACCGCGCCATAAGTCTGGCTCAATTGCAATATCAGTTTGAGTTTATAGAATTTACTGTAGCACCTCAGATAAGTCCGGTAGATAAAGGCAAAGCCTATCATGAATGGTTTATCGAGTTTTCTGAAATACCAAAAAACCTACACGAAATTGCTCATACTATCAATAGCCATCTTTGTGAATTGAATAGTTATTATAAAGATCTGATCGAAGGAAAGCTTCTGGATACCTTAAAAATCAGACCTGTGAAAAAAAACAGTTTTCTCAATTACATGCGTAAAGTTGGTAAACTAGGCGAACAATTTAAGGTGCATCGTTTGAGCAATGACCGCATCATGGCTGATGTTTTATCTAATGATGTCATTCATTAAATGTAATAATCGTTCTACCATTCTTCCATCAACAAGCCGTTTCTATCTTGAATTAGTCACTATGACTGATGCATAACCTGGTCCATTGAAATCGACCAGCCCGGTCTGTAATCCGGCTAATATAAATTCCGTTATTCAGATTTCCAGAATAAATTGTATTTGTCCCAGGGTCCAGATATTTTTGGACAACAATTCTTCCGGTAATATCCACTAATTCCAACAAAGGGTCGACAAATTGATACGGAACTATCAGGCTAAATTCTTGCGAACAGGGATTGGGGGTTATAGCCAAGGTATTTTTAAGGATTGTCTGATCGCCAACAGCTGTTGCGATTCCAGTTGAATCTTCCGTATAAAATAAAATAATCAACATCATTTCATCTTTTGATGTGGCACCAAAACCAACCGGAACGGGACCATCATTGACAAACTGAGCCTGGTGTATGATGCCGGGATTAAGAGGTAAAGGCATCAGAGGTTCCCAGGTACGAAACGGAATATGTCGGTAGTCAAAAAATGGAGATGAACAAGTGGGATTGCCCTGAAAGCAGGAAGCGTTGTATATCAATTCTCCTTTTATACCATTGGGCAATCTTTTGTAAACTTTATAATCTTTGCCGTATTTATGCGTATGACCCATCATTCCCCAAACATAGACTTGTTGTTGTGCAATAAACGGGGCTTCAAAAGTGTGCAGCTTGCCATTATTTGGAATCGAAATATTAAAATTGGGAACCAATACCGATTTCATTTCGTGTTTCGCACTGCCTTTGGCTTGTGTATAAACATTGACGTAGACTTCTGCCTGAAGCGGCAGGGTAGCTGAATAATTTATATAATGAGAATTGAGATCCATCACTGCCGCTTTATTCCAGAAAAAAGCGGTGTTATTTGGCAAAATTAATTCAGTAGGCTCCTGTACTGCAGCCACCAATTTGATATTGGAATGATTAGGATCCAGGCGCAATCCATCCGGGATAGACGTTGCCGAGTTTTCAAATTGATAGATTAAAAAATGATGCGAATAATTGCCAAATTTAAAATCCATTTTATTCACTTCCAGATTGTCTGGTAAATCCAGTTCCCATTTTTGAAAATATTCAATTTCTCCGCCAGGACTTAAGAAAAAAGGACCCATTTTGATTTGAAACCCTTCTGAAGGATCGGGAGGCGATGGCGGACTTGTAAAAGAACGAAGGCCTCCTGAGTTGTAAAATTGTTCGACGGTTGATTTATTGACAGGAATACCTGACACAGGAGCACCATAAAGTATCCACTGACGTACTAATTCTTTTTCCGAATTAGTCAGAGTAATTGAATTGTCCTTAGGCATTTCTGCTTCTTCGGAGGGTTCTAATTGAATCGTTGGTTCGAGACCTTTGTTGATTTTGCGGAATAAAAAACTCTTATCAGGTCTGCCGGGATATATGAGGGAATGGCCTTTTGACTTTGCCCGGGGATTTTGAGGACTGACTCTGATTAAATTGGTCCAGACTTCCTGGGCGCGGATGGATTCAGTTGGACCGGCACCCTGAAGATCCAGGCCTGCCGTTTTTTGGGCTTTATCATGGCAGGAGATGCATTTGGCCTGAAAAATACGATAGACTTCAATCGCCGAAGAAGTTTGACTTTTCACTGATAAAGTGTAAATTACACATGTAAAAATAACTATATATTTCATGTTGATCTTATGTAGATCAAAGATAATTCTGTCTGACAGTAATTTATACATTGCTAAAGTTAAATAAGTCACAAACTAAATTCTGTATACTTATCTACTTGGGATTGCGTTAATTGTCTTAAATTTGCGCCCTCGATGACAAAATCCAATATTTTATTTTCTTTTTTACTTTTAGCGCTGATTTCTGCTTGTAAATCGAGCTATGAAAAAATCAGAAACAGTTCGGACCCGGAGCTTATTTTAAAAGCTGCTGATCAGTACTATGACAAAAAAGAATACTACAAAGCGCAAGGATTGTACGAGATGGTATTAACTGCGTTTAGAGGACAGGAACAAGCAGAGCAGATTTATTTTAAATATGCCTATACCCATTATTATTTATCTGAATATGAGCTATCCTCTCATTTGTTTAAAACTTTTGCCAATACATTTATAAACAGCACAAAAAAAGAAGAAGCAGATTTTATGTCTGTTTATTCTTTATATAAAACTTCCCCGGTTTATAAACTGGATCAATCAGCCACAGAACAAGCCATTGAAGGATTTCAATTATTTGCTAATACGTATCCTAATTCAAGCAGACTGGAGCAATGTAACAGCTTAATTGATGAATGCCGGGCAAAATTGGAATTGAAGGCTTATGAATCCGGTAGGTTATATTTTGATATGAAAAATTATCAGTCATGTGTGACGAGTATGCAAAACTTGCTCAATGATTTTCCGGAGACTTCCAATGCAAGGCAGGTCCGGTATTTGATTTGTGAGTCATCCTATCTGCTGGCGGAAAATAGTATTTTTGAAAAACAGAAAGAGCGTCTGCTTAATGCACAGGAAAATATTCAGGATTTTTTAAGGCGATACCCAAGTGGTCGTTTTGTAACAGATGTAAAGGATCTTCAGAAAAAAATAAGCAAAAAATTAAAATCACAAGATTATGATCGACATAAAAACACAGGTACAGGGAATCAATCCTAATGTTAAAGCACGCGATATCAAAGAATTCATTCAGGAGAATGGCAATATTTATGAAACCATCAATGTATTGAGTAAGCGTGCAAATCAATTGACCAATGATATTAAAGAAGAACTGGTTGATAAACTTGAAGAATTTGCATCCCACTCAGATACTATCGAAGAAGTTCATGAAAATAAAGAGCAGATTGAAATTTCCAAGTTTTATGAAAAGCTTCCCAATCCTGCCATTATTGCGGTTGAAGAGTTTTTAGAAGGTAAAATTGATTACCATTATAAAAATACTCAGCCAGAAACTGAATAGTAAAAAATACCACCAGTGTCGGGCCTAAACTATTCTCTGGAAGGCAAAAAAATCATCCTGGGTATAACGGGAAGTATTTCAGCTTATAAATCGGCGGTGCTAACCCGACTTTTGATTAAAGCCGGTGCAGATGTACAGGTCATCATGACCGATTCGTCCCAACAATTTGTAGGTCCTTTGACTTTTTCTACCCTGACCAACAAACCTGTACTTTCACAGTTAAGTGTTGAAAATCAATGGTCTGAACATGTTCAGTTAGGACTTTGGGCTGATTTGATTCTCATTGCACCTGCCAGTGCTCATACCCTGGCAAAATTAGCCAGTGGATTGGTCGACAATCTGTTAACCGCTGTATATTTATCAGCTAAATGCCCAGTCATGCTGGCTCCGGCGATGGATCTGGATATGTGGCAACATCCCTCGACTCAATCAAATATAAAGACACTCCGCAACCATGGAAATCAAATCATACCTGTAGGATTTGGCGAACTGGCAAGTGGATTATCGGGTCCCGGGAGACTAGCGGAGCCGGAAGAAATTCTGATGGCCATCCAGGAATTTTTTAATGCAGGAATGGCTTTACAAAATCAATCGATCTTAATTACTGCAGGTCCAAGTTACGAACAGATCGATCCCGTCCGGTTTATTGGCAATTTCTCTTCCGGTAAAATGGGAATCCGGCTTGCCGAAGAAGCTGTTAAAAAAGGCGCTAAAGTCAAATTGGTATTGGGTCCGGTAAGTGAACCCATAATTCATCACGAAAACCTCGAAATAGTCCGTGTAAAATCTTCTGATGAAATGTTTGATGCAGCCACCAGCAATTTGGAATCTCATAATATATTTATTCTTGCCGCTGCGGTCGCTGATTTTAAACCCGAGCAACAGGCCCGGGAAAAAATTAAGAAAAAATCCGAATTACAATTAAATCTTGTACCAACCCGAGATATTGCAGCGTATATAGGCCATCACAAACGAAATGATCAGATTTTATGTGGCTTCGCGCTTGAAACATCCGAGCTGGTAGAAAATGCAACGAAAAAATTGGTAAATAAAAATATGGAGCTGATCGTTATTAATTCGCCTTTGGATAAAGAATCAGCTTTTCATTTTGACACGAATAAAATTATGATTTTGGATAATTCTGGAAAATTGGTTTCCTTTGATTTAAAGTCAAAAAAAGAAGTAGCTGTTGATATTTTAAAGGCAATCATTGAAAAACTTCCAACATGAACAAATTTTTTGCGTACATATTCGTTTACTTCTGTTTTTATATCCCGGCAGTGCCTTTTGCGCAGGAATTAAATGCCAATGTCAGAGTATCTGCTCCCAATTTGGGCCTTAGTGATAAGTCAATTGTAAAACAATTAGAGCAAAACGTAAAAGATTTTTTAAATAGTCAAAAATGGACGGATGATGTATTTGAAGTGAATGAACGCATTAAATGCAGCTTTCAAATCACTATCAGTGCCGACAGAGGAGATAATAATCTTTTAATTGATTTAACAGTTCAGTCCTCCAGACCTGTCTATAATGCCAGCTATGAAACCAGTTTGCTCATATTAAATGACAAACAGATTCCCATTCGATTTGACCCCTATAAAAATCTTGAAAATTCAAAAGAAACTTATTACGATAATTTATCTTCCGTATTAACATTTTACGCATATCTGATTATAGCCATGGACTATGAAAGCTTTAGTCTGGAAGGAGGAGAACCCTATATTCAGTTACTGAATAATATGATTAATTCCTTACCATCGAATGTCAAAGCAAGTGATGAATCCTGGTCTGCAACCAAAGACAATAAAAACAATCGTTATTTTTTAATTGAAAATCTCTTAAATCCAAGGATGAAATTATTTCGCCGGGCATTTTACGAATATCACCGGCAAGCACTGGACCAAATTTCAAAAGATCCGGCAAATTCACGATCTTTGCTAATGAATGCTATCGAAGATATCAACCGGTCGAATTCTTCTTATCCAGAAACTTATTTAATCAGATTATTTACTTTTTCAAAAAATCAGGAAATAATTGAAATATTTAAACAAGGCACACCGCAGGAAAAACAAAAAGTAAGACAGGCTATGATTCTAATGGATCCGGCCAATACCAGCTCGTATGATATTTTAATTAAATCCTGATCTGTATATTGCTTTAATATGAGTATAAAAAAAATGAAAATCGCAATTTTTGCTTCCGGAAACGGAACAAATGCCGCTCAGCTAATCAAACATTTTCACAATCATCCAAAAATTCAGGTCGCTCTAATTGTTAGTAACTCAAGTAAAGCCGGCGTTCTGAAAATTGCAACTGACAACAATATTCCATTTTCTGTAATAAACAAATCGTTACTTGCCAATAATGGATATTCAACTGCCCTTCTTAATTTATATGATATCGATTTTATCGTTCTGGCCGGTTTCTTATTACTGATGCCCCCCTTTTTAGTTAAATTATACGATCAGAAAATGATCAATATACATCCTGCATTGCTACCAAAATATGGAGGAAAAGGAATGTATGGCATGAATGTACATCAATCTGTTATCAATGATGGCGAATCTGAATCCGGAATTACCATACATTATGTCAATGAAATGTACGACCGGGGTAAAATTATTTTTCAGACCAAGTGCAAAATTGATAAAAAAGACAATGCAGAAAAACTTGCCAAGAAAATTCAGGAACTTGAGCATAAGCACTACCCCGAATGGACTGAAAAACTGGTCTTGCAAACAAGATTTTTATAATTCCTGAGATCTCAAGTTGTTTTATCGTAGTGTTTCAAACCAAAGTTGGGTAATGGAGCTATTTCCTCTAAACTCAGTACTGTCATCTCGTAATTGTGAATTTACACAAGCTTGATTTTCAATTTTTACAAATAGATATTACCTTAGTGATTTCTAGATTTTCACGGCATGAAGCAAATCACAGGTATTTCATTAACTTTCCTACTATTATATTATTATTTCTGTATTTCTTTAAATCCTTTGCATTCTCAGGGTTGTGCCGGCTTAAATGTAAATGCTGGCCCTGATTTATTTACTTGCGATCCTTCTATGCCGGTTCAACTTATGGGAAGTATCTCCGGTACACCCACTACATATTTCTGGACTCCCGCTACGTACCTGAGTGATGCCAATTCTTTGGATCCCATTGTAAACGCACCGGCAGGAAAATATAAATACACCCTGACCGCAGAAGCCATTTCGACTGTCAATTTAATTATCAATGGCAATTTTGAATCAGGCAATACAGGATTTACCCATAATTATAACTATGGTTCGCCCGGAGGACCGTTTGCTCCTGGTTGGCTTAGCGTAGGAGTCAATCCAAATGCCTATAACGGAGCCTGGACCAATTGCGGCGATCATACCACGGGTTCAGGAAATCAATTGATTGTAGATGGTCACACGACACCCAATTCCAATCTATGGTGTCAAACCGTTTCCGTTACAGCGGGGAAAATGTATCTCTTCCGGTTTTATGTCCAATGTGTCTTTCCAACGAATCCACCACAACTTATTGCCTTGGCTAATAATGCATCTATCGGATCCATTACAGGAGGAGCTACCTGCGACTGGCTGATGTTTGAAGCATGCTTCACTGCTACTTCTGGAACCGTCCAATTATGCATCCAGGAAGTTTCTCTGGTAGGATTTGGAAATGACTTTGCCATCGATGATATTGAATTGTTTGAAAAATGTCAGGCAACCGATGAGGTTAATGTCGAAGTGGTCGATTTAAAAGCCATCATTATGGCCAATAATTTACCTAAATGTGCTTCCGATGTTTTTGAACTGAATGCTATTGGATCAAGTGCTGGCCCCAACATCCGTTATGAATGGCGTTCTGAAGGAGGCAAAATTATTTCTCAAAGTGGCCTTACCGCTAAAGCACAAGGAAGTGGTAAGTATTTTGTGAAAGTTGTCTATACAAATGGACTCGTGATTTGTGAAAAAGAAGTCGAGTTGGAAATTGAAGCATCAGATGATTTGGTTGCCATAATGGAGGTTGAAGGCATTGCAAATTGCAATTCGGATACGATTATTCTAAAAGCCATTACTTCCAACGGCAGCGGAAATTATAATTACTTCTGGATACCCGATACTAAAATTCACAGGGGCCAAAACGAAGCAACTGCTTACGTAACGGAAGCAGGTATTTACAAAGTTGTTATTATCGATAAAAATTCAGGTTGTGAGGTAGATATACAAAATATTGTTGTATCGGATACAATCAAACCAAATCTCAGCATTCAAGGTGACAGCCTGATAAATTGTCTGAAAAATGAAGTGTCGTTTGCCGGAACTCCATTTGATACGACCCGATTTATTTATGAATGGATATTATCCGATTCCTCCAAACTAAAAAACAAGGATACCATTTTAACCAAAAACACAGGTATCTATTCTTTAAAAATTATTGATAAGACCAATAAATGTTTTACAGAAAAATTATGGAATGTAACTATCGACACGGTTCAGCCGCTAATTGATCTGGGGCCTGATGCAAACATCGATTGCCTTTTATCAGAAATTGAAATAATACCAGTCGAAAAAAATCCAAATACCAATTTGCAATATCTCTGGACTTTACCTTCCGGCAATCTTCCGCTTGAAACCAATTTACAAAATAAAAAAATCAGTGAAGCCGGAATCATTATATTAAAAGTTGTGAATTCTTTAAATGGATGTCAGCAATCGGATACGCTGTTTATTAAAGATTTACGGCAATATCCCAAGGTTGATGCAGGTTTGGGTGGCGTTCTGAGTTGTAAAACGAACGAGTTTCAATTGAATGCTGACAGCACAAAACTGGATTCTATAAAATTTTATTGGACTACCTTCAACGGGCGATTTACACGGGACACGAATAGCCTGAAACCCTGGGTTGATTCTCCGGGTTGGTATTTTATTCGCGTTGAAGATACCAGCAACCATTGCCAAAATATCGATTCAGTTTTTATTGATCAAAACATCATCAAACCTCAGTCGGTGACAGGCCCCGATTTGGTTTTCAGTTGCGCCGATACCAGTTTGATCATTGATGGGAGTAGTTCTTCACAAGGTGCACAATTAATTTATTTATGGCAAAGTTCCAATGGCAATATTGTTTCAGGTCAGGGCAGTAATATGATTACAATAAATTCGGCTGGCGATTATTATCTGATCGTAAAAGATAGCCTGAATTTTTGTGCTGACACTTCAGTGGTTGTTGTCAGACCAGATCTCAATGTTCCCCTTGCATCCATTCAACTTGACGATACCTTAAACTGTGTACAAACTTCCGTTACATTATCCGGCATCGCCAGTTCTCCGGTTGGAAATCAAATTAATTTTAACTGGTCGGCCGCAGGTGGTCAACTAATTCAAAATGCCAATACGCTGAATCCGATCGTCGCAGAAGCTGGTGACTATATTTTAACGGTCACTGATCTCGTGAATGGCTGCAGCTCGACCGCAAAAATACGCGTAGCAATCGATACCATTAAGCCCTCAGCTGATGCTGGAACATCTACAATCTGGAATTGTGAAACAATTCGCATGACATTGGATGGTAGCAACTCAAGTAGCCAAAACGGACTAAATTACATCTGGTCTAGTTTGGATGGAAGCATTTTAAGCAATTCGATGTTGTCCAAAATAGATATCGGATCCCCTGGCACCTATTCTTTAAAAGTAATTGATGCACGAAACGGATGTGAATCGTTGGATGAAATTTTGGTACCAAAGGATTTGGTAGTACCATCCGCTTTTATAAATTTTCCGGACACGTTGAATTGTATTAACCAAACAATCGTTCTTAGCGGCGTGGGATCCGGTTCCGGAAATCGAATCCTTTATCAATGGACAACGACAAATGGTCAAATCTTAGGTAATATCAACCAGATTAATATACAGGCAGGAAAACCAGGGATGTATATTTTAACAGTTATTGATACAATAAATAAATGCCAGGAAGAAGATACAGTCCGTGTCATTGAATATAAGGAAACACCGATTGTGGATGCCGGCAATCCATCCGTTCTGGATTGCAAATCTGCTAATTTGGTACTCAATCCAAATATCATGAGTGCCGATCCAAACACCATTGTCTGGAATACCCCTCAGGGAAATATTATCAGTCGCCCTGACTCTGCCAGCATTCGGGTTGATAAACCGGGAGTATATTATTTGGTAGTGAGAAACACGAGAAGCGGCTGTTTTGGTATTGACTCCGTTTTAGTATCTAAAATCAATAATCTCCAGGTAGAAGCCGGAAACGGCTTTGAATTAAACTGCAGAACTACAGAAGGAATTCTTAAGGGTAACATTAAAAATGGCGAGGGCAACGAAAAAATTCGATGGTACACGCTGCAAGGTCGTATATCCGGAAGCAATACGACACTGGAAATAATTGCTGAGAGACCTGGCGTGTATTATTTTGAAATCAGCAACAGCCTAACCGGATGCACGGGAATTGATTCCGTGACTGTAACTGAAAATACAAATATCCCCCGCAATATGGATTTAATTGTTTCTCAGGCAAATTGCCCGGGAGATTCATGGCTTGTGGAAATTACCCAGGTTTCGGGAGGAGAACTGCCCTTACAATATTATCTCGACAATCAACTGCTTGGAAACACAATGGCCGGTGGAACGGTCTACGGCAGCCATACTATCAAGGTTATTGATAAAAACGGATGTGAATTCTCCACGACTTTTAATACGATAAGCCCACAAGCTATTTCAGTGCAGCTCATACCTTTGCTTAAATTAAGTTCGGGTGAAAATTATTCACTTCAGCCAGTATATTCAATTCCCGATGATTCAATTGCTGAAGTAAGCTGGAGTCCTGCAGATTTTTTAAGTTGTACTGATTGCAAATATCCGGAAATCCAAAACATTACACGAAATACAGAATATCTGGTCGTTTATAAAAACCATAAAGGTTGTGTTGCTACCGCCAGAATAAAAATTGAAATTCTAAAACGCGATATTTTTATTCCTAATGCTTTTAGTCCTAATGGTGATCAGATCAACGATTATTTTTATCCCTATGTATCTGAAGATTCTTTTACTGAAATACGACAGATGTCCATTTTTGACCGTTGGGGAAATCTGTTATTTTCTAATTCACATTTTCCCCCAAACGAACCCAAAGAAGGCTGGAACGGAATGAGCAACCAACAGCAGGCAAATCCCGGCACCTACATATATTACCTGGAAATCGAATGGAAGAATGGAGAAACAGAAAAGCGTTTTGGAGACATTAATTTGATCCGGTAGTTAAATTTTTTATTCAAGTATCAATATGGTGATAGAATGGATACCGGTGAATTAATTTTATTTGAAAATGACGAATACATCATTGCCAAAAAGCCATGTGGTATGCTTTCGGAAGAGGATCCAACAGGTGCCCG
Source organism: uncultured Saprospiraceae bacterium (assembly GCA_964486185.1). Classification (GTDB taxonomy): domain Bacteria; phylum Bacteroidota; class Bacteroidia; order Chitinophagales; family Saprospiraceae; genus Vicinibacter. The sequence continues at coordinate 26,136 of CAZALD010000028.1, forward strand.
CAACCTAAGAGAGATTTTAGAAAATTATCTTAAAAATAAACATCCGGAAAAGAAACGACTTATCTGTCAACTGACAAACAGATTGGACAAACCCGTTGGAGGTTTGCTGATTTGTGCCAAAAAGCAAAGTATTTTAAAAGAATTGCAATCCCAGTTTTACCACCGAAACGTTCAGAAATATTACTTTGCCATTGTTAAAGGTAAACCACAGCACAAAGCCAGACGACTGCAACATTATTTAATAAAATCCCAATCAGAATTTAAAGCCATCGAAGCTTCGGCTGGTATGCACGGAGCGAAGCTCGCCAAACTGAGTTATAATCTGGTTTCCACTCATGAGCAATATAGCTTACTTATAGTGCAGTTACATACAGGAAAATATCATCAAATCAGATTTCAGTTATCCCAGATAGGTCATCCGATCTGGAATGATGAATGGTATGGTGCCAAACGAATGAATTCTGATTTAAAAATTGGTTTATTCAGTTTTTATATTGGATTTACAGATCCTAAAACTCGGGAATTTAGACAGTTTATATTAAAACCACCTGAGACAGAACCCTGGACCCTGTTTAGTACCGATATTCAGCACATATTGACACAGGATATTATTACTATATTAAATCCATGAGATTATTTTAATTCAGCTTTCATAACAGCTCCGTTCATTTCAGCCAATGCCATCTCATATTTAACTGGTAAAGGTTTTTCACCTTTTGAAATCCACAACAAAATTTCACCTGCATCACCATTGGCCGGATTTAATTTTACTTTAAAACAAGGCTTAGATTTTATTAACTCTGAACCCGTAACTTCCAATGTATAAAATTTTTCGGCCATAAGATTTAAGTCGAGATTTCGGACCACGGTCTTAAATCCTTCCGTCAATGGCATCGTAGCAATAACAAAGAAACTTCCCGGGCCTTCGGCTTTGCAAAAACCTGTTGTTTTAATATCCAAATTGGATTTAGTACCACTCATGTTGATTCTTCCACTCACTTTAAGTTCTGAATAATTTAACTCCATAACCATCGGGCCCTGATCTACTTCCCGTTTTATCGGTGACAGTGTTTGTTTATCAAAAATCGCTTCATCTGTCATTTCACCCATAGGCATCTTCATTTCTTCTTTAATTTTCCAATGGTTTTCATTCTCTGTAATCGTAGTAATCTGTTCAAACTCCATATCCTCGCCCATCATTTCCATACTTACATTAAAAATATAGTTACCAGGAATTAAACCAGAAGCAATTGCACTATCATTTTGAGTTTCTAATTCTGTTATATTCACTTTGACCGGCAACTTAACGGATGCCGGGTCAACGGTAATTTCTTTTAATCGTTTTTTAAGATCCGGACTCATGGATTCCTGATAACGTCCTCCAAGATGTTCGGCAAAAAATTTCTCAGCTGCTGCTAAAAAAGCCATATTGTTTATTGGTCTTGCAAAACCATGACCTTCGTCAGGAGCACAAATATATTTTACAGGTATATTGGATTTATGCATGGCATATACGATCTGATCTGATTCCGCTTTTTTTACTCTGGGGTCATTAGCTCCCTGAACAACCATAAGCGGCGTGCGAATACTATCGACATAAAATAATGGAGATTGTCTTTTGAGCTGGGCTTCGCCCTGTGGTGTTGTAGGATCACCCATCCGCAGATGAAAAATCTTCCGGCCTGCTTCCCAGTATGGTGGAATTGAATTTAATAATGTAAGCAAACTTGAGGGTCCGACTATCGAAATAGCACAGGCATATAGATCCGGAGTAAATGTCACACCAGCCAGCGTCGCGTAACCACCATAAGATCCACCCATAATACCAACGCGATTTGGATCAACAATACCTTTTGAAATGAGATGTTTTACACCCCATGTAATATCGTCCTGCATTTTATCCCCCCATTGCCTGTTACCGGCATCCAGAAATTTTTTCCCATAACCTGTGGAGCCTCTAAAATTCATTTGCAATACAGCATATCCTCGATTAGCCAAAAATTGCGCGTAGGGATCATAACCCCATCCATCTCTCGCCCAGGGTCCACCATGAGGATTAACAACCAGCGGCAAATTTTTTGAGCTTACACCTTTAGGTAATGTCAAAAAAGCAGGAATCTCCAGACCATCAGAGGATTTATAGGAAATGGCTTTCATCGGAGATAAATCTGTATTACTTAATTTAGGTCTGGGTCTGTATTGAAACTTTGTTTTTCGAGTCGTCCTGTCAAATGAATATACAGCTCCATTATCCGTATCACTGTAAACAGATATCAACCATTTCTTTTCATCTTTAGTCGAAGAGTTAAATGAAACTTCTAAACCATTAAATGATTTTTTTAAGGTTTTATAATCATCTTCAAAGCTTTTGTCTTTCCAATAAATCCGGGTTTTTTCATCTTCATAAAAACTGGCAATCATTCGGTTATCGACATCAGAAAATGAAACTGAGGCAATATCTACTTTCTTTTTAGGATCAGATTCAATAATTTCTTCTTTTTGATTAGTAATGTTAAGCAGAATTAATTGAGACAAATTGATATTTTCTCCTTTGTTGCTAATGATATAGACACGTTGTCCATCTTCGTGAAAATTGATGCAATAAGCAGTTTCCAAAGGCCCTGCCGAATAAATTTTTACAAAACCTTTAGAATCTACTCTCAGTATATCCGTTGATCCATCGCTGTTGGTACGCTCTGCCAGTCTCAATTTATCAGTACGATCAAATACCCACCCTGTAATCCGGTCTGTATTCTTTCGCAATAATTTTAACTCACCTGTAGATATTTTTAACTCATATAAATCATGCCAGGATGCATCCCGATCATTCAATCCCAGATAGATAATATCCGGCAAAGTTTTAGGCACAGCATACAAATACACCCTGGTATTTTCCTTATTGGTCAGATTTCGGGAAACTGGCACGCCAGTGGTTTCGTCAGCTTTATCGGATGGGTTAACAGCAAATACCTGGTAGTTTTCATTTCCACCTTTATCCTGAACATACAAAATATATTTTCCATTGCGAGACCAGAAATAAGATGTGACAGGTCTTTTGTCATCTGCTGTCAACGGTTTGGCTGTTTGAAATGCCGCATCTGTTTTTTTAACCCAGATATTCCGGGTACCATTATATGGTTTGATAAAACTCATATATTTACCATCAGGAGAAAGCTGCCCACCTGAAATTTCCGGATCGCCAAAAAATATTTCCCGGTCGATTAGTGGTGGTAATTGTGAATTTTTTTGAGCACCTACCCCAGATAATAAACTAAGCATCATAGTTCCAAAAATTAATTTTTTCATAAAATTGAATTAATCACCAGACAAGCCGGCATCAGAAAAACATTGAAATAAAGGATAAACGAAAATCAAATGTAATTTAGTGAGTTACAACAAGCGTACCTGTGGAATTGTTTCGTACCGATCTTAGCTTGTAAATATAAAGACCTGGTGGTATTCCATTTAAATCTACGGGTAAGAATTGAACCGGTTTATGATTCATAATCAATTTACCTTGAATATTATAAAGCTCAAAGCTTAGTTTTGCTTCAATAGCTTTAAAATAATTTTTATTCAAAATAAATAATTTACCCTGATTATCGTAATATCCAGGCTCATCAAGGATTGACAATTCATCACTGGCTGTAATTTGCTGAAGCTCATACGATCCAATATCCGGATTGGCATCTGAAACTCTTGGTTTCCAGCTAAGGGGATGCGCATATTCTTTATCGGGTATCAGTGTATACGTCAAAAATAACCGGTTCATTTTGATTGCACTATCGATACCGGGAGAATTTTTACTCAGATGATAATCATAATTTTCAGTTGAAATAAACTTGAAATAATCAAGATTGTCGCTGATAATATTGCTGAGTTGGATATACGTTGTGGGATTTCCTGATAAAGTCGCCATTTGCCCGGCAAACAAATTATTGCTACTAAATAAAGTATCTATATTGGACTGTACATTTAAGGCAATACCCCTGTCTTTATTATTCACTACTGTGTTATGGATAAAAAATAAATTATGAGGGCCCGGATTGCTCATGCCTTCCCGTGCATATGAAAGAATACTATTATTTTCACCAAATTTACTTTGTTGGATAATATTGCCCATGATCAGGGAGGGGCCTCCATTCGGCAAATCAATTTCATAACTAGCATCACCATCTTCATCCGTTATACGATTATACAGAATGACATTGGTATATGCCCTGCTTTTTATAGCATGTCCATAATAAGGATGATGGGTATAGTTATATTGAAATACCAAAGATTTGACATGATTGATATAAAGATTATGAGAATAACCATCTCCAGCTCCATTGTAAGCAAATTCAGAATGTTCGATCACAATTTCGCTGGACGGATTATCTCCGGCTAAAATACCATTTTGGTTATGATGAAAAAAGCAAGAACGCAATCTGAGGTTGGTTCCTTCAAGACGGATTCCAGCACCATTTCGATCGACTACTTCACAATTTGAAAATTCTATATTTTCGATATAGGTGTTATTTCCTGCAACGACCCAGATGGCTTTACCGCCGTATGCAGTTTTTTCTGCATTCAGATGGGCTTTCCCACCAACTCCGGACAAATAAAGATTATGAGCACGCCAGATACAAACGTCTCTTTTATATTCGCCTGCCTGAATATAAACGGTATCAAAATCATTAACCAGGGAAGCCACCTGACTAGGTTTAGTATAGAGCTTTGCGGGTCCGACTTCCCAGATGGTTGCAAGAGACATAAATGGCAATGCCAAGAGAATTCCCAGTGATAAGATTTTCATAACTTAAATTTTGGATTTACAATTTTTTCAATCTAGCCATATAAAATCCATCAAATCCACTTTCCATGGGGCTGATAAATTTTTCTTCTTCTAATTGAAAATGGTGTTGTTGCTTGCAAAAATACAAAATTTGTTGAGAATTTTCTGAAGGTAAAATGCTGCATGTGGCATATACCATTTTGCCACCTGGTTTCAACATGGTTGAATATCGCAACAAAAGATCTTGTTGAATGTGCTTCATCCGTTGGATAAGTTCTGAATTAATCTTCCACTTAGCATCTGGATTTCGGCGCAATACACCCAATCCACTGCAAGGTACATCCAACAAAAGGCGGTCACATGATTCATGTAATCTTTTAACCACTTTATTATTTTGAATGTGTCTGGTTTCGATAATTTGAACTCTGTTACGTTTTGCTCTTTTTTTTAATTCCAGAAGTTTCCATTCTTCGATATCCAGACTAAGAATTTTGCCACGATTTTTCATTAAAGCAGCAAGATGCAAGGATTTTCCACCTGCACCGGCACATGCATCAATCACTCTCATTCCTGCTTCCGCTTGTAAAAAAGGAGCCACAAATTGTGAGGACGCATCCTGAATTTCAAAATGCCCACTTAGAAATAAGTCATTTCTAAAAACATTAAATTTTTTTTCTACAACCAAACCATCTGATATTTCAGCAATTGTTTTAGTTAAAATTCCCTGCTCCTCTAAAAGTTTGGACAATTCATTCCTGCTGATCACAAGCGGGTTGGTCCTCAAAACCAATGGAGCCGGATTGTTTAATGCAATTAATTCGGACTGATACCGTTCACCAATTTCATTCCGCAAGAGGTCGATCAATTCATCCGGGTAAGAATGATAAATTCCAAAATGAGTCTTAGACGATTCATAAAGTTGAATTACTTTTTCTTCATTTACGCCTGAAAATAATTCCCAATCAGGTAATCTAATTTGTTTTGTGATAAAATATGCAGCCACAATGTCGTGACTCTTACCAGAGTTAGAAACACAATGATTTAACAACCTGTAGTTTCTGATAATATCATAAGATGTTTCTGCAATAAAGCTTCGATCTCTTGAACCCCATTTTTTATCCGATTTTAAAACTTTCTCAATTAATTTATCGGCATAATTTCCCTGATTCATACATCCTTCAATAATATGAATCACTGCCTCCACCAGATTTTTGTGAAATTTTATCATGAATAAAAAATACCTCTTGTCAATTTTGTTACTCCGGACACACCAAGAACTGAATTAATTTCAAAAACAGGGCAAAATTACTTCAATAGATATCCAATTTATGTGACTTTGATATAGATTTGAGTTTATTTTGTTGAAAACTATTTCAAAATGTAAACCAATTCTTATGAAAAAGCATGCGATTTTCCTGTTTATCATGTTTGTGTTAATGGCTGAAATAAATCTGGCTCAGAGTGAATTTCCTAAAAATTCACTAAACCTGAAGACAGTTTTTATTAATTATCAGGCACCTAACAGAGATAATGAAAAATTATTTACTAATCTGGATCATGGTTTTGAAATTGGTTACAACCGGCATTTTACCAAACTGCTTTCATTAGGTATACCTTTCCGACTGGGAGCTGCCGGCTTTCCAAAATACGATGAAAGCCTTCGCTCTGTAACCGGATATGGTTCCCGCAAAATATATACCGGACTGGATGCTTTAATTAATTTGCATTTCTGGCAGGGCATGCTTGTCTCGCCTTTTGTCTATACCGGTTTGGGAGGTACATTGGAAGATTTTGATGAATTTCACGGCCAGGTACCCTTTGGCTTAGGCTTTGACCTGCGTATCAATGATCAAACCAGCTTAATTGCTCAATCTGATTATCGCTTTGGCTTTGAGGATGGTTTTGATAATTGGCAACATGCCATTGGATTCCGGATTTGCCTTTGTGGTAGTGACCGGGATAAAGATGGATTTAAAGATAAAGAAGATGCCTGTCCCGATGTTTGGGGTACCCTCCAGGGCTGTCCGGATACAGATGGAGATGGCATCAGGGATTTGGATGACCGTTGTCCAAAAGAAGCCGGCGTTATTGAAAATCAGGGATGTCCTGCTGACCGGGATAAGGACGGAGTATATGATAAAGATGACGCCTGTCCGGACGTGGCCGGCACTCTTAAAGGTTGTCCGGATAAAGACAAAGATGGTGTAGCCGATAAAGACGATAAATGCCCCGATGTACCAGGTCCGGTCAGTAATATGGGATGTCCTCCGGATCGCGACAAGGACGGATTTCCAGACAGTATTGATCCCTGCCCCGATGTAGCTGGTAAGTTTAACGGATGTCCTGATACGGATGAGGACGGAATTCCAGATAATGTCGATAAATGTCCTAATACAAAAGGAATTGCCGCCAATTTTGGATGTCCTGAAATTAAAGTGGAAGATAAAAAGGTGCTGGATATCGCTATGAAATTTGTCAACTTTAAAAGTGGTACAGCTGTGATGACTGCCGATTCAAAGAAAAATATGGACGAAGTCCTAAATGTACTTTTAAAATATCCTGAAATGAATCTTAGCATCGAAGGGCATACTGATGATGTCGGTACTGAAGATTTTAATCAGAAGTTATCTGAAGAACGGGCAAAAGCTTGCATGGATTATCTTATTGGAAAAGGCATTCAAAAAGATCGGTTAATGGCAAGTGGTTTTGGCGAGTCAAAACCTCTGGGTGATAATAAAACCCGGGAAGGGCGACTTCAAAATCGTCGTACAGAATTTAATCCGGTCTGGAGATAATCAGAGACTTACAGCAATCAGGATAAGTCAGGATCGTATAGCTGATTTATTTTTGGTTTATCTATAGTATTGTCTGTTTTAATTGTGATTGTCTGCTACGCTTTAGCATGGCTATGTGGAGATGCTGTTTTTAAATTAGAAAACAAACAATTCATGCAACATGTCAATTGGTTTGCAATTTTATGGGCTACAATTATTTCAGTTGTTGTTCATACTTTTTGGCACCGTAAAAATATCTTTAAACCACATCCTGGCGATGACGCCAAAAATTCAATTTTATCTTCTGAACCTGGTCAGATTGCTCTCCGATTCTTAGTGGTATTTTTTATCTGCTTTGTGTATGCATCTGTTTTAGCAAAATTTATGATTATGACCGCATTTACGGCTGCAATTGATGGATTAAAACTAGGTTTTATCATCGGATTATGTTTTACATCCATCGGCATGGCTTTGATATTGCATGGACATGGAGATGCCGTTCAACGATACATCAAAGACATAGTGTATCTGGTGACTCTTTCCAGTCTCATGGGTTTGATCATCGGTATTGTCAGCCAAACTGCATCCTGATAGTTTGAAATTATCATCGTACTACGCTGAATTATTTCAGTTTAGTCTGTTTACAAAATCGAAGTTGATCGCTCATTATTTTTAAAAAACGACATGACAGAATATGTTCTGACGAACATCAAAATAAAATGAACTATTTAAAAATCCGCACCTTAAATTCTGATATTCATGGCTTTGGTAATAAAAACTGAGGATCCGGATGCTTAAGTTGACAGATTCCTTGTCAATTGTTGATCGAATGATATATTTGTACCGTTTTTTAAAACACGTCCAATTTGCAACCAACTGACATTAAAAATCCGGAGTATTTTCATAAAGTCGTTGACTGTCAGTATGCATGTCCGGCGCACACTCCGGTTCCTGAGTACATTCGTTTGATTGCTGCAGAAAAGTATTCTGAAGCGTATATGGTTAATTGGGAATCCAATGTATTTCCTGGAGTTTTAGGACGTACCTGCGACAGACCTTGCGAGCCTGCTTGCCGGCGGGGTCGTATTGAAGAAGAACCGGTGGCTATCTGCCGCTTAAAACGAGTCGCTGCGGATCATAAATCGGATGTTAAAAAATACATGCCTCAGGGTCCTTTTAAATCCAATGGCAAAAAAGTTGCCCTGATTGGTGCAGGACCGGCTTCTTTGACGGTAGCCCGGGATCTGGCACCACTAGGTTATGAGATCCATTTATATGACGAACAAGAAGTTGGCGGTGGCATGATGAGAAGTCAGATTCCTTCTTTCAGGCTTCCAGCAGAAGTTTTGGCTGAAGAAGTCAATTATGTTCTGGATTTGGGTATTCATACTCATTTTAAAACCTACGTCAGTAGTCTGAAAGAGGTTTTGGAAAAAAAATACGATGCCATTTTTGTCGGAACCGGTGCACCACGAGGTAAGGATTTACCTGATTTACCCGGAAGAGATGAGGCAAAAGCTAATATCCATATTGGTATTGAATGGCTTGCCAGTGTTGCTTTTGAACATATTGATAAAATAGGAAAAAAAGTTATTGTCGTCGGTGGAGGAAATACAGCTATGGATTGCTGCCGCACGTCGAGAAGACTGGGTGGTGAAGAGGTAAAAGTCGTCGTAAGAAGTCCATTTGCAGAAATGAAAGCATCTCCCTGGGAAAAAGAAGATGCGATCCACGAGGATATACCTATTTTAGATTGTCATGTTCCAAAGTCCTTTGTCATAGAAAATGGCAAACTCACAGGCATGATGTTTGAAATTGTCAAAGCAGAAAAAGACGAAACAGGCCGCCGTAAATTGGTTAATGCCGGCGTACCCGATGTATTTATAGAAGCCGATGATGTTTTACTGGCTATTGGTCAGGAAAATACCTTTCCCTGGATAGAACGGGATCTTGGTTTGAAATTTGATAAATGGGAATTGCCCGAAGTCGATTCCGTCACACATCAATCATCCATTCCTTCTGTATTTTTTGGAGGCGATTCAGCATTTGGTCCAAAAAATATTATCACAGCCGTTGCTCATGGTCATCAAGCTGCCGTTTCTATCGATTTATATTGTCAGGGAAAAGATATTCATCAACGTTTGGATCCTATGGTCAATCTGGTATCTCAAAAAATGGGGATTCATGAATGGGCTTATGACAGTGCCATCGTTGATGATTTGAGATATATCGTGCCACAGGCAGAAAAGATAATTACCCTTAGGGATCGCAAAAAAGAAGTTGAGCTGGGTTTTGATGTACAAACTGCTTTCAAAGAAGCACAGCGTTGTCTTAATTGCGATGTCCAGACTGTTTTTACAGAAAGCCGTTGTATCGAATGTGATGCTTGTGTGGATATTTGTCCGACTTCCTGTATTTCTTTTGTTCCAAATGAAGAAGAAGATAGTTTGCGTTTACATTTGAATGCACCTGCAAAAAATACAAGCCAGGATTTATACGTTTCCGAAATTTTACCAACGACCCGTGTGATGGTAAAAGATGAAGATGTCTGTCTTCATTGCGGACTTTGTGCTGAACGATGTCCTACATCTGCATGGGATATGCAAAAATATTTATACCAAGTTACTAAAGCCGGATCATGCTCCCACAACCGATCATAAATGATTTTGTTGTTCGATTTGCCAATGTAAATGGTACAGGTAGTGCCAGTGCCAATAATTTATTTGCCAAATCAATATTCCGAATGGGAATACCCGTTAGTCCTAAAAATATTTTTCCTTCCAATATCCAGGGACTACCAACCTGGTACGAAGTACGAATCAGTGAAAAAGGCTATCTGGGCCGCAGGGAAGGAATTGACATCATGATTTCTGTAAATCCTCAGAGTATGCTGCAGGATGTACAAAGTGTTAAATCAGGTGGCTATTTTTTATACGACAATACCAAACCCCTGCACAAAGAATTTATCCGGGACGATATACATTTTATTGGCGTTCCATTAACCGGCATTGCTGTCAAAGAATATACAGATCCACGTCAGCGATTATTATTTAAAAACATCATTTATATAGGTGCTTTATCCGCTTTGATTGATATCGAAATGAATGTTTTAAAAGAATTAATTGAAGAACAATTCAGCGGCAAACAAAAATTGATAGCTCCAAATCATCATGCACTTGAATTGGGAGAACGATACATAAAAGAAAATTACAGCTATCCACTTCCCTTTCAGGTCAAGCGAAGGGATTTAATCGGAGATAAGATTTTATTTGAAGGCAATGCAGCCTGTGCCTTAGGTGCCATCTATGGAGGTGCCACGGTCGCAGCCTGGTATCCAATTACGCCTTCGACATCCGTTGTCGATGCATTTGCAGATTATGCGGAAGAATACCGAATTGATAAACAAACAGGTCAAAATAATTATGCGATTGTTCAGGCAGAAGACGAACTTGCCGCGATGGGAATGGTGATTGGAGCGATGTGGAATGGAGCGAGGGCTTTTACTGCCACCAGCGGTCCGGGAGTTTCTCTTATGCAAGAGTTTTTAGGATTGGCCTATTTTGCAGAAATTCCTGCGGTACTCATTGATGTACAACGTACAGGGCCATCTACCGGTATGCCAACCCGAACTCAACAATCTGATATTTTAGTGTCCGCATATGCTTCACATGGTGATACAAAGCAAGTTTTACTGATACCTTCGACACCTGATGAATGTTTTGAGCTCACGGCGATTTCTTTCGATTTGGCCGAACAATTACAAACACCTGTTATCATTTTAACGGATCTTGACCTGGGAATGAATGATCATGTGTCAAAACCGCTGAAATGGCAAGCTGATCATAAATACCAACGAGGAAAAGTATTGAGCCGCGAACAACTCGATACCCTGGAAAAATTTGGCCGGTATCTGGATGTGGATCAGGATGGAATAACTTATCGCACTATCCCTGGAACACATCCGACGAAAGGCAGCTTCTTTACCAGAGGTTCGTCTCGTGATGAATATGCTATTTACACAGAAGATGGTGCAGCCTATAAACGCAATATGGACAGGCTCAATAAAAAATGGGAAACTATTAAATCATATGTACCTAAACCCATTTTTTACCAAAATGAATATCGGTCCAATCAGGGAATTTTGTTTTTTGGCACCAGTCTTCATTCAGCTTTAGAAGCCCGGGAAGAATTGGAAAGTGAAGGTATTATACTGGATGCAATGCGCATTCGATCATTTCCTTTCCACCCGGAAGTTGTAGATTTTATCGAAGCTCATGATATTATTTATGTCATCGAACAGAACAGAGATGCACAAATGCGGACGTTATTGATAAATGAACTAAACTTAGATTCTCATAAATTAATCAGGATTCTGAATTATGATGGAATGCCGATAACTGCCGAAAATATCAAAATTCAATTAACAAAGCACAATATAAAATGTTCGCCTACTGAGGCAGCAACAATGAAAAATCAGGTATAACCTGAGTATGTCGAATTGACAGAAACCAATATTCTATAATACAGTTTATTTAAAAAAAAATGACTTATCAACGTCCAAATTTCAGACATCCTGAGCTCCCGGTAAACGAGTTGGGTCATAAGAAAAAAGATTATGAAGGTGCATTATCTACATTATGTGCGGGATGCGGACATGATTCAATAAGCGGGGCATTGATACAGGCATGTTTTGAATTAAATATTGAACCACATAAACTTGCCAAACTCTCCGGCATTGGCTGTTCGTCTAAAACTCCAACCTATATGCTAGGTAAGTCTCATGGTTTTAATTCAGTACACGGACGAATGCCTAGCGTTGTGACCGGCGCCAACCTGGCCAACAGAGATTTAACGTATCTGGGTGTTTCCGGTGACGGCGATACTGCTTCGATTGGCATGGGACAATTTGTCCATCTCATCAGAAGAAATTTAAACATTACGTATATCGTGATGAATAATGGTTGTTATGGCTTGACCAAAGGTCAGGATTCTGCAACTGCCGATAAAGGCTCCAAAAGTAAATCAGGCTTTGCCAACCGCTTTCAGAATATCGATCTGGCAGGTCTGGCTCTGGAGTTAGGAGCAAAATTTGTTGCAAGAAGTTTTTCAGGAGACCGCTTACAATTAATTCCTTTAATTAAAGCGGCACTAGCGCATCCAGGTTTTGCCTTTATCGATGTCATTTCACCTTGCGTTACTTTTAATAATAATACCGGATCAACAAAATCGTATGATTATGTACGCGAACATATTGAAGCTACATCTACGATTGATTTTGTTCCCTTCGCAAATGAAATTCTCAATAAACAGGAAGAAGGTACCCTTCAGGAAATTAAAATGCACGATGGATCCTATATTACTCTAAATAAATTGCATAAAGATTGGGATCCGCGAAATAAAGAATCTGCAGTAAAAGCCCTGCATGACGCCAATCAGGCAGGAGAAATTCTGACTGGTTTGTTATATATCAATGACGATTCTCAGGATCTGCATACTGTATTAAATACAAGTCAGACACCATTAAATCAGTTGCAACAGAAAGAACTTTGCCCCGGAACAGACGTACTGAATGAATTTAATCGTCGGTTCAGATAATTTTTCTGAGTAAATTCAGCCTGAATCAGATCCGGAAATTAATGCCTTATCATCCACAGACCATCAAAAAAATTAACTTTGTTGGATAAATTCATTTTTATGAACCCGAGCCTTATAAAAAAATTATTACCACACCTCGCGGTAATTGCCATTTTTGTCGTTGTAATTTCCTATTTCTTTTTTCCACACTGGGAAGGTAAAGTACTTCAACAGGGAGATGTCTCTTCCTGGGAAGGTTCTGCCCGGGAAATTATTGAACATAATAAAAAACACCCTGATGATCCTGCGTTATGGACGGGTACCAGTTTCAGTGGTATGCCTGCCTATCAGATTTCAACCCCAATGGATTATAATTTTCTGGTTTATGTTCAGAAAATATTAACCCTTGGCTTTTTAACAGGACCCGTCGCCATATTTTTTTTATGCGCTTTATCTTTTTACATATTGTATTTAGTACTTGGATTAAATATCGGATTTGCCGCCATTGGTGGACTCGCCACTGCTCTGGTCTCCGGAAATTTTATTGTATTGGAAGCCGGTCATATTCCCAAGTTGGTTGTATTGGGAGTAACCGGATTAATCCTGGCAGGAATTATACTTTCCTACCGGGGAAAATGGTGGTCTGGCGCGGCATTATTTGCCATGGGTATTGGTATCAATGTTTTGAATAATCACGTTCAGATGAGTTATTATGCTTTGATTCTGATCTTACCTTTAATTTTGTCTTTTGCTTATTTTTCAATAAAAGAAAAAAAGTTTAAAGAATTTATTATTCCATCCGGCATACTGAGCGGAATAACTCTTGTTGCACTTTTAGCTTCAGCCAGTACAATTTTACCTACTTACGAATATGCTAAAGAGACAATGCGGGGAGGTCATATCTTAAAAATAAAATCGGGTTCTGATGATACCGATATTAATAAAGCTGGTTTGCAATGGGATTATGCTATGCAGTGGAGTAACGGCACTCAGGATATTCTGGCTTGTATCATACCGGGAGCAGCAGGTGGCGGATCTTCTGAACCGCTGGATTCAAAATCAGAAATCGCTAAAGATTTACGTAAAAAAGGATATAATCCTCCAAAAAGGCTGCAAGCACCTTTATATTGGGGTGATCTTCCATTTACAAGTGGTCCGTTTTATTTCGGATCTGTTTTATTCCTTCTTTTTGTTTTAGGTTTATTTACGGTGAAAGGTCCTCTAAAGTGGTGGATTAGTTTTTCGGTTGTTTTAGGAATTTTGATGTCGATGGGTAAACATTTTGAACTACTTAACCGGTTTTTATTTGATTGCATGCCCTTATACAGTAAGTTCAGGGCACCGAGCAGTGTTTTATCTGTAGTCTCTTATTTTTTTCCTGTATTGGGAATGCTGGCATTACATCAACTGAGTCAAATGAAAACTGCTGATGATGCTTTTTATAAAAAATTATATTACAGCGCAGGTATAACGGGAGGCTTTTGTCTGATTATGGCGATTTTAGGAACCGGACTTTTTAGCTTCTCAAATCCATCGGATGCTGGTTATGTCAATCAGGGAATCAATACCGATGCATTAATATCAGACAGGCAATCTTTATTCCAATCCGATTCATTACGTTCCTTTTTGTTTATCCTTGCTTCAGCTGCTGTTATCTGGTTTTATACAAAGCAAAAAATGAATGCAATGCTGACATCGTGTATTTTAGGCGCATTGATTCTATTTGATTTTGGTGGTGTAGCAACGCGATATGTGCATAAAGATGATTTTGTTTCAAAAACAAAAAATCAGCAAACGCAAAAACCACGGGCAGCAGATTCTCAAATACTAAATGATAAATCACAATTTAGAGTGATAGATCTTACAGTAAATACCTTCAATAGCTCATTTCCATCATTTTTTCACAACCACGTAGGAGGTTATCATCCGGCTAAATTGCAACGCTATCAGGATATCATAGATTATCATATTCAACCTGAGCTTTCTCAATTAAGTACTATTTTGCAAAATGCTACTTCCGATTCCAGTATCATTACTTCACTTGGGACGCTTTCCGTTCTCAATATGTTAAACACAAAATATTTTATACTTGGACAGCCAGGCAAAGAAGTATCCTTACTCAATCCTTCAGCGATGGGCAATGTTTGGTTTGTTCAGAATATTAATTATGTCAATTCGCCAGATGAAGAAATCAAATCCATAGCACAGAACAACCTCAGGCTGAATGCCATCATTGGATCTGAATTTAAGGAGTATATAAAAAATTCGCAATTTGATGGTACCGGTTCAATCAGATTGGTTTCCTATTCTCCTAATAGAATGGTGTATGAATCCGATTCTCCAGGGGATCAGTTTGCGGTTTTTTCAGAAGTCTGGTATGGCCCGGATTTAGGCTGGACCGTCAGCATCGATGGAAAAGAAGCTAAGCTTTGCAGGGCTAACTATATATTGAGGGCTTGCCAGATACCCGCAGGTAAACATCAAATCGTTATGGAATTTAAACCTAAATCATTCTTTATGGGCAAATACCTATCTATGATTTGTTCTTTATTGATCATTGGTTTGATCAGCTTTGTAGGTGTAAAAGAAATTAAAAAACTTCAAATTAAGTCTCAATAACTTACAAGAAAAGTTTTTAGTAGTTGTTAAAATAAATTATTGCATCTGTCATAAGCCGGTAAGGGGACTTGCTGAATTAGGATTCTTAAATTGCCGATAATATCCAGAAATGAAACTGCTCTGATAACTATCACTGGATTTAGTGATGTATATCAATTCTGATTTTTCGATATCTGTCTATTTTTACCAACTTATAATATGAATAAGTTTTGGTCAAAAAACAGGCTGCCCGATGATGAAGACTGATCAATATGCTATTTGTTTTCATTGTGGAACAGAATGTA
The DNA here is from genome assembly GCA_964486185.1 of uncultured Saprospiraceae bacterium. Classification (GTDB taxonomy): domain Bacteria; phylum Bacteroidota; class Bacteroidia; order Chitinophagales; family Saprospiraceae; genus Vicinibacter. The sequence continues at coordinate 42,164 of CAZALD010000028.1, forward strand.
ATGAGCAACCCATCGAATATCTTAATTATAAATTTTGTTGTGAAGGTTGTAAAATGGTTTATGACATTTTAAATCAAAATGATTTATGCGCTTATTATGATCTTAATAAAAATCCAGGAATAAAATTTAATGAAACCATTTGGAACAACCGCTATCAGTATCTCGATCTGCCAGATTTTAAAGATAAATTAATACAGTTTACGGATGGACACCAGGCGCACATACATTTACATCTACCACAAATTCATTGTAGCTCGTGCTTATGGTTACTTGAAAATTTACATAAGCTAAATCCGGCAATAGTCTATTCAAGAGTTCAGTTTACGGAAAAAAAGATATTGATTGTGTATGATGTACAGGAAACCAGTCTCCGGAAAGTGGTTGAATTGCTCCACTTGATTGGTTATCCACCTCATCTTGACATAGATAATGCAGATTCAGCAATTAATAAAGGTATAAACAGAACCCGATTAATTAAAATAGGGATTGCCGGATTTTGCTTTACCAATATTATGATGATCAGTTTGCCGGAGTATCTATCAGCAGACAGGATTTCTGAAAAAGATTTAAGCTGGCTTTTTTCCTTTATCAGTTTTACGCTGTCACTGCCTGTATTACTTTACTGCTCTGCAGAATTTTTTTACAATGCATGGAATTCTCTGAAATCTAAATTTATAAATATCGATTTTCCGATTGCTCTGGCAATTCTTATAACCTTCTTCAGAAGTATTTATGAGATTCAATCAGGGCATGGCAATGGTTACTTAGACAGCATGTCGGGAATTGTTTTTTTTATGCTGGCAGGTCGATATATACAGGACAGATCATTTCAATCTTTACGATTTGACCGGAATTATAAATCGTTCTTTCCGGTAGCGGTACAAACGCGGCAAGGTGATCAATTTTATTCCAAACAAATAGATAAGATCAATACTGGTGATATCATTTTGATCCATGATCAGGAAATTAATCCGGTCGATGGAATAATTACAAAAGGAGATGCGTATCTGGACTACAGTTTTGTAACTGGCGAAAGCAAGCTTGTTAAAAAAACGTCAGGCGAGATGATATTTGCTGGTGCAAAACAATCCGGCGGACTCCTTGAAATCTCGGTCAGCAAACCGGTTTCCCAATCGTATCTTACCAGTTTATGGAACAAAGACAGTTTTAGGAAAGAAGTCAATCTTAAGAAAAAAAAGATTGATTATATATCTCAGTATTTTTCATTGACTGTATTATTGGTCGCTTTTGTATCCGGTGTATATTGGTATCATCAACAACGTCCGGATCTTATGTGGAATGCCTTGACGACCATTCTGATTGTTGCTTGTCCATGTGCTCTGTTATTGGCATCGAGCTATACCAATGCTCAGGTATTAAAAATTCTGAGCAGAAATAAATTTTATGTCAGACATTCTGATATACTCGAAACTATGGCTGGAATAAAACAAATAGTTTTTGACAAAACAGGTACACTCACCAGAAATAAACAACAATCATTAAAGTATCATGGAGTGCCTTTGACAGATGATTTAAAATTAAGGATCTATTCACTTGCTTTACAATCGACACATCCATTAAGTCAGGCACTGGCTCATTATGTTAAAATCTCAAGTCCCTTAAGAGTAGAACATTTTAAACAAACCAAGGGAATGGGTATAGAAGCCTGGATTGACGAACATCACCTAAAGATCGGATCCGCTCAATTTTTACATCTGGCAACAAACGACAAACTTACAAGCAGCACTATACATATTATGGAAGATAACCGATACCTGGGTTGTTTTTATGTCACACAGTATTACAGAAACAACTTAAGAAATCTGATTGCCCAACTTCAGAAAAAATTTAAACTATCACTTATTTCTGGTGACAATGATTCTGATAAGGAATACATTCACTCCCTGTTTAAGTCGACCGAAAATATACATTTTAATTTAAGCCCAGAACAAAAACTTGAGTTCATTAAACAATTACAGCAGGATGATCGATCCCAGGTAATGATGATAGGTGATGGTTTAAATGATGCCGGAGCATTAAAACAAAGTGATGTTGGTATAGCAATTACAGAAGATAAAAACAATTTTACACCAGCATGTGACGGGATATTGGATGGTAACCAATTTCACAAAATACCAGACCTCATTAACTTTATAAAAAAAGGCCAGATGATCATCACGATACTATTTGTCTATTCACTTTTATACAATATTATCGGAGGGTACTTTGCCCTGAATGGTCAGCTTCAGCCTATAATTGCTGCCATACTCATGCCATTGAGTTCGATAACTATATTATTGTTATCCTATATCCTTTCTACAATTTTCGCCAGAAAGTACCAGCTCATGACAAGTGATTAAAATCATTGACCTCCATGATTGATCTCTGCTACTGCTTTTGAGGCTTCTCTAATTTTGCATAAAGAAAATTATGAGCGTCATTATTATTTTAATAGTCGTCAGTGTGTGTATTGCCGGTGCATTTTTAATAGCCTTTATTTGGAGTACTAATGACGGTCAATATGACGACATCTATTCTCCATCTCAAAGAGTCCTTTTTGATGATTATTTAGAATCTGAAAACAAAACTGAAGAATGAATATGCAACTTGAATCATTTCAATATGACAATAAGCTACCTCGTTTATTTGCAATAGCAACCATTTTCTGGGGTGCCGTAGGAATGTTACTAGGCGTACTGATTGCATTTCAATTAGTTTTTCCGGCATTAAATTTTGATACGTCTTATTTAACATATGGCCGTATGAGGCCAGTACATACCAATGCAGTCATTTTTGCATTTGTTGGAAATGGAATTTTTACAGCAATCTACTATGCTTTGCCGAGATTATTAAAAACATCTATGTGGAGCACTAAATTATCCAAAATACATTTCTGGGGTTGGCAACTTATAATTGTACTGGCGGCTGTTACACTGATGTCAGGTTACACCACTGGCAAAGAGTATGCAGAACTGGAATGGCCAATAGATATTCTGATTACACTTATATGGGTTGTTTTTGGTATCAATATGTTTGGCACCATACTAACCAGAAGAGAACGCCATTTATATGTCGCCATTTGGTTTTTTATAGCTTCCTGGGTTACAGTAGCTATGCTGCATATTGTAAATTCATTTGAGATCCCGGTTGAATTATTTAAAAGTTATTCATGGTATGCCGGAGTTCAGGATGCACTCGTACAATGGTGGTATGGTCATAATGCAGTTGCATTTTTTCTGACGACTCCTTATTTGGGTCTGATGTATTATTTTTTACCCAAAGCAGCTGACCGTCCTATTTATTCTTATAGGTTAAGTATTATTCATTTCTGGTCATTGATTTTTATTTATATCTGGGCAGGACCTCATCATTTATTATATACGTCATTACCGGATTGGGCACAATCGCTGGGAACCGTTTTTTCTATTATGTTGATTTTACCTAGTTGGGGAGGGATGATCAATGGTCTGTTTACCTTACGAGGTGCCTGGGATAAAGTAAGGGAAGATCCTGTGCTTAAATTTTTTGTTGTTGCAATTACCTGCTATGGAATGGCAACTTTTGAAGGACCCATGATGTCACTAAAAAATGTTAATGCCATTTCGCATTACAGTGATTGGACCGTCGCCCACGTTCATGTCGGCGCACTTGGCTGGAATGGTTTTTTGACGTTTGGAATGATGTACTGGTTAATTCCAAAACTCTACAAGTCAGAACTCTATTCAAAAAAACTGGCATCATCCCATTTTTGGATTGGCACATTAGGCATCATACTTTATGCTATACCAATGTATTGGTCTGCTTTCAGAAGTTATTTCATGCTGAGTTCCTTTACGCCAGAAGGCCAGCTCCAATATCAATTTATGGATGTTGTACAATCGATTGCGCCATTTTATTTGCTGAGAGCCATTGGAGGAACACTTTTTTTAATCGGGGTAATAATTATGATTTACAATCTGATTAAAACGGCAAAAAAAGGACAATTTATTTCTGTTGAATTTGGCGAAGCCCCAGCTTTAACCAGAGAAATTCCAAAAACCAAACAGGTTTCGCGGCATAGTGTCATAGAACGCAAGCCCATCTTGTTATTGGTGATGAGTTTACTTGTAGTTGGTATAGGAGGTTTGGTAGAATTGGTTCCTACATTTTTAATTAAAACCAATGTGCCCACCATTACAAGTGTTAAACCATATACTCCGCTCGAATTACAAGGCCGTGATATTTACATACGCGAGGGCTGCTACAATTGTCATTCTCAGATGATACGACCTTTCAGATATGAAGTCATGCGATATGGAGAATATTCCAAATCAGGTGAATTTGTATACGATCATCCATTTCAATGGGGTAGCAAACGTACCGGACCAGATCTTGCACGCGTAGGTGGCAAATATCCGGATAGCTGGCATTTTAATCATATGCTGGACCCCGCTTCTATATCACCTGGAACTAACATGCCAAAATATCCCTGGCTTTTTGAAAATGACATTGCAGTCTCAAGCACAAATTCGAAAATCCATGCCATGAGAAACATCGGAGTTCCTTATCCGAATGGTTATGAATCCAGAGCAAATGATGATCTGAAAAAACAGGCAGAGATAATTACCAAAAAGCTTAAAGCAGATAAAATTGAGATTGAATCCAATAAAGAAATCATAGCACTTATTGCATATTTACAAAGACTTGGCAAAGATATTAAAGCAAATTCTACATCTAAGAAATAAACTATCAAATGAAATTTACAAACTATCTCGAAAAAATAAGCGGTGTTGAAATTTATCCATTAATCTCCTTACTGCTCTTTGTCTGTTTCTTTATTCTGGTCACTATATGGGCATTTGGAACAAAAAAAGAAATCATCCAAAGAATGGAAAATTTACCTCTTGATAAATCCGAATAAATTCATGTCAATGAAAAATATACGATTCACGATTTATTCTATTTTTTGTGTAGGCAGCCTGCTTTTACTTCCTGCCATTCTAAACGCTCAACAGTCTGCAGAAAATCTAAGCCCTTCAAGTCCTAAAACTGCTTTCCCGGTTGATATGGATACAGCATTATTTATTGTTGCTTTAACTCTGGCTTTTGTTATTTTAATACTTGTCAGGGTACTTCAATCTGCTATCCGTTTTCACTTTAAAAATAAAAGTTCGTCAAAATCAAATAAAATTATAGCGATAGGAATTATTGTGCTTTTCAGCGTTGATATGGTTTCAGCACAAACTGTCAAATCAAATTCACAATTTTTATTAAGTACACAAGGTTGGATTTTATTTGTGATTATTGCTTTGGAATTATATGCTATATCTCAATTAACCAAATGGCTTAAGTACTATACAGGAATAGAAGCTTACGAAGCCGGCATTGCAAAAAACAAATCTGATTTGTGGAAAAAAATTAATGCTGCCGCTCCGATAGAATTAGAGGATACTGTCGACACCGGGCATAACTATGATGGAATCCGGGAACTGGATAATATAACACCGCCCTGGTTTACCGCTGCCTTTATCGGCACGATTATTTTTGCGGCGATTTACATGTACCGGTATCATATTGCAGATTCAGCCATTACTCAGATTGATGAATACAATATAGCCATGAAAAAAGCCGAGATTCAGCAATTGGAGTATCTTAAAAATGAAGCCAATCTGATCGATGAAAACACCGTCACTATGATGAATGAAGGTCAATTTGAAGAAGGAAAAAATATTTATAAAACAGCCTGTGCAGTTTGTCATGGTGATGCAGGCCAGGGCCTAGTCGGACCCAATATGACAGATGATTACTGGATTCACGGAGGAAGCATTAAAGACATTTTTAAAGTGATTAAATACGGAGTACTGGATAAAGGAATGAAATCCTGGAAAGATGACTATTCGCCTAATCAAATTGCTCAACTGAGTAGTTATATAAAATCAATGAGAGGCACAAATCCGCCCAATCCTAAAGAACCACAAGGTGAATTATACAAAGATATAAATTCTGTATCTCAAAATCAGACCAGCAAACAAGGCACGGATACATTGAAAACAAAGACAAAATGAATCCTGAAGATCTCCAGCATGCCAAAGATTTTAGAGACAGGATACCATCAGTAACGGAAAGCGGATCTCGTAATTGGATTTATGCCCTGGCACCCGGAGGTATTTATTATACTTTGCGCAAATATCTGAGCGCAATTTATTTACTGCTCTTCCTGTTACTACCTTTCCTGCATGTAGATGGAGACCCGGTTTTCCTTTTTAATTTTCCTGAAGGAAAATTTATACTTTTTGGAAAAATATTCTGGCCACATGATTTTTT
>CAZALD010000029.1:0-46056 GCA_964486185.1 uncultured Saprospiraceae bacterium
CGACAATTTCTAATGGCGGTCATTAGAATTATTTCTTTAATGACAATTCTGGGTTAATAATTTCAACAAATTAATCAAGCTTTTGATTTAAATACTTCATTAGTTTCCACATAGTGTATTCGGAAAACCACAATGGTGCGTGTCTGATAGTAGATAGACTTAGCTCACTTTTATTCCATCATTGTTTTTAAAATGTTTACTCATCAAATTCGAATGTGAATTGCTTGTGATCGTCAATTTCACGTCGGTTCTTTTTGGTAGGTCGCCCCATTCCTTTCTCACGTATTTCCGGAGTTGCTTTTCCTGTAAACCAGTTTTGGTATTTATTCATTTCTTCTTCACTTGTTAAATTTTCATAACAAGGAGCAGCCAGGCTTGCTGACACTCTTTTACTAATAAGCTTGCAAACTTTAAACTGAAACCGGAAACCGAGTTTCCTCACTTCAATCTGAGTGCCGGTACTTAACCAATGTGATGCTTTTACAGGAATATCCTTAATGAGTACTTTGCCGTTTTTACACGCGTCTGAAGCAATAGTACGCGATTTAAATATTCGAACAGCCCAAAGCCATTTGTCAATTCTAACTTTTTCCTCCATCTAATAATAGTGGAAATGCGGGTTTCAAATTATTGAGGGTTTCATAGACCACATTGGCCACAAAGTAATTGCGATACCATCGCTGATCAGAAGGTACTATATGCCATTTGAATTCACTGCCATTAATAGCGGCTTCATAATAGCGCATGTATTTATCCCAAAGTTTACTTTCTTCCAAATCAGCAGGGTTGTGCTTCCATTGTTTTACAGGATCTGTTTTGCGTTCTTCCAGTTTTTCAATTTGCCGCTCATGCGATAGATGCAGATAAAATTTCAGTATGCTTGTATCATTGTCTTCCAGAATTAACTTTTCAAAATGATTAATGGCTTCTAACCTGGCAGCTGCTTTCTGATCATCAATCCATTGATGAACACGCTGAATTAGAATATCTTCATAATGACTTCGAATAAAAAGTTTGATTTGTCCTTTGGCTGGAACATATTTATGGACTCTCCATAAAAAGTCATGTGCAAATTCTTCTTCTGTAGGCTTTTTAAAGGCATGAGCATCAATGCATAGTGCAGGGCAATTTAAGAATACAGATTTTGCAACACCGTCTTTGCCACTGGCATCCATTCCTTGCAATATGACCAACAGACTGTTTTTCTTTTCTGCATATAACATTTCAGACATTTCTCCAATTTTTTCAGCAAGCTCCTTTGTCTTTTTAACGGTTTCCTTTTTATTTAAACCTTTGGGAGCTTTTGTCGGAATTTTTGAAAGTATGACTTTAGGCATAATAAGAATTTAAATATTCATTTTTTTTCTTTTTACAAAAAAGGATTGCAATATATAATCATAGCCGGCATTAATATCCGCTTCATGATAATCAATCCGGTATTGGAGACAACGTGACTTTATTTCCTGATGATATTCCGATATTTTACGTACATATTGATCTCTGATCTGATGAGCCTGAACTCTGATTTGTTCGCCACTCTCCATATCCACAAATTGGTATGGTTTGTTTTCAAATTCGAAATCTAGTTCCAGCTTTTTATCAAGAGTGTGAAATAGTATTACTTCGTGTTTATTGTATTTTAAATGTTGTAAAGCTGAAAAAAGACTATCCAGATTGGTGGTTTGATCAAACATATCAGAAAATATGATCACCAGCGATCTTTTGTGTATTTGATCAGCAATCCGGTGTAATGCTGAAGCCGCAGATGTGGTTTTACGTTCATCGGATTGATGTAAATAGTTGTCGAGATATGACAAAAGCAATTGATAGTGTGTTGTGCTCGACTTTTCATGAGTATGAATCCGCAAATCATCATCAAAAATTGATAAACCATATGCATCGCGTTGTCTCCTTAATACATTCATAAGGCAGGCTGCACCCAAAGCTGAAAATTTTAATTTATTCAGAATAAAGCCTGATTTTAATTTTTCTTCAGGAAAATACATCGACGAGGAGGCATCAATGACCAATTGGCATCGCAGATTTGTTTCTTCTTCAAATTTCTTTGTAAACAACTTATCCGTTCGGGCATAGACTTTCCAATCTATATCTTTTGTGGATTCACCCTGATTGTATAGCCTGTGTTCTGCAAATTCAACACTGAATCCATGAAAGGGGGATTTATGCAATCCAATAATAAAACCTTCCACCACTTGATTTGCGAGTAAATCGAGGTGATTGTATGCTTGTACTGGAAATTGATCAAAGAAACTCATATAAATGAAAAAGCCCTTACCGGCAAAGATAAGGGCAAGCGTTAATTATTTATTAAATCAGATGATTGCGTCGATTTTTTGTTTTAATACTGCCTTGGAAGCAGCACCAACCTGCTTGTCAACAACCTGTCCGTTTTTAATGAATAAAATTGTCGGAATGCTTCTTACACCAAACTTCATGGATACACTGGGATTGTGATCCACATTCAGCTTGCCGATTTTAACATTTTCCCCATATTCACTTGATAATTCATCAATTATGGGTCCAACCATTTTACATGGGCCACACCATTCAGCCCAGAAATCAACAACTGCTATTCTGTCGCTGGAAAGAGCTTCTGTTTCAAAATTTGTATCTGTAAATTCAAATGCCATATCTTAATTAATTTTGATTGGAGAACTAACAGAGAATGTTCTTTTTTGGTTCATTTGTCTTACATTTATTATCCTATGAAGATTAAATTGCTAATGCCTTCCAGAATTACGGGATTTATGGTAATTATCGTATTAGTGACCTTCAGTGTTAAAATCGCATTAAATCACTATCCTGAGATAACCGAACGAATTTATTACGATAAAATCTATACCGGCTTTAGATTGGTATGGGATTCGGTTGTGAGTTATTGTCCATTTCCCTTATTCTATATCTGGCTTTTGATTCCACTTGCTTTAATTATTGGCTTGTTAATGTCTATTCTATTTAAAAAGTATCGCAATTATGGGCTTTTTAAATTGTATTTTTTTATTCTCGCTATGCACTATGTTTTATTTTATTGGACCTGGGGATTTAATTATTCAAGGATAAATTTAGGCGACAGATGGAATGTCAACAATCCAATACAGGATAGTCAGTTTATAGAAGAATTTTATCATCAGTCCGCAATCATTGATTCATTGCGATCATTATTTAAAGACAAGATAGACCATTATGCTTTTCATGCCCCGCAAATGGAACAACACATCAGAATCCTGGTACAAAACTTTCACAAAAACTTTGGCTTTAATACATTTAAAAAGATCCGTTGCCGGGATCTTAATTTTAATGGAATCCTCCTGATTTGGTCTACTTCCGGGGTTTATTTGCCATTTATCGGGGAAAGTCAGATTGATGGTGGATTGCATGATCTTTCAAAACCATTTACAATGGCACATGAGTTTTGTCATAGTATGGGATGGACACACGAAGGCGATTGTAATTTTTTAGCGTATCTGATCTGTAAACAAAGTCCTGATCCGGTTATACGGTATTCTGCAGAATTAAATTACTGGCGATACTTATATGCCAACGCTTCACGAGCTCATCCCAATCATTTTCAAACCGTTAGCAAGTTATTATCAGTTGAGGTATTGGATGATTTACATGATATTAATCAAAAAAATAATCAGTATCCTGAAGTATTTCCATTAATTCGAGCCTGGCTGTATGATTGGTTTTTAAAGCAACACGGTATGCCGGGCGGAGATAAATCTTATGCAGAGATAATTCGTATGGTGATTCATTATAAGTCAAAACAAATTTGAGGGTTGAACAGGTCAACAAACAGTTCAGTGAACCTTGTTGAAACAACCTGAATTAGTTGCTTATTTCATTAACTGAATTTAGGAGCTGGCGGTTTGTAATTTTTCAATGAACTGTATGATGAATCTATTCAAACTATGGATTGATTCTTCCAATTGCCATTTGGTTTTATCTCTTGGTTCCACATAATTGGAAATTGCGCGTAATGATAAAAATGGAACATCCATCACTTTACAAGCATAAAATAGACCGGCGCCTTCCATGCTTTCGATATCTGCGCCAAATTGATTTTGTAGAGCCTCGATATGATTTGCATGACCACTTGTTTTATTGACGGTTAATCCTTTTACTTTAACCAAACCAGTAGAAAATATGTTCTGATCATTCAACAGTATTCCATGTTGATATGGATACAAATCAGGTTCATGCAAACCCAGTTTAAATACATCCATAAAATTGCCATTCTTATCTTCAGCGCCCAAATCGCCCCATTGTTCGGAATAAACTTCAATGATTTGCGTTAGAGCCAAATTTCGATTGTAGGAACCAGCAACGCCGGCATGTATCAGTAAGTTAATATGTTGTATTTGTTTGAAACGTGCCAAGGCGAATGCTGTCAGTGTGCTGCCAACACCTGTAATCAGTGGAAAGATGTTAAGTTTTTCATTCGTAAATTCTGAAAAAGACGTTTTAGTCCATTGATTTTGCAAATAATCAATGCTTGGGTTTAATTCCAATTGAGTTGCTGCGACAAGTAAAATCTTCATAGTGGCCATTATAATTTTAACGAAAGTTGTAACTAAAGCCAAAAGACGGACTGGTTCCAAGCACAACATGTTGTTGCATAGCAATATGAAGGCTGATTTTGTTTTCCAAACTGTAATTTATTCCAAAACTAAATAGAGGTCCTGTTGTGTTCATTCCAGCAGTAAAGCTTAACATATCAATTGGAAAGTAGTTAATTCCAAAAAGAAAAGAAGCCGTTTGCTTTCCATATTTATGTAATTCAAACAGAATTTGCAATTGATCATACACTTTATAATTCAATCCAAATTTATATAAGCTCGGAAACGGATATAATGTATTCGTATTGATGGGTACGGGATTTTTAATCATCATGCCCACCAGCAGAGAAGGTAATAGTTTTGTTTGAAAACCCAGTTCGAAGCAAAAATTTTTTAAATCTTCTGATTCGGGAGTTTGAATATGCAGATAGTCCAGGCTGATTCCTATCGAAGTGTTTTCACTTAATTTGCGTCCATAAGAAACGGCCATCATCCATTCTCGGAGATCAGAACTGCCATCGGAACTAATTGAAAATCCCAAACCGGAATGCTGATCTAAATTCCAGGCGCCATAGCTGGTCAGGGTATATAAATCTGTCAAAAAAAAATAGTTGTGTGCGTCAATATTAAAAGAATGATACTGTAAAAATCCAAGATGTGCTGTGTTCATATAGCCACTTTGTGGATTCCAGTTGCAGATTCCCGCATTAGCCAGACCTCTGGATTGTGTGCTTACAGTGGTGCTTAAAATGGAATGCTGGGCGTTCAAATAGGAATCGTAGCAAAATAATAAAAGACAAAGGAGTACTCGCATTATTTGGCAAATTACTTTAAAATTATGATATTCAAAAAATGCAAATCAAAAATAAATCGGAATCAGCTAATGCCATGTTTTACAATGATTAAATTATGCAGAATTACCCCTTGAAAAAAATGGGTATCATCAAAACATTCGGTCCGTTTTCGGGTTTTTATGGTTTGCAAGAAAACCATAATATTCTTTAATTACTTTGGGTTTGGATTTAGTATTTCTAAAGCTGCTGTATCTTTACAAGGATTCGGTTAAGTTCTTCTAAGGCACTAAAATTATTGAAATGAAGGAAAAATTTATTGAAGAAGTCAATGCGGCTTATAAATTTAAAGGTCCTGTGCTGTTATTAGGGGCTGGCATCTTAGGTTCCGATTTGATAAAAGAAGTGCAAGTAAGTTTGCCATTAAAAATGATGAACCGTCATGGTTTGATTGCAGGAGCTACAGGTACCGGAAAGACAAAGTCACTACAACTTATTGCCGAACAGTTATCAGGACAGGGTGTGTCCTGTGTACTCATAGATATAAAAGGGGATTTAAGTGGAATCGCTATGCCGGGCACCATGAACGCAAGAATTGAAGACCGACATAAATCCATTGGAATCGAATGGAATCCTGTAGAAAATTTTATTGAATTTTTAAGCATTTCAGAAAACAAAGGGACTAAACTTCGTGCCACCGTTTCTGAATTTGGGCCCGTACTTTTGTCAAAAATATTAGGACTAAATGATACTCAGGAGAGTGTGGTTTCCATGATCTTTAAATTTTGCGATGATAACGGATTATTGCTTTTGGATCTGGATGATTTGAAAACGGTCTTACAATTTGTCAGCCAGGAGGGAAAAGCTGAAATTGAAAAAGAATTTGGAACATTCTCCGGAGCTTCAACAGGAACCATACTCCGGAAAATCATCGAACTTGAACAACAAGGAGCTGGTGTCTTTTTTGGCGAGCGTTCTTTCGAAGTGGAAGATTTAATCCGAACAGATCGGCAAGGCCGGGGAGTGATCAGCATTTTGAGGGTTGCAGATATTCAGGACAAACCAAAATTCTTTAGCACGTTTATGTTGCAAATGCTGGCGGAAATTTATTCTAAATTTCCGGAAGTTGGAGATCTGGAGAAACCCAAATTGATGTTCTTTCTGGATGAAGCCCATTTGCTGTTTGACGAAGCCAGTTCGGCTCTGTTAAATCAACTGGAAACAGTTATCAAACTAATCAGATCTAAAGGAATTGGATTGATATTTATCACTCAAAATCCTGTGGATATTCCCGATACGGTATTAGCTCAGTTAGGTTTAAAAGTACAACATGCCTTAAGAGCATTTACAGCAAAAGACCGGAAAGCTATTAAACTGGCAGCTGAAAACTATCCTGAAACAAAATTTTACGATGTTTCACAACGCATAACAGAATTAGGAATCGGCGAAGCATTTATTACCGGCCTCGATGAGAAAGGAATTCCGACACCTCTTGTTCATACTATGTTGAGAGCTCCTGAATCCAGAATGGATGTTTTGACGGATGATGAACTCAATCAATTGGTAAAAAAATCTGAAATCGCTGCTTACTATAATGAGCAAATCAATAGAGAAAGCGCTGCTGAAATTCTGAGAAAAAAATATGAAGAAGCAGCATCTGAAGAAGAAGAATCTACTCCTCCAGTTAAAAAGCAGGGTAAATCAACTATTGAAAAAGTTTTTGATAGTACTGTAACTCGACAGGTAGGTCGTACTGTAGCCAGAGAACTTACCAGGGGATTGCTCGGTATGTTTGGAATTAAAACTACGGGTACACGAAGAAAACGATCCTGGTTTTAAATTCTCAAGGATATAAAAGGGAATAATTTTTTTTGAAAATTAAGCAGATAGTTTCAATGTAACCCTTTAAGGTTTACTTTTTCAAGCCTGCCTTAAATTTTTCCTGAAAAGTCTGATAAGGTGTAGTTTTATAATGATTGCCTGCAAAATAATTTGAAATTACCTCAAAAGTATCTGCATCCTGATATCCGGGGATGGGTTGAATTGTACTTAATTCTTCATCCATAAAGACAAAAGTAGGGTAGGATAACTGGCCATTTGTAATTTCTATAGCCAATTCATGGACGCCTCTTCTGCCATTTGCTATAAACTTAAAATTGCGGGATTTAAAGTTAATATCGTCTTTATGTTCTGCATTGAATTTAACAGCATAATAATTTTTATTCACATATTTAATAATCCTTGGATCCTGAAATGTGGTAGCATCCATTCTTTTACACCAACCACACCAATCTGTGTAAATATCGACTACTATTTTCCGTTTTTGTTTTTTCATTAAATTTTGTACCTGATCCCAGTTTACCCAATTGATACTTTCCTGAGAATTACCGGATTGGATTGTAGAAAAATTAAAGAAAATGATGAGTAAGATAGCCGAAAGCTTAGATTGGCACAAATAATTATAGATCATTGAAGTATGTGATTTTAAGAATAAGAGAACAAAATAACGACGTACTAACTGAATTAACAAGCACTGAGGTTTTTAATTAGGGCACTTTAAATGAAATTTAACTATTATGCCTGATTTTTCGATATATAATGTATTATATCTTTCTCTAATGTGATTGTTTTTTTTAAGCGACCGGTGATGCCAGGGCTCAAAATTCCATTATGAAGCCTCAGAGCAGTGTTAGTAATTATCCTGGCTTCATCCCATAAATGCTTTTCGTAAAATGAACTGATCGTACGTGCTCCGCCCTCCACTGTTAGAATTCCAATATTTCGTTCATATAAATTTCTTAGCAGATTTTCTAAAAAATAGTTATCAGCTGCAGGTTTTTGTCCGAATACCAAAGTTTCAGCATCTCCATTAAATATATGATATGATTTAGATTCCAATGGTGACATTGTGCCTAAAACGATGCGTATAGGGTTTTTGCCTAGCCAATGTCTGTTGGTTAATTGCGGATTATCTGTACGCACTGTGGCTGAGCCAACCAGAATGGCATCTGTTTCTGAACGCCAGCGATGGGTTAGTATATCAGAATAGTCGGAGCTGATTTTAATTTTTTCACCTTTTTTACCCATAAAGTAATCAGATGATTGAGCCAGTTTTAAAATGATATAGGGTCGTTTCTGTGAAATGTTGACTCTGAATTCCTGAATCATCTCTAGACTTTCTTGTTCAAGCACAGGCCCAGTAACTTCAACACCCTGATCTTGAAGATAGCGTATGCTTTTACCAGCCATCAAGGGATTTGGATCATAACAACCAAAAACCAGTTTTTTTATTTGATGTTTTAAAATAAGTGTTGTGCATGCAGGTGTTTTGCCATGATGCATACAGGGTTCAAGGCTTACAAACAAGCTTGCATCTTTGATCAGATGAGCTTGATTGTCAGGAACATTTTCAATGGCATTTACTTCAGCGTGAGGACCTCCAAATATTTTATGGTAAGATTCTGCAATTATTTTGTCGTTATAAACTAAAATAGCCCCAACGGGTGGATTCGGGGACACATTTCCAATACCACATTTGGCCAGAAACAGACAATATCGAATGTAGTTTTCAAGTGTTTTTTGGTTCATTCAGCTTAAACTTACCACAAAAGAACTTACTTTTATACTTAATATAAGAATAAAAATAGCCCATTATGAAAAAACTCATTACGGAATTTATTGGCACCTTCTTTTTAGTACTGGCTATAACTCTTTGTTACCTCGGAGATGCCGGTAATCTGGCGCCATTAGGTATTGGCTTTATTTTAATGGGTATGGTTTATGCTGGCGGACATATCTCAGGTGCACATTTCAATCCAGTTGTAACGCTCGCGGTGTTTTTAAGAGGTAAATGTTCAGCAGCTGATGTTCCTGGTTATATTTTTGCCCAACTTTTGGGTTCTGCTATTGCTTCTTTGGTGGCCAGCGGTTTTTTATTAAATAAAACCGGTGCAGGCATGGATCTTTCAGGAAATGCAACTCAGGCAATTGTTGCGGAATTGTTGGGAACCTTTGCTTTATGCTGGGTTGTCTTAAATGTTGCCACCTCTAAAGACACGGTAGGTAATTCATTTTATGGTTTAGCCATTGGCTTGACCGTGACGGCTTCCATATATGCATTTGAAGATATTTCCGGCGCAGCATTTAATCCGGCTGTGGCTTTAGGATTAGGAGTTAGCAATGTCTCCGGATTCAACAACTTATGGATTTATGGAGTTGGTGAAATCATAGGAGCCGTATTGGCTGCTTATGTTTTTCTCTTTGTCAATGGAAATGAGTAATTCGATATTTTTTAAAGTGGAAACCAGATTCAGAGACTTTTTTGTTTCCTGTTAACTCAGTCAACACCATCCTACAAAACCTTCTTTTTTAAGATGGTCTATTCAGACAATAAATTAAACTTTACCAGACGTGCATTTTGAAATAATTTCAAGAGTGCGATCTAATTCTTCGATCGTATTGAAATGCGAAAATGAAAATCGAATCGCTTTTCCTTTTTGCTCCGGTCTTATTTCGCTGATGACATGTGACGATTTTTCTGCTCCGGATGTACAGGCAGATCCACCGGAAATACTCAATCCTTCGATATCAAACATCAACGGAAGTAAATCGCTTCCTTCAAATTCCGGAAACTGGATGTTGACTATTTTAGGAGAACAGTTTGCCATAGGACTATTGTACTCTATGAAAGGAAATTTATTTTTTAATCCGGTAATAAAGTGATCCTTTAGTAAATTTAATTGCGTCATTCTGTCTTCAAAATGATCATAACAATGTTTTAATGCATACGACATTGCGCCTATGCCTAATAAATTTTCAGTTCCTGCACGCATATTTCGTTCCTGAGAGCCGCCATGTATAAAAGGATCTATTTTAATCTGATGATTAACATAAACAAATCCGGATCCTTTTGGAGCATAAAATTTATGAGCCGAACCGCTGATAAAATCTACTGGTGTGTTTTTCAAATCATATCGTCCAAAGCCTATGCCCTGTACCGTATCCGAATGAAATAAAGCTCCATACTTCCTGCACAATTCTCCGGTTTGAATCAAATCGATGGTCGTACCAATTTCATTATTAACTTGCATTAATGAAACTAATGTTTTCACATCAGAAGCTTTCAATAAATCTTCAAGATCATCATAATTAAAATTTCCTTTGTCGTCAACTTGTAAAAATTGAATGTCAATTTGTTCATGTTGTGATAACCATTCAAAGGTGTGAATATTGCAGGAATGTTCTGTACGTGTGCTGATTATTTTTTTTACACCTAAACTGGATACGGCACATTTCAAAATAAAATTATTGGATTCTGTACCACAGGAAGTAAAGTAAACTTCAGATGTGTTACAACCTATAATCGATGATATGTTTTTACGATGTTCTTCTATAAAACTTCTGGAAATTCTACCTTCTCCATGAGTTGATGATGGATTGCCAAATATGGTATCCATACATTCAATCAGAAACTTTTTAACATCCGGTAATAAGGGTGTAGTAGCGGCATGATCTAAATAGATTCTCTGGTTGGTCATTCGTAAAATTTAAAATTGTTGAATTTTGGTTTTGATTTGTTCGCAGAGCAGTTGGGCATCCGATAAATTTTTAGCTTCACTATAAATACGGACGATGGGTTCAGTATTGGATTTTCGCAAATGTAACCAGGAGTCCTTAAAATCAAGTTTTAAGCCGTCTGTCAAATTAATCTCTGCATTTGAATAACTTTTTGATAAGTAATTGATGAGTTTTTCAAAAGGTACATCCTCATTCAAGGTGATTTTATCTTTAAACATTTCGTATGCAGGATAGGTCTGTTTTAATTTATGTAAGCTTATATTCTGTTTCGCCAAATGTGATAAAATGAGTGCTATCCCGATTAAGGCATCCCGGCCATAATGTAACTCAGGATAGATGATACCTCCATTACCTTCTCCACCAATAACTGCATTAACAGCTTTCATTTTATTTACTACATGGACTTCTCCGACGGATGACGCATAATATTGTCCGCCTTTTGCCAGCGTAATATCCCGTAAAGCTCTGGATGACGACAAGTTAGATACTGTATTTCCTGGATTTAAACCCAATATATAATCCGCGGCCGCTACTAATGTATATTCTTCGCCAAAGTACTGACCTTTTTCATCGACCAGAGCCAGCCGGTCTACGTCTGGATCTACGGCAATTCCCAAGTCAAAAGAATTTTTAGTTGTTTCCATCAGTAAACCCAAATGTTCGGGTAATGGCTCAGGATTATGTTGAAAATCTCCTGTAATCTCAGCGTTTAACAATTGATACTGTATGTTTAAGGCATCAAATAAAACCGGCAAGGCCAATGATGCTGTAGAGTTTATACAATCTGCTACTATCCTGAAACGTTTAGACCTGATAAGATCTGCACAGATTACGGGTAGTTTGAGAATTTGATCTATATGCCGTACTATGGAAGCCCGGTCGCATTCAATTTTTCCAATTTCATCAATATCAGAAAAAAGAAATGTCATGGATTTTGACCATTCGAGAATTTTTTGACCATCTTCTGCAGAAATAAATTCTCCATTTTGGTTGAGCAACTTCAAGGCATTCCATTCTTTTGGATTATGGCTTGCAGATAAAATAATGCCTCCATCTGCCTGATGATGAATCACCGCCATTTCGACTGTGGGAGTGGTACTTAGGTCAGTTTGTATGATATCCACCCCATAAGATTGCAGATAACCACAAACCAGAGATGAAATCATCGAACCACTGATCCGTCCATCGCGGCCAATAACTACTTTGGGTCTTGCTTTTCGGATTTTTAATAGCTTTACATAGGCCAAAGTGAATTTCATCAAATCCACTGGGCTCAGATTCTGATCAGGAACACCCCCGATGGTTCCCCGAATACCCGATACAGAAACGATTAAACTCACGTCATACCTGATTTAATTTGCAAAAGTATTAATTTCGGCCCTAATCTGAATTATGGTTTCAGGCAAATACGCATAAATGAAAAAATGGTTTGAAGATTGGTTTGATACCATTTACTATAAAGCCTTGTATTCCGGTCGCAACGAAGCAGAAGCTGATCATTTTGTGGAAAACCTGATGGAAAAAATTCACTTGCCAGAAGGTGCAACAATTTTGGATGTGGCTTGCGGCCGTGGCCGGCATGCCAAGGCCTTATTTGATTTGGGCTACGATGTGACTGCTATTGATCTGTCCTACAATAAAACAGTAGATAACCTGAGATTTCAAAATGACCGGCTTCATTTTTACCGGCATGATATGAGATCCATCTTTCGAATAAATTATTTTGATTGTGTTATTAATGTTTTTACAAGTTTCGGTTATTTTGACTCTCAATTAGATGAACGAAATGCCGCGGCAGCTATATCCGCCAATATTAAATGGAACGGCTATTTTATTATCGATTATTTTAATGCATCCTATGTGAAGAATAATTTAGTTGAATCAGAAAAAATGTATTCTTCAAACTATGAATTCATTATTACAAAAAAATTGGAAAATGACAGAATATCCAAAAAAATCACAGTATTGGATAATGCCAAAACCTTAGTGTTTTATGAAAAAGTAAGAATGTATAGTTTTACTGAAATGCGCCAACTTTTTGAAAATTATTCATTACGCCTTGAAAAAGCCTATGGATCTTATCAATTAAGTCCGTATCACGAATTGGAATCTGAGCGAATGATATTGATATTTAAAAAAATAAAACATGCTTCAGGATCTGAATTGGGTTGATCATCGGCTTTTTGAATTTATTCAATTGAATTGCCGCATAGCAAGTCTGGATCCTGTTTTTGCGGCAATGCGTGATAAGCATTGCTGGATTCCATTGTATATATTTTTATTTGCCTGGATTTGTTTTAATTATGGGATAACTTGCTGGAAACTTGTAGTCGTTATCCTGTTAAATGTAATTATATCTGATCAATTGAATAGTTCTGTTTTAAAGCCAGTCTTTAACAGGGAGCGACCTTGTAAAGAACTCTATTTTAAAGATCAGTTTAATCCGGTGATTGACTGTAGCGGAGGCTTTAGCTTTCCTTCATCGCATGCGACAAATCACATGGCATTAGCTGTTTTATTGTTTTTGTCCTGTGGGTATCTAATGAATAGATGGAAATGGCTTTTAATTGCCTGGGCCGTTTTAGTGGGTTGGTCTCAAGTATATGTTGGTGTTCATTTTCCGTTTGATGTTGTCGCAGGGTGGATAGAAGGTGCCATTATAGCATGGGTCATGTTTCAGGTATTGGTTTATTTGTTTAAGTGGAAATCAGAATAACACACACAGAATTTAGATGTTGATTTTTCATACTTAAACTTTAAGTTAGATTTTAAAATATCTAAACTAAATTCTTGTAATTTTCGTTGGTAAGCTGTATGAAAATATCACAATTTAGTTATTTAATCTTTCTTTTTTATGTAGGTGTTGCATTTACTCAAAATACGCCGGAAGAATATTTAGAATTATATGAGTCCCGGATTCAGCTTGAGCGGATTAATGATGTGTATATTCCAATGGATTTGCAGGATGCTATACGAGAGTTGGATCGGTTGTCAGATAAAAAAGCTATACCAAAATTGATCAATTCCTCAGAAGATACCGTAGCCAGTAAATTGCATTTTAGTCTGGGCAGATGGATGAACATTCATTGGGGACTGGAAGAAGGAAGCAGGCTTTCACATCATCTTAAATCCAGAGGCATGAGCTATCCTGACGATATGATAGATTTTTTAATCAGGATTTGGCACCGTCATTTAACAAAAAAATCCTGGGAAGAAGAACAATTGATTCAGGCCTACATTGCCAAACGAAGATTAGAATACTTTAAAAAGTTTATTCAAATTGATACACTCAGTCTCCGATTTAAAAAACAGTAAATTTTAAAACTAATTATTATAATAATCCTTAATTTATTTAAAAATTAAAGGTGAAATGTTATGATTATCAATTGATTATCTTCAATTTTAAGAAAAATGTACTTTAAAAAATTTTTACTTTTTCTGCAATATTAAGTGTCAATAAGCAAAAATATTTAGCTTTGCCAGATTTTTAGATAAAAACTGGTATTTGAATGGCTAATAAACTCTTAATAGTTGAGTCACCCGCAAAAGCAAAAACGATCGAGAAATATCTTGGAAAAGAATTTAAGGTTAAATCTAGCTATGGACATATCCGGGATTTGGATAAAGGCTCAAAAGGAATTGATATTCAGAAAAAATTTAAACCCAATTATATTATATCTCCTGAAAAAACAAAAGTTGTAAAAGAATTAAGGGAGTGGGCAAAAAAAGTGGATGAAATTTGGCTGGCAACGGATGAAGACCGGGAGGGAGAAGCGATAAGTTGGCATTTATGTGAAGTGT
The DNA here is from genome assembly GCA_964486185.1 of uncultured Saprospiraceae bacterium. Classification (GTDB taxonomy): domain Bacteria; phylum Bacteroidota; class Bacteroidia; order Chitinophagales; family Saprospiraceae; genus Vicinibacter. The sequence continues at coordinate 14,750 of CAZALD010000029.1, forward strand.
TGGATTTAAACCCTAAACAAGTAAAACGAATTGTATTCCATGAAATTACAAAATCTGCATTACAGCAGGCCATTAAACAACCCCGCAATGTAGATCTTAATTTGGTTAATTCCCAGCAAGCCAGGCGAGTTCTTGATCGATTAGTAGGATTTGAACTGTCTGAAATTCTTTGGAAAAAAGTTAAGAATAAATTATCCGCCGGAAGGGTTCAGTCAGTTGCCGTTAAATTAATCGTCGACAGGGAACGCGATATTCAAAATTTTAATTCGGAAGCGTTTTTTAAAGTAGATGGAATTTTTCAAAGCAAAGACGGAAAAAATAAAAATTCTATCAAGGCAAGCCTGGACCATAAGTTTAAAGAAGTTCAGGAAGCAGAGAAGTTCTTAAAACTATGTAGTGATTCAACTTATAAAGTTGAATCCGTGGCCGTTAAACCAACTAAGCGCAATCCGGCTCCTCCGTTTACAACTTCTACCTTGCAACAGGAGGCAAGCCGTAAACTGGGCTTTTCTGTTAACAGGACTATGAGTAATGCTCAACGATTGTATGAGGAAGGTTGGATAAGCTATATGAGAACAGATTCTACCAATCTGAGTCAAACGGCTATCGATGCAATGGCTCACGAAATTGAAAAACAATTTGGGAAAAAATACCTGCACTCTCGGCAGTATAAAACAAAAAATGCCTCCGCTCAGGAAGCACACGAAGCCATACGTCCTGCCTATATGGATTTGAGAAATGCAGGAAATGATACGGATCAGCAAAAACTTTATGAGCTTATCTGGAAACGGGCGATGGCCTCACAGATGTCATCAGCAGAATTGGAAAAAACCGAAGTTGATATTTCCATTTCGAAATCGGATAAACACAAATTTGTCGCTACGGGTGAAGTCTTATTGTTTGATGGTTTCTTAAAATTGTATATCGAATCATCTGATGAAGAAGATGAAGAAAATGAAAACATCCTGCCACCATTAAAAGTAAACGACTTATTAAATTATTCCAATATCATAGCTACAGAACGGTTTACCCGTCCACCTTCCCGATATACAGAAGCAAGCCTTGTTAAAAAACTTGAAGAACTAGGTATTGGAAGACCATCTACCTATGCTCCAACCATCAGCAAAATCATGGAAGAAAACAGGGGATATGTTGTAAAGGAAAGCCGGCCGGGTGTTGAGCGTTCGTATCAATTAATGCGACTTGAATCGGGTAAAATTTCAAAATCGCTGGAAACAGAAATAACAGGTGCCGGAAAAAATCATTTATACTCCACAGATTTAGGTATGATTGTAACTGATTATCTGGCCATGCATTTTCCAGAAGTCATTAATTATGGTTTTACGGCAGAGATCGAACAGGAATTTGACGAAATAGCAGATGGCAAATTGGATTGGGTAAAAATGATTGATGATTTCTATTGGCCATTTCATAAAACAGTTGATGTTGTCATGGAACAGGGGGAACGTGCTAAAGGAAGAAGAGATCTGGGAGTTGACCCTGTTACCGGATGGAAAGTTATAGTTCAACTAACCAGGTTTGGTCCGGTGGTACAACTAGGTGATAAAGATGAATTGGCTGAAGACGAAAAACCAGTCTTTGCAAATTTAAAGCCCGGGCAAAGTATGGAAACCATTAGCTATGATGAAGCAATGGAATTATTTAAACTACCTAAAGACCTGGGTACATTTCAGGATTTACCGGTAACGATAGGTGCCGGGCGATTCGGACCTTATGTAAAATTTGGCGAACAATTTATTTCTATTCCTAAATCCATTGATCCTCTCGAAATTACCAAAGAACAGGCAACACTGTTGATTAAAGAAAAACTAAAAGAGGACGCACCTATTGGACATTATAAAGAATTACCCATTACTAAAGGCAAAGGTCGTTTCGGGCCATTTGTAAAATGGAATGGAATGTTTGTGAATGTACCAAAACGTATTAATATTGATACTATAAAAACTGAAGAGGCCATCCCACTTATTCAGGCAAAAGAACAAAAAGAAGCCAACCGGTTTATTTTACGATTTGATGAAGAAAAAATTACTGTAGAAAATGGTCGTTGGGGGCCTTTTATCAAATTTGGAAAAAAGATTATTAATATTCCAAAAAAGGACGGTAACCGAATCACCGCTGAAGAAGTTGCTGGTTACAGTCTGGATCAGATAAAAGAAATCATCAAGGAACAAGTACCCGGTGCATTTTCTGTTAAAAAGAAAACTACCAAGAACGTCAGTAAGAAAACAGAGAAGAAACCTGCAAAAAATAAATCTTAGATTATCAATTCATTAATTTCTTTGGATCTGAGCAAAAGCAGTTTATGCAACATCAGTCCAAAATTTCGAAATGATCGTATCTGTTCTGGAGGACACAATTTATTTCTCTGATATAATATTAAATAGTAGTTCATGCCTTCGAGATACATTTCTTTCTGAGAAGTCAATAAATCAAGGACTTCTTTGGAAAAATAATACCGTATTACTTCCTCGTATTCTCCTTTTAGATGATACAAATCAGAATATGTTTCGTGATTATAAAAATCGATATCATCAAAACCCAGAATGGATAATAATTTAGTGAAAATCGACTCCGGTTTTTGATAAAATTGTGGTAGCGACAGCTCTTTTGAGTTAATAAAAAATACAGTTTGATTAAATACCTTGGTGGAATTCCCGGTTGAAATAACGTATTTATAATCAAACAAGTGATTTTCAAATCCTAATCCGGGCGCCGACAACACATTGCTAACTTTGCGTGAACCTCCTACCTGAAATAATTTAAACTCGCCCAATTGTTGATGCATACCAAAATCTTGCTTTTCCATAAAATCAAGTTCGAGTTCAGTAGAAACTGATAACATCTTTTGTTTTCGGGCCTTTTCAGATGAAAAAATTTTATCAAATAGTCCCATTATTTGATTTTAATTTATCTGTATGACAAAGATCTTTTGAGATCATACGGGCAACCTGATCATAAGGCTTGTCTCCCTTGAGTACTTGTTGAAGTAATTTTAGTTCCGATTTGACCATGCTTCGGGTTAAAGAATGCTTGAGTATGTTCATTTCACTTTTGATGCGTGTGGGGGTACAGTCAGATTGTATTAATTCCTGAACTACCTTTTTGTTTGAAATAAGATTGACTAAACTAATAAATTTTACTTTAATTAATTTTTTGGCAAACCAATAAGATAGAAAATTACCCTTGTAGCAGACTACTTCCGGTACACCAAATAATGCGGTTTCCAACGTTGCCGTGCCAGAAGTTACGATGGCTAATCTGGCCTGATGTAATAAATTATAAGTATCATTATAGATTATTTTAGGATACAAGGATTTGCTTTTGCAAAGTTCTTCGTACAATGATTTATGTTGTTTTAAACCAGCGATTACTACCTGGTATTTACATTCCAAACGTACTGCTTCCAGATAAATAGGTAGCATGGTTTTAATTTCCTGAGCTCTGCTACCTGGTAATATAGCAATAATGGACTGGTTGCTTAAACCATAATCTTCTCTAAATGAAGGGTTCCATCTAAATTTTTGAATAGATTCAAGTAGCGGATGTCCGAAATAATAGGCTTGAATTCCATGTTTAGCAAAATAATCCTTTTCAAATGGTAATATGATAAATAATTTTCGAACGGTTTCTTTTATTGTATGGACGCGGTTTTCTTTCCAGGCCCATATCTGAGGAGCTATGTAATAATAAACAGGTATATTTTTGGAATATGCCCATTTTGCCATCCTCAAATTAAATCCAGGATAATCAATCAAGAGTAATGCCTCAGGATTGAATTCTACTATTGATTTTTTAGCACTTCGAAAGAGTAAAATGATTTTATGAATATTTTTTAAGACTTCTGAAAATCCCATGAAATTTATACGCTCATATCGCACATCAATCATTGCCCCGGCAGCCTCTAAATGATCTCCGCCCCAGGCCCTTACGATCAGATCAGGATGTATGACTTTTAATTTTTCCAGTACTTTACCTCCATGTAAATCTCCTGAAGCTTCTCCGGCAATAATGTATAATTTTTTAAAACTCATCCATTTAATAATTCCAGACCATATAAATACATCCAAAGAGCAACATATAACAAAGTAGGAAATACAATTCCTCGCATCGATTCCAGAAAATTTTTCTTGTTAAATATCTGTAAGGGTATAATATTGCATATAATAGCCAACAGACCAATGGTGCGTTCTCTGAAATTAGGCGCAAGACCAATGGGATTAAATATTTCGTAATAATCCATTTTATCATAGATCATCAGCAATATTCCGTATGAGGCAAAAGGCACACATAATCCGGTTAAGATGCCGACCCACAATTTATTGTATTGATGTAATAAATTCATATCTTATAATTATTAAATAGTATTAAATTATTCATTTAATTAAAATCAAGAAACCAGGATAAGGTTTTCAAATTGTTTGTTTGATTCAATCGCCGGATAAACAGTAAGATCATGTCCGGAGGGTACAATGCTAATATATCCGTTTTCCAAAGCCCAGAGATCCGTATCCTCAGTAAGCTCTTCTGCATAAAATTTACCAGTGAGCCAATAATATGGTTCATTTCTTGGATCCTTTGCTTCCATAAACTCTTCGTCCCAACGTCCTTCCGCTTGTTTACAAACCTTGATTCCCTTTAATTCGTTTTTCGAACATTTTGGGATATTGACATTTAATAATTTACAATCCTGAATGCCATGTTCAAGGGCAGATTCTATAATAGCTTTCAAATGGCTTGCAGAAGCTTCAAAGTCAGCCTCAAATGAATAATCGAGCAATGAAAATCCGATAGAAGGAATATTTTCCAATGAGGCTTCCATGGCTGCAGATAGTGTGCCGGAATAGATTATATTGATCGAAGCATTGGAGCCATGGTTGATACCAGAGAGGCAGATATCAATGGTTCTGTTTTTTAATAATACATTTTTTGCCAGTTTTACACAATCAACGGGAGTGCCAGAGCATTCATAGGCGTCAATACCCTCAATAGTATTGATTTTATGGAGACGTATAGGTTGATTTATTGTAATTGCATGTCCCGTACCGGATTGCGGACTGTTTGGAGCTACCACAACAACTTCTCCAAATTGTCGGGCAATATTAACCAGCGCCATTAAACCCGGGGCAAAAATACCATCATCATTTGTGACTAAAATCAGCTTATTTCCCATATTATTTTAAAAATTGAGTTCAAAGATAAGTCCGGATAATTAACTTTACCGTAAGATAATAGACAAATGGAAATTCAGGAACTCATACAGGAAATTTTGGGGACAACGCGAAAAGCTATTTATGTAATCAGCTCTGAAGAATTATTTTTTTTAGATAAAATTATTAATCAGGTTCAGGAAAATTATCTGCCAAAAGAAGCTCAGGAATTTAACCAAAGCATTCTCTACGGTAAAGATGTTACAGCTAATTATATCCTGGATCTTTCAAGGGAGTTTCCATTTTTTGGTGACCGAAAACTTATAATTGTTAAAGAAGCACAGGAAGTAAAAGACTGGGAGCCATTGGTTACTTATGCCAAAAAGCCTTTGGAAAGTACCTTGCTTATAATATGTTTTTCAAAAAAACCAGATGGCAGGTCTTCATGGGTCAAACAAGTAAAATCGATGGATTTTTATTATGAATTTAAATCATTGTCTGATTACCAGCTTCCGGGTTTTATTAAGTCAACTGCTAAAGAATTAGATATAAAAATGGACGACGAAGCTCAAATGCTGCTGGTCGATTATATTGGTAATGATCTGGCAACTATTCAAAACGAGCTTGAAAAATTAAAACTAAATATTTCAAAATCGCATAAAGTTACAAAAGATGATATTTCCCGATTTATTGGTGTCAGTAAAGAGTTTAATGTATTCGAATTACAAAAAGCAATTAGTCTGAAAGATCATCGCAAAATATTCTGGATATGCAGTAATATGGCACATCATTCCAAAACAAATCCTCTGATCGCAACAATCGCCGGATTATTTAATCATTTTCAAAAATTATGGATAGCTAAAATCTATGGCAATTTGAATGACGATGATCTGAATAAAATTATGAAGCTGCCTTTTAAATATTTTATTAAAGAATACAGAGAAGCCGCACAACGATTTTCAATAGCCAATATTGAACTGGCGATAAACTTGCTAAAAGAATATGACCTGAAAGCAAAAGGGATGAATCATAGAAATGCCAGTGACCAGGATTTGTATTGTGAGCTGGCCCTTAAAATCAATTTACTTTAATTACTTTATATGAAAAACAAATGGACTTTTGTTTTTTTTGCTTTTGTGGTAATTGTATGTTCAGATTGCCGGACAAATAAGGACACAGATTATCCGGAAATAAATTCCGAACGGTATAAAAATTATATTAGTGGTTTTTCTTCCGGAAAACATCAACGAACTGAACCAGTCCGCGTTGAATTTGCAAAACAAGTCGTAGAGTCAGGTCAGATTGGACAAGATGTTTCCAACTCTATTTATAAAATTATTCCTGAAATCCCGGGTAAATGTATTTGGAAATCCACCTATTTGATGGAGTTCTATCCGGACAAATCCGTGCTTAAAGGAAATTTGGAATACAAACTAATTTTAAATCTGGAGTCGATTTTTCCGGAAATTGATCAATCGCTGAAAACTACAAAAATTGATTTTAGTTATGTACCATTGGAAGTTTCTCTATCTGTAGCTTACCCGAGACCCGATCCGCAAGAGAGCAGCCAGATGTATATTAGCGGAGCCATTCATGTTAATGATATTATCGATTATCAAAAATTACTGGCTGCAGTTCAAGTAAAATTTGCCGACTCCAAAAAGGTCAAGTTTCAACTTGAAGCCATCGAGTCGAATCCTTATAAATTTGAATTATACATCGGACCTATTAACCGTTTAGAAAAATCATCAGAATTGGTTTTGGTTTGGGAAAAAGTGCCTGAATATGTTGGCAAGTATACTGAAACCAAAAAAATCAGGATTCCAGCATTGGATGAGTTTATCGTACAAGGCATCGATGAATCAAGAATTGGACAAAGAGATCTGGTTATTTACTTTTCACAAATATTGGATATTAATCAGAATATTCAGGGACTGATCACTATAAAAAATGATTCAACTAAGCTGCAACTCGTTAAAGAGAATGACTTAATACGCGTTCATTTACCAGAGGCATGGTCAGCCAATACAGGTACATTAGTAATCAGTAATTTACTTAAATCATCAAAAAATAAAAATCTCGAGATATCTCATGAATATTGGTTTTCTTTAATTCAGAATCCACCTCAGGTCCGTATGGTACAACAAGGAAAAAGTTTACCTTATACCAGGGACGTTATTTTGCCATTTGAAGCCATTAATCTTCACACGGTGGATGTTGAAATATTTAAAACATTTTCTAATAATGTACTTTATAATATTCATCTTGGCTTTGATGAAGACTTTGGTTCGTATAATTTGATACGTTTGGGTAGAGTGATCAAACAAAAAGTTATACGCTTAAGTGAATTGGCTGAAGGTTCAAATGCTAGTGCATGGAAACGATATGGTTTAAATTTAAGTGAATTTATTGAAGCCGAACCGGGAGCTAATTATCAGGTACGAATTAGCTTTAAACCCGAGTATAGTGATTATCAATGTTCTGCTGGTAAACCTGCAATACCTGAAGATTTTTATTATGAAGAAACAGGTGACCCAACGATTAGCTCATGGTGGAGAGAATATCCGTATTACAACTATTCTGAATACGGAAATAATGATACTGAAGATCCATGTAATATAAGTTATTATTATAAGGAACATTTTGCCAAATTGTCCTTCTTTGCTTCTAATATTGCCATGATAGCAAAAACATCTGAAGAAGCAGGGCAGGCCATGGTTAATGTTTATGATGTACTGGATGGCAGTCCGGTTAAATCAGCTGAAGTTAATTTTTATGATCAGCAATTACAACTTCTTTTTTCCGGAAAAACAGATGGAAATGGTATGATAAACTGTCAGCTTCTGCAAAAACCATCCTATGTGCAAGCTGTAAGTGGTAAACACCATTCGTATTTAAAAATTTCAGATAATAAATCCATTTCACAAAGTGAATTTGATATAAGCGGAATAAAATTACAGAAAGGCCTCAAAGCTACAATCTATGCAGAACGTGGTGTATGGCGGCCCGGTGATTCTTTGTTTATTAATGTTATTTTGCATCTGGATAATGAAAAAATTCCGTTGAATTTACCATTGGAGTTTAGTTTGATTAATCCAAAAAGACAAGTGATTTATAAAACTATTAAGTCTGAAAATTTACAAGGACTTTATTCATTTTTAATTCCTACTAAGGAAACTGACTTGACGGGATTATATACCGCAAAAATACAAACAGGCTTAAGCGTTTTTGAAAAACGTATTTTAATCGAAACAGTAAAGCCAAACAGATACAAGGTGGAATGGCAGGAAGTTAAGTCTGAAAAGCTGATCGACCTGAAAAATCCTCTGAAATTAAGAGCGATGTGGTTACATGGGGCACCAGCTGCTGCTGCAAACGCTCGCGTTAGTTTGAATTATAAGTTGGTAAATCCAATTTTTACAAAGTATGAGAAGTATATTTTTACTGATCCTGAAATTAATAAACTGGATGGCGAACTGGAAATATTTAATGGGGATTTAAATGAAAAGGGAGAAGCGGATGTGCTCTTCCCGGATATCGTCAGTTCACTGCGGACCGGGAAATTAAAGACTACATTGATAACCAGAGTAACAGGAGCAGATGGTGATATTTCAACTGATTATTATGAAGATGAAAAATCGGCTCATAAGGAATTCGTCGGAATCAAAATTCCGGAAAGCCCCTATGGCAGGCAAGTACTAACTGGTGTCGATCAGGAAATTCAATTAGTAGTATTGGATCAGAAAGGAAATGCTATTCCCAACAGAGAAATTAAACTCGAACTGTTTCAAGTAAGCTATGATTGGTGGTTTGAGATCAGGTCATCTTACCGCGGAGACTATCAGCAAAAGACTATGCAACGGCTGGTCCAGACTAATTTACTGCGTACAGATCAAAATGGTAGAGCTGTCTTAAAAATTAATCTGAAAGATTATGATCGCTATTTCATCAGAGCGACTAATACCAAAACTCAATATAGTACAGGAGATTATTTTTATACTGGCTGGACTTATAATCAGAATAATTCTGAATTTGTCAGCATTCTTTCGTTTGATACAGATAAGGACTTATATCAAATTGGTGAAAAGGCTAAATTGGAACTACCGGGTGCCAGTGGAGGTACATATTTAATTAATCTTATCAAAGGAAATAAAATAATTAAAACGGAACAGCTAAAAGCATTAAAAGGAAAAACATATTACGAGTTTCAGTTGACTGCTCAAATGGTTCCTAATGTATACCTTGATATCTCTTTTGTGCAGGGTAGAAATAACAAAGTAAATGACTTGCCGCTTAGGTTGTACGGGATTATTCCGGTTTTTGTGGAAGACAAAAATAGTAAGCTGTTACCTGTAATTTCAATAAAAAATCAAATTAAACCGGATGAAAAATTTACTGTCGAAATAGCTGAAGAACAGGAAAGGGAAATGGTTTATCAATTATTTATCGTTGACGAGGGACTGTTAAGTCTGACCCGGTTTAAAACTCCTGATCCGTTTAAAGAATTCATGTCTAAGGAAGCTTTATCCATTTTGACATATGATAATTTTAATGAAGTTATAGGAAGTACTACTGGTGAACTCGAAAAGATATTCAGTATTGGAGGAGATATGGCGATTGATAAAAATCAAAATATTCATAATAAACGTTTTCAACCAGTAGTACTTCGTTCAGATCCGATAATACTTAAAAAAGGAGAACGCAGGAAACATGATTTTACCATATCGAATTATATTGGAGCCGTCAGGATAATGCTCATTGCAAATGCTTATGGCAAATTTGGTTCGGCCGAAAAAACTGTGGAAGTAAAAAATGATTTAATGACGCAGTTGAGTTTGCCTAGAACTGTAGGTTGTACGGATGAACTTATGGTTCCAGTTACCATTTTTGTGTCCAACTCAGAGATAAAAAATATTTCAGTTCAATTGGATTGTAAAGGTGTTTTGAAATTAGCGGATGAAAATAAAAAACAACTAAGTTTTTCTCAATCTGGTGATAAAACAATTTATTTTAAGCTTAAGGCCAATGGAAATGTCGGCAATTCGGATATTTCTGTTTTGGCAAAATCAGGCTCTCATACGGCAAAAAATACTGCATCAATCTATGTCGATAACTTAAATCCGGTGAGTTATGATGTACAAGAAATTTGGATTGAACCCGGAAAAAGTCGCAATGAAACGATTATTCCGTTTGGTTCAGAAGGAACTCGTAAAGTAAGAATGGAGATTTCACAAATTCAGAGCATTTCTCCTGATAAGCTGTTGAATGATTTAATGAAATATCCACATGGGTGTCTCGAACAAGTGGTATCGGCAGCTTTTCCACAAATTGTTATGTCATCATTATCAGAAATGAATTCTGCTCAAGTAGAGGAATTAAATAAGAATGTAAAACTTGCTATTGAAAAGCTAAGGCGTTTTCAATCATCCGCAGGATATTTTAATTATTGGCCGGGTGCTGATAATTATTCGGATTGGGCGAATAGTTACGCCGGTCATTTTCTTATTGAAGCGAAGAATTCCGGATTTAATGTGCCGGCGGATCTGTTGCAAAAATGGTATAACGCTCAGCGAACATTAATAAGTTCTTTTATAGTTGATAAAAAGTCAAATTATCACAGACCGAATCTTTTTCAGGCATATCGCTTGTTTACGCTTTCATTATATGGCTTTCCTGAATGGGCGGCCATGAATGTATTATACCAGGATAAAAATCTTGATTACCTGAGTAAGGTGCTGCTTTCAGGTGCTTATTCTATATCAGGAAAATCTGATATTGCTGCTAAATTGATCTCTGGAGAAATCCCTGATTTTGCTGCTTACAGAGAAAGTGCTTCCAGTTTTGGATCGGATATACGGGATGATGCATTAGTATCCTTGATATTGACGCATCAAAATAAAAAAACCGAAGCTTCAAAATTGCTCAATAAGTTACTGAAGCGTATAACGGGAAAAATGCATTATTCAACACAGGAAATGTCTTTTGTCTTACTCTCATTAGGAAAATTGTATGGGAAAAGTTGGGATTCTAAAATGAAATTTAACTATAGCTGGAATGCTAATAAACAATCAGTTGAAACAAATTTTCCTGCTTATGCTGTAGATTTACTTCCTGCTGGTAAACAGTTATTTGAATTTTCCAACTTATCCTCACTTCCACTTACAGTTCGCATTATTCAATCAGGTAAAGACAATACAAATAAGCGGATGGATATTTCTCATGGTATAAAAATGAATGTAGAAACTCAGTATCTTAATTATAATAAAGCAGTTTTAAATTCAGGAGATGCTGTTAATACTACCATAACCGTTTATAATCCTGGTCAAAGCGGCCGGATTGATAATCTTGCTTTATCTGCTGTTATACCTCCTGGATTAGAAATTGAAAACAGGCGGATTGGTGGATTGGATTTAGTGAATTCTAAATTAGACTATGTCGATTTCAGGGATGATCGTGTGTTTTATTATTTTGGTCTAAATTCTGGAGAATCCATAAAAGTAACTCTTCCATTAACCGCCTCATATCCTGGCAAATATAATGCTCCGTTTTTTGTTTGTGAAGCGATGTACGATCCTGCAATAAGTGCTAAATACAGAGCAGCACCAATACAGGTAGAGGTACGAAAATGATATGCCTGCAAGATTCATTCAATTTGTTTTACTAGGTATTTTTATCATTTGGTTTAGTGCCTATCTTTCTGCACCTTACCTTGTTAAAACTGTTTTATATTCGCCTGTATTATACAGCAAAGAAGGTAGGTTAATAGCAGCTGTTCTCAGCAAAGACGGGCAATGGCGTTTTCCGGTAAGTGATACCATTTCGGAAAAATATATTACCTGCTTAAGTACGTTTGAAGACAAGCGATTTTTTTATCATTTGGGATTTGATCCTGTAGCATTCTCGCGAGCATTATATTATAATTTTATTAATCAAAAAATTAGCTCCGGTGGTTCTACGATAAGTATGCAATTGGCCCGTTTGCTTTTAGGAAATCCACGCCGATCTATTGGAAACAAAATAAAAGAAACATGGTATGCGATTGGACTGGAATTTAATTATAACAAAACGGAGATTTTAAAACTCTATGGATCAGTCGCACCGTATGGTGGAAATGTAGTTGGCATTCAAACAGCAGCGTGGCGTTATTTTCATTGTAATGCAAACCAATTAAGCTGGGCGGAATCCGCTTTGCTAGCTGTTTTACCGAATCAGCCATCCAGTGTTCATTTGGCAAAAAACAGAAAAGTCCTTCTGCAAAAACGCAATGATTTACTTGACAAACTGAAAATTCAAAAAAGAATAACTGAAGAAACTTTTGATTTGGCAGTACTCGAACCTATTCCTGAAAAGCTTTTTACCATTCCGGTCTCAGGCAGTATGTTGTTGGAGTATTTAAGAAAAAAATATCCGGAAGATTATTCATTTTATTCGACAATTTCTGCGGACATACAGGATAAATTTATTGAAATATCAAAACATCATGCAAGGAATTTGTTAGAAAATGAGATTCATAACCTCAGCGTCATTTTGGTTGATAATAAAACATCTGAATTGGTTTCCTACCTTGGCAATAATCCTGATTCATCCAACCGTGTAAAGAATAGTAAGGTTAATAATATTCACAAACCAAGAAGTTCAGGTAGTATATTAAAGCCTTTATTATATGCAGCTGCATTAGATCGTGGTTTGATTTGTCCAAAAACATTATTAGCTGATATACCGACTTTGATTTCCGGTTTCAGGCCTGAAAATTATTCCAGAAACTACGGAGGCGCCATTCCGGCAGATCAGTGTATTCAACGATCCTTAAATGTACCGGCAGTCAGATTATTGCAATTATATGGTGTAGAATTTTTTTATAATCAATTAAAACAATGTGGATTTAATAATTTGTTCAGAACATCTGAAGAATATGGATTGTCATTGATATTGGGTGGGGCAGAAGTGACGGCTTGGGATCTCGCCAGGGTATATTCAGGATTTGCACGGCAGATACTGGAATCCGGTAAATTGAATAAATTTATTCCGGAAATATCTATTAATAGGCTTAAAGATTATTCAGACGAAAAGAATCAAAGACAAATTCAGGCCGTTTATAGTAATGCTGCCTTGTTTGAGATGATTCAATGTATGAAAGGATCGGTATTGCCTCACGAACTTTCAACACATTTTTTTACCGAGAACCAAAAGAAAATAGCCTGGAAAACAGGTACCTCATTTGGCTATAAAGATGCCTGGTGTGTTGGAATTACTCCTGAATATACCCTGGTTGTCTGGATAGGTAACTCCAGTGGCATGGGTCGTCCGGGTTTAATTGGTGTTCATACTGCCGCACCCTTGCTTTTTGAATTATATTATTCTTTAGATATATCAGATGTCTGGGATATTCCATATGATGATATGTACCAGACCAGAATTTGTCGCCAAAGTGGTTATTTGCCTTCTCCAAATTGTAAAGAAGTCGATACAATTTGGTCTGCCTCGACATTAAATGAATTGACTGTTTGTAAATTCCACCAACAGATTTTTTTGGATTCTTCATCTAAGTGGCGCGTTTTTAAAGATTGTTTTAGTCAATATGTTACTAAAAATTGGTTTGGTTTACCTCCTGTAATGGAATATTTTTATAAGAGCAACCACCCAGATTATAAATTAATGCCACCATTACATCCAGATTGTATTCATGAATCTTATTCTTCAGAACAATTTATCGAATTCATATATCCGGACAAAGGTATAGAGGTTTTTATTCCGGTGGATCTGGATGATCGATCTAATGATATTATACTCAAAGCTGTTCATAAAGATGCACAGGCCGTGATTTATTGGTTTCTAGATAATAACTATTTAGGCACTACATCGCAAGGATTGCATGAGTGGAAGATTAATCCGGGTCCTGGTATTCATTCTGTAAAGATCTCAGACGAAAAGGGTCATGCAGCGACTGCGGTTATTAAATGTTTTAACCAGGATTAAATAGGCAATAATAGCCGTGTTTCAGCGTTTTAAATATATAATTTTACATATTATAATAATTTATCATATATTTACAGCTCTGAAGATCCAAATATGAAGAAATATACACTGTTTTATTTAGTTTGCTTTCAAATTGTGTTATATGCTCAGGCACCAAAGTTCAGTAATGATTTTCTAAATATTGGGGTAGGAGCCAGGGGAATGGCAATGTCTGGTGCTTCAGGTGCACATACACAAACAGTGCAGGCAGCCTATTGGAATCCAGCAGGTCTTCCATTTAATGAAGCCAAGTTTCAGGTAAGCGCACAGCATGCTGAATGGTTTTCAGGAATTGGAAATTATGATTATGTAGCTTTTGGGAAACGTCTTGATGAAGAAGGTAAAAGTTTTGGTTCGTTATCATTAATTCGTATGGCAATTGATCAGATTCCAAACACATTAAGATTAAGAGGTCCTGATGGAAGTATAGATTATAGCCGGATCGAAGAATTTAGTGTTGCAGATTACGCGATATTGGTTTCTTATGGACGAAAACTTAACAATAGTCCATGGTCGGTAGGAGGAAGTGCTAAAGTAATCCGGCGAACGTTTGGATCGTTTGCTTCTGCCTGGGGATTTGGTTTTGATGCAGCGATCCGATATAGTGGCGAGAAATTTGGTTTTTCTTTAATGGGAAGAGATATCACTACAAGCTTCAATGCATATAGTTTTAGCTTTAGTAATGAAGAAAAAATTATACTTCAGCAAACTAACAATGACATTCCATCCAGTTCGGTTGAATATACATTGCCAAAACTCATAGCCGGATCAGCTTATAAATTTCAGATTTCTGAAAAAATTAAATTACTTGCTGCAATAGATTTGGAATTTTCAACTGACGGTACCAATTCATCTTTGATAGCCGCTGATCGTTTTAATATAGATCCCAGAATTGGCTTTGAATTGGATTATACACAACGTATTTTTCTTAGAATGGGCGCCGGAAACTTTCAGAATGTGATAGCTACTGATGGATCCGGGAATAAAGAGTTTTCCTTTTATCCGACGGCAGGTCTTGGCGTGAGGATTGCCAAGATTACGCTTGATTATGCATTAACTAATATTGGGAACACCGGAGTCGGATTGTATTCTCATTTCTTTTCTTTGAATCTGGATTTTTAAATAGATATCTGGTATACCAAAGTACTCATTCCTGATTGATGTCTTAGCCTTCATTGTATAGCCTGAAAGACCTATTTGTAAATTTTTATTCTTCCCTATTCTTCATTTGTCAATTGCTTGCAAATAGTCAGTTTTTTAGATTAAATATCAATGCTTAAGCCAGTTTTTATCATGTTTTCATTTATTCTGTGTAACTTTGTCAATTATTCATCATCTGAAAACTTCAAAATATTCGGATACAAAACAGCGACATTTACTTTATGGCTAGAACTCAGGAGACATTTAATAAAAAAGAAAAAGAAAAGAAACGATTAAAGAAAAGACAGGATAAGTTAGAGAAACGCGAAGAACGGAAGGCCAACTCAAAAAAAGGAATGGGCCTGGAGCACGAACTTTCCTATGTCGATGAATACGGAAACATAACTGATACTCCTCCTGATCCCAAAAAAATATCCATCATAAAAAAAGAAGATATCTTGCTAGGAGCCCGAAAATTAGATGCAGCTGACCGTATAGATCCAGTTAGAAAAGGAAAAGTAACATTTTTTAATGATTCTAAAGGTTATGGATTTATTAAAGACCTTCAAAGCCAGGAAAGCGTTTTCGTGCATGCCAACGGATTAACCAAACCATTAAAAGAAAACGACAAAGTAAATTTTGAGGTGGAACGTGGAAAAAAAGGAATGGTAGCAAAAAATGTTGTAATCATAAACTAACTATTCCACCTTCTTTATCCTGGATATTTTTCAAATTGTCCAATTCTATTTACTTTATTATAGGAATCTTCTTTTTACGTTAAAATTCCTTAAAGTTTCTGAATTCTCCATTTAAACTGAGGCGTTTAGTCCAGTCAAGTCTGATTTTACTATTAGCTATCATTTGATTTAGTTGTACTACCAATCTGGCAATTCTTGCAGTTTCTGTTGACAATTTTAAAAACTCGTACTCCTCTTCCAGGGAGAAGCCAACATAATGAGCTAGTTTACAACTTTTGAATGAATCCCAGTTAATCGAATGAAGGGGTCTGACATCATTGAGTTCACATAATTCATTGAAGAGTCGATTAATTTCATTGACGCACTTAGCATCATAATTGCCTTCGAATTCTAAAAGCTGGACAGATGCGGCAGAATACAGTTTACCCGGATAAAATTCAATAAACTGTTGCACTTTGAAAGCAACATCGCTTTTAAGTATGACATCCATTCTTCCATCAGGGTAAGTTTTTACAATTTCTTGCAATAAAACCAGGGTGCCCGTATCCATTAATTGTTGATAAATAACCGGTATGATTCCAAAAACTATGTTACTTTTTGAGCAATCTTTTATTAGTTCTTTATATCTGGGTTCAAAAATATGGAGTCTTATTTCTTCGTCTGGAAATACAACCACGGGGAGTGGGAACACCGGGATAGTATTTAAATCAGGCATTTCGTTCACAAATTTGGCAAATACGAATGATAACTTCAGCCGCTTTTTGCATATCCTGTTCGCTAACCCATTCTTTTTTAGAATGTATCCCATGTTCACCTGCAAATAAATTAGGACAGGGTAAGCCCATAAAGCTTAAACGGCTTCCGTCAGTTCCTCCTCTGATTAATCCTTTAATTGGTTTAATTCCTGCTTCTGTTATCGCCTGTTCGGCGTAGTTCACGATTTCTGGATATTTATCTAATACTTCTTTCATATTACGGTATTGTTCAGAAACCTTAAACTCAAAACGACTGTTGGCATAATTATTTATTACCCTTTTGGTTATTTTTTTTAGAGTGTCTTCATGTTCTTTTAATTTGGATGTATCAAAGTCCCGGATGATAAATTGAATTTTAGCCGATTCTAGCTCAGCTTGTATTTTAACTGGATGAATAAAACCATCTCTTCCGGAGGTTGCTTCCGGTATCAAATGTTCTTTAGGAAGATTAGAAATAATTTCTGAGGCAATTTTTATGGCATTTTCCATTTTACCTTTTGCATATCCTGGATGTACACTGACACCTTTGATATCAATCGTCACTGCGTCCGCTGAAAATGTTTCATCTTCAATACATCCTAGTTCTCCACCATCAAGGGTATAGGCGAAATCTGCTTTTAGTTTTTCTAAATCTACATGATCTACTCCATGACCTACTTCTTCATCTGTTGTAAATAAAATACTAATGGGCCCATGCTTAATTTCCGGATGTTTATTTACATATAATAGGGCTTCCATTATAGCAGTTACACCCGCTTTATCATCTGCTCCCAAAAGGGTTAAGCCACTGGCGGTAATTATGGATTCGCCCGATTTTTCCTTTAATGCCGGAAACTCATCTGGAGATATAATTATTGTTTGATCATCGGGTAATACGATGTCCTGCAAATTGTAATTTTTATGAAGTATGGGTTTTACATTTGTTCCACTACAATCTGGAGCTGTATCCACATGAGCACAAAAACATATGGAAGGTACACGTTTATCCGAATTTGAGGGAATCCAGCCATAAACATATCCATAGTCATCCAGTTCTGAACGTATGCCTGCATCCTGTAATTGCCGGTACAGGAGTTTTGATAAGTCCTTCTGTTTTTCTGTTGTTGGTGAAGTATCAGAATCCGGATCGGCCTGTGTATCAATTTGAACATAGTCCATAAATCGATTTGCTGCATTGGTAAAAATTTTATAATTCATGGCTGGGGTTTAAATAAATTATACCTTAGTTTGGAAAACGCACAAAATTAGTCATTCAGATTTTACTTCCATCTGAATTATTAAAATGATTTATCTTGGATTGTACCCTATGCAACAATCGGAAAGATCTACAAATGAATGAGTTGAATACAGGTTGCTATGAACTTCTATGGGCTTATGTGTCGTCGTTTTGGCTGAATGGTAGCCGTGCAATGCATTCCTCCACCTCTCCAGTTGAGTGGCAATGCATTGATAAAACTAATTTTTCTATCTGGAAATGCGTCCTGAAATATTCCTTTGACTTGGTTTTCCTTTATTGCAGAAGAACCCGCATGAACGTATGTCGGCAATAATACAATGTCGTTTGTAATAAAATAATTTAAATAACTAGCGGATGCTATTCGTTTGGCTGTGTCTCCTTCTTTCCACCCATCTCTAGGTTTAAACATTAATTCCGGAATATTCAAAGTGCCATCCCATTGATCTTCTTTATTTATTCTGATTCTGGTAACAATTGGATCAGGGATAGGAACTTTAATTATTTTGAATTTTTTGCCATCAATATCCCGTGAATTTTTCAGAATTTCAAAATTGATTTTCATTCGTTTGTAATTTAATCTATTTATGGGATTCAGTTCTTTTTCTTCTTCGGGTACCCAAGCCAGCAAAATAGTATGGCTATCAGCAAAACGGGCATACTCATCAATATGGCCGCCTGTACCTATTCCAACATAATCAGCAGTAATTGTTTCACATATATGTGGATCTTCCGCCAGACCTTCTTTTAACCAGATGATATTGCTGATTCCAAGAACACGATTAAACTCTGACGAGATCGAATCTTTTGTTGCACCATGATTACGACTTAATGTCAGGGGTTCATTTAAAATTAATGTACCTTTTCCATTTACTTCCATCATGCCTCCTTCAATCCGTATCCAGGATTTTTCAATAGGTACTCCCAGATAAATAGCCATCAGACTATCTATATGTGCTTTTTGATTATCTGGCAAAGTCCGCATAACAGCCTGTACCTGTGTTTCATCACCTGAATAATAATCCCTTAACCAATCCTGGTATCCATAATCAGTCCAGACAAAATCGATAACTTTCATCTGACCTTTTTTATTCACAACAAAAGTTGCACCATGATCCCTCATCCAGAATTCGTTATCTTTCATAACCAGGAAATCGACTAAAGATGTATTAATATGATCGGAAGCTAAAAACTCTTTACATATTTTTAAAACATCTTCAGAAGGGGATACAATTTTAATATCAACATATGGTAAAAGCGCCTTGACAATGTCATTTCGAACTTGCTTAAATCCTGTACGGCCCTGACAGCCCATCCATACGGCTTCTTGTTCTTCGAAATCGGCCGGTATATAAAAATGATCTGAGCTGGTTTCAGAGTGACAACTTTGAAATGCTATTATACAAATCAGGGCAATACATCCTAGTGTAATTTTTCCATAGATGTTTATGAGAAGCAATAAACATCCCTTAGCCTTATACTTTACCATACTGTCAGTTCTACTCAAATGGAGTGTAGCTCCATTCTCATCGCCAAATATACATTTTTATACCATATATTGGATAGCTGAGTTTGTTTTAATTAGGAGTATTTTTATAATGGCTAATTAGACAAAGTTGCTTGATTTACAGTAGCTTCAGTTTTCATATTTTATCTCAGCTTATTCTTAACTTCATAAATTTCCAGTTGAAAACCTATTTTTATTGGATGAAACGGTATGTTCTTTATAAATTCAGGGATTTACTGACTTATCAAAAAAGAATTATTTTTGTAATTCTACCAAGTTGTTTTCCTTAACAATTTATATCTGGGCATTTGGAGATGTTAAACATTTATTTATGATTAAAAAAAGGGTATTTTATAAAACCGGATATAAAAAACTAGCTGTTATCCTGGTTATTTTATCTTTTTTTTGGATTTCATTTTCCTCTTATAACCATAAATACACTGAGTTTTATGATGCATCAATAAAGTCTTTAATTGACGATCAATACAAGCTGATACAAACACTTCGGCAGGGTGACTTCAGAGATCCTGATTTTAAAGAAAAAATAATCGCCGACATCCATCAATGTCGAATTCGTCTGAAAAAAGCAGATTTTTGGATTAGATATCTGGAGCCAACAGTTTATAAAAAAATCAATGGACCTTTACCTGTAGAATGGGAAACGGAAGTTTTCGAAAAATTTGAAAAACCGTATAGACGTGAGGGCGCAGGTTTAACTCTTGCTGAACAATATTTGGAAGAAGACTTTATTTCAAAGGATGTGTTGATTAATTTGTTAAGTGAGTCTGCCTCTTCCTCAAAAGTTTATTTACAAGATTCTATTACGCGCTTTCTGACTTCTCATCACCATTTTTTTCTGGCTAACCGCCTTTTTCTTTTAAATCTGGCCGCGATCTATACCTCAGGCTTCGAATGTCCAAATAGTGATCGCGTCATTCCGGAATTAAGAACAATGATCTCGTATGTTCTCGAAATTTATAAAAAATATAATCAGGAGTTTCAAAAACACCCATTGGATAAGGATTATCTGGATTTGTTTAATAGTATGTTGTTTTTTGTTAACAATCAGAGTGAATATCCTGCTCTTTTTAATCACTATAAATTTATTAAAGATTACGTCAATATCTTATTTTCAAAAAATCAAAAATTTATCAGAGAATATAAAATTCAAACAGAAAACTATAATGATTTTTCCTTAAACAATAAAGCCTCTTCCATATTTGATAAAAATTTATTTACAGGTCAGGATATAAAAGGCGTCTACCGCTCGATTACCGACGAATTTATTTTAGATGAAATAAAATCTCTGGGTCGATTATTATTCTATGATCCATTGCTATCCGGTAATAACCTGCGTAGTTGCGCTTCTTGTCATAAGCCAACAGAGTTTTTTGCAGACACCACGGTTAGTACTGCATTGCAATTTGATAAAATTAATCGTTTGACCAGAAACACCCCTTCATTGATAAATTCTGAATTTAACCACCTTCTTATGATGGATGGGAAGCATTATAACTTTCCTCACCAAATGAGTGATGTTATTACCAATCCAATAGAATTAAATAGTCAGGAAGATATGCTGCTAAAAAAAATATTGAGTTGCAGTGATTATAAAAAAAGTTTAAAAAAATTTTCAAAACTAAGCACCAATAAGAAATTGGGAATTGAACACATCACATCGGCTCTAAGTATATATTTTAATTCATTTAACTATTATTATTCGCCATTTGATAATGCAATGAATAATAATGCAGAATTGGAACCTCTAGCTATAGAAGGTTTTAATATTTTTATGAATAGAGCTCAATGCGCCACTTGTCATTTTGTGCCTCATTTTAATGGAGTTAAGCCTCCATATATTGGAAGTGAATTTGAGGTTATTGGTGTTCCTGCAGATTCTGTAGCAAGTGCACTTAGTCCGGACAAAGGAAGATTTTTAATTAATCCTTCGGAAGAAACTTTAAATGCATTCCGCACAGGCACTTTGCGCAATATTAGCCAAACTAAGCCTTATATGCATAACGGCGTATTTCATACCCTCGAACAACTCATTGACTTTTATGATGTGGGTGGTGGAAAGGGTAAAGGGTTAAATGTTGAAAACCAGACTTTATCACCAGATTCTCTAAAATTAAATCCTGAAGAAAAAAAAGCTCTCATCATTTTTATGAATAGTTTGTCAGAATATATACCATTTGAACCGCCACCTTTATCTTTACCTATGTCTTCTAAAAAGGAATTAAATTTTAGAAAAGTAGGTGGAGTATATTAAAATTTGTCTATGAAAAAAGGGATTATTTTGTTTTTGGCAACTCTAGGCCTGGGTGCCTTCATGCAATGTTCTACAACAAAGGATGCTTACAATGTGCCTCCTGAATTATCGCCTGAAGATAAAATAGAATTAGTTCAAATTGCTACCAGGGGCAAAAAATTGTATGGAATACATTGTAGCTCATGTCATGGGAAAAATTATAAAAGCATGGATCATGGTGATCAGTTTACCGAAGCACAGATAAAGGCTTATGAAGTCTTCATGAGAATACGTAACGAAACTCATGAATTTACCCAAAGGATGAACTCTCAGGATCTTGATGCAATTATCATCTACCTTAAGTATAGAAAGGTTTAATTCGATTTTCCAGGTTGATATTTATTTACCTTAATCATTTTTATTTCTAAATGAGTTTATTGACCTTCTGCTTTGCAAAGTAGGTGTCAAAGTTAATTTTCTTTGAAAAATAATAGGTTCGGTTAATTTATACAAGCCTGTTTTAATGACTATAAAGTTTTATGCGTGCAGCTGTTTCAGCGTTGTTCTGATTATAACAAATCGTTACAAAATAGTACTTCTGTAATTAACTTGAAATGTCATGTTTTGACCAGGTCTATCTATTAGTTAGTAAAAGTGTGTCGGTAAAATTAAGTAGCAAGCTAATAAAACAGATCAAAAGCAGTGAAGTTTAATTCACCGCTTTTGATCTGGTATCAAATTTAATTATTTCAGAATCAATAATGATTGCATGGTTTTGCCATGATTGTTTTTAAATACAACCCGGTACATTCCGGAAGATTTTTGACGGAATTCACTGGAGTTTATTTTTAGATGATGAGTTGACTCTCTGATTTCCCGGCTCCACACATTTTGATTTAATAAATTATAGACCTGAAGCGTGCCTTCTTCCACCTGAGTATCAAACACAATATCAAAAACGCCATAGTTTGGATTCGGAATTATAGTGAAATCGACAATACTTGAATTCGTTTCCGTTTTTTCAAATTCTGTAGACGATTCATTTTTCTCCCCAACCACAAAAACATTACCATCCTCATCAATTATTATGTTACCCGGACATTCTATGCAGGGTCCGAGGAATTTATTCGGACTTGGATTCATTAAAAAGTCTGAGAATAATACACATTTGGTAGTACATACTCCACCAGTACTTAACTCAGCAATCCATACTTTTTGTGGATTTGTTCCGCATTTCCAGGCTGCTAGAATCTTATTAAAAGGCGGTGGATATTTACAATCCGGTAAACCATCATTATTATTATCGATGGAGTCATCTCCTTTGGGACAAACATCACATACATCACTGACGCCATCACAATCTGCATCCGCAGTATTTGATATGGTGACAGTTGCCTGACATGTAGATGAATTACCAGAAGGATCCGTCACTGTTACCAACACAGTAGTCACCTTAGGACTTTTACAATCAAACTTGTTAGGTGTAACTGTCTTGGTTGAGATTCCACAATTATCTTTTAATAACGACAATACATCTTCAGGAATAATTGTTTTGGATTTACTAGGGGGTAATGAAATACTAATATTCTTGCAAGTTATACTTGGCGGAGTAAGATCTTTTATTACAAGTGTTGACATACAAGTATCAGACAATCCCGTTGAATCAGTAACAGTGAGAATCACCGGACGTGATGGAATATCATCACAACCATAACAATAGCGGTTTAATTTCATTGATTTAATTCCGCAATTATCAGTTGATTTATTGTTTATGCTGTCTACTGTAATACAATATTGTCCTGTAGCGTCCAAGGCAATTGTATCGTTTTTACAAATCGCTTTTGGAGGTTCAATTTCAAAAATAGTTAATACATATTGACACGTGCTGGAATTACCACAAAAATCAGTTGCAGTCCATGTAATAGTGTGTTGTCCTACAGAAAATTGAGCGCCAAGCAGGGAAGGTGCATTGTTGTAATTATTAGTCAATGTAACTGAGTCACCTGTACACGCATCCATTGCAGTGGCATCCAGTTTGTTATTAATGACAGTGTAATGACAAAGTGTAGTATCTGCTTTATTTGTCAGAGCTGCACCAGACGGACAAATAATTTCTGGTCCGATAGTATCGAGAACAGTTATTATTTGTTTTCCGGAACCAGTGGATGAATTGCCACAATCATCGGTTACTGTCCAGGTTCTGAATACTTTGGTTATACAAATGCCGGTTTCAAGCGAATCTGAATAAGTAGAAGTCGGATTAGCATCACACGGGTGAATTATATTCGTTGGAAATCCGGTAATAGCAGGAGCATCGTCGAATGCACATGGCTCTAATGGTTTTGCTGCCCGAATTTGGAAGTTATCGATATGAAGATTCTTAGGATCTTGACCAGTTCCTCCGGAATATCTTACTCTAACATATAGATTAGACGGATTTGAAACGCCGCTTATAGTTGAGTAAACCTGAGTCCAACTGCCTACCGTTAATGCCGTAGTTCCAATGTTTGTAAAATTTGTGCCATCAGTACTCCAATCCAAAATAATATTAGCAGCGCTGCCATTACCTACACGGAATGCCTGAAGATAAACTTCGAAATTGGTAAATGTTGGTAGATTTCTGCCGCTAACGTGGAAAATCCAATTTCCAATCTGTGAATTAACCACAGTTAAAGCTTTTCCGGCGACAGCATTATTAACAAATGACTGATTTCCTGTAACGGTTCCATTTGCTTTTGCAAAAACATTAGCACTGTTTTCGACACTACAAGTTATTCCGGAATATAATACCGGAGATAAAGCTTTGTAAGAATTGCCAAAATTGAAATTATAATTCACCAGATTTTTTAATCCTGCAGCTGAAGAGTTTTTGTAAATTGTTATATCAGTAGGTAGCGTAAATGTCGGAATGACTTTGTTTTCAATGGTTATCTCCTGAATACACGTACTGGCATTATTGCATTTATCCGTAGCAGTCCAGGTTCTTGTAATGGAATAATTTCCTTCGCAGGAACCTAAATTAATCTGATCGTCGTAAGTCAATACCGGCATATTATTACAGGCATCTGTTGCAATCGGAAATCCGGTATTGCCAGGAAGCGTTGATGCGCTACAACTTATTGTGACATCTGCAGGACAATCGATGACCGGAGGTCCAAAAGGTAAAACGGTAAATGTGGCTGAACAAGTAACATTAGTAGCACATCCCGCACTTCCGGTCCAGGTAACAGTTTTTGAACCGCTGCACTCAGAGGGTGCACCAGTATTGTTATTAGTTATTACAGCATTACATCCCCCGCTGATCGTAACAGAACGCAACCACTGATTAAACAAGGTGTCAATTTCAACCTGACTCTTACAAGTAGTAATCGTCATATTCGAAGGACAAGTCAATGTTAATGGTGGCGGTGCCAATACCGTAAATGTGGCTGAACAAGTTTTTGGAGTTTCGCAATCACTGGTTACTGTAAAAATAACTGTCCTCGATTCTCCACAAGCTAAAGGTGCACCCGACGGACTGTTGTTACTCAGATTTACGTTACAGCCTCCTGTAACAGATACAGATGAAAGCCAGGTAAAGTATTTAAAAGTAATATCTGCCTGAGATTGACAAGCCGCTTCAGTTACATTGACAGGACATGTTAATACAACAGCAGGTGCCGCTGTTACTGTAAATGTTGCAGAGCACGTTTTTGCAGCTTCACAAGAACTTGTCACTGTGAAAATTACAGTTGTAGTACCACCACATGCACTTGGAGCACCCGCATTGTTATTGCTAATTACGGCATTACAACCTCCACTAAATGCTGCCGTTGCCAGCCAGGTCGTAAATTTAGAATTTATACTGGCTTGTGTTTGGCATGCAGCTTCGGTCACACTAACAGGACATGTAAGAACAACAGCCGGTGCTGATGTTACCGTGAAAGTTGCAGAGCATGTTTTTGGTGTTTCGCATGAACTGGTTACAGTAAAAGTGACTGTTGTTGATCCACCACATGCCGGTGGTGCTCCGGTATTGTTATTCGATATAACTGCATTACAACCACCACTAAATGTTGTAGTAGCCAACCAAGTTGTAAATTTAGAATTGATAGTAGCCTGAGTTTGACATGCGGCTTCCGTAACATTTGCTGCACATGTTAATGCAACCGCTGGTGCTGTGGTTACAGTAAAAGTAGCCGAACATGTTTTTGGCCCTTCACAAGAACTGGTCACTGTAAATGTCACTGTTGTAGATCCACCACAGGCCAAAGGAGCACCAGTGTTATTATTGCTAATAGCAGCATTACATCCACCCGTAAATGTAACAGTACCCAACCAGGTAGCAAATTTAGAATTAATCACTGCTTGAGTTTGACAAGCTGCTTCGGTTACATTAGACGGACAGGTCAACACAACTGCAGGAGCTGTAGTTACTGTAAATGTAGCTGAACATGTTTTCGGCCCTTCACAAGAACTGGTCACTGTAAATGTAACAGTAGTTGTTCCACCACAGGCCAGTGGCGCTCCTGAGTTATTATTGCTCATAGCACTATTACAACCACCTGTGAAACTTGCAGTCGCTAACCAGGTAGCAAATTTTGAATTGATGGTGGCTTGTGTCTGACATGCTGCCTCAGTTACATTAGAAGGGCAGGTTAATGAAACAGATCCACTCAAAACAGTAAAGGTAGCGGAACAAGTTTTTGGTCCCTCACAGGAGCTTGTCACCGTAAATGTAACTGTTGCGACTCCTCCACAAGCCGGAGGAGCACCTGTATTGTTATTACTGATAGATGCATTGCATCCACCTGCAAAGCTTACCGTTGAAAGCCAGGTAGCAAATTTAGAATCTATAACTGCTTGAGTTTGACAAGCTGCTTCAGTGATATTTGAGGGACAACTAAGGGTTACGGATGGTGCTGTTGCAACGGTGAATGTAGCAGAACAAGTCTTCGGAGTTTCACAAGAACTAGTCACCGTAAAAGTAACTGTTGTAGCGCCACCACAAGCCGGAGGAGCACCTGTATTGTTATTGCTGATGGCAGCATTGCATCCTCCGGAGAATGTTGCCGTCGCCAACCAGGTAGCAAATTTAGAATTAATAACTGTTTGAGTTTGGCAAGCTGTTTCCGTAACATTGGTCGGGCATGTAAGAGCGACAGCCGGAGCTGCAGTCACAGTAAATGTGGCTGAACAAGTTTTTGGCCCTTCACAGGAACTGGTGACAGTAAATACAACTGTTGCTGTACCGCCACACGCAGAAGGCGCTGCTCCAGCATTGTTAGAAATCGCCGCACTACACCCACCGGAAAAAGTAGCCGTGGCTAACCATGCCGTAAATTTTGAATTTATGGTTGCCTGGGTTTGGCAAGCTGCTTCGGTAACATTGACAGGACAACTAATTGTAACCGCAGGTGCTGAGCTTACCGTAAACGTAGCCGAACAAGTTTTTGGAGCTTCGCAGGAACTGGTTACCGTAAAGATTACTGTCGTTGATCCCCCACAAGCATTTGGAGCACCTGTATTGTTATTGGAAATTCCCAGATTACAACCTCCACTTGCTGTGGTAGTTCCAAGCCAGGTCGTAAATTTAGAATTGATGGTTGCCTGGGTCTGACAGGCTGCCTCGGTTACATTGGTAGCACAGCTGATTGCAACAGCACTTGGAGCTGTTACTGAAAATGTAGCAGAACATGTTTTTGGACCCTCACAAGAACTTGTCACCGTAAAAATTACTGTTGTAGAACCTCCACAAGCTGGTGGTGCTCCTGTGTTGTTATTGGAAATAGCAGCATTACATCCTCCGGAGAATGTAGCTGTAGCCAACCATGCCGTAAATTTAGAATTTATCGTTGTCTGTGTTTGACAGGAAGCCTCAGTTACATTAGAAGCACATGTTAACACAACAGGTGGCGCAGTTGTCACTGTAAATGAGGCGGTACAAGTTACGGGGGGTTCACAGGTACTGGTTACCGTAAATGTCACTGTAGTTGTTCCTCCGCATGCAAGTGGAGCTCCGGTATTATTATTAGACATTGACGCATTACAACCACCCGTAAAAGATGCTGTAGCTAGCCATGCTGCAAATTTTGTATTGATAGCAGATTGAGTCTGACATGATGCTTCTGTGGCATTTACAGGACAAGTTAATACCACTGGGGGTGAGTCCTCAACAGTAAATGTAGCCGAACAGGTTACTGGCCCTTCACAAGAGCTGGTTACTGTAAATGTCACTGTAGTGGTTCCTCCTGTATAAGGCGGCGCACCCGAATTATTATTAGACATCGAAGCATTACAACCACCAGTGAAGGATGCAGTAGCCAACCAGGCCGCAAATTTTGCATCGATAACAGCTTGAGTTTGTCCGGGTCCTTCCAGTACATTAACAGGACAAATTAAAACTATCGGTGAACTTTGAACCGTAAATGTTGCCGAACAAGTTTTAGGTCCTTCGCAGGAACTTGTCACAGTAAATGTAATTGTTACAGTACCTCCACAGGCATTCGGAGCGCCGGAGCTATTATTTGAAATAGCAGCGTTGCAACCACCTGAGAAAGTAGCAGTAGCCAACCAAGCTGCAAATTTGGTATCAATAACGGCCTGAGTCTGACACGGAGCTTCAGTTGCATTGGCAGGACAGTTAAGAGTCACCGCAGGAGCCGCCGTTACGGTAAATGTGGCAACACAGGTTTTTGGTCCTTCACAGCTACTTGTCACGGTAAAGGTAACCGTGGCTACACCACCACAAGCATTAGGAGCGCCTGTATTATTATTAGAAATAGCACTATTGCAACCACCACTGAAGGTAACGGTTGAAAGCCATGTAGCAAATTTAGCATCAATAGCTGCCTGAGTTTGGCAAGCAGCTTCAGTAACATTGGCAGGACAAGTAAGTACCACTGCCGGAGCTGCGGTCACCGTAAATGTGGCAACACAGGTTTTAGGTCCTTCGCACGAACTGGTAACGGTAAACGTAATCGTTGCAACCCCCCCGCAAGCATTTGGAGCACCGGAGCTATTATTGGAAATGGCACTGTTGCAACCACCACTGAATGAGGCAGTAGCCAACCAGGCGGCAAACTTAGCGTCGATAGCTGCCTGAGTCTGACAAGCTGCTTCAGTGACATTGGCAGGACAGGTAAGCACGACGGCTGGAGCAGCAGTAACTGTGAAAGTAGCCGAACAAGTTTTAGGCCCTTCACAAGAACTGGTTACGGTAAATGTTACAGTAGTTGTTCCACCGCAAGCATTTGGAGCCCCTGAATTATTATTGGAAATAGCGCTGTTGCAACCACCACTGAATGTAGCAGTAGCCAACCATGCAGCAAATTTGGCGTCGATAGCTGCCTGAGTCTGACAAGCTGCTTCAGTAACATTAGTCGGGCAGGTTATGCTTACAGCTGGAGCTGCTGTAACTGTGAAAGTAGCCGAACAAGTCACAGGCCCTTCACAAGAACTGGTGACGGTAAAAGTGACGGTAGTTGTTCCTCCGCAAGCATTAGGAGCACCGGCATTATTATTAGAAATTACAGCATTGCAACCACCGGTAAATGAAGCGGTTGCCAACCATGCGGCAAATTTGGAATTAATAGTAGCCTGAGTCTGACAAGCCGCTTCAGTGACATTGGCCGGGCAGGCAAGCACGACGGCAGGAGCCGCAGTAACAGTAAATGTAGCCGAACAAGTCTTAGGTCCTTCACAAGTACTGGTTACAGTAAAAGTAACTGTAGCCGAACCACCACAGGCAGGCGGAGCAGCACCAGCATTATTAGAAATAGCACTGTTGCAACCACCGGTAAATGTAGCGGTAGCCAACCAAGCCGCAAATTTGGAATTAATAGTAGCCTGAGTCTGACAAGCCGCTTCCGTGACATTCGCCGGACAGGTAAGCACGACGGCCGGAGCAGCAGTAACAGTAAATGTAGCAGAACAAGTCACAGGCCCTTCACAAGAACTGGTGACGGTAAAAGTAACTGTAGCCGAACCACCACAGGCAGGCGGAGCAGCACCGGCATTATTTGAAATGGCAGCATTACAACCACCGGTAAAAGTAGCTGTCGTCAACCATGTTGCAAATTTAGCATCAATGGCCGATTGAGTCTGACAAGAAGCTTCGGTAGTACTAGCTGCACAAGTCAAAGTCACTGGCGAACTTAAAACCATAAAAGTGGCGGTGCATGTTTTTGGCCCTTCGCAGGAACTAGTCACAGTAAATGTGACAGTTGCTACGCCACCACATGCAGATGGAGCTGGACCGGCATTATTAGAAATAGCAGCGTTACAACCACCTGAGAAAGTAGCAGTAGCCAACCAGGCTGCAAATTTGGTATCAATAACGGCCTGAGTCTGACACGGAGCTTCAGTTGCATTGGCAGGACAGTTAAGAGTCACCGCAGGAGCCGCCGTTACGGTAAATGTGGCAACACAGGTTTTTGGTCCTTCACAGCTACTTGTCACGGTAAAGGTAACCGTGGCTACACCACCACAAGCATTAGGAGCGCCTGTATTATTATTAGAAATAGCACTATTGCAACCACCACTGAAGGTAACGGTTGAAAGCCATGTAGCAAATTTAGCATCAATAGCTGCCTGAGTTTGGCAAGCAGCTTCAGTAACATTGGTAGGACAAGTAAGTACCACTGCCGGAGCTGCGGTTACCGTAAATGTGGCAACACAGGTTTTAGGCCCTTCGCAGGAACTGGTAACGGTAAATGTAATCGTTGCAACCCCCCCGCAAGCATTCGGAGCGCCGGAGCTATTATTGGAAATGGCACTGTTGCAACCACCACTGAATGAGGCAGTAGCCAACCAGGCGGCAAACTTAGCGTCGATAGCTGCCTGAGTCTGACAAGCTGCTTCAGTAACATTAGTCGGGCAGGTAATGCTAACAGCCGGAGCTGCAGTAACTGTAAAAGTAGCTGAACAAGTTTTAGGCCCTTCACAAGAACTGGTTACGGTAAATGTTACAGTAGTTGTTCCCCCGCAAGCATTTGGAGCACCGGCATTATTATTAGAAATAACAGCATTACAACCACCGGTAAATGAGGCAGTAGCCAACCATGCGGCAAACTTAGCGTCGATAGCAGCCTGAGTCTGACAAGCTGCTTCAGTAACATTGGCCGGACAGGTAAGCACTACAGCTGGAGCTGCAGTAACTATGAAAGTAGCCGAACAAGTTTTAGGCCCTTCACAAGAACTGGTTACGGTAAAAGTGACAGTAGTTGTTCCCCCGCAAGCATTAGGAGCACCGGCATTATTATTAGAAATTACAGCATTACAACCACCGGTAAATGTGGCAGTAGCCAACCAAGCCGCAAATTTGGAATTAATAGTAGCCTGAGTCTGACAAGCCGCTTCGGTGACATTGGCCGGGCATGTAAGCACGACGGCAGGAGCCGCAGTAACGGTAAATGTAGCCGAACAAGTTTTAGGTCCTTCACAAGTACTGGTGACAGTAAAAGTAACTGTAGCCGAACCACCACAGGCAGGCGGAGCAGCACCAGCATTATTAGAAATAGCACTGTTGCAACCACCACTGAATGTGGCAGTAGCTAACC
>CAZALD010000030.1:0-43175 GCA_964486185.1 uncultured Saprospiraceae bacterium
AATTAACAATGTACAATTAACAATGTACAATTAACAATGTACAATTAACAATGTATAATTAATAATTGATTTAATGAATGTAGCCTTGTGACTCGTAGTGTCATTGTGGCAATGAATAATTCTTGTCTCCGTAGGTAGAAATAATTGCCTGCGGCAGGCAGGCCTGCTCGTAAATCAATATAGATGAATAAGAAACAGACTGATCCAATTATGGTAAATAAAGATTTATGAGCAAGGAACAACGATTTATGAAGTGAAGGAATTTATGAGCAAGGAATAACGATTTAAGATTTATGAAGTGATAAAAGGATTTACTTCAAAAATCAAAAATTATGACCGCTTGCGGTCATCGTTAATCCCTGCCTGCGGCAGGCAGGCTTGTTCGTAAATCAATAAATTTCAATAAGTAATAGACTGATCCAATTGTGATGAATAAATTTATGAGCAAGGATTAACGATTTAAGATTTGTGAAGTGAAGGAATTTATGAGCAAGGATTAACGATTTATGAAGTGAATTCTAAAATTAGTCAAGTCGAATCATACATATATTATATAAACAATAACGAAATGATAAATAATGAAAAAGCAAGATCTTGAAGAACGGTTAATAAATTTTGCAGTGCTTATTGTAAAAATTGTAGAAACAATGCCAAATGGAAAACCAGCAAAACATCTGGCTGGTCAACTATTGCGATCTGGAACATCTCCGGCATTAAATTATGGAGAAGCACAAAGCGGTGAATCCCGAAAAGATTTTATTCACAAATTAAAAATTGTATTAAAAGAATTAAGGGAAACCAGCATATGTCTAAAAATCATTCATAGGACAAAGCAATATAAATTTGAAAATAATATTATTCTGGCTTTAAGTGAAAGTAATCAATTGATTTCAATATTTGTAAAAAGTGTGGAAACAGCACAAAAAAATAATGATGAAAAAAATTTATGAGCAGGCCTGCCCGCCGAAGGCAGGGATCTATGATTTTAAAAGTGAAGAAAAGGATTTATGAGCAAAGATTAACGATTTATGAAGTGATAAAAAGATTTACTTCAAAAATCAAAAATTATGACCGCTTGCGGTCATCGTTAATCTTTGTTCGTAAATCAATATAGATGAATTAGAAACAGACCGTCCAATTGTGATGAATAAATTTATGAGCAAGGATTAACGATTTAAGATTTGTGAAGTGATAAAAAGATTTACTTCAAAAATCAAAAATTGTGACCGCTTGCGGTCATCGTTAATCTTTGTTCGTAAATCAATAAATTTCAATAAGTAATAGACTGATCCAATTGTGATGAATAAATTTATGAGCAAGGATTAACGATTTATGAAGTGATAAAAAGATTTACTTCAAAAATCAAAAATTATGACCGCCTGCGGTCATCGTTAATCCCTGCCTGCGGCAGGCAGGCTTGTTCGTAAATCAATAAATTTCAATAAGTAATAGACTGATCCAATTGTGATGAATAAATTTATGAGCAAGGATTAACGATTTAAGATTTACGAAGTGATAAAAATGATTTGCAAAGCAAATAAAGAATCATGCTGCTAAACTGCCATACATACTATAGCTTTTGTTATGGAACCTATTCCATCGAACAACTACTGGATGCGTTGCAACAAAAAGGATACTCGGCATTTGCACTGACAGATATCAACAATACATCGGCTTGCCTCGATACTATCCGACTTGCAAAACAACGCGGTATAAAACCGGTTGTAGGAATCGATTTCCGGAATAATGCCCAACAAAAATATGTCGGCATAGCATGTAATAATGAAGGCTTTCGCGAATTAAATGAACACCTGAGTCATCATCTGCACCAGGAAAAACATTTTGAGGACAGAGCACCGGAATTTAATCATGTCAATATTATCTATCCCGTACAAGCCTATAAAAACTGGACGCTACGACAAAATGAATATATCGGTATCAGTCTGAAAAATCTTGCCACACTTCCATTTCAGGAAATTAAAAAACAAACCAACAAACTGGTGGCATTACAAGCTGTGACCTATCAAAACAAAGCATACTATAATGCACATCGTTTGTTACGCGCCATCGATACCAATACCTTACTCAGCAAACTATCTCCCGATCAACAAGCTGCTGAAGGGGAAACCATGCTAAGTAAATCTGAAATGCTCGCCGCCTATGCCATGTATCCCGCCATCATAGGCAACACAACACGTATGCTCAATGATTGCCAGATTCATTTTGAATATGGAAAACTCGCCAATAAAAATCTGAAGTATTATACCACCGATGCAGCCACCGATATGCAGTGCCTGCGCGATGAATGCCAGAAAGGACTATACTACCGCTATCCAAATCCTTCCGCAGAAGTTCTAAATCGTATCGAAAAAGAATTAGAAATCATCGAGCAATTAAATTTTGCATCTTACTTCCTTATCAACTGGGATATTGTCTCTTACGCACGCAGTAAAAATTATTATTACGTGGGCCGTGGCAGTGGCGCCAACAGCGTCGTAGCATATCTCCTTCGCATAACCGATGTCGATCCTATCGAACTCGATCTGTATTTTGAACGCTTCATCAATTTATACCGGAGCAATGCTCCGGATTTCGATATTGATTTTTCATGGACGGATCGCGATGATATGACGCGATATATATTTGAGCGTTTTGGATATCACCGCACCGCATTACTCGGAGCTTATAATACATTTCAGCATGATGCCGTCATTCGCGAGTTGGGCAAAGTCTTTGGTCTGCCCTCCGGTGATATCGAGCGTCTGCAAAACACGTCAAAATATCCCGATGTCGATGAGATGGGAAAACTGGTACTGCGCTACAGCAAACTCATACATGGTTTTCCCAGTCATCTGAGCATTCATTCGAGTGGTATTATCATTTCACAGGAACCCATCAGTTATTATTCGGCGACCATCATGCCACCCAAGGGATATCCCACTACACAGTTTAGTATGCTGGAAGCAGAAGACATTGGTTTATTTAAATTTGATATCCTCAGTCAGCGGGGACTTGGAAAAATTAAAGATGGACTGGAAGTGGTAAAACAAAATCAGGGTATCGATATCGATATTCACGATACCGCACGATTTAAAACCGATGAACGCGTAAAACAATTATTAAGAGAAGGCAAAGCGATTGGTTGTTTTTATGTGGAGTCTCCGGCAATGAGGATGTTGCTAGCAAAACTTCGCGCCGATGATTACCTGAGATTAGTGGCCGCAAGTTCGATCATACGGCCGGGTGTAGCCAAAAGCGGTATGATGCGCGAATATATCCTCAGGTACCGGCATAAAGATCTGCGTGACAAAGCCCGCGCACAACTACCGGAGCTTTACGATTTATTGCAGGAGACCTATGGTGTCATGGTGTACCAGGAAGACGTCATCAAGGTGGCCCATTTTTTTGCAGGACTGAGCCTGGCAGAAGCGGATTATCTGCGTCGTGGTATGTCTTGGAAATTTAAACAGCGCAATGAGTTTTGTAAAGTGCAGGAAAACTTTTTTATCAATTGCAGAAAAAAAGGATATGCTGAAAAGTTGATCAGCGATATCTGGAATCAGATTGAGAGTTTTGCAAATTTTGCATTTTCTAAAGGACACTCTGCAAGCTATGCCGTCGAAAGTTACCAGGCGCTTTTTTTAAAAGCTTATTTTCCATTGGAATACATGGTAGCTACATTAAATAATGGAGGTGGATTTTACAGAAAAGAATTATACATTCATGAGGCCCGTATGCATGGAGCCGAAATTCAATTGCCTTGTATCAATCGGGGAGAAGGACTTTGCAGTATCTACGGGAAAACCATTTATCTCGGTTTACATATGATCCGTGAGCTGGAGCATCAATCCATTCAAATTATTTTAAATGAGCGGAATAAAAACGGAGCTTATAAAGATTTGCAGGATGTGGTAAAACGTTGTGGTCTGTCTATCGAACAAATGCGTTTGCTTATCCGTGCAGGCGCTTTGCGTTTTACCGGTCGCAATAAAAAAGAATTGCTATGGGAGGTACACTCCCTGATGCATATACCGCAACCGGATAAAAAATTATTGCAATTGTTCGAACGCGAAGTAAAAACCTGGAAACTACCGGATCTGAATGAAACACAACTCGATAATGCTTTTGATGAAATAGAGTTGTTGGGTTTTCCACTTTGTTCGCCATTTGAATTACTTCGCGAAAAAATTACAGTACAGACAAAAGCCAGTCAGCTACCGTCATTGGTCAATAAAAATGTATGCATCGCCGGTTACCTGGTTACCATAAAGACTACCTACACCAGTAAAGGTGAGCGCATGCACTTTGGTACCTTTACAGATGTGGAAGGAAACTGGATTGATACCGTACATTTTCCTCCCTCTGCAAAAAAATATCCGTTTATGGGTTCGGGATGTTACCTCTTAAAAGGAAAAGTTGTAGAAGAATATGGATTTTATAGTATTGAAGTGGCGGAGATGGAACGATTGGCTACGATGAACACAGATTATCACGATGAACACGGAAGCACGGAGAGCGCGGAGAACACGGAAGCACAGATTTTATGATTACGTTGATTTTATTGCTTGATTGAAATACAAGGTGGATTCGTACATTATATTTATGTTAGGTAATTTGATTTCAGTTGTTTTTATTTTTTTTACCAGTAGTAATGTACCAGCCAGCAAGTACAATAACTACAAAGACTCCTATAAAAATTATGGTATTCATATAAAATTTTTTAGATAAAACAATAAGACACGAAAGTTAAAAAAAATTATAGTGAATCTTGGTATAATTTGTTTTTCACAGCTCTGAAATTTAAATATCCTACATATACCTTTTTATTTCTTGGAAAAACGCCACCATTGTAAACAATTATATAGGCATGAGCAGAATCTACTTCGGTTGATGTCCACCAATAAATCGTTTTTTTATGTACATTCCAAAGCGGAGATTCTTTATCGGGTCGAAAAACATAAGTAGCAGTTTTGGTATTAGTATTCCAAATTCCTCCCGCATTTTTACCGCGGTATACTTGAGAGGCAACTGCTTCTTCCAAAAAAGGCAATCGCCAGATATTGAGTTCCTGATGGCTTAGGGTTTTTCCATCTTCAGACAGATAGGAACAGATTTTTTTTGCTTCTTCCCAGTTGGTACAGTTATCAGGCCAACCGGGACCTTCCGGCGCCCAAATCAGTTCAACGCCATTTCCACTGATTAATCGTGATTCAACATTATGATCGTTATAGCGACCGGAAACTTTATATCCCTGATAAAAACCGATCAGCAGCAGAAGACTTAAGGGCAAATAAATTATCAACACCTTTGCAATTTTTTTGTATTGAAAATACGCAAACCAATACATAAGAGCTAATCCGATTAAAGGAATGGTGATAAAAAATAAACCGGCATTCATTTTTCCAAAAAAGTAATAAGCATACACTGCTAAAATCAAATGAAGAACAGAACCGGCTTTTTGCCATCGCAGCGAAATCGATCCAAGCAGAATGAATCCAATCGGTATGATCAGATATTGACCAAACATTCTTTTTGATATTATCCCAAAAGTGAGGATGATACCATCCCTCATGAAAATTTTCAATGATTCCCCAGAATGCCCAAAGATTGGCAAAAGCGGCAGATACGACAACGGCGATCCAGGCGAAAATTTGTTTAGACTTTACGTTCAACTGTAATCATTATAATGACCGTATGATTAAACAGTAAGGTTAAAAAATTCGTTCAGAATAATATTTTTTTGTCAACGCTATAGATTCTTAAGCGAAATGAAGTATTGATAATGACAATATTAAACCGAATTTGGTATCATTACTGATTATTAATGATTTTCAATCCATTTATTTAAAATACTTTTTGCCCTCAATTTTGGTTTTTTAAAATTAGTTGGTTCATCCAATGATTTGTATAATTCCTGCAAAGCAGGCTGATAGTCTACATTCAAGTAAACAAAACGATCAACTGATAAAATGATTCGTTCAACTTCCCAACAGAATTTGTCTTCGTATAAATCGTATTTATCCCGGCACTGTCTTATATTTTCACGGATAAGTTTAGACTGATTTAAAATGCCTTGTATCAAAGCCTGAGAAAATATGGCCTTATCAGTTACATCGTTGGAAGCCAGAAAGGTGATTGCTTCCGGAGCGCTGTCGCTGTTTAGCAGACGCAAAAGTTCCTGTTCCCAATCGGAACGCGTTTTTAATTTAGCCAAAGCCTTTTCTCTGATTTCCGGATGCTGGTTTTTGTCGGTATAAATGAGCAGAGACCAAATTCCATTATTTACATCTACAGCGTCAATTTGGTTCATGCTGTCATAAAAGCTATTGTCTTTTCTATTATCCTCTTCTTTTTGTAATTCAGCAGCTTGTTTAAATTGTCCAAAAACGAATAAAGCTATAACCAATAATCCAGAACCGACGGCAATATTAGCGGCCAACTTATAAACAATAGACGGAACTGCGGACTGCCAACTTTCATTGAGCAATATGGCAGCCCCCAGGAGGATAAGCATTGGCAGTAAACCCGGCAAAACAAACTTAAACAGCTGATTTAACATTTGCGGTAAGGCAGAATTACCTTCACCAAATGAAAAGAAAAAATTGCCGGTCATAGCCAATACAAATGCACCAAATACCCACCACCCCATTGAAATATTCCATAATGGGTTCACCCAAGAAAAGCCTCCTTTATTATAAATGATTAATGTGATAAGGCCAATACAGATAATAAAACCGGCATTTGCGATCAGCATGGAGAATGCATATCCGACACCAGAGTCTCCGGATCGGGAGTGATTACCATAAACCATTGATAGTACGCTGAAATAAATAATCAATGCGATAAGTAGTAAGAGATTGCCGAGAAAATTCATGTGCTGAATTTTAGAATAATGAATATTAAAAAAAAGCCAATTCAATTTATTTTGGAAAGATAGGATTCTTATTTCAACTATTTTCTAAAATAAATCTAAATAATCCCAAAGACAAATTTTGAATTATATAAACATTTGTTGAATGAAATGAATTGATGGAAATTAATAAATAAGGGTGACGGAGGGGTCAAACCACCTTTAAGTAATACATGATGGGTTTAAATGGATGTCAGTAAAGAGAAGATTTAAAAATGCTATTTGTTATAAAGAGGTTCATAGAGCTGAACAACAATCTCCCCGGGCATTTTAAAATGAGTAACTAATCCGTAGCCATGATTCTGAATGTCATCTACAAATTCAACACCTAGATTTTTTAATTCGGCAACGGTGTCATTAATTGAATCACAATAAAAAGAAATGCTTTGTGTTCCGGAAGCCGGTTCTGAGCCTGAGTTAGTGGTAGGGTGACAACCCATATCCGCTTCAGGCAAATCAAAAATTAACCAGCCATCACCAATATCAGTTGCTTTTAGATGAAGTTTATCGCGAAGAAAGTTTCTGAAACCTTCCGGATCAGAGCTATAAAACATGGTATGTACTCCTTTAATCATATCCAATTATATTAATT
This sequence comes from uncultured Saprospiraceae bacterium, assembly GCA_964486185.1. Taxonomy (GTDB): domain Bacteria; phylum Bacteroidota; class Bacteroidia; order Chitinophagales; family Saprospiraceae; genus Vicinibacter. Next base: position 7,503 of record CAZALD010000030.1, read on the forward strand.
TATTCAGGATGATATTTATGCCAAAATCTGCGATAAAGTTCTTTTTGTTTATTGTCAAGATCAATATCTCGTCCCTGGATAAAAGCGCGAATTACATTATTACTGCGCATTTCCAATGCATCGCCAGTACTGATAAATAAGGTTGCATCTTTTCCGGTCTCAACACTTCCAAGTTGTTTTTCAATACCCATTATTTTTGCTGCATTGAGACTAATACTCGCTATAGCATCCTCATAAGCTAAACCATAAGCCATGGCTTGACCCGCCTGAAAAGCCAGATTGCGCTGTTCCCAAAATCCATTAACACTCAGGCAAAATAAAACAGCCTGATCCTGCAACAACTTAGCATTTTTATATGGCTGATCAATATCTTCATCTTCCCGCATTGGCAAGGAATGTGGAGGAGATAGAATGATTGAAATGTCATTTGTTTTTATGAATTCTAAAATTCGTGCAGCGTCAGCTCCACCAACTATAACCGGTTGAATGGAATATTTTTTTGCAAACTGTACAGATTGAATAATCGCTTTTGCAAGATTAGCCCTGATGTATAATTTTTTTGTACCGTTCCATAGACCACGCATTGCTTCAAATCCCAAATTTTTTTCTTCACTGTATTCTTTTTTTGAATAAGCATATGCTTCATCAAAATATTTTACAATTTCATCTACTTCATTCTGATATTTTTCATTGGCTGATCCTTTTTCCTGTTCAGCCCACCAGCCTCTGAACTGATATGGTGAAGGCCAATTTAAAAAAATACCTTCATCAGCTTTAACAACAGCGTCTTCCCAATTCCAGGCATCTAATTGCATGATGGAAGATTGTCCGGAAATAATTCCACCACTTGGAATTACCTGTGTCATTAACATACCATTACTCCGAACTGTCGGAATAATTTTACTATCCGTATTATACGAAGTCAGCGAGCGGACATTGGGATTAAAATTACCCAGTTCCCTGTAATCGACAGTTGCTTTAACCTGTTCGATTTCTGCAAGTCCAAGATTATTGGCCGGGCAAATAAATCCAGGATATACATGATGCCCGCTTGCATCAATTTTGTTTTTAACTCCATCAGCCTTTTGCAAATCCGTACCGGCGTATGTTATTTTTCCTTTTTCAAAAACAACACATGCATTCTCAATGACACTTCCATTACCTACATGAAGTGTTGCTCCTGTAATGGCAATTTTTTCTTTTTGAGCCGGAGCCGGAGCCGGCTGCCCACTTGCAATTTGCAGATTTATTACTGTTGCTATTAGTATCAAATATTTCATCAACTACTTATTATTTATTTTAAGCCACTAAGGTACTAAGACACAATCTTCTTTTTATAGGAGTAATTCCTCTTCCTAATTATTAATTATAAATTGTTCATTGTTCATTGTTCATTACTTTTGCCACCAAGTCACTAAGAACACAATTATTTAATCATTGCAAGTTAATTATTGATCATAAGTATCATTTTTTTTTCTCGCAAAGCCGCAAAGCCGCAAAGACGCAAAATCCATTATTAACTATTAATTATTAATTATAAATTGTTCATTGTTCATTACATTTGCCACCAAGTCACTAAGAACACAATTATTTAATCATTGCAAGTTGATTATTGATCATAAGTATCATTTTATTTTCTCGCAAAGACGCAAAGACGCAAAATCCATTATTAACTATTAACTATTAACTATTAACTATTAACTATTAACTATTAACTATTAATTATTAATTGTTCATTGTACATTGTTCATTGTTCATTACTTTTGCCACCAAGTCACTAAGAACACAATTATTTAATCATTGCAAGTTGATTATTGATCATAAGTATCATTTTATTTTCTCGCAAAGACGCAAAGACGCAAAATCCATTATTAACTATTAACTATTAACTATTAACTATTAACTATTAACTATTAACTATTAATTGTTCATTGTACATTGTACATTGTTCATTGTTCATTGTTCATTCCTCTTCCGTATCGCAATGATATAGTCGCTTTCTTCGGGATGTAAAATTTTCTGTTTTTTCTCCACTCGCTTTTGCTTTTATCATTTTTTGTATAATGCGATTGCGTTCATCTGCAATATCCTGTCTCAATTTTACATCTGCGGCTTTATCAAAATATTTGATACCATCGACGAAAGTCATGTCAGCGGACGCTTTAACAGATAAAGGATGATCATTCCAAAGGACCAGGTCGGCGTCTTTTCCAACTTTGATGCTACCAACGCGATCATCGATATGTAAAAGTTTGGCCGGATTTAAGGTAACAAATTTTAAAGCATCTTCGTCGGGCACTTCACCATATTTAATGGCTTTACTGGCTTCCTGGTTGAGTCGTCTTGCCATTTCAGCATCATCTGAATTGAATGCCGTAATAACTCCCTGATCGTGCAGGATAGCGCCATTATAAGGAATGGCCTCATATACTTCAAATTTATAAGCCCACCAGTCAGCAAATCCGGCAGCACCAGCTCCATGTTTTTTAAGTTTATCGGCAACTTTATATCCTTCCAGTATATGCGTAAACGTGTTGACTTTAAAATTAAATTGTTCGGCAACTTTCATCAGCATATTAATTTCAGATTGAACATAGGAATGACAACTGATAAATCGTTTTTTATTTATTATTTCGGATAGTGCTTCCAGTTTTAGATCACGACGGGTTTCATTGGGTTTGGATTTTAAAAACTGATCATAATCTTTTGCCCGAGAAAATGCATCAAGATATACTTGTTCGACACCCATCCTGGAATCAGGGTACCGACCTCCCTGGTTTCCACCACTTCGTTTAACATTTTCACCCAGGGCAAATTTGATAAAGCCATCAGCTCCTTCAAATTTCATTTGTTCGGGAGAAGAGCCCCAGCGCATTTTGATGATTGCAGATTGACCACCAACCGGATTACAGGAGCCATGTAATAATTGAACCGTAGTTACACCTCCAGCCAATTGTCGGTATATATTAATGTCTTCAGAATTAATGACATCCCCTATGCGTACTTCCGATGTTATTGAATGTGTACATTCATTCACGCCACCATTAATGGCTATATGGGAATGTTCATCCACGATACCTGCGGTAAGATGTTTTCCTGTAGCATCAATATGAATAGCATTTTTATCAGATAGGTTTTTTCCTATGTCCGCAATTTTACCATTCCGGATTAAGACATTGGTATTTTTTAATACACCTTCTGATTCATTGGTCCAGACGGTTGCATTTTTTATTAAATAATCTTTAGCAATTGGTTTAGTTTTCCAGCCATAAGCCATAAAAGGATAGAAGACAGCACCGATGGAATCATTTTGTCTCGGTGTCAAGGTATCTGGTTTTGCTTTTAAATCATTGGATAATCTCAACAACTGCAAGTCAACCCAGGAGCCATTTTCCAATTGTGCTTTACCGGTCCAGCTGGATTGATTTTTATAAGCCGTAAATAAAATTTCACCATTAGGATGATTTCTGTTGATCCGGCCTGAAAAATAATCGTTGACAATTTTTGCCTTTATGCTTATTTTACTGGAATCAAAAGCTTCAATTTTTAAATCCGTTTTATCAATACTTCCACTGATACTAAGTAAATAGGACATGGTATCTAGTTTGAGTTGATATTGACCATTGGCAAAAGAGTTGTGAGCTTGTTTTATAAAACTAAAGCGATTACCCTGAATCCAATTTTCTTTAATTTGAGTTTTTTCATCAAATAATTTACCATCAGTTACGATAAAATTTGCCAATTTACCAGGTGACAGGCTTCCTGTTTGATCCTGTATGCCTAGATATTCGGCGGGTCCGTGGGTAATGGCATATAAAGCCAGATTTTCCGAAAGACCTCTTTCAATGGCTTTGCGAATATTGGGTAAAAGTTCTTTTCGTTCTTTGAGATCCTGCGAAGTAAAGATAAAAGGAATTGACTTTTGAGCCAGTAGAGCAGGATTGGACGGTGCCATTTCCCAATGTTTTAAATCGGAAAGATCAATTTGTAAAACATCATAAGGATCTTCTACTTCAAAAACAGCCGGAAATTTTAATCCAACGATCAATTTGACACCACTTTGTTTTAGTTCATCCATTCGCTGGTATTCCTGTCCATTTGCTTTTACGATATAATTGGTTTTAAATTCTTTTGAGATGGTTGCAGCTCTTAGTACATCCAGCGGAGAGTTGGCAATAAAAATTTGAGGCAATTGTTGAAGTTCGATCCAGGCCTCCAGCGATAGGTTGATTTCTTTTGGTTTAATAGCGCTTGAATAAAATTGTGCATCCAGATAAGTTTGTCGCAACAAAGCTATAGAACCCATTAAGGAGCCTGGATAATCCTGTGAAGAAAGACCTTTTTGAAAACTCATCAGATGAGCGGATTCTTTTTTTAGAATCAGCTCGTGTTCGTTGGCAGAATGCAAACTTACAATTGCTGCAGACCCTCTGCAAATACCATCCGGATAATGTGTTTGAACAAGTCCAAAACCAGCTTCTCGGTATTTGGCAGCTTCTTCTTCTTTAGCAGTAAACAGGTTTACTGCTTTGATTTCTGAACGCAAGGCTTCATTCCAGGAATAAGCACCTTCCTTTGCACTCAGGGTATTGTTGGAAGTAATTGCTCGTTTTACTTCCGGCATTCCATAAGAAGAAAGGACTTCAATAAAGGAAGGATATATATGCATACCCTGAAGATCTATCGTCACCGCATCGATAGGACGGGAAACTTTTTTTCCAATTTCTGAAATACGTCCATCGCGTATCAGTATTTCTCCTTGCCAGATCAGTTTGCTGGTATCTGGATGAATGTGTGCATTTGTGAGCAGAATCAGTTGTTTCTCCGGATTGCGCACACCATTTACAGGAAATGTAATTTGAGAAACTACATTAAAAACAATGATAATTTGTGCCAGTAAAAGCCCTGAAATGGATTTAAACATAAAACATGATTTTATTGGAATTCCAAAAGTCGGAAAAATACAGGATATAATTAAGATTTAGCTTGTAAATCATTATCTTAGATTATTAATTTGGTTTGATAGCTGGTTGAGGATAGGATTCATTATAAAACCTGTAAGCTGAATTGATTTTTATCCAGCTTCTTCATTCAAATTGTAGCCAAAAAGCTGAATTCCTGTAAATTTTGTAATTTCGTCTATGAACATACGATATCGTCACTTTTTAATATTAAGTACTTGCTGCATTTTTTTACAAATTTCTGTTATTGCTCAGGAATGGAAAGACTTTCATCAGTTTGTTCCTGCACAAACTCTCAATAAATTAAAATTTTATAATGACAGGGTTGGATTTACAGCCGGAAGCCTTTATAATGGTTCTTTTGAAAACATCCATATCACAAGCGATGGCGGTAAGACCTGGAAACACGCAAATTCAGGATACACATCGATGCGGTTTATGGATATTTTTATACTAAACGAAAATACCCTGTTTATGACAGGAAATGAAGGAATCATAATCCGCTCAACGGATGGCGGCCACACCTGGAAAACTATGAATTCAAATACCACAGCGCAAATTTGGGGAATTCACTTTGTGGATGATCAACTAGGTTTTGCTGTAGGTTCAAACGGAACGATTATCCGAACCGATAATGGTGGAATGGATTGGACAGGTGTAGTCAGTGGGACACAAAATTTATTTTACGATATTTTTTTTACGGGTAATGGAACAGGATTTGCATCGGGATCCAATATTTTATTAAAAACAACAGATCGTGGTACAAGCTGGAATAAAGTACAGGGATTTCCTTTTGAAGCACCTGCAGATTGGATTCGAAGTATCCAAATGGTCAATGAATCTATTGGGTATGCCTGTGCGGATATCGGCAGAATATATAAGACAACGGATGGCGGAGATAATTGGTTTAGACAGGTTTCCGGTACGCAGGAAGCCTTGTTTTCTGTAGATTTTGTCGATGAATTGAATGGAACTATTTGTGGTTTTAATGGCACCATCTTACATACAACTGATGGTGGTCAGACCTGGAAACAACTTCAAAATCCCATAGGAAAGGAGATATTTTATTCTGTGGATATGATTAACAAAGACCTTGGTTATATCTGTACCCATACAGGACATATTCTTAAACTGGATATGACCAGTGGAACTATTTCTGATCAATATGTAAAACCGGAATTTTCTATTTTTCCAAATCCATGCAAGGATTATATTTATGTAAATTTTCCAACTGAATTGTATAGTGAAATTCAATCTCTCCAGCTTTGCACCATAGATGGATTGTGTTCAGCTGTAAATGCTGTTGAAGAAACAGACCGGCTACTAAAAATAAAATTGCCTGAAGACAGGATTGGATTACATTTTCTTAAATTGATCAGTATGGAAAAAACAACCAACAAAACTTTATTTATTATATCTCATTAATTTTTAACCAATAAAACAAAACGTAATGGAAACAAAAACAAACTGGCTGGCATTAATAACAGCTACACTCGTCGGATTTGCCATCGGATTTATCTGGTATGGTTTATTGTTTACAGATCTATGGATGTCTGGCAATGGTATTACTATGGATGCATCTAACAATATGATGAAAAACGGAGTGGCAGTTGAACATAGCCAATTGCCTATGATTATCAACATTATTACTCTTTTTTTGTATTCAGTAATCATCAACTGGTTATTGAACAAAACGGGTTCTACGACATTAAATACCGGGGCATGTATCGGAGGTGTGCTTGGATGCATATCCTTACTGGGCATCTATACAGGCAACAGGTTTGCTCTTAACCCAACCAGTTTATCCATGGTAGATGGATTTTATATGCTGGTTTTATTTACGGCTATGGGAGCAATTATTGGTGCCTGGAGACCAAAATAAATTATATATTTTTTTTGAGTAGCATCATTTTAAGGGTTTGGTGCTACTTTTTTTATTTTTTTTGTACTTATATCTTCATACTTTTTATCAAATTATCTGATAACTATAGGTTTGCTGCCTGATATTTATCATCCGAATAGTGACCATTGGATTGTATTTTTGTTGTTTGATTTCGACATCCCGCAATTTCTATATTCATTTATTCAAATTAAACAACATGAAAAAAATACTGGTGACTACAGACTTATCGGCCAATTCCAAATCGGGCATGCGATTTGCAATTCAACTGGCTTCTCAGCATAACTATGAGTTAACTTTCTTTCATTCTTATTATGTAATGAAACCGACCTCCTGGAGCGATGCCAGTTTTGATCATCTGGAAAAAAAGTCTAAAGAGACTACAATGAAAAAACTGAATACTTTGGTTGATTCTGTATATAAAAGTATGAAGCGAAGTGCAAAGAATAAAAAATGTGTCATTAGTAGTGCCGTTTTGGCAGATAGTGATATAATGGACTACGCAACTCAGAATCAATTTGATTTTATTTGTTTGAGTACACGGGGAGCCGGAAAGATTAAAAAATTATTTGGAACAAACGCTTCAAACCTCATAAAACATTCTCCGATACCGGTAATCGCTGTACCTCAGAATTACCGGGCAAAAAAAATCAATAGTATTTTGTATGCTTCCGATTTAAAAAATCCGGATACAGAATTAAAAAAAGTAGTAGATTTTGCAAAACCATTAAATGCCAATGTAGAGTTATTACATTTTAATTACCCAATGGAAGCCGATTCAAAATCTACTTTAGCAAATCAGGCTGTAAGTAAATTTTCTAAAAGCAATATTAAGCTTCAATTAAAAAATATTAATTTATCGGAAAGTTTAATTAAAAACATAGAACATGTTGTAAAAAAGTCCAAACCATCTATGATGATTATGTTTACTCAACAGAACAAAAGTTTTTTTGAACGATTGTTTCTTTCCAGTAAATCTGCCGAATTTACATTTAAACTGGATGTACCGCTACTCGTTTTTAATAAATCATAAAACAAAATATTTAAATTAGGTATAATTAAAAAACAATTATAATGAGCAAACAAACCGGAGTATGGCTGGATTCTTCCAAAGCTGTGATCGTGACATTTGAAAATGGAATACCACAGGTCTCTCAAATAGAATCAAATATTGAAAACAGAATTTACCATGATAAAGAAGGTGATAAAGGGACCTTCATGGGCAGTCAGCACATCAGTCAGGAACGAACATTTGAAGAACGAAAAAATAATCAATTTGATTCCTATTTAACGGAATTGATGACTCATTTTTTGGATTGCAATGAGCTCTATCTTTTTGGTCCGGCAGAAGCAAAACTTAGATTGAAACAAAAAATACAGGAAGAAAAAAGATTTTCCAATATTCGATTACGCGATGTTGAAACGGCAGACAGCATGACGACGAATCAAATTGTAGCGCAAGTCCGTGAGTATTTTGAAAATTAAAGAATTACTCAGTTTATCATAAGTTATTTTTCAGAAACACAAATATCTACTTCTGTCAATAGTAAAAATTTGTCCAGTAGGGAACAGCTAAAAATCACAGCCATAACAATTAGGTACTTTTCAGAAAGATTTCAAATCAATCCATGATCCATTTGACAGAGTTAGCTGTTTAGTTTATCTGATTATCGGTAAATTCTCTTTAAACAAGTACAAAATGAATGAAATTCTGCTAGAATTAGAAAAAAGCCTGATTCCCTGGTTGGTTTCACATGGTTTTAAAATAGTGATCATAGTGACCGGAGCTTATTTATTACATAAAGTGACCCGACGATTTATAGCAAAAGTTGTTCAAATTAGTGTCGTTGCTGAAGATCCTGAAATCAGGGAACTCACAATAAAGAGGGAAGAAACCCTGATCCGAATCTTTTACTGGTTAAACGGAATTATTATTCTTGTGGTTGCCATCCTGATGATATTGCAGGAAATAGGAATATCTATCGGGCCATTACTTGCGGGTGCGGGGATATTAGGATTAGCAATAGGATTTGGAGGTCAATATTTGATTAAAGATTTGATTTCTGGTTTTTTTATTTTTTTAGAAAATCAATATCGCATTGGGGATGTCGTAAAATTTGACGGAGTTGGGGGTACCGTCGAAGATATAACACTTAGGGTGACGACACTACGGGATCTGGATGGAGTCGTACACCATGTACCACATGGAGAAATAAAAAGAGTTTCCAATTTATCAAAAACCTTTGCAAGAGTAAATTTAAATATAGGGATATCTTATAATTCAAAATTGGAACATGTCATACAGGTTATTAATAAGGTTTGTATAGAGATGGCGCAAGAATTACCCTGGAAAGAATATATCATCAAGACGCCTCAGTTTTTGAGAGTAGACGATTTTGCAGACTCTGCAGTAATTGTCAAAATATTGGGCGAGACCATACCGCACAAACAATTGGAAGTGAGTGGTGAATTGAGAAAGAGACTAAAATTAGCATTTGATGCAGAAGGAATTGAAATACCTTATCCTCAAAGAGTCATACATATGGCAAATGAACAAAAAACGGGGAATTAAAAAAGAGTCTGAATAATTTCTTATCATTGCTCTGGCTCAAGTACGGTATTTTAGTGACCCGAATGCGCCAATTATTCAGAACCAGATCTACTGATTTTTAATCATTCAAATGCAGGAATCCGCTACCAAATTCAGAATAGAATCTATCGATGTTTTAAGAGGAATTGTCATGATCATAATGGCTCTTGACCACGTCCGTGATTATTTTCATATCACGGCAAACCTGGACGATCCATTGAACCTGGAAACAACAACAACTGCTTTATATTTTACAAGATGGATCACCCATTTTTGTGCTCCTGTGTTTGTATTTCTTTCAGGGACTTCCATTTATTTACAGAGTTTGAGAAAAACAAAAAAGGAATTAAGCCGGTTTTTAATAAGCCGCGGCTTATGGTTGATTTGCGTGGAGTTTATCATTGTTTCACTTGCCTGGTCATTTAATCCTTTTTACAATATTTTATTTTTTCAGGTAATCTGGGCTATCGGTATTAGTATGTTTATCCTAGGTTTTTTAATCTATTTACCATATAAGATACTTTTGATACTTGGTTTAATCATTGTACTGGGGCATAATGCACTGGATTTTATCGAAGCAAGTCCTGGTTTTAAACCCAATATTTGGTGGGATTTATTACATAGCGGACATTTTGCAATCCATTCGTATTTGCCCGGCCGATATGTCTTTATTGTATATCCATTTGTACCCTGGTTGGGCGTGATGATTTTAGGTTATTGTCTGGGTATTATTTATACAGAAAAATTTACAACTGTGCTTAGAAAAAAGATTTTAAGTCTCGCAGGGATAGGAATTATTCTGTTTTTTATTCTATTACGGTATCTCAATGTTTATGGGGACCCGCAACAATGGACGGTGCAGACAGATTTTTACCATAGTCTTTTATCTTTTCTTAATGTAAATAAATATCCACCATCGTTATTATTTGTATGTATTACTTTAGGACCGGCGTTCCTGGTTTTAAGTTATATCGAAACTATAAAAAACGGTTTAACAGACCGTATTCAGATCTTTGGCAGGGTGGCATTTTTTTATTATATACTTCACCTTTATCTGATTCATATTCTGGCTACGATTAGTTTTTTTGCGAAAGGTCATACGATGGAGGAAGCTACACAAACGGGTTCGAAATTTCCATTTTTCTTTGTGATTCCGGGTGAAGGTTATGGGCTGGGAGTGGTATATCTCGTATGGATTGTCGTTATTGTTATGTTATATCCATTATGTAAGTGGTACAATACGTATAAATCGAAACATAAGGATAATAAATGGTTGAGCTATTTATAAAATAGTCCTTTTCAGCCTGTACTGCAGATCTTTAATTATTATTCAGCCTTAGCTCTTTTTTTACTAATCGTAACTTCTTTATTGCGTCTCATCATTTTGCGGAGAGCTTCGACTGCCGCTAATGTTGCTTGTTCAAATTTGAGCTCATTTTTTTTAGTAAACAGGTTTTCACCAGGCAACGACAGGGTTATTTCACAAAATTGGGTTTTTAATTTCCCTTTGGCATCTTCATATAATGTTACGTCTGCACGTATAATTCGTTCATTTTGTTGAAATAGTTTTTCAACTTTATCTCTGACAAAGTTTTCCAGCTCTTCACTGGCTTTGAAGTGAATGGATTTAAATGTAATGTTCATAAATTTTATACTATTTTGATTAATCTACTGGTACATTTAACACCGGAATGATCGAATGGTTTACAAGTTTTTTTTCTGGTTTGGTCTGAAATATTTTATCAGCTGTATCACTTTTGTTACATACAATACTGATCAGATCTGCATTTTCTTTTACGGCAAAATGCATGATTTCTTCAGCATAGTCCTCACCCAGGGTCATTGCAAATGAACAGCTGATGTTTTCTTTTGAAAACTCAAGTACCAGTTTTTCTCCTTTAGTCCTCAATGATTTTTTCGCTTCTATAGTTTGTTCTTCAGTATATCCAAATAATAAAATGGTTGCATCAAAGACTCTGGCCATTGTAGCAACTTGTTTTACCTTCAGAAAAGTTACTTCATTTTCATTAAAGGGGAAAACTATTTTTTTAAAATGGGTAGTATCTGTATGTAAATTTATGGTAAGTACCGGAATATTTGTATTATGCACAACCCGGTAAGCATTGCTTCCCAGAAGCCACTCTTTGATTCCGGAGGCACCGTGTGTACCCATTATTATCAAATCTGCATCTTGTAAATGGGCAGCTCTGATAATATTTTCATAAACATTTCCGCTAGTACTTATCTGTTTTACCGATAAATTGTGCTCCTTTCTGATTTCTTCCGACAAAGTTTTTAATTTAAATTTTGACTCATCCATCATTTGTTCGGTTATGACACCAAGTGTAATAACCTCATAAGGGACTGTAACTCCTGTTATCTCAACTACATGTACCAATACAAGTCTGGCCTGGGTTAATTTGGAAAGTTCAATTGCATATTGTAAGGCTTTATTGGATGTATCCGAAAAATCAACCGGAACCAATATTGTTTCTAATTTAAATTCTTTCATGGATTTATTTTATTATTTAATCATGGTAACTTCACTGTATATTTTTGAATTACCATTTAAAGTATTTTTTTCTTTTTGGGAATCATTATGTTTTTGCAGGACCTCATACAAATCAGAGCGGAGATCATTCCAGTGTTGCACTGTACCATATTCCCTGTTGCGCTTTAATAAACGAAGATCCAGATCCTGATAGATGATGGTTTCTGTATTGGGAGTTGATTCTGTAGCAATCGCTTCTCGGGAAAATTCTACATCAGAAGGAGTAAATATAGCTGATTGAGAAAAATGTATATCAAGATTTTCCACTTTAGGTAAATTACCAACGCAACCAGTTATAGCAACATACATTTGATTTTCTATGGCTCTTGCCTGTGAACAATAACGTACCCGCAAATAACCTCTGCGTTCATCCGTATTGTAAGGAACAAATAAAATCTGTGCACCTTTAGCGGCAGCAATACGCACTAATTCCGGAAACTGGACATCATAACATATAGCTATGGCAACTTTTCCACAATCCGTATCAAAGACTTCAATTTTATTACCACCTTTGACGCCCCACCATTTCTTCTCATGAGGTGTTATCTGAATTTTGTATTGTTTGCCATAAGTCCCATCCCGTTTAAACAAGTACGCAATGTTGTATAAATCTTCATTTTCTACATTGAGATGAGATCCTCCGATGATGTTAATATTGTATTTTATGGAAAGATGATTAAACAATTGGATATATCGGTCGGTAAATTCACTTAATCTTCGGGCAGATGCTGCAGGTTTTTCCAGGGGCATGAAGGATAATAACTGCATAGTCAGCATTTCCGGAAACATCACAAAATCACTCCGATAATCAGAAGCTACATCGACAAAGTATTCGCAATGAGAAGCAAATTCATCAAAATCTTTTACATCTCTCATTTGATATTGAACGGCAGCCACCCTGACATATCTCGAAATGACACTTTCTGTATCATCTCTGAATTGAAAATTAGTCCATTCAAGATATGTCGCATAACCACAGGAATGCTCATCATTTGGTAAATAATTTGGAAGAACCTTTTTTAATGCAAATCCATTTGCCAGCTGTGTCGTTAAAACAGGATCGAATATTTTTTTATCAGTAACTGCATTTACATAATCATAAACATCCATTTTGTCACGGTGTTTGTAAAATTCGGGTAAGCGCCCGCCAATGGAAATACGCTTTAAATTTAATCTGACAGCGAGTGTTTTTCGTTTATCATATAGCCTCCTGGCTAATTTCATATTCCGGTAGTCCGGATCCACCATAATCTCCATGCCGTACAGTGTATCTCCGTCATCGACATGATTGGTAATATAACCTTTGGAAGTCAGATCCTGCCAGCTGGAGGATTCTGAATATTTGCTGCTATCAATAACAAGTGAACAAGAAGATGCGATGATATTTCCATCATATTCAACACATATCTGACCATCTGGAAATACAGTCACAATATTGGTGAATTGCTGCACATTCCAGGGTTTCATTTTTGGGAAACATTTTAATTGCAGAGAAACTATTTGATCATAATCTTCCAGTTTAAGATTTCTGACTATGATTTTTTTTAAAATCTGATCGCTTGAATTTTTATTCATAATTGGCGTTGTATTTAATTTGTAAACTGTAAGTAAATGAGCAATCCTGGTGATAAGACTGTTTAAATTATTGTACAGCACAAAGTTAAAGTTACCAACTCAGAAAAAATTTGACATAAGTCAAACTTTTGAAATAAATAGATTAATCGATAGAAGATAGAATAAACAAATTGTCAATATGTTGGATATAGATACTTTTTCCTTTTGTCGTTATCAATTTGCGTTCTTTAAAAAAATTAATTGTGCGAATCAGATTTTCCAGTGAAGTACCTACAAAATTTGCAAGGTCAGTACGGGTTAAAGAAATTTCAGAAATTGACTGATCTTCATTTCCGGTTTTAAATTTTTCATTCAGGATTAGCAAGGCCAATGAAAGCCGTTCCTTAATTCCTCTTTGTGCAAAAACATTCATTCGGTTTGTAAGTACTGTAAATTCATGACTAAGGCTAATCAGTAATTGATTGCTTAATGCTGCAGACATAGATAATACTTTCATAAACGTCGATCTATGTAAGAATAATAATTCGCAATCTTCGAGCGCAGCAACACTGACTGCTTGTGTTTCATCACTAATAATCGGTCTGTATCCAAATATTTCACCTACAGTATAAATAAATAAAATCTGAATGGATCCATCATAATTTAACTGATACACTTTGACTTTTCCTTTTTTAATTATGTAGATGCCATTTGGATTATTACCCTGGCGGTATAGTACCTGTTTCTTTTTTAGTTTTATAGTTTTTAAATTTGTCAAAATGATGTCCAACTCGTGTTTGGGTAAGTTATTCAGTACAAATCCAGAATGAAAATGAAAGCGATTTAAAGCTTTTTGTATACGATCCCGTCCAACCATCTTTTTTGTGTTTAAGAATTTGTGTTTGTTGAATCCGAATCAGATGTTTTGATTATCTGAATTGTGGCAGAGGCTATGCGAATTGCACCATTGCTGGATTCAAAAGATTTAATAATTCTGCTGAATAATTCTGTTTTGGTGGCTCTTCTTCTTTTGTAATTAACAACAAATCTCAGCGTAAATTCTACCCAATTGTCGTTGGCGGTCATTGAAATCATGGGCTCAGTCTGGGCATCTTCCAGATGATATTTATTTTGCAGGATCTGCCATTGAATCCTGGATTGGTCTGTCAGATCTCCGGCTACTTCTTTGCCAGTTGTCAGAATAATGTCTTTTGCCAAATCGTAATTACTTCCATATTGAACCGGAATTTTTATTTCATCCCAGAGAAATGGAAAATCACCGGAATAATTAAAAACAGGCTCTTTAAAAACAAAACTATTGGCTATTAATACTATTCGTCCATTATATAAATCACCATCGATCCATTGACCTGTTTCCATAATTGTGGTTCGGAGAAGTCCAATGTCCATCACATCACCTTTAATACCACCCAGTTGAACCCGGTCGCCGGTCTTATAAAAACCTCCGAATATAATGGCAATCCAGCCGGCAAAGGAGGCAATCACTTCCTGCAAGGCAAAGGCAATACCAGCGCCGGCAACACCCAATGCTACGGTCAGTCCGGCTAATTTATCACTAAATACTAATAAGAATAATAAAACTGTAAAAAGATAGGCTAAAAAGTTACTGAATTTTTTGGCCCGGTAACGATGATCATTATCTGAGATTTTTGAAAAAATACTACGTTGTAAAAATTTTATAGCAATCCAGATAATGGCAAACCCAATTACCAGACTAATTATTTTAATTATCAAAATTTTATCTAAAGAAACCAAGATTGGATAATCCATAAGTTATTTAATTCTAAATCTATTTATTATGATAATGTATGACGCGTTGTGGAAACGGAATGGTAATATTATTTTTTCTGAAAGCTTCGCAAATCTGAAAACGCAATTGACTTTTTACATTTTCGATTCTGAATAATTTAAAACTATAAAAAAATAACTGAAAATCCAGAGAGGAAGAACCAAAATCATAAAACCGTACTGAAGGATAATAGTCTTTATCATGAAGTACATCGTTGTTTTCCAGTGCACAATCAATCAATACTTTTTCGACCAGTCGTATATTAGAAGAATAATCTACTCCTACTTGTATTATAAAGCGTGTTGGTAAAAGATTATTTGTCCAGTTAACAATATTTTCTTCAATAAATTTATGATTGGGTATAATTACGACATTATCTTCTCGGGTGAATACTTTTGAGGTACGGATTGATATTTCTTTCACCCGCACAACGAGACCATCTACTTCTACAATATCATCAACTTTAATAGTTCCCTCGATAAGTAAAGCAATCCCTGAAACAAAATCCTTAAAAACATTTTGAAGACCTAGTCCGATTCCGACCAATAAGGCTGCAGAACTGGCTACTAAAAATGTAATATTAAAGCCAAGAGCCTGAAGTATAAAAACCAAGGCCAGCGTCCAGAGAAAATATTTTAATAACTGAATTATTGAAAATTGCCTACCGTCTGGTTTGTTTTTTCGGTTAAACGAACGACTTATTAACACTGATAAAAACTTAATGAGAAAATAAGTTATCAGGAAAATAATTAAGGCATTAATAATATTTCCGATAGTAATAGTAAAATTACCAGTCGAAATTAATTCTGTTTTTAAAAATTCTGTCATGTCAAAAAATTAATGATTGAAATTAATATAGAGGCCATATATGAGGAATCATATACCATACTGTTATCAACAGAATCAATGTCAGTATACCACCTACTTTTACATAATCTATAAATTTATATTTTCCGGGTCCATATACCAGTATACAAGCGGGTTCAAAAGGTGTGATCATCGAAATGGATGCCGAAACAATAACAGCAATGGCATAACTCCGTTCATTAACGTGTAGTGCATCCGCTGTAGATATTGCTATGGGCAACATGACCAATGCGGCCGCAGCATTGGAAAGAGGTTGTGTCAGCAAGACAGTTAATACCATAAATGCCCCCATTACCACTTCGGGTCCAGAATTTTTAAATGTATTGACCATGATTTCTGCCAAAAAACGATCGCTTCCTGAATTTTTCATAGCTATCCCAAATGCTGTCATTCCTCCTATTAATATCAGCAAACGCCAGTCTACTGCTCTGTAGGCATCTTCAATTTTAATGGCTTTGGTAATAATGCTTAATACGGCTACGGTCATAAATGCAACACTCACTGAAGTTATTCCAATGACGCTTAATACGATGGCAAGGATAAATAAAATAAAAACGGTCCAACCTTTACTGCGGAAATTAATTTTTTGCGGACTTTGATTAATCAGCACAACGTCATCTGAAGAAATATATTGATTGATATCATTAGGTGTACCCTGTACAAATAAGACATCACCGACACGTAATATTACGTCTTCAATTTTTTTAGAAACACGCTCACCATACCGATAGACTCCTAATACGACCAGATTCCAGCGATGATAAAAATGTAGGTTGCGAATATATTTTTCACGCAGATAAGAGTTATAATTGATCAGTATCTCTGCAATATCCTTTTTAGTATCTTCTTTGATGTTTTTATTTTTATCTTCTCCAATAATATCGATAAAATAATGGTCTTTTATTTTTAATAAATCATCAATGGCTCCAAATAATAAAATGTGATCATATGGCTGGATTATGTCTTGTTCCAATACCAAATCATCGATACCCCTGAATACGCGTATAATTTCCAGATTCAGGTTTTTAAACTCATCATTCTTTAAATGTTTGCCGATAAATCTGGATTCAGGCTTAATGATCACCTCCGTCAGATACCTGCGTTTAAATCCCCTGGAATCATGAATACTTTTATAAGAAGGTATGAGATATTTGCTGGTAGCCGTAAGGTAAAATATACCGATAAAACAGATTACAACACCCAGGGGTAATAATTCAAACATACTTAAGGGATTCATTCCAGATTTTTCAAGATAGGCACTTCCGGCAATATTAGCTGAAGTTCCGATCAGAGTACAGGTACCGCCCATCATTGATGCAAATGCAACAGGCATTAAAAACTTCGACGCACTGATATGAATCCGTTGACATACAGCGAGTACCGGCGCAATCAACATGGCAGTAATCGAAGTATTATTCATAAAACCCGATAATAACGCTGTAAAGATCATCAACGTGCTTAATATTATTATGGGTTTACTGCCCAGTTTTTTGACGAATTGCGCACTTACTGTATTAAAGATTTCACTTTTTTCAATGGCGGATCCAATGACAAAAATAGAAGCCAACATAACAATAAAATCACTGCCAAAACCGCTAAACGCTTCTTCTTTGGTAATAATTTCTGTTGAAATTAATATGATCAGTAAGATTACTGTTACCACATCAACAGAAAGTTTTTCGGAAATAAAAAATCCAATCGCCAAAATCAATAAACCTAATACGATTACTATTTCCATTGAGATAATTACAGTTATATAAATGAGAGTTGAGTAGCCAAAATACGAAAATAAATCAAGGTTTAAAAAATATAATTATTACCACGTTCATTTTTCTGCAATGACAAACTTTTACATGTGATTATAAAATTATATTTGAACTTATTTTTTATACTTTATTTGAAACATAAAATTTGGATCAGATTAATAAAAGTTATGGACCCAATAAATATAAAGGTATCAGACTATATAACATTAAATGCCACAACACGCCTACATCTTAAAATTAAATAAATCGGAAAAATGATAAGCTTTAACAAATATTTTCCGGGCCAGATGAAATTTAATATGCTTTTTAGTGTTTATCTTTGTATTAATGAATAAAAGACAGGTATCGGTATATAGTCTGTATTTGGCATACTTTGTATTGCTCATACATGCATGGGTACCTCATCATCATCATCATCACGACTCACTTGATGAGGCTAATCATATGCAATTTATGATCTGTCCTCAGGAAGACGAATCCGAAGACAATCACTGCCATTTTCCTCATTGGGTCCATTCCACAGAATTTGGTTCTTCTATTATCATCCCTCAAATCAATCAGGGTATTTTATTAAAATTTGAAATTCAACATCCGGCAGCACTGCTGATGGCAAGCTTGCAAAAACCGGCATTTGAATTTGCGAAACCAGTCAAACCCCCGGAAACAGATTCTGAAATTCCAGACTCATATGATATGTGTCCCGGACTCCGGGGACCTCCTAGTTGCTAAACTTAAAGAGGGATCTGTTAGAATCGCTTTTCTTCAGATCGCAGGTATCTGAATTCCATAGAGTATGGAATTTATGATTAGCTTCATCTATCCATTTAATGTTTAGCACATATGAAAATAATATTAGTATTCTTAGGGTCTTGCTGCATCGCTTTTACTCAAGCCGTAATCAGCGAAGATCAGGCTGTGAAAATGGCTCTCAATCATAGTCCTGCGAGGATAGCTTCTGATCTTGATATAAAATACCGGAAGCAACATCAAAAAACAGCTTTAAATCTGGCGAATCCGGAATTCAATTATGAAAGTCCCACCGGAGAATTTTATAGTTTGGGTGTAAGTCAGTCTTTTGAATTTCCAACTGTCTATGGCAAAAGAAATCAATTATTGAAAAAAGAAACAGAGCTGGCACTGATTGGTAAATTAAAGACCGAAGCAGAAATCCGAAGAGCCGTAAAAAGTATGTATCTGAATATTCAATTTACACAAGCCATGTTTCAACAATATAAAACTCAGGACAGTTTATATACCATTTTGATGGATGCTGCGAGAAGGCAATATACAGCTGGTCAAATTGATTATGTCAGTCATACCCTAACAGCCTCATCCAAGGGAGAAATCCAAAATCAAAAAAATCTGGCTGAAACAGATTGGCATAATGCTCTAAAACAAATGAATCGATTTACAGGAAACAATTCAGATTATATAGTTACTCCATTGGCTAAACGACATTCAGCAACTGCTCATAAAGAGCCTGTGATTTTCCAGGCTGTTAATAATAGCGACTTGAAATTTGCAGAGCAGGAAATTCAGATTCATAAAAAATCTCTAGAACTGGAAAAACACAAAGTGCTGCCAGGATTTTCAATAGCTTATATGAATCAAGGATCTCATGATACGCCTTATAATTTAAGATGGCGTGCTGGTATTAGTCTTCCCATCTGGTTCTGGCAATACGATGCATCCATAAAGGCGGCAAAAACAAAAGTGGAAATGAGTCAATATCAGAGCGATTATCTGATGCAGCAAATCGAAAATCAAGCGTCACAATTGCATAGCGATATCCAAAAATATCGTGAATCTCTGGAATATTATGAAAAAACAGGTCTGCCTATAGCAAAGGAAATCATCACTTCCGCCACGCGAATGTTTGAAGCAGGACTTTATGATTATATGTCATACCTTAGATTATTATCAGAAGCCTATAAGATTGAACAAAAATATCTCGAAACTTTGCGACAGTTTAATCAATCAGTAATTGACATGGAGTTTTTAAATGAATAAGTTGTCGACGTAATAACCCCAAAACTTATTGATAAAATAAATGATCATTCAATGAAGTAAAATAAAAACATTCTTATGAAATTAAAAAATGACAGAATACAATCGATAAATAAAATTATTCTTCCGACCCTCATCATCGTTTTTACAAGTTGCTTTTTATTTGCAGGTGGCGGACACGATCATTCACATGGCGATAAGCAAACTAATCCTGTTAGTCAGTTGAAGTATTTTTCATCTGAAGGCAATTCAGATAAATATGAATTACTGATGCGATATGAATCCATTCAGGCTAACGAGCCAGTTCAACTCAGCCTGTTTGTCAGTGAATACGAGACAAACAAACCCATAGATAATGCGGAAATCCAGATTCAGGCGCAGGAGGATCCTTCCATAGTATTCACAATAAAACAAAAAGCAGAAGGTCATTATCTGGTGGAGACGGTCTTTCCCCAGATTAAACAGTATTCCCTTGTAGTTAAAATGAACGGAAGTTTAGGTCCGGATCTCATACTCTTGAAAAACATTACTACAGGCCTGAGTCTTGAGACGGATTTACATGCACATGATCACACTATTTTTGGTCACTGGTTAAACTGGATATTATTGCTACTGGCCTTGTTGGCAGGACTGGGCATAGGAACCTATCTTCAAAAAAGAAAATTGAATTCCGGTGTATCCTCAGCATCGTATTTCCTCCTTTTATGTATGTGTATCTGGCCAGTTCAGGATCATAAAGCACATGGTGATGAAGATCACGGATCGGGTCAGAAATCCGGTAATTTTTCAAGCGCAATCGATGTACCCAAAGAAACGCAATTTTTATTTGAAGTATTAACTCAAAAAATCAACAAAGGTAGTTTTACTGAAAGCACCAAACTGTTTGGTACTATTATTCCGGGTACTAAAGGGCAGGCGTTTATTAACACTCCGGTTTCAGGAACCATTCAATCTTTATATATTCATGTAGGTCAACATGTCAGGGCAGGTCAGTTATTGGCTCAGGTTTTACAAAACATGGATGCAGAATCACAAATCAATCTTCTTGCTGAAAAAAACCGATTAACTGCAGAATATGAAGCAGCTAAAAAAGAAAATGAAAGACTGCAGACTGTCAAAGACATCGTTGCTAAAAAAGAACTGGATGAAGCAAAAGCAAGATTACAGAAAACAGAATCCAATCTTCAACTATTAAAAAGTTCCGGGGGAAAATTGGTAAGTCTGAAGGCGCCAATTGACGGCATCATTTCAAATTTTAATTTTACTTCAGGATCAACTGTAAATACAGCTCAGACCTTATTTACCATTCTCAATCCTAAACATATTTATGCAGAGGCTCAGGTTTTTGACCGCGATGTGGCAAAGGTGGAACAAGGTATTAAGTTTACCATAGAATGCAGCAATGATGACCATAAAACCAGTGATGTAAAATTATTGTCCTTTACCCAGCAAATGAATCCAACCAATCAAACACAGAAAGTTTTGTTTGAATTAAATAATAATGACCAGGAATTTAAAATAGGTGAGTTTGTAAATATCAGGGTATTCACTGCGAGAAATTCAAACCAGATGGTACTGCCCAATGCGGCATTGACAGAGATTAATGGAAAACCGGTTGTATTTGTAAAAGAAACAGCTGAAAAATATGCTATGCGCTATGTGCAAACCGGAGAAAATAATGGCAGCTTCACCAGTATTTCAAAAGGAATAACAGAAGGAGAGCGCATCGTAATCCATGCCAGCTATCAATTAAAAATGATCTATTTAAATCAATAAATAAATGAAATGATGATGAAAACAATTCTTAGTCTTATAACCATAAGTATTATTTCTTTAAATGCCTGCAAAACCAGGACAGAAACAGCTGCCGGAAAAGAAACTACAGGAATTACCGAAGAACATCAACTCATACATGATTACGCATGTCCGATGCATCCTGAAGTACGGGGACATGAAGGTGAACGCTGTCCAAAATGTGGAATGGTATTGGAATATGCGGGAAGTGAGCAAGCGGATAAATCGTATGAACTCAAAATGAATGTGCTTCCGGAAAATCCCAATGCAGGGCAGGAAGTCCAGCTGATTTTTATTCCAAAAATTCAGGGTGATGACAATTTGATGGTTCCATTGGATGTGGTACACGATAAAAAAATACATCTTATTTTAGTGAGTGATGGTTTAAACTGGTATGAACACATTCACCCCGAATTTCAGTCGGATGGAAGCTACACGGTGAAACAAAAATTTCCTTATGGCGGTAAATATTTATTATATGCCGATTACAAACCCAGTGGTGGATCTCATGAGCTGGCTACTTTTGAAATTCAGATAAACGGGACTCCGGATAAATCAAAAAAAATTACTACAGTTTCCAGATCCTGGCAAAGTAAAAACATGCAAGTAATTTTAAAACCGGATGGTCAGCACTTTGAAGCAAATAAACCTATACATTTTGATGCCGAACTCAGAAAAAACAATAAACATTTTGATGTCAATGATCTTCAAAATTATTTAGCTGCAAAAGGACATATGGTAGCGATTCATTTAGAGTCCAAAGCGTATATGCACATTCATCCAGAAGTGGAAGGGACGGTACTTCATTTTCATACCCAATTTGACAAAACGGGTTTGTACAGTGTTTGGTTGCAGTTTATGGATGAAGGAATTTTATATACTTCAGAATTTACCATAGACGTATTGTCGGGAAAGCACGATGTAAAGGAGCCTAAAAAAGAGTCAGAACATTCCCATAATCATTAATTATCCTAAAGGATGCTAAATAGACTCATTAAGTTTTCCATACAAAACCGCTTACTGGTTGTTGCTTCTGCAGCTCTGCTGATGGTGTATGGTGCGATCAGTATATCCAGTTTGCCTGTGGATGTATTACCGGATTTAAACAGACCGCGGGTAAGTATTTTTCTGGAAGCCAATGGAATGGCACCAGAAGAAATCGAAACACAAATTACTCTTCCTGTTGAAGTAGCTTTAAATGGTGCACCGGGTGTGGTTACTGTGCGGAGCAGTTCGACAATTGGTATCGGGATGGTCTTTGTTGAGTTTGACTGGAATATGGATATTTATCTTGCCCGGCAATTGGTTTCCGAACGATTGCAAACGGTTCAGTTGCCAGTAGGTATCACGCCAGTCATGGGTCCGGTTTCCTCTGTCATGGGACAGATTATGATGGTGGGAATTTCTGCTGACAGTACATCAGCAGCGGAATTAAGAACGCTTGCCGATTTTACCATCCGAAGGAGACTCATGAGTATAAAAGGTATATCTCAGGTCATTTCGATAGGAGGAGACAGACAGCAATATCAGGTATTGATATCTTCTTCAAAGCTCAAGCAATTTAATATCAGTATAGATGATGTAGACAAAGCCCTTGAATTGACTAATCAAAACAGCTCTGGTGGATTTTATAATCAATACGGTTCTGAAGTATTGATCCGGGCTGTCGGAAGAGCCTATACCCTGGAAGATTTAAAAAATACGGTAGTTGCTAATCACGATGGCTTACCCGTGTTGCTATCTCAAGTTGCACAGGTTACATATGGCGCTGCGACCAAACGGGGAGATGCCAGTATTAATGCTCAGCCTGCCGTCATCCTGACCGTAGAAAAACAACCAACAGCTAATACGATACATCTTACTAATGAAGTAGAACAAGTATTGAATGAACTTCAAAAAACATTGCCGTCTGATGTAAAAATAAATTCAAAAATATTTCAGCAAAAAAACTTTATTGAGGCTGCTTTGAGCAATGTTGAAATGGCACTGCGGGATGGATTCATTCTCGTGGTGATTATTCTGTTTTTATTTCTACTCAATTTCAGGACTACCCTGATTACTTTAACGGCTATTCCCTTATCCATTGTTATCACCGCCATTATTTTTAAATTATTTGATATTTCAATCAATACATTGACATTAGGTGGATTGGCCATTGCGATCGGCGAACTGGTAGATGATGCGATTGTGGATGTTGAAAATGTATTTCGGAGAATTAATGAAAATAAAAATGCAAAGAATCCGAAGCCATTGATGCAAGTGGTTTACAATGCAAGCAAGGAAATCCGGAATTCCATTGTATATGCCACCATTATTGTCATTATGGTTTTCATTCCTTTATTTTATATGCAGGGTATGGAAGGCAGGATCTTTGCACCCCTGGGTATAGCTTATATAACATCTATTGTTGCATCACTTTTTGTTTCATTGACTGTAACACCTGCTCTGTGTACGTATCTGTTAAAACCGAAACCGGAATTGGAAAAAGGAGAAAGTCCGCTGGTTCGGTTTTTAAAAAAACACGATACACGTTTATTAAACTGGGGTTTGGCCAGACCAAAAACGATTTTATTTTCTGCTATCCTGTTAATTATTTCTTCGGTTGGTGTCATTCCATTTTTTGGCACAGAATTTTTACCGGCGTTTAATGAAGGATCCTTTACCATTAATTTATCCACTCCTGCAGGCACTTCACTTGAAGAAAGTAATAAGATTGGCCGGATGGCAGAAACGTTGATTCTGGAAGTGGATGAAGTAAATTATGTGAGCCGGCGTACCGGCAGAGCCGAACTGGACGAACACGTGGAGCCGGTTTCCAATTCTGAAATTGAAGTTGAATTAAAAAAAGGAATTGACAGAAGCCGGGATGAAATTATAGCCGATATCAGAAAACAATTACAAATCCTAAAAGGTGTCTCTGTAAATGTGGGTCAGCCTATTTCTCACCGACTGGATCATTTATTATCCGGAGTCCGTGCACAAGTAGCCATAAAGTTATTTGGAAATGAATTATCGGAACTTCGTACATATGCACGTACTATTCAGGAAACCATTAAGGGAATTCCCGGAGTTGTGGATGTCCAGGTAGAACGCCAGGTTATGGTACCGCAGTTGCTGATAAAAATAAACCGGGATGCCCTGCAACGTTATGGATTGCAAGCCGGAAAAGTAGCGAGGGATCTTGAAATTTTTTATAATGGAAAAGTGACAGGAAAAATTTTGGATGGCAACAAAAGCTTTGACATTCTATTAAGGACAACAGAGGAAGAACGTACAAATATTGAAGCCATTCGCAATACGCTGATCGATGCACCCGATGGTACTCTGATACCTTTGCAACAGATTGCTACCATTGAAAACACGATGAGTATTAATAATATCACACATGAAAATACACAGCGTAAAATTACTATTAGCTGTAATGTACAGGGACGAGATCTGGGTACAACGGTCAGGGAAATTGAGAAAACGATTGCTGCAAATGTAAAATTACCAGAATCGTATTATGTAGAATACGGAGGTCAATTTGAAAGTCAGCAATCAGCATCCAATTTGATTATGCTGCTGGGTATTTTTTCCCTGATAGCTGTGTTTATGGTTTTGTTTAGTTATTTTAAATCCACAGAAATCGTATTGCAGATTATGTTAAATATTCCGCTTGCATTGGTAGGAAGTGTTTTAGCAGTATGGTTAACGGGAGGCGTTTTTTCTGTTGCCACAATGGTAGGATTTATAACCTTGACGGGTATTGCATCCAGAAATGGTATCATGATGATATCTCATTATCTGCAGCTTATGGAACACGAAGGAGAAGTCTTTGATAAAAAAATGATTATCAGAGGATCACTGGAACGATTGGTACCTGTTTTAATGACCGCATTGGTAGCTGCACTTGCACTGATTCCTTTGACGCTTGATGCACAGGCTCCCGGAAAAGAAATTTTATATCCTGTAGCCATTGTAATTCTGGGAGGATTATTGAGCAGTACCTTGCTGGATATGATTGTTACACCGGTTGTATTTTACACATTCGGAAAAAAAGCAGCGGAAAAATATTTTAGATCAAAAAAGGAAAGAATGGAATTGTAATAACAATTAACAATTAACAATGTACAATTAACAATGCCTGTCTGCCGTAGGCAGGTACAATTAACAATTAGAGTTCTTTAGGGTTCTGTGTCATTGCCTAAAAAACGGTATTTTGACGGGAAACATTAGATTCAAACTGGTTGCTGAATTTCAAAACACATTGCAGCACATTTAAAAAAAGTCTACCTTTGGGCGCCGGATTTTCTAATTATATTTGTTTCTAAAAATAACCTTTTATTTAATAGTCAATGACCATTACGATCATCATCATATTTTGCAGTTTGTTACTGCTTGCCTATCTTTTTGATCTTACCTCGTCAAAAACCAAAATACCCTCCGTCATTTTATTATTACTTCTGGGTTGGACCGTTCGGCAGTTTACTGATTATCTGGCAGTTGATTTACCCAATTTTTCAAATATGTTGCCTGTGCTGGGCACAATTGGGCTGATACTTATTGTTCTGGAAGGTTCGCTCGAACTTGAAATGAATCATTCAAAACTTAAACTGATCAAGCGTTCATTTACAATGGCCCTGGTCCCCATGATGGCTTCTGCATTTTTATTTGCATTTATTTTTCAATATTATGGTGAATATACTTTGCAGGACAGCCTTGCCAGTGCGATTCCACTTTGTATCATAAGCAGCGCCATAGCAATACCCAGTGTAAGAAATCTGAGTCCATCACAAAAGGAATTTGTAATTTATGAAAGTAGTTTTTCAGATATTATCGGAGTTTTGTTTTTTAATTTTATTACTCTAAATAATAATTTTAACACAGGCTCTTTTGGTCAATTTTTGCTTGAGTTATTGATTATCCTTATTTTTTCATTTATTGCAACCATAGGTTTATCTTTATTATTAAGCAAAATAGAACATCATATAAAATTTGTTCCAATTATCCTGCTCGTCATATTAATTTATGCCATTTCAAAAATTTATCATTTACCGGGACTTGTGTTTATTATGTTCTTTGGTTTATTTATTGGGAATCTTGATGAATTCAAACATATAAAATGGCTGCAGCAATTTCATCCTGAAGATTTAAATAAAGAAGTTAAAAAATTTAAAGAAATTAATATAGAAGCTACTTTTCTTGTGAGAGCATTGTTTTTTCTCTTGTTTGGCTTCATGATGGAAACTTCAGAAATATTAAATGCTGATACATTGCTTTGGTCATTGTTTATTGTTTTTATTATCTTTTTATTTCGGGCCATTCAATTAAAAATAACAGGCATTGATCTGAAACCATTATTTTTTGTCGCACCGAGAGGACTAATTACTATACTGCTTTTTCTTTCTATTGCCCCGGGTCATAATATTTCATTTGTTTCCAAATCATTGATCATACAAGTTATTATAATTACAACGCTAATCATGATGACCGGATTAATAACCAGCTCAAAAAATGAAGAAAATGTAATTGATACCGATAAATTAATTACAAAGAATTGATTTTAAATGTTCTTATTTAATCTTGTTGGATTTGCATCCATTTCATACAGATTTACCAGAATTTACTTTTCAAATTTGGGTTTATATAATTTTTCTGATTAGATTTGTATTTTATACACAAAATTGTCATTAGAATTCTATTTCAGGCCAAAAAAGCTTCAAACCCTGATCTCTACCCGAAATTTGTGCTCAATGAAAAGATTATTTCATTTCCGTACTAATTTCTTGCAAGGAACCCGGGCATAATGGCTCTTTAGACTTTCACGATGAATCCCATTGGCCATTTTGACTTTAATTCAGGTTTTCCA
This sequence comes from uncultured Saprospiraceae bacterium, assembly GCA_964486185.1. Taxonomy (GTDB): domain Bacteria; phylum Bacteroidota; class Bacteroidia; order Chitinophagales; family Saprospiraceae; genus Vicinibacter. The sequence goes on from CAZALD010000030.1 coordinate 35,154, forward strand.
CTTAAAAATTTATCAAAATATGGTTAAAAATGAAAGCGCAAAAGATTTTAAAATTTCGGGTAGTTGGAAACGCCAATCTAAACTATTAAGAGAAAAATTTTGTCAACTGACAAACGCAGATGTCAAATTTGAAAAAGGCAAAGACGAAGAGCTGTTACTCAGGATTGAATCCAGACTCAATAAATCGAGAACTGAAGTTATAAATTTAATCAAAAACTGTATGCCGATTTAAGCCCTACCGTTTCGTAAATAGTTTTATGATGATTAAATAAATTATAGTATAGACCAAACAAATGTTTGGTTTCCGGGTTGCCTTAGTTAATTTGTTTCCTTTATGAGCATGTCTACAATTTGTATAATCTCTTCAAGTATTCGCACTGACCGGCGAAGCCATAGAGTTGCTTTGTTTTTACAAAACTATCTCAAGAATAATAACCTTGCCGATAGTAAGTTACTGGATTTAAAAGAATTCGCTTTTCCGTTATTTGAGGAACGGCTCAGGTATTTAAAAGAACCCTCACCCCACATAAAAGAATTTGCAGCAAGTATTTCTGAAGCTGATGGAATAATCATCGTATGTCCAGAGTATAATGGAGGCATTCCAGCGAGTTTAAAAAATGTCATCGATTTATTATATGATGAATGGTATCGTAAACCAGTTGCTATTAGTACAGTATCCAGTGGCGCCTTTGGTGGATCTCAAGTGATTATAGCCCTTCAGTTTTTATTATGGAAAATTAAGGCCTGGACTGTACCTGCCCTGTTTCCGGTACCCAATGTAAACAACAGCTTTGATGAAAACGGTTTGCCTATGGATCCGGATACAAGCAATAAACGGGCAGCAATTTTTATCAATGAATTATTTTGGTGTATGGAAGCTAATCGAAAAATGAAATCCTGAAATATTTTTTACAATGTGTAATCCAAAAAATCATACCTGGGATCAGTTTATTTTAAGAATAAATATAAACGTCGATCTGAGTCGGGTTTATAATGCTATTGCAAGTCCGGGAGGACTGGAGAGCTGGTTTTTACGTTCAGCGGTGTTTAATGACAAACAAGGTCAGCGAAGATCACCGGAAGCTCTGATACAGGCTGCTGACCAATATTCGATGTTGTGGTTTGGATATCCGGATAGCGTCCGGCAAAATGGTTCTGTACTATTGGCAAATGGGATCGATCAGTTCCATTTTAGTTTTTCTGAAAACTGTCCAGTTGAGATCAGTCTAAGCAAAGAATCAAATGAAACAATACTTGAATTAACCGAAAAACTCGATTCACTGGACGAAGAAACAAGGAAAAAATATTATTATGCCGATTCTCAGGGTTGGACATTTTATCTGACCAATCTGAAATCTGTTTTGGAAGGTGGACTGGATCTCAGGAATAAAAATAGGGAAATCAAGAATGTAATATCGGCCTGAAAGAGTATTGAATATTTTTTATTTTGTGCTTCTTTAAGTGGAAACTATTGTCAACATTGCATTTTTTAAATACGGATTTTATGCTTCAAAAATTACTTCGGTGTACTTCCTTGAATACAGATTTGTCAAGTCTCCTGCTTCGTTTGCTGGTGGGATGTTTAATGGTACATTATGGGTATGCGAAATATCTGAATTATGACAACATATTACCTCAGTTTAAGGATTTTATAGGCATTGGTTCGCAGCTTTCATTCAATCTGGTGATCTTTGCCGAATTGGGCTGTGGCTTATTAATTAGTATAGGCTTATTGACAAGGCTTGCAATCGTTCCGGTTTTTATTACGATGTGGGTAGCCTATTTTATTGCACATGCCAATGATGCGTTTAATGATAAAAGTCCGGCCTTTATTTTTTTAGTATTATCTGTAATCATTTTTCTATTGGGTAGTGGTAAGTATTCAATAGATTATTTTTTATGGAAAGGCAAGAGCCAATCTACAGACACAAAAATGTAAGAGAGCAGATTTCATCAACACAAAGAAAAATTAGAATCTAATTTAAACTTTTTTTCTGAAAACTACATTTCAAAAAGCTATAGACATTATCCGTCAGTCTCTTAAGGGAGAGCAACAGGATTATACAAAAGGCAGCATGAATTCGGCTGTATTTCTACTGGCTATTCCTATGATCCTGGAGTTGAGTCTGGAAAGTGTATTTGCATTAGTGGATATATTTTTTGTTAGCAAACTGGGTCAGAATGCCATAGCTACAGTAGGATTGACAGAAGCAGCCATTACAATAATTTATTCAATTGCTATAGGATTAAGTACTGCAGCTACTGCTATTGTAGCAAGAAGAATCGGAGAAAAAGATCCCGAAGCGGCTGCAAAGGCAGGTGCACAATCAATGATTATTGCCTTTATTGTAACTGTGATTATAAGCATTACAGGTGTTATTTATGCGGGTGAAATTCTGGCACTGATGGGTGCCAGTCCTGAAGTTGTCAGAGAGGGTGCGATATTTACAAGAATCATGATGGGCGGAAGTATTTTTATTATCCTTCTGTTTTTGATTAATGGGATTTTCAGAGGCGCCGGAGATGCAGCCATGGCGATGAAAAGTTTATGGCTGGCAAGTTTGGTAAATATCATTTTGTGTCCCATTTTCATTCATTATATGGGTTTAAAAGGGGCCGCGATCACTACTGTAATTGGCCGGGGTGCGGGTGTACTTTATCAGTGTTATTTTTTATTTAAGGGAAGTGGCACTTTATCTTTTTCTGTCAAACATTTCAAACCGGATTTTCCATTGATTAAATCCATAATTCATATTGGCTGGCCGGCTACTTTTCAATTTATTATGGCAAGCGGAAGCTGGATTATACTTGCAAGACTGGTTGCAGAAACAGGAGGTACTACTGCATCTGCCGGATATCAAATCGCAATCCGGAATGTGATCTTTTTTATTTTACCAGCCTGGGGTCTGAGTAATGCAGCTGCTACATTAGTCGGGCAAAACCTGGGAGCCAAACAATTTGAACGAGCCGAACAAAGTGTATTACTTGTAGCAAAATACAATGCCATCCTGATGAGTTTTGTTATGGCCATTTTTTTACTTTTTGCCACGCCAATCATCCGTATATTTACTCAGGATGAACTGGTGGTAAGATATGGAGCTGAAGCACTACAGATCATAGCATATGGATATATTTTCTATGGAATCGGCATGGTTATGGTCCAGGCACTCAATGGCGCAGGCGATACACGTACACCAACCATTATCAATTTTATCTGTTTTTGGATGATACAAATTCCTCTGGCTTATTTTTTATCAAAAGGCCTGGATATGAAATCAACTGGTGCGTTTATTGCAATTCCTGTTGCAGAATCCCTGATTGCTGTTTTGGCCTGGTATTATTTTAAAAAAGGACTATGGAAAAAAGTGGAAGTGTAGTCTAAATAGACAGTATTGTTGTGATTTACAAAAATAAAATTAATTGAAATTAATAGGATTAATCGGAGGTACCACCTGGTATTCTACCATAGAATACTACCGATTGTTAAATGAAATCGTAAACAGGGAATTGGGTAAATCGCATTCAGCAAAATTACTGTTATATTCGGTTGACTTTGAAGAGTTCAGACCTTCCACAAATATGAGCGAATGGGATGAAAAAGCTAATAATTTTTTACAATTGGCACTACGTCTTGAAGATGCCGGAGCAAAATGTCTCCTGCTTTGTGCAAACACAACCCATTTAATTGCTGATGTAATACAAAATAATATCAGCATACCCTTAATTCATATCGCAAAAGTTACAGCTGCTTCCATTCTGGAAAAAAAAATTCATACGGTTGGCTTGCTGGGTACCAAAGTCACAATGGAACAATCATTTTTTAAAGATATATTGGCATCAAATAATATTAACACCCTTATACCAACAGCAGAAGACAGGGAATTTATACATGAATCCATTCTTTCTGAACTGGGTAAAGGAATTCTAAATGAGGATACTAAAAATAAATATCTCAAAATTATAAATCTTCTCATCGATCAGGGTGCTCAGGGAATCGTTTTGGCTTGCACTGAAATTCCATTGTTAATTGCTGAGGAGGAAGTTGCCGTTCCGTCTTTCAACACAACCAAAATTCATGCAGAAGCAGCTGTCGCATTTGCCCTGAAATCTTAATCTGAATTTTTTAGCATTCAGCCATTCACTAGTTTCTATTAATCAACATTGTAATCAACTGACAGATGGTACAACATTTGGCTTCATTTTTGATGTAATTTTTAATTGCGCAAAAATCAAGTCAATGGGAAACTACTATTCCATGTGCATCGCTTATTTTAGAACCATGCGTCTGGCCACGATAAGTATCAGATATCAATTATGATGCAATGTCGCGTTAAATATATTTTTACTCTGCTAATTATTTTAGCAAGTCAAATTATGATAAATGCACAAATTCAGAGTTCGACCAGTTCATTCCATAAACTTATCAAATTAGATACTTCCTGGACCAGGATCAACATTGAGAATGTTGTCAAAAAAATTCAGGGGCTACATGCTATCAGGGCATCTGTCGAACTTGATGTCATAAAAGATGCAAACGATCTGATTTTAGTAAGGACACAAAGTCAAAACCGTTGCTTATTTCATATTGAATTTCATGGTAAAGAAAAACCGGTTTATTTGCTTTTAGCCAATGGCAATTTAAAGAAAGATACAATAAATTCAGGCTATGAGGATTCAACAAAAATTCAATTTACATTACAGCGGTATGCTGATGACAAACTGTATATTAATTGTCAGACTGTTCCGGATGAAGTGTATGTGCTTTGGAATGACTCACCCATACCATTCAGAAGAATGGGAAAATACATTCATATTTATTTACCAAACTATGTAGAAAAACCGGCTGAATCTGTGATCCGGATTTATGCGGCCAAATCACATAAAATTGCAGGGGAATTTCTGGTTCATTTAAAAAACGGCAAGCCAGAAAATTTGAGGGAATCAACAACAGGACTAAAATGGTTGGGTACTAAAAATATCGGGACACAAAATATCGATAATCACATTGCTGTACCTGTTCATAAAGTTATTGAAGATTTACGATTATCCCAATCAGATAGTCTTTCTCGAGTGGATGAACTAACTGAAGTTGAGGGCTCAAAGTCTTTGTTGCCTTCCTGGATCAATCTGTATATTGATAGTTATTATTCTCGGTTCAGCGATTCTGCAGGAACCAATAATTTTCATGCATTAGCGGCTTTAAGTCCTCGTCATAATGTGATTGGTTTAAATACTATACAATTAGGTATTCAATTTCAAAACAACAATATCAGAGCAAAAGGGGTATTTCATTTTGGTGATTTTCCCAAAACAAGTTGGTCTGAAGAGTTTAACCAGATCATGGAAGCGAATATCGGTTTCAGACTTAGCAATAGCTTGTGGTTAGATGCCGGATTTTTTCGCTCATATATTGGTACAGAAGGACTGCTCCCCAGAGAAAATATTTGTAGCTCAATGTCTGTTTGTACGTTTTTTGAACCAGCTCAGTCCAGCGGTTTGAGATTGCGATATCTACCTAATGCAAGGTGGTTGATTGATATGTACCTGTTAAATGGTTACAATGGCTTTGAAGATAACAACCTTAAAAAGTCCATAGGATTTTTGATCAATTACAATATCAATGAGTCACTGTCATTTGGATTGTCCAATTATTTAGGTGACGATACGCCAAAAGAAATAGATAGCCTGAGTCATTTAAGGTATTATCAGAATATATATTTTAATTTCATAAGACATAAATGGCAAATCCAGTTAGGTGCTAATCAGGGTATCCAGGATAATTCAGATTTAAATACTTCATCCAAAATTGCTTATATGCTAAGCAGCTTGTTAAGTATAAAATACAATGTGGCAACACATTTTTCAGTTTATGGTCGCTATGAATGGTTTTATGATCCCGACGCCATTTTATCAATTCAAATTACTGATTCCAATAATAAGCAAAGTGGTTATAAACTCTGGGGTACCACGTTGGGAATTGAGTTTAAGTCTTGGGAACAAAGTTTTATCCGTTTTGAAGGCAGGTATTTAAAATTTGATAAAAGTCAAGATATTTTTTACCGTAATGGGAGTTTGAGAAATGACAGATTGGAGTTTATGTTGAATTTAGGCGTAAGTTTTTAAGTATCTTTTTTTAATCTAAAAGAAATTTTTTAACTCCTCGTATTCAAACCGTTCTTCAGCCGCTTCTGTATTTCCGACAGAGCCACTTCCTTTTAACTTACGTACAGTATAAGCTTCCAGTTCATTTTCATCAAAGGGAATCAGAAGTTGCTGTAGTTTTTCTTTACTGGAATCATCTGCATAAGCCTGCAACCAATCGTCCTGTTTATCTTTTGGAAGTATGACAGGCATCCGGGGGCCCTCAAGTTTTGGATTGTTGTGGATTTTTGCCATAATGGAATTAGCTTCAGTAGTAACAATGGTAGTAGTTCGGATTAATTCACCGGTTGATTTATCGACCCAACTTTCCCAAAGACCCGCAAGACACATAGGATCTCCGTTTTTCATAGCAATGTGAAAGGGATAGGTGTTTCCTTTATAGTGATGATACTCATAAAACGCATCAATATAAATTAAACAGCGTTTATTTTTTGCGGATGACCTGAATGAAGGTTTTTCAAATATACTTTCTCCACGTGCATTTAGGGTTTGCATACGTAACTTTTTGGCGGTTTCGGCATCTTTTACCCAAAATGGTATTAAACCCCAATGTAGTAAATCAGGTTCCAGTGGTGCTTCATCCGTAAAAACCAGCAATTTTGGAAACTCAAAACCGCTTAACTGATAACGAGGCATCATATCCCGCTCCAGTTCTTTTAATTTCTTTTCGAGTTCGTGGATATGTTCAGGACTTTCCTGCCGGTGTTTTGCATACTTTATCAATATTCTGGTGGCACTTACTACATTATAACACATCTCGGTTTGCTGATTTATAAGGCAAATTTATTAAATCAACTTAATAAAAAGTTTAGTTCTGTCATTACCATCAAATTTCTCAATTTTTAATAAAGGCAACCTGGGGAAATTGTCAATGAAACATCAACTTTATAGCTTTTTCAAAAAACAAACGAAATCAATCCTACTTTTACAGTACAATGGATTTCAAATCTAAACGGTACCCTTTGCGTTATAGTGGCATGCGCTTTTTCTGGATTTTGTTATTTATTTTATTTGGCCGTATGCTATGGAGTCAACAGGTAGATTCCAGTTTCAGAACAATCCTAAACGGTCAGGAATTGGACGTTCTGGTAAAAGATGGCGACACAAGTATAATTGCTGATTTGGATCCTGCAGTTATCAAGCCCTTGTATGACGCAGACAATCTTTCTGAAAGGGAGCGGTTTTTACGATATAAACGCTATGCACCGATTGTCTATCCTTATGCAGTACAGGCAGTACGGATGTATATTCAATTACAAAAAGCAACAGAAGGACAAACTGAAAAAGAAAAACGAAAGCTCGTCAAAAGTATAAGTCAAACATTGGAAGATCAGTTTGAAAAACCTTTAAAAAATTTTACCCGAACACAGGGATTTTTATTAACTAAGATGATCGAACGCCAACTGGATAAACCCTTCTATGATATTATCAAAGAACTCAAAGGAGGATTTTCCGCTTTCTACTGGAACCAGTTGGGAAAATTTAATGGGTTTAAATTAAAGGATCAATATAAATTTGGCGAAGATGAAATGCTGGATGCAATCCTGGAAGAATATGATTTAAGCAAAGATCTGGATAATGAAGAAAAATAAAATACACTGGAGCAGCCCATCCAATATTGCTATTGTAAAATATTGGGGAAAATACGAATCACAAATTCCGATGAATCCATCCATTAGTTTTACCTTGTCGGAATGCCTTACTGAAACTTCTGTTGAATGGAGTCATCAGACAGAAAAAAATCACTGCAGTTTTGAATTTTATTATGAAGGAAAACTGAAGCCGGAGTTTGACGTAAAAATTAAAAAGTACCTAGACCTGATGGTAAGGCAGATGCCTGTCTTAAAAAACCTGCAATTG
>CAZALD010000031.1:0-39312 GCA_964486185.1 uncultured Saprospiraceae bacterium
AAGCTATCTGATGTCAAGTTCTCAGGCAATATGTACTTGGATGTACGGATACATTGATTCAAAAAAACGGATACCTTATTAGTAAGATCATTTACATCATATCTGGTAAATTTTTTGCTGACGATTTACACTTTACAACAGCAGCAAAAACCTAGCTTACAGCTGGTCTCCCGGAAGAAACGGCGAGGGGTGGTCAATTATACAGGATTTTCCAACATGATGCCTGTCATTTGGGTAAAGTGACGTTTCAAACAATTGCCAGCCAACCCGTTTTGTTGTCTTTCGTTTGATTTCTAACATTTGACACTAAAGTAAGTTTGCTGTCTTTTGTTAGAATTTGATTATATTTGCAAACTCGAACAAAAGATACAGTGGCAAAAGATTTTATCATACATCGGCTTAAAAAAGAATTCAAAGGAAGAGAATCGTTTTCCAGAGAAGAACTTTTTGACTTCTACCGACAATTTGAACCCGATTTGAAAGAAACAACGTTCAGATGGAGAATATACCAATTGAAAGGCAGCAAAATTATTACCGCAATTAAGAGAGGGCTTTTTACATTTTCGATCAAACCTATTTTCAAACCTGAAATTGGTGAAGTTGAAAAAAAGATTTCCGGTAAAATTGAAAAGCAATTTGACCAAATTAAGTATTGTATTTGGTCAACCAAAATTACTCATGAATTTATGCTCCACATTCCGGGTAAGGCTATTACTATTTTGCAGGTAGAAAAAGTTGCTCTTGAACCAGTCTATAGTTTTTTAAAGGAAGAAAACATTCGTAATATTTTTATCGAACCTGAGGACAAAGAAATTGAACGATATATTTATGAAGCTGAAAATGCAATTGTTTTACAATCATTAGTTACAAAATCACCAACACAAAAAGTAAAAAAAGCCGCAACACCTACACTTGAAAAATTAATTGTGGATTTATATTGCGATAAAAAGCTATTTGCTGCATTTCAAGGAAGTGAACTTGTTCATATAATCAACAATGCTTACAGTAGATATTCTATTGACTTTACTAAACTTTTTAACTACTCAAAAAGAAGGAGAAAAGAAACAGAGATGATGAAATTTTTCTCAGACAAAACGGATATCCCAAATACTATTTTGAATGATTGATATTAAATCACTAACAGCCGAATGGATTGTTGAGAAAAGACAAAAATATAGCAAAGATCCTAGCTTGATGGAGAGCATGATTCATGCTCTGTATTTATTAGAACAATTGCACTTGTCTGGATTAGATTTCATTTTCAAAGGAGGAACGAGTTTGGTTCTGCTGATGGAAGAGCCAAAAAGATTTTCAGTTGATATTGACATTATCGTAAATCCGAAAATTAATCGGGAAGAATTAGAAATGTTTCTATCAAAAATTGAGGCAACAAGTGAATTCATTAGGATGGAATTGGATGAAAAGAGAAGCTATCAAGGTGTAATCCCAAAGGCTCACTACAAGTTCATTTATACTTCAAACTTTGCAAATAAAAATGTAGAAGGGCAGGTGATTTCCAATCCCGAAAGAGAAATATTACTAGATGTATTATTTGCTGAGAACCATTATCCATTGGTTATTGAAAGGGCATTAGAAACAGAATGGTTACTACAAACCGGCAATACAGTTATTGTCAAAACACCCGACATCAATTCAATTACAGGTGATAAACTGACAGCTTTCGCTCCAAATACAACGGGAGTTCTATTCAATATAGAGAAGGAGAAGGAAATATTAAAACAACTTTTTGATGTTGGCTGCTTATTTCATTTACTGACAGATATGGAAACTTTCAAAAGCTCATTCATTGCCTCAGCAAAAGGCGAAATTGCTTACAGGCCTGAAAGGAAAATCGAATCGGTTGAACAGGTGTTAAATGACACTATTGAAACGGCATTGTTAATTGCTCGAAAAGACATATTAAAAACAGATGATGAGAAAGCAAAATTCATGGAGATAAACACAGGTATAAATCAATTCAGACATTTTATTTTACAAGGCAAGTTTGATATTCTTGAAGCACAAGTTGCCAGCGCTAAAGCTGCTTATTTAGCGGCAATCATTCTAACAGACTACAAGGACGGTTTAAAGGCGTTTAGCAAAGAAATTCCATTGACTGAATATTTGATAACAAACTCTGATTACAACTACTTAAACAAGCGGTTGAAGTATGTAGAGAGTGGTGAAGCACTTTATTATTGGTTTCAAACTATCAATTTATTGTTCCCTAAAAAGTAGTTGCCACGCATTTTGCAAGCACATTGCCAAAGCCACACAAGTCAGACCGCAAGTCAAAGCTTTGTCAAAGAGCTAGCAAAGCCAACCCAGGAAGAAATTCATTTTCTTCCCCACCCTCCGGAGTTTTATTTTTTTGCCAAGGCAGAGCCCATGACAGACAAGCATTTTGACAGTTCAGAGCTTTAACAAAAAGGAATTGCCACTTAACACGGACGACAGAACGCCATCTGCTAACATCAGATTACCTTGCAGAGTTTGGCTTAAGCGTTAAATCTGCTTATGATTTTCTAACTGACATCATAGATGTAAATCCACAATTAGCCATAGAAGCATTTAGAGAACTCGTATTACACAGGAAAAACCCATAAATGGATGCATTTGAAGTAATAGATGCCCTGAGACGAAATGGTTTAAGTCAAACGGCGGATTATCTTCATTCACAAATTAAGCCCGGAAGTAATGGCTAAAGTCAGCAATTTCTAATAGGACCGCAAATATCTAAGTTTTTCTTCTAAAACAGCGTATGCCAGGTATTGATCTTCCAGTCTTTTTGCAAAAGGTATGGGCGTATCGAGCGAGGCACAGCGAATAACGGGTGCATCCAGATATTCAAAGCAATGCTCCGTTATCCAGGCACTTAGCTCGGCTCCTATGCCGGCAAACAAATTGTCTTCATGCAGGATACAGACTCTGGAGGTTTTTTGGACACTCGTCCGGATGGCTTCATAATCCAGAGGTACCAGGGTGCGCAAGTCAATCAGATCTGCTTCTATTTGCATCTTATCGAGTATCGATTCAGCCCATTTAATGCCCAGGCCATAGGTGATGATGCTGAGTTCCTCGCCTTCTCTGACCAGCCGGGCTTTGCCAAAGGGCAGGTTATAATAGCCTTTGGGGACCTCCCCTTCTACAGAGCGGTAGAGGGCCTTATGTTCGAAATACAGAACCGGATTGGGATCTTCAAAGGCCGTCAGTAACAAGCCTTTGGCATCATAGGGATTGGAGGGATACACTATCTTAAGGCCTGCAGTATGGGCAAACCAGGCCTCATTGGTTTGTGAATGAAAGGGTCCTGCCTGGGTCCCCGCACCACAGGGCATACGGATGACCACATCGGCATTCTGTCCCCAGCGGTAATGCAGCTTGGCCAGGTTGTTTACGACCTGGTTAAAGCCGGAGGATACAAAATCGGCAAACTGCATCTCCACCATGGATTTGAAGCCTTTGAGGCTGAGTCCCAGGGAAGCGCCCAGGATTGCTGATTCGCAGATCGGCGTATTGCGTACGCGGTCTGCCCCGTAGTTGTCCAAAAATCCATCGGTGATTTTAAATACGCCTCCGTATCCAGCAATATCCTGGCCCATCAGGATCAGATTGGGATGAACGCTCATGGCCTGGTCCAGACCCTCTTTTATCGCATCGATAAAACGAAGCCTGGAGCGTTCTTTTCCGGGCTCAATGGGTGTAAAAGTAAAGGGGGCATACACATCTGCCAGCTCCTGCTCCGGACTGACAGGTTCATCCGTCCAGTCAAAGACACGCTCTACATCGGCCTGGATGTTTTGTTTGAGCTCTTTTCTGATTTGCACTGTGCGTTCCTTATCCAGTATCTTTTGATCGATCAGCCAGGTTTCGTAATGGACCAGGGGATCTTTTTGAGCCCAGGCATCCAGTAATTCTTTGGGGACATATTTGACCCCGCTGGCTTCTTCATGACCCCGCATCCGGAATGTCATACATTCCACGAGCACGGGACGGGGGTTTTTGCGAAGGTCTTCCGCCAGTGTGTGTATGGTATGATAGACTTCCAGGATATTATTTCCGTCTATGGTAAGGCCTTCCATTCCATATCCTAAAGCTCTGTCTGAAAGTTGTTTACAGGCGTATTGTTCGCGTGTGGGTGTCGACAAACCATAGCCATTATTTTCAATGATAAACAGGACCGGCAACGACCATACCGAAGCCACATTTAAGGCTTCGTGAAAATCTCCTTCACTGGTGCCGCCTTCGCCCGTAAATACAAGACTTACTTTTTGTTCTTTGAGCAATACAGACGCCAGTGCGGCTCCATCTGCCAGGCATAACTGGGGTCCAAGATGCGAGATCATACCGACGATATGATAGTCCATGGTCCCAAAATGAAACGAGCGCTCGCGGCCTTTGGAAAAGCCTGCCGATTTTCCCTGCCATTGGGCAAACAATCGATCCAGGGGTATTTTTCTCGAGGTAAACACCCCCAGGTTGCGATGCAGGGGAAAAATAAATTCATCGGCATGCAGGGCTTCCGTACATCCCACCGCGATAGCCTCCTGACCGATCCCTGAAAACCATTTTGAGATGCGGCCCTGCCGCAGCAATAACAACATTTTTTCTTCAATCAGCCTTGGATAAAGCAAGGCATTATATAAATGAATCAGTTGCTGATCTGTCAGGTTTTGGCGCTTATATTGGAAGGTAGGGGACATAGATTTGGATAGACTGCAAAGATAAAAGAAGTTGTATCGCTAATCGATTAATGAAGCGATGTAATGAAATTATTAATGAGGGTCTCGTATGAACTCATGAATTCTATGCATGGAATTTAAGTTTAAGAAAAAATTGTTCTTTATTACAGAATATCTTTAAACACCTCCATGGACTTGATATCTTTAAAATGATCGAGATGTACTTTATAAAACTGCAATAATTTTTGAAGTATAATTCTTCTGGTATGGATTGCCTTGAGACTGGCCGGTATTTTTTTACGTATTAACTGAAAGATTAGTTCACTTTCTTCTTCAGAAAGCTGGTACATATTATTGGGATCAAAGACACAGAAATTTCCATTGAGTAAATCAAAATATTTATTTGTTTCAGAATAATTATCGAGTGGATTAAATCCCAGGTAATAGCTCAGATCCAGTAAAAATACCAGGTGAAAATTTGGATTGAGAGTTTCTTCTAAGTCCAGTTGCAAAAAACGGTCTTTGAGAAAATCAAACAATTCTTCATTGGTCTGTGTATTTTTTAATGCGTTTCTGCATACTTCGAGTATAAACGTACCAATAGCAGATCGGTGAATATCAAATGGAATTTTTGTATAGAGTGTCTGAGGATTGACTTCTTTAATGCGATGAATATTTTTATGCTCGCTGTAATAAATATCCAGCATGACAATATTCATTAATTGCAAAACAGAAGCAAGTCGTTGTGAAGTTTTTGAATAAACACCATTGATAATACAGGAAATCAATCCGGCATCCCGGGTATATATATCAAGTATCAGACTGCTTTCTTTGTAGCGAATTTGTCTGAAAATAATGCCTTCTGTTGATAACACAATGTAAGTGGATTTAAGAAATTCACTGTTTCAGATAATTGAAAAACAACAGTGAAACAAAATAAGTCATTACTGTAGACTAATTATTTTTATTTCAACGCGTTGGTTAAGATGCCTTCCATCCCGGGAGGAATTAGAAGAAATTGGATTTTTACCTCCATAACCTTTTGTCGTCATTCTCCGGGCATCGATACCTTGACTTACAAGATATTTTTTTACCGCTTCAGCACGATCAAGCGATAATCGTTCGCAATATTTTTCGGAACATTTATTATTTGTATGTCCGCCGATTTCTATACGGATTTGTTTATTTTTAATCAAATAATCCCGTAATTCTTCCAGCGCATCGAAGGATTCTGCTGTTATATTGGCAGAATCTGTTTCAAAATATAATTTTTCAATTTTAAAAATCTGACCGACATTTACTTTTGAATTATCGAGATATTTATAGATTCGTTCTTTTGGTTTTGTTTTTTCATTTTTGGAAGTACTTTCCTGATTATTTTTTGCCGGTTCTTTTTGTTTTACTATAGTTTGACCATTTTGCTTGCTGGATTTTTCTTTATTCGTTTTATATTGTTTGTAATTGGGATCTGCGGGACATGGTATTACGGTCAGATGAGAAGCACCATCGAGCAAAATATTTCCATTATAAGGAAATAAAACCGGTGTCTTATAGAATGCTTCCAATTCAAAATAAGTTAAATCAAAATTTGGTTGCAATTCAAATTCATATTTTTTCCAATCTGTATTTTCGATGAGTGGAGATTCTGCCAGGAGTTGTTTTTGATTGCAGTAAGCCTCACCTCCCCAGATTCGTAAAATAACCGGTTGTGTAAATTGTTTTAGATTGGTAGGTTCGGAACGGTTTGAAGCGCTTAAGTAGGTATCAGACCGGCACAACATAATGCTAAAAGCGTAACAGTTTCCTTTTTGCAGAGGTTGAATTAATCGTTGAGAAACTCGTTCATACGTATCGTTTTCACGAACGACCATACCGAGGTATGTGTTGCCATGAATTGCTTTTTTAGTAACATTAAAGAATGGTTGATTATCCTGATTTAAAGCTGGTTGAATATCCGGAGGTGTTTCTCCTTTGAACCCACAATCTGTCCATCCGCTGGGTGGTTGACAGCAGGTAGGTGTGCCTTCAAAAGAGCCATTTTGCAGAAAAATATCAGCGGCTTGCTGTGCAGTCAATTGCAAGCTGTTGATTGTCATCAGACCTATCAATTTAATCCATAGAAGTTTGTGCATTAAAATCTTCAATCTCAAGGTTAAATTATTATTTATCAAATTAATCCGTAAAAATTTCCAATAAAACCAAAGATTAACGAATGTCGATCCTACTTAGTTTTAATAAAATATTAAAATTACTCAAAAGCATTGATTCCAGTCACATCCATTCCGGTTATTAATAAATGAATATCGTGTGTACCTTCATAAGTCAGGACTGTTTCGAGATTCATCATATGTCTCATAATAGGATATTCATTGGTAATACCCATTCCACCCAGTATTTGTCTTGCTTCTCTGGCGATGACCAGTGCCATATAGACATTGTTTCTTTTAGCCATAGATATCTGAGCAGGTGTAGCTTTTCCATTGTTGGCCAATACACCCAGACGCCAGGCAAGCAGCTGTGCCTTGGTAATTTCTGTAATCATTTCAGCCAGTTTTTTTTGAGTTAATTGAAATGAAGCCAAAGGTTTACCAAACTGAATTCTTTCTTTTGAATACCGTAAAGCAGTATCATAACAATCCAGTGCAGCGCCAATGGCACCCCAGGCGATACCATATCTTGCTTTGGAAAGGCAGGAAAGAGGTCCTTTTAAGCCTTTCACATTTGGAAATACATGTGTTTTTGGAACTCTGAGATCTTCAAAAACCAACTCTCCGGTTATGGATGCACGCAATGACCATTTTCCATGAATCTCAGGAGCCGAAAATCCTTTCCAATCTTTTTCAAGCACCATACCCAGGATTTCACCAGCTTCATTCTTAGCCCAGACTACGGCTATATCAGCCACCGGCGAATTGGTAATCCACATTTTACTACCGTTGAGAATGTAGGCATCGCCGTCATCCCGCACATTGCTTACCATACTTCCTGGATCGGATCCATAGTCGGGCTCTGTAAGGCCAAAACAACCGATAAGCTCCCCGGATCCAAGCTTTGGCAAATATTTTCGCTTAATCTCCTCAGAAGCATATCTGAAAATCGGGTACATGACAAGGGAGCCCTGAACCGAAGCCATAGACCGTACGCCGGAGTCACCCCGCTCAAGTTCCTGCATAATAATGCCATAGGCGATTTCATCCATTCCTCCGCCTCCGTATTCAGCAGGCAGACTGGGACCAAAGGCACCTATTTGAGCAAGACCTTTAAACAAATGGGCAGGACATTCAGCACGATTGGAATAATCCTCAATAATAGGACTCACTTCGTTTTTAACCCAATCCCTTACTGCCTGGCGGGCTAGTAAATGGTCTTCCTGTAACAAATCATCCAGCTGATAATAGTCATGTCCTTCGTATCGATCGATACCTTTTGTTTTAGAAGTCATCGCTTTTAGTCAATTTTGCACAAAATTAAGATTATGCTTGTGAGGAATGGAAATAGCTTGTTAATAATCTATGTCTAAAGATACAAATTTGACTATCGAGTTGCTGGGTCTGCGCTTTTATGGGCAATATGGCCTGTATCCGGTCGAGGCCAACTGGACAACAGAATTAATACTCGATGTATCAATCAAGACACATTTGACAGTAAATCAAGAAATTACGTTAAAAAATACGATTGATTATGCAGATGTCTATAAAATTATTGAAGAACACATGAAACTCCGACATGAATTGCTGGAATCCGCTGCCAATCAATTAATTCTTAAATTAAAAAACTTCGATGCTCGCATACAGACTTGCAACGTGCGAATGCGAAAAATCCCTCAACTTGGCGGCGCTTTAGATGGTGTAATCGTGCAACTTGAATATTAAACAATTAAAAATATGTTATTAAAAAGCAGATTGAATTATATTTGAATAATATCCTTTTGTTTTGTAGCCTAGAAATAAAATATATACATATGAAAAAATTATTTACACTATTTATTATTGTGGGTCTGGGATGCTCCCTCAATGCTCAAATTACCTATACCGCTGCAGATGGTCCGCGGGTCGGATTAAAAATTGAATCAAAAATTTTAAAAGATATCAGTGGAATTGATTTAAATAAGTTGGCTGAAGCAGGTGGTAATAAAACCTGGGATGTGCGAGGCGATTCGGAAGATAATGGAGTTACATCATTTGTTGGAGTTGATCATTTAGCATTTAAAAGTAGTTTTCCGGGTACCAATATGGCCTTGGTCGATGTACCCAATCCAACAGATTCTTATCTGATGTTGGAGCGCAATAGTACCGGATTTTATTTATTGGGATCCAGAGATGACACAACCAATATTGTGTTTTCACCCAAATATTTGCAAATTCCGTTTCCACTAAACTTTGGCCAGAACTATCAGAACAATGTCAATGCCAGTTATAATATTGATACCATTCCTGTTAAAATCAACATTCAATCCAATGCCAATGTAGATGCCTGGGGAATGATGACCACCAACGAAGGAACTTATCCTGTCTTAAAAGTTAAAAGTATCCAAATCACTGAAATAACTTATGATGGCATACCCTTTGGATCGACTTCCTTTTCTCATTTCTGGGTAACTTCCGGATATGGCAATCCAATTGTAAATTTTGATATTAATGAAGTAGAATCTCCTTTTGGATTATTGACAGATACAACCATTACGTATGTACATCGCCAGGAAGTAGTTTCTACTAAAGATATTAAAGAATCAAAAAACAAACTAAGCATAAGCCCAAATCCCGTGATTGATCATGTTACGATCCAGGCACATGGATTAAATTATAAATCGGCAGAATACGCAATTATTAATGCAGAAGGAAAATTAATAAAGGATGGTAAATTAAAAGATAATGAAGCCTTGCATCTAAATTTACAGGATTTGATTTCCGGAAACTATTTAGTGCAGCTGATACTGGACAAACAAACCATGTTATTTGATATTTTATCTAAAAAATAAATGAATAATCACTTATAAAAGCCACAAGACAATTTTGTTTTGTGGCTTTTATATTTTAAAAATTTTAAAACAGTTGCGTTTTTATGAAATTTAATACCAAAGTAATTCATGCCGGTGTCCATCCGGATCCTTCGACCGGAGCGATCATGACTCCGATATTTCAAACATCGACCTATGTGCAGGATGGCCCGGGCAATCATAAAGGATTTGAATACGCCAGAACACAAAATCCTACCCGGCAAGTACTCGAAGAAAATCTGGCTGCACTCGAAAACGGTTATGGTGGTATTTGTTATGGCAGTGGTCTGGCGGCAATGGATGCAGTAATAAAATTATTAAAAAGTGGCGATGATGTTTTAGCAACCAATGATCTTTATGGAGGATCCTACCGCTTGTTAGTAAAAATTTTCAAAAATTTTGGAATTGGTAGCCGGTATATCCCCATGCAGGATCCTGAATTTGTAAAATCTCAAATTCTTCCGGAGACAAAACTGATATGGATTGAAACGCCAACAAATCCTTTGTTAAACATCATCGATATCAAAGCAATATGTAAAATTGCAAAAGAAAAAAACATATTGGTTTGTGTTGATAATACATTTGCTTCACCCTACTTGCAAACGCCTCTTGATTTAGGTGCGGATCTGGTCTTGCATTCAGCCACAAAATTTCTGGGAGGCCATTCTGACGCAATTCATGGTGCTGTAATTTCCAATTCAAAGGTACTTTATGATGAGTTAAAATTTATTCAGAATGCCAGTGGTGCAGTACCCGGTCCAATGGATTGTTTTTTAGTCTTGCGGGGTATTAAAACCCTTCATCTCAGAGTGCAAAGATCCTGTGAAAACGCTCGTCAGATCGCAGAATTTCTTTTAAGTCATCCAAAGGTATCGAGAGTTTTATATCCTGGTTTTGAATCACATCCTAATCACCAGATTGCAAAATCCCAGATGAAAGATTTTGGTGGTATTGTGTCATTTGATTTAAAAGACGGATCGTTTGATTCAGCAAAAAAAATACTTTCTTCTACCAAACTTTTTGCCTGTGCTGAATCCTTAGGTGGCGTTGAATCTCTTATAGGCCATCCTGCCAGTATGACTCATGCTTCTATCCCTCGCGAAGACAGGGTAGCTAATGGATTAACTGATTCGTTGATACGCCTGAGTATTGGTGTAGAAGATGTGGACGATCTTAAATCAGATCTGAATCAGGCCATTGGTTGATCCGGGTACAGGTATTTGTGATGATGATACACATACCATGTTTTTTATTAATTAATTTTAAGTTTTAAAATTTGCCGCAGGAATGATCTTAGCTTTCTGCTATTGATGTTATAGCTTTGCCCCGGCAATTGAATTAAGCTTTATGAAGTGGATATTTGATTTTTTATTTTCATCGTCTATCGGACGAAAAGTTACAATGAGTCTTTCAGGATTGTTTCTCATTCTGTTTTTAATTGTTCATCTATTGGGTAATTTACAATTACTCAATGATGACGGCGGAATGGAATTTAATAAATATACCTATTTTATGACTCACAATCCACTGATCAAGTCCATATCTTATCTGCTTTATTTTACAATTTTACTGCATAGTGTTCAGGGAATCATAATGGCACTGGAAAACAAAAAAGCAAAAGGCAAATCGTATAAAATTCAAAAAAATATTGGAAGAAGTATTTTTGCGCGGTATATGATGCATCTGGGCATTATTATTTTTATTTTTTTAGCTATTCATCTCTATCAATTCTGGTTGCAAATGAAATTGGGGAATGTTCCAATGATACAATATTCCGGAAGCGAACAATTTTATAAAGATTTATATACACCTGTGCTGACTGTATTTAAAAATCCTGGTTTTGTATTATTTTATATTTTTTGTATGATTATTCTTTCGTTTCATTTGTTACATGGTTTTGAATCAGCTTTTCAATCGCTGGGAATTCATCATAATAAGTACAGCCCACTGATTCATTGGCTTGGCATACTCTATTCAATCTGCATTCCACTGGGATTTTCCATTATACCAGTTTATATCTATCTGATCCAAAGTTAATCTTGTATGAATACTATAAATTCAAAAGTACCTGTTGGTAAACTCGAAGAAAAATGGAGTTCGTATAAGTCCAAAGTTCCTTTGGTATCACCTGCCAATAAGCGTAAACTGGACGTCATTGTTGTAGGGACAGGATTGGCTGGTGCAGCTGCAGCAGCGAGTTTGGGTGAATTGGGATATCAGGTGCATTGCTTTACATTTCACGATAGCCCCAGACGTGCGCATAGCATTGCAGCACAAGGAGGAATTAATGCGGCTAAAAACTACATGAACGATGGTGATAGTGTATTCAGATTATTTTACGATACCATAAAAGGAGGCGATTACCGTTCGCGCGAAGCGAATGTGTATCGCCTTGCTGAAGTAAGTGCAGCTATCATCGATCAGGCTGTAGCCCAGGGAGTACCATTTGCCCGTGAATACGGTGGATTACTTGAAAACAGATCCTTTGGAGGCGTACAGGTTAGCCGTACTTTTTATGCCAGAGGTCAGACTGGTCAGCAGTTATTGATTGGCGCCTATCAGGCATTGAGCCGGCAGATTTCCTTAGGAACTGTCAAAATGTACAACCGGCATGAAATGCTTGAATTGGTTTTAATCGATGGAAAAGCCAGAGGAATTATAGCCCGTAATTTAATCAGCGGAAAACTAGAGCGTTTTGGAGCCCATAGTGTTGTGCTTGGTACCGGTGGTTATGGCAATGTATTTTATCTATCCACCAATGCCCTGGCCTGCAACGCAACCGCCATTTGGAAAGCAGTTCGCAAAGGAGCACTGATGGCCAATCCCTGCTTTACCCAAATTCACCCTACTTGTATACCGGTTTCCGGAGATTACCAATCCAAACTCACACTGATGTCAGAATCTCTGAGAAATGATGGCCGAGTTTGGGTTCCTGCTAAAAAAACGGATGCAGAACTCATCCGGACGGGTCAAAAACGGGCAATCGATATTCCGGAAACCGACCGGGATTATTTTCTGGAACGAAGGTATCCGGCCTTTGGAAATCTGGTTCCCCGGGATGTTGCCTCAAGAGCTGCCAAAGTAGCCTGCGATGAAGGTCTTGGCGTGAGCCCTACCGGCCTGGCTGTTTATCTCGATTTTGCAGCTGCCATCCAACGATATGGAAAATCAAAAGCCAATGTTCTTAATATTTCTAATCCGGATGCTGCCACAATCATAAAATTAGGCGAAGAAGTTATTGAAGAAAAATATGGCAACCTCTTCGAAATGTATGAAAAGATAACTGGTGAAAATCCTTACCATACCCCAATGAAAATTTATCCGGCTGTTCATTATACCATGGGCGGTTTGTGGGTTGATTACCATCTCGAGTCTAATCTGCCGGGTTTGTTTGCCATTGGCGAAGCCAATTTCTCAGATCACGGTGCCAACCGGTTAGGCGCTTCCGCTTTGATGCAGGGATTAGCCGACGGCTATTTTGTGTTGCCTTATACCATCGGCAACTTTTTATCAGAAGAAATTGGTACTAAGAAAATAGACATCCATCACAGCGAATTTGAAATAGCAGAATCTCAGGTATCAGGAAGGCTGAATAAATTATTATCCATAAAAGGAAATACCTCAGTGGAATCGTTTCATCGTAGCCTGGGTAAAATTATGTGGGATTACTGTGGAATGGCACGCAATGAAGAAGGTCTGTTAAAAGCCAAATCGTTAATTCAAAAACTAAGGGCAGATTTTTGGACCGATGTTTTTGTTCCAGGTACATCAGCTGAATATAATCCGGAATTGGAAAAGGCTGGACGTGTAGCAGATTTTTTGGAGCTAGGCGAACTCATGATCGTGGACGCATTAAACAGAAAAGAATCCTGTGGTGGTCATTTTCGTGAAGAATTTCAAACCGGTGAAGGTGAAGCACTACGCGATGATGCCAATTTCGCCTATGTCAGTGCCTGGTTATGGAAAGATATAGACAAGGCTCCTGAACTGATCAAAGAACATTTGGAATTTGAAAATATTAAAATTGCAAACCGAAGCTATAAATAATTGCCTGGCTAACAAATAAGAATACAATGAAACATGAATGATAATATTCTGTAAAGTAATTGATGGATTAAATGAAAATTGGACTAAAGAATAAATTGAATTTTTTAAATGGAGTCAAAGTTTTTTTTTATGTCAATGTCAATTGAAAAAAGCAACTATGAATTTACAACTCAAAATCTGGCGACAAAAAAATAAAGAATCAAACGGCAAGTTTGAATCATACTCGGTCATTGCAAATGAGCACATGTCATTTTTAGAAATGCTCGATGTACTGAATGAACAATTACTGGCTGAAAAAAAAGAACCGGTAGCATTTGATCACGATTGCAGGGAAGGAATTTGTGGATCCTGCAGTATGGTCATCAATGGCAGGCCGCATGGTGCTAATAAAGCTACCACTACCTGTCAGCTGCACATGAGGTATTTTAAAGAGGGTGATGAAATTGTCGTTGAGCCTTTTCGCGCAAAAGCATTTCCGGTCATTAAAGATTTAGTAGTGGACCGTTCATCATTTGACCGGATTATTCAGTCAGGAGGTTTTATTTCAGTCAATACGGGTCAGGCCAGAGATGGTAATGCCATTCCTGTCGAACGGGATATGGCTTCGCGGGCTTTTGATGCTGCGGCATGTATTGGTTGCGGTGCCTGTGTTGCGGCTTGTCCTAATGGCTCTGCTATGTTATTTACATCTGCTAAAATTTCGCATTTGGGTTTGTTACCTCAGGGACGAATCGAACAAAAGACCAGAGTACAAAATATGGTCCGCCAAATGGATGATGAAGGATTCGGGCTATGTAGTAATGTCGGAGCTTGTGAAGCAGAATGTCCTAAGGAGATTAGTTTGGCCAATATTGCACGTTTAAACAGGGCGATGATTTCTGCAGTTTTTACGGCAGAAAAAGGATAAGCTTATTGAAATTCATGCGGAAATGAATTGATGCCAATAAGTATAATAAACTGATTATCATGATGTTGATTATATTTATTCGGTACAATTTATAGACAATTTGAGAATTAATTTTATGGAGTCATTTATTGAATTTATATTTGCACTCCGTTTTAAAAACGCCTCCTTAGCTCAGTTGGTTAGAGCGTCGGACTGTTAATCCGCAGGTCCTTGGTTCGAGCCCAAGAGGAGGCGCCAGAAAGCCCAAAGGGACATTCCTTTTGGGCTTTAATTTTGAATAAAAATTTTGATTATGAGTATTCTGACCATTGGAACCATGGCTTTTGACAGTATCATCACACCGTTTGGAAAAGCGGATAAAGTTGTGGGTGGTGCTTGTACCTATATTAGTTGGGCAGCATCTTATTGGTATAATCAAATCAATCTGGTTTCAATTATTGGAGACGATTTTCCGGAAGAGGAGATTAAAGCGCTTCAGAACCGGGGTGTCAACATGGAAGGACTGGTTAGGGTTCAAGGTAAAAAATCATTTTACTGGGCGGGAAAATATCATCAGGATATGAACAATCGCGATACACTGGTTACAGATTTGAATGTACTCGCTGATTTTAAACCCGTACTTCCAGAAAATTATCGCAACAGTCAGTATATCATGTTGGGAAATCTGACTCCGGATATTCAATTGGCTGTACTCGATCAGTTATCTTCCAAACCAAAATTAATTGTGCTGGATACCATGAATTTTTGGATGGATAATGCTCTTGATACATTGCTAAAAGTAATTTCAAAAGTAGATGTACTGACGATCAATGATGAAGAGGCAAGGCAGTTATCCGGTGAGCATAGTTTAGTAAGAGCTGCAAGTAAAATTCATCAAATGGGTCCGAAGTATTTAGTTATAAAAAAAGGAGAACATGGTGCATTATTATTTCACAATAATCAAATCTTTTTTGCACCTGGTTTACCAGTACCGGATGTCATAGATCCAACAGGTGCAGGTGATAGTTTTGCAGGTGGCATGATAGGTTATTTGGCAAGAACGGATGATATCAGTTATGCTAATATGAAAACTGCCATTATTTATGGATCCACAATGGCCTCATTCTGTGTAGAAGATTTTAGTTTAAAAAATTTACGGAATTTAAACCAGAGTCAAATTCATGAACGCATCAGACAATTTGAAAATTTATCAACATTTGATGTTAATGAATTGGATATTATAAAATAAGATGCAATTTTCTGACCCCTGGTCATTTATGTCTGTTTTTAGGTTTCATTAGCCAGCTGCCCACAGGCTGCATCGATATCTTTTCCACGGCTTCTTCTGACCGTAATCATGATTCCATGTTTGCGGACTTCTTGTGCAAAACGGTTGATCTGATCTTCCGAAGATTTAAGAAAATCAATTCCTTTTACAGGATTATATTCAATGATATTTACTTTAACGGGAAAATGTGAACACAATCGAATCAAATTTTTTGCATCTGACAGGCTATCATTAAAATTTTCAAATGCAATATACTCGTAACTAATGCGGTTACCGGTTTTTTTATAGAAATACTTTAAAGCATCCATTAAGCTGGCCAGATTATTGGTTTCATTGATAGCCATCATGGTATTTCGCTTTTGATCATCGGCGGCATGCAATGAAAGTGCCAGATTAACTTTTGTGCCATCATCTGCGAGTTTGCGAATCATCTTTGCAATACCGGCTGTGGATAGTGTAATTCTTTTTGATGACAAATGAGGGCCATGTTCTGAAGTTAATCGATCGATACTGGCCATAACATTTTTATAATTTAAAAGAGGTTCACCCATACCCATATAGACAATATTACTGAGCGTTTTTTCGAATAGAGAAATACATTTGGCATTAACCAGCATAAACTGATCAAAAATTTCGGAAGCTGTCAGTTGCCTTAATAAACCCATTTGACCTGTAGCACAAAATTTACAGGAAAGGCTGCATCCGGCTTGCGAGGATACACAAAGGGTATATCGATTATCTTCAGGAACGGGTATTAAAACGGATTCAATAAAATAGTTATCGTGAAGTCTGAATTTAAATTTAACTGTACCATCCTGACTTTGTTGAATTTTTTCTTCTGTAACGGAGGGTATAAAAAACGAATTTTCTAATAATGCCCGGTGAGATTTCGATAAATTAGTCATTTTTTCAAACTGACGGACACCGTGTTTCCAAAGCCAGTCTTCTACTTGTTGAGTGCGATACGATTCAAGTCCAAAAGAAATCAAAGTTTCTTTTAATTGAATTTTATTCAGTGATAAAATATCCTTTTTGTCCATTATCTGAATAGGTATAAAAAAATGCTGATTCAGTTGATCATACCAGCCACTTTATTGTTTACTTGATTGATTCATTTTAAATATCAGCTAAGTAATGAAATTTATTGTATTAAGTTGTATAACGGTCCTGATTTTATTTACGTCTTGTCTGTCGACTAAACCCAGAAATGATTTTGATAGTTATCAAAGACCCGGATTACCGGATTATAGTTTGAAGGGATATTGGGCTGCTTTACCCGATCGGTTGGATGCAGCGGATAGTACACCGGCAGGATTAAAAGATCTTCAGGCACAATCGCAGGCCGATGTATTTTTTTTATATCCAACCAGTTATTTACCTAAAAAAGGAAATGATCAATGGAATGCCAGTTTGGATGATGCTAAAATAAATTTAAAAACGGATGCAACTTCGATAACATATCAGGCAAGTATTTTTAATGAAGTCGGAAAAATTTATGCTCCGAGATACCGTCAGGCGCATTATCATGTTTTTTTTACAGATGATACTGTATCCGCAAAAAAAGCATTGGATCTTGCCTATCAGGATATAAAAACAGCATTTGATTATTATCTGAAAAATTTTAACAATGGAAGACCCATTATTTTGGCTGGGCATAGTCAGGGAGCTGCCCATTTGATTCGCTTATTGAAGGAATATTTTGACAATGATTCGCTACGGCGAAAATTAGTTGTTGCTTATGTAATTGGTTATCCTGTATTGGAAGATTATTATACATACATAAAACCTTGCAGTACAAAATTTGAGAACCATTGTATTTGCAGCTGGCGATCCTTTAAAATAGGCTATAAGAATAAAATATTAAATAATGCTAAACCTGTCATAGTGACGAATCCTTTGAGTTGGGATACACAAGCTGATGTTTATATTGACAAATCAAAAAATCTGGGATCAGTACTAGATGATATACAGGAAGCACCCAGGCCAGGCCTTTCCGGAGCGCAGATTTATAAAAATATTTTGTGGATTGACAAACCTAAATTTAAAAACAGCTTTCTCTATTTTGGTTCCAACTTCCATGTAGGTGATTTAAATATATTTTATATGAACGTCCGACAAAATGCAACTGATCGTTTGTCTGCTTTCTGGAAATAGAGGCAAGTTTTTCCGTGTAAAAGCCTAAGATGAGGAAAGAGCTTAAAAAATCATAAAAATTTGATTAGCAGCGCATTAAGCTTAAGATTTGTCAACTCTTAAGAGTTGACAAATCTATGGGAAAGTTCAAATACAATATAATGTTGATTATCAGTGCATTATGTTGATGATTTGACAACTCTTAAGAGTTGTCAAATCTATGTACTGTTTTATAAGTCAAGACTAATATTTGTTCACGATTTGAGATTAAGGGGTATCCTGCTTATTCATATCGCAGAGATTCTACCGGATCGAGATTTGCAGCTTTTAAAGCAGGATAGATCCCAGATAAAATTCCTACAATCATGCAAACAAATAAACCCAATGCGATCCAGGCCCAGGGAATCAGGAACGAACCCCCAACTATGAAAGTTACAATATTGCCAATGGGAATTCCTAGTAGAATGCCAAGGATTCCCCCAAGCTGACAAATAATAATTGCTTCAGTTAAAAATTGGTGTATAATATTTTTTCGGGTGGCACCTATTGCTTTTGCGATACCAATTTCCCGGGTACGTTCTGTAACTGATACCA
The DNA here is from genome assembly GCA_964486185.1 of uncultured Saprospiraceae bacterium. Classification (GTDB taxonomy): domain Bacteria; phylum Bacteroidota; class Bacteroidia; order Chitinophagales; family Saprospiraceae; genus Vicinibacter. The sequence continues at coordinate 18,627 of CAZALD010000031.1, forward strand.
ACATAATATTCATCAAACCGATGGCAGCACCAAGCAATGTCATTAATCCAATCGCTACAGCAGCAGCTCTTAATTTAACTGTATTTTCTTTTAGAAAAGTAACAATGCCATCACTTTTAAAAATTTCAAAATCATTTTCTTCATAAGGTTTTAATTTCCGTATCACCCGCAAAATACCAGTTGCCTGGGATACTGCATCATCCATTTGAAGCGAATTTGGAACAGCTACATCCAGCTCATAATTTGCGTTGGTATAGGCAAAATCCATTTTAGATCGTAACAACGGAATAAATACTCTCCGATCTGCTCCTTCATTCATGGATGCTCCTTTTGATTTTAAAACGCCTACAATCTGGTATTTTTGATCGTTGAGTGTAATTTCCTGATTTAATGCTTTCTCTGACTGATTATCAAAAAGTTGTTTTACTATATCAGTACCTATTATTGCTTTCGAACTTCCATACTCTAATTCATGAGATGAAAAATTTCTACCATATTGAATTTCATATCCGGTTACTTTAAAATAATTTTCATCAATTCCACGGACACGGGTAGTTGGATTGGTTTTATTATTTAAATATTGAATAATAGCATTCGAAGATGCTCTAAATGAAATATTGACGATTGCCTGATCTTTAAATCGCTCTTTAAATTCCATAGCCTGATCAAATGTTACAGGTGGAGATTCTTTATAGCGGTTGCCACGTCCATGGCGTCTGAATTCCGTAGATTTTCGATCAATGCTGAAACTATTAGCTCCTAAACTTGAAAAATTACTACTCATGCTATAGATCATACTATCAATAGAAGTAAGTATTCCGACTAAAGCCATAATACCTATTGCGATTATAATTAAGGTTAGTACAGATCGCAATAAATTGGTTCTAACATTGGAAAACGCCAGTAAAAATATTTCTTTATAATTCATCCTGATCTCAAAGTTACACAGCCGTATGTATTATGTGGTTTTTTTGTATTTATTTTATCAGAGTGTCGACCAGATGTTCAATTTAATCGAGGATTGCGCTTTTTGTCAGTTCGAGCATTGATTTATGAATCTTTCCGTTACTTGCCAGGACATGATGTGACGAAAGAATATTTTGATGTTCGCCTTTAAAATTTGTAACACTGCCTCCCGCTTCCTGAATCAATAAAATACCAGCAGCCATATCCCATGAATTTAAGCGGGTTTCATAATAACCATCAAAACGACCGCAGGAAGTATAAGCCAGATCAATAGCTGCTGAGCCAAGACGGCGTACACCTCTGGATTTATTTAAGACTTCAATCAGTATTCTGTTGAGATTGTCCATCCAGTTGCGTTGATAGGGAAAACCTGTAGCTATTACAGACTCACTAATCGTGTTTGTATCACTCACTGATATTTTTTTTCCATTACAATAAGACCCTCCGCCTTTCCAGCTGTAAAAACATTCATCTTGCATTATGTCGTGTACAATGCCAAGGATAATTTCATCGCCCTCTGTTAAAGCAACGCTGATAGAAAAGACTGGAATTCCTTTTAAAAAATTGGTAGTTCCATCCAATGGATCAATAATCCAGCAATATTCACTGAGTTGCTGTGATTTTTTGGTGCCTTCTTCCGTAATAAACATACACCCCGGTATTAATTCAGTCAAATCGGATACCAGTTTTTTTTCTGTTTCTATATCGACATAAGAAACTAAGCTGTGTTTTTCTTTTTCAATAATTTGTTCGTCTTTAACACGACCTAATTCTTGTTTGATAAATATTGCAGCATTTTTTACACTTCCGATAGCTTTACAACAGATTTCTTCTAATTGATTTTTTTCCACAAAGGCAAAGTTAAGTTTTACTTCTGAATTTGGTGAACTATTGCAAAAAGATTGAGTTGAAAGTGGATACAGCGGATCTCAAATCAGTCTTTAATCCTGTAATCAGAGAATATATCAAGAGAATATTAAAATCACCTGGTATTACTTTGAATTGTGTCAATCGGGAGTTGTTTTTTAAATAAAAATTGTAAGGGTATTCCAAGACGTTGACTCCAAATTTGAATGTTGGAATCTGAATTGTCAAATTTCCTTAGGTAAACATTATTTTCAGAAAATTTTTTACGAATAAAAGTACGATTCAATTTTTTAATTACTTCAGTGATCAGTTCTGAAGAGATAGTAGCATCCTGATCAATATAAACTCTATGAATATCCGACTCGGGTATTTGTTTTTGGATATATTTTAATATACATCTGGTGATTTTTGGATCATCGGAGATGTCCCAATTTGGAGCAATACAGGCTGCAGCATTGAAAATATGAGGATATTCACACAAAGCATAAAGTGAAATTAAGGCACCAGCTTCGGTTCCAGCCATAAAAGTATTTTCAGAATCCTTTAATACGGGAAAATTTTTATCGATATAAGGCTTTAATTCGCTTATTATAAATCTCAGATAATTGTCAGCAGTTGGATTAGAAAGTAGATAATTTTTAACAAAGTCCGATCTTTTTTTGAAAGATAAATAGTTCAGGGCTTTTTGAGGGAAATATTCAGACAAGCGGTATTCCTTATTTGCCCAGATTCCGACAGCTATACAATCATTTATAAGTGATCCTTTGATTAAGCTGTCCAGAGTTTCATCTAATCTTAACTCGGGTGTGCTGTCTATCAGGTTAGCATTAAACAGGGATTGCCCGTCATGTAAATAAATGACCTTATAAGATTTTGATACCAGGTAATTATCAGGAAGCCAGATATCAACATTTCTTGGAGTAATAAATTGGGAAGGAAAGTTTTCAATCCGTATAAGCCTGCCCGAAGACACATTTAATTCCTGAGCATGGTTGTTTAAGAAAGAAAGAAGTACAAGAATAAAAATAACAATCCACCGCATGATTTGAAACTGGTAAAACCAGTCAAATATACTCAGTCTGATATTAAACCAACTCTTTTCTAAGTCTGGCTACAGGTATATTTAATTGTTCACGGTATTTTGCAATGGTTCTCCGGGCTATATTATACCCTCTCCTGAGCAATAAATTTTTTAATTTTTCATCACTTAAAGGCTTGCGTTTACTTTCGTTTTGGACCAGGTCAGAAAGTATCTTTTTTACTTCAAGTGTAGATACTTCATCGCCTTCTTCATTTTGCATAGATTCAGAAAAGAAATCTTTCAGACGCTTGGTGCCAAACTCTGTTTGAACAAACTTACTGTTGGCCACCCTGGACACTGTTGATATGTCCAGTGACGTTATTTCAGCAATATCTTTCAGAATCATGGGTTTGATCTTTTTTTGATCACCAGTCATAAAATAATCCTGCTGGTATTGCATAATGGCATACATGGTTCTGTATAAAGTATCCTGACGTTGTTTGATGGCGTCAATAAACCATTTGGCACTTTCGATTTTTTGTTTAATAAAAAGTACCGCCTCTTTTTCTTTTTTATTAGAATTTCCGGCTTTTTTAGAATCTTTATAATGCCTGAGCATGTCCAGATATTGATCATTAATTCTTAAATCAGGTGCATTGCGGCTATTCAAACTTAATTCGATGACACCGTCCCGGTTGTGAATCGTAAAATCCGGAACGATATAATGTCCTGCCACTAATGATGTCGGTAATTGATCGACGTATCCTGAAGATGGTTTTGGATTTAATTTAAGAATTTCATTGACCGCTAATTTTAATTGAGCTTCAGTCAGATTTAAAACCCGTTGTAATTTTGTATAATGCTTCTTTGTGAATTCTTCAAAATATTTTTCAAGGATGAATTCGGTTAATCGCAGTATTTTAAGCTGTGATTTATTAGTGTTATTCTTCAGTTTAGCTTTGATTTGTAATAACAAACACTCCTGAAGAGTTCTGGCACCGACACCCGGAGGATCGAAAGACTGAATTTTTAATAATATCTCCAAAATATCTTTTTCGGTGACTACCAGATTTTGAGAAAAAATTAAATCATCAATAATAGCACCGGGTTCTCTTCTCAGATAACCATCATCATCAATACTACCGATCAATTGTAAGGCTATTTTAAATTGATTCTCATCTTTTAATTTTAACAAGCCAATCTGTCGTTTTAAATGATCGTGAAAAGTACTTTCGACAGCAATTGGCACAGCACGATGTTCTTCTTCATTTCCACCAAAATCATCAGTTTTATATTTATAGGAAGCTGTATTGTCATCCATATAATTATTCAGATAATCTTCAAAACTGTCACTGTTCATTAAATCATCCTGACTGTCTTTTTCATTATTATTGGCAGAATCCCCATCATAATCTGCTTCGTATTCGGCTTCTTTCTCATCCTGATTATAGAGCTCTTCGTCGTCATTGCCTTCATCCAGGGCCGGATTTGATTCCAGTTCTTCCTGTATTCTTTGATCCAGAATAGAAGTAGGAATCTGTAACAACTTCATTAACTGAATTTGCTGGGGAGATAATTTTTGTAATAAACTCTGACTTAAATGCTGTTTTATCATGAAATCAAAAACTTAAATAAATGAAACAATAGAATACAGGGCTTAGTTCGTCCAAACCCAGGCTTCTTTCACGAGAAAATGGTTGGTTGCAATGCTTGCTTAAAAGAATCTTTGTAACATTGCAAGACAAAAGTAGCTAAATTATTTACATATTATAAAATTATTTAATATATTATTTTATGTCCAACATGGAAACAGCTAAAACCAAGAACCTCAGACTCCAAATGAAGGAATCCGGTATAGATGCCTATATTATCCCTTCCGCTGACCCACATCAGGGTGAATACGTACCGGATTACTGGTCAGGACGAAGTTGGATTTCAGGATTTACAGGTTCTGCAGGAACAGTCGTGGTCACAGCTAATCATGCCGGCTTATGGACGGATTCCAGGTATTTTTTACAGGCAGAACAACAATTAAAACCCAATGGCATGGTGTTGCATAAATTAGTTGCTCAGGCTCAGGCAGAATATATAGACTGGATTAGCGAAACTTTGTCATCAGGTCAAACCGTAGGTTGTGACTTCTGGTGCTTTTCCTTATCTCAGATACAGGCGTTTGATAAAAAATTAAGTGCTAAAGGCATTAAACTAAAAGATTGCGGTGATCTGCTCGCCGGCTTTTGGAAAGACAGACCAGGTCTAAGTACAGAACTCGTATATGAACATCCGCTCAAGTATGCCGGAAAAAACCGCGACGCCAAGTTAAAATCCGTTCGCCAGGAGATGAAGAAACAAGCTGCTGATTACTTTTTACTATCAGCTCTGGATGAGATATCGTATCTCCTGAATTTAAGAGGTCGAGATGTACACTGCAATCCTGTATTCATTGCCTATTTGCTGGTGAGTCAAACTGATGTTGAATTATTTATACCCGATGGGAAAATACTTCCCGAGTTGGGTAAAAAACTTAATGAGTCAGGGATTCTTGTCAGAAATTATAATACCATCGTCAATCGATTGGGTATCTTGAAATCAGGCATTAAAATAATGGTCGATCCGGGTAGTCTTAATGCCAAATTGTCTTTAAAACTTCCCAAAAATTCGCTGATTCCGGTTACAAGCCCGGTCATGACTATGAAGGCGATAAAAAACAAGACCGAAATAAGCCACATCCGTACCGTCATGGAAAAAGATGGTGTCGCTTTGTTAAAATCTTTCATGTGGCTGGAAGACCAATTAAAACAGGGAGCAAAAATCACGGAATACGATTTTGCAATGCAGATAGCCTATTTCAGATCCAGGCAAGCACTCTATGTTGGGGAAAGTTTTGATGCCATTGTGGGTTATGCAGCCAATGGAGCTATCATACACTACCGGCCCGAAAAAGAAAGCTCCGCCTTAATAAAAGCCAAAGGAATATTACTGGTCGATTCCGGAGGGCAATATATGGATGGTACCACGGATATTACCCGGACGATTGCATTGAGTGCTCCAACAATTGAAGTAAAAAAACAATACACGGCTGTTTTAATGGGTCATATAGCTTTAAGTGATGCTGTTTTTCCCGAAAAGACCAAAGGCATTCAACTGGACGCCCTGGCAAGGCAGTATCTTTGGAAGCTATCTTTAAATTATGGTCATGGGACCGGACACGGTGTCGGTTTTTTTATGAATGTACACGAACCACCACAAGGCTTTGTCACTGCGTGGAACCAACGGGGGCAATCGGAAATGCTTGAAGGCATGCTGACCTCCAATGAACCGGGCTTTTATAAAGAAGGATCCCATGGGATCCGAATTGAAAATCTGGTATTAAATGCAGTCCATTCAGAAGAAGCCGGAGACAAGTTTTTAAAGTTTGAAACCGTAAGCCTCTTTCCGATCGATCTGAGTCTGATCCACCAAACGATGATGACCAAACAGGCTATCCAATGGTTAAACGCATATCATAAAGAGGTTTTAAAAAGACTATCTCCCTATCTGGATAACCGCGAAAAGAAATGGCTGAAAGAAAAATGTAAAACTTTATAAGTTATCGGTATTAATTTGAGTCCATTAGTTTTTGGAATCAAGAATTTTTAGTTTTACTTTGCGTCATTAAAGTCGAAACATGGAAATGCAACAGTTGAATAAAGGCAGTAAAGGAAGGTGTTTTATCTTCTTCCTTCTATTTCTTTTCCTATTTATTAGCCTCCTGGTGTATGTATACAAACAGAATTTTCACCTTAGCTTCTAACCAGGTCTAATCTTCTTCGTTTTCAAACAATAAGATGTTTGCAATCTCATATTGACCTTCTTTTACATAAAGGTCTGCAATTGTCTTATTGACAATAGGTTTGTTCATTACCATAGCTTCAATGCCATTTTTTAATAGCTGAAGTCTTTTTAATTCGGCTTTGTAAACATCGCCCAGGGACATAATTTTTTTCCAACCTTGCATAGTGAGTTCATTTTATATAATGACAAATTTATATATGTTTTTTAGTTAATATATAACATTTTTAATAAAAAAAATTTCTGCCTTATTAATTCATTAAAAATCAATTAGATAGATCGATATTCAGATCTCATTTTTTTCAAACTTTATATAAATTTTTTCATTTTTTCGTTCTTTTACATTGTCAGGGACTCCAATTTCCGATCTTCATTGAATTAACTTTGGTTGAGAAATAGTACAGCTGCCAAACAGCCATTATCTTTGATTTCAACAAACATTCACTAAAACTCTAATTCATACCCGATGTCTGTCCAGCAATTTATTGTATCCCTGATCCTTGGTATTTTTTCAAGCGTCCATTTATCTGGTCAAAACCAAACCAGTCGATTGTATGATGAGATTCAAATGGCTGTTCAACAGGGAGTTTCCTTTCAAAACCTTGCCATAGTCAAACAAGAATCTGAAACAACGAACCGCTTGTTGCAGCAAACTTATCAGAATGCCAATTTCTGGCAATATGATGTCAGTATCTATGACCGATTAAAAAATGAATCACCCAGCCATCTTTCCATAAATTTAATGGATTATAAAGGTCAGTCCTTAACCGTATTGCTCGAAAGACAAGCCATTAGTGGAATGGAATCCCGCTTATTGACCTCAAAAAATTCTGAGGAGGCAGAGCCACTTCCCACCGGTTATTTTTACCGGGGCATTCTTAAAGATCAACCGGGTTCCATGGCAGCATTTAGTTTTTACGACGACCAGACTATAGCCATCATGTCCACTCCGGAACTTGGCAACATGGTGTTGGGAAAAATGCAAGCCGCCAATAAATATACAGAAAATGAACTTCCGCACATTTTGTATTATGAAAACGAGCTGCCCCGGAATTCAGGATTTCATTGTGGTGTTCCGGATCTGGATTATCAACACCTTTTGCCGGAACAACAATTTATTGGTCCGGATACGATTTATTCAAGCCGTTGTAAAGTCATTAAAGTTTTTTTGGAATGCGATTACAGGTTATATACCGATTATAATGGCAGTACAACTCAAGTTAGAAATTATATAACCGGTTTATTTAATGTGGTCAAAACTCTATATTACAATGAATTTGTCAATATTGAAATTTCGGATATAATGGTTTGGACGACACCGGATCCATTTTTACACTCCGATCTGGCGTCGATAATTTACCATTATGCTGGATACCGCCAAAATAATTTTACCGGTAATCTGGCACAGCTGGTGACGACATATCCGCCGCAGCAACAAGGTGGCATCGCATTTCTAAGCACCTTGTGCCAACCTTTCAATGGCCAGGCAGGGCCGCATTCTTTTGCCTTTATTTACAGAAATTATAGTCAATTGCCAACGTATTCCTGGAGTGTCGAAGTGATGACCCACGAACTGGGCCATAATCTGGGATCACCACATACACATGCCTGTGCCTGGGGCCCAGCAAGGAATATGGCACTTGACAATTGTCAGCCTCCAGAAAATAACGCCTGTGCTCCCGGTCCTCAGCCTATCGGTGGTGGCACAATTATGAGTTATTGTCATCTTACCGGCATTGGAATTAATTTTAGTAAAGGTTTCGGACAAGAACCCGGAGATTTGATACGCACTGTCATTCAATCCCGATCCTGTCTGTCCAGTCGGTTTGTACCCGTCATCGAATCAAATAGTAAAGGACCTTTTTACGAAGGCGACAATATTATCTTAAAGGCGAGACCTACTAATAATGCCTATAGCTATGACTGGTTTCACTACGATTATCTCTTGCCCAACCCAAAAGATTCCATACTTCGTCCGACATACAGTGGGGTATATCGCGTAGCTATATCTGATCAATGTACTGAATATTCACAGTCAGATACCATCGAGGTATCTGATTTTTTAGTCAACCTGGGTTGCCCGGTGATAAAAGGATTTAGAGATTCTGTCAAAATAGATCTGATGATGAATGCAGATCAGGGTACTTCCAGGGATACACTAATTGTACCAGATAGTTTATTCCAAAAAGTGCCATCCTGGGGAAAAGATGTGTTGGTCGAACTGCATACTAAAATCACTCCTTTGGGTACATCCTGGACCCGTGATGTGGTTATTGCCTATCAGGCACCATCTGCAACCAGTATAGTCAATACCAAATACGTACCTAATGCCACGGAGCCTGTCGGATTTAATGGCGAAAAAACGTATATTCGTAAACTGGGTCGCTTTAATCCAAAAGGAGAATGGTATTTTACAACCAATGATATAAAATTTGATAATGGCATCGATGCAAGAGTTTTATTTTCGATTGTAATTTCCTGGAGAAAACTCGATTCGGTTCCACCTTGCCGAATTGCTTTATGTGATGGACAAACTAAAACATTTGATGCCGGCATTCAAAGTGCCATGTACACCTGGTCAACCGGTGAAAATTCCAAAACCATACAAACAAATAAGGAAGGTACTTTGAGTTTGCAGGTCATGAAGGGTGCCCGAAAAGCCTCACACACTGTTGAACTATACACTTACCCTACACAGTATAAACAAATGCATACTATTTGTTCTGGTGATACCGTAAAAATCGGAAAACGCCGATATACTAAAACAGGGATATATGTTGATTCATTAAAATCCATTACCGGATGTGACAGTATTATTACATCAACCATCGACGTTTTACCAACTGAAAATACCGAACATACAATAACCATTTGTTACGGTGAAGTGTATTGGGGTATTCCTACGTTTCGTGACACACAATATTTAACTCTTTATCAAGCAATGAATGGTTGTGATAGTTTACATACCACTAAAGTAAAAGTGAATCCACCATTAGTCATTCAGGCCACTACCATCCCTGCATGTCCGGAAATTGGTGGATCGATTGAAGTGATGGCAAGTGGTGGTACGGGTTTAGATTTTATTTACGAATGGGCTGATGGAAACAATACCAGCAAAATAGATAATATTGCCAGTGGATTGCATCGCATTAAAATTACGGATTCTTTGGGATGTAGTCTGGAAAAGGATATCGAACTAATAAATTTAGATTCTGTATCCGTACTTCCATTGATATTTGATGTCAGTTGTTTTGGAAAAGAAGATGGAAAAATATTTATTGATTTTAATTCCGGTAAATCACCTTTTACAATTAACTGGTCTACCGGAAGCAATTCCAAAGATTTATCCGATCTCAAAGCCGGGATTTACCAATTATTTGTAAGAGATGCCAATGGATGCCGCATTGCCAGAGAAATTGAAGTGAAATCTCCTCCATTGTTGTTTGCACAAATTGAGACGAAAGGTTCCACAGGACTGGATGGATCAGCTAAAGCTCTTGTTTCAGGAGGTAGCATGCCTTATATTTATTTTTGGAGCACCGCCGAAAGCAGTTCAGAAATCGATAGCTTATCGCCAGGAGATTATTGGCTGATAGTCTATGATAAAAATGGTTGTGAAACCAGAGTTGATTTTACCATACAACAAGTTGTGGGAACAAATCAGGACAATCAAAGCAATGAGGTCCATTTATTTCCGATACCAGTAAAAGATAAATTAATCATTTCATTTGATAAGGATAATGTATTTATACAAAATGCAACGATCCGTTTGTTTGATATTCATTCCAGAGAATGTTTATCTCAGATTTTAAAACCGATGGAAAAAATACAAACCATTGATTTAAGTCATTTGGCATCGGGTGTTTATGTAATAGAAATACGCACGAAAGAAAATCAGCTAATTAGAAAATTAATATTGAAAGACTAAACTTAAAATAATTTATTCAATAAATATTTTGCTATTGTAATATTGACCATTCTCAAATTGCAAACTGGTTATATAAAAACCGGAAGCTAATTTTGAGATATTTATTGCTGAAATTAGTTCTTGCTTTTTGAAAGTATACAGAATTTGTCCGTTAATATTTATCAGTTTTAATTCCTTCATTTCCTGTCTCGATTTATTCATGATATATAGCTGATCCTTTACCAAATATATTACGGCTTGTGTTTCCTGTATTTGGTTGGTAGTAGTCCGGATGAATGCCGGCCGGATAGAATCGCAGGGTATGGAATCAAAATTTTTTATTAACACATTGTCTTCAGAATAACATCGCAGTTTAAAAAAATAAGGAGGATCAACCGGACAAATGTCTTCCGGAAAAAAAACATCCATAAATTCTGACAGACAACCAAATTTTTGATGATTGTAAGTATGACTCTGGCCAGGAAAACATGGATAGGAAATATCTTGAATTTTATATATTTCGCCAGATATCGTATCATAGGTAATTTCTTCGATGATCGTTTCAATCATTCGAACATCAAAAAAATTTGATTTGGCCGTTGACAACACCGTATCATGTAGCTTTGCATCAAAATTATAGAGTATATACTCTTTGTCTAACAATATAATAATGATTCCTTTTTCCTGCCGGATGTATTGTGTTTTTTTATTACCAACTCCAAAAAAATTTCCTTTACTATTCCGCTCTGCAATTTTATAAATGCGCCCATTTATTAAAGTATCCTTAGGTATTTTTATAGTGTACTGATCATAGTATGTGGTAAAAGGAGGATGCCATTGTTGAAAATAGATCTCATAATTCCATTCTGCTCCAAAGGGAGCAAACTCCGATTGACCAAAACATGGAAAACTCAGAAAAACGCTTGAGACGAAAGTGATGATTTTCATACGTGCATTTGAATTTTATTCATTCAACATTACTAATTCCATTTAGATATTTAGTACTTTTCTTTTCAAATAGTTCTTTTTAAATTTAAGTTAACGATTACTTCATTTTTTTGTATTAAAAAAGTGGCATTCTTTCTATTTGTTTTAAAAATAACTGATTCTCCCCAAAAATATTTATATTTGTTCACATTAATTTAGTCCGCTTTAAAGTAGTAGGTAAATAAAACACGGTCGGACAATTATGATACAACGGGTTTATTTCTTTTTAATCCCAGCAGTATGTCTGTTGACTCAAGTTGCTTATGGACAATGGGCCTGTGCATTTGATGAAATGCATGCCGATAAAATGATTGAAGATTCTATTTACAGGAATCAGGTCAATCAACTCAATCAGGATATTTATCAGTATTCACTCCAATACTATAAACAATCGTCTCACAGTCGGTCCAAACCCTTATATACTGTACCTGTTGTAGTGCATCTGATTGTACCTCCGGGTACCGCCATAGGCCAGGGCAATAACCTGACGAATCTCCAGGTCGAACAAGGTCTTATCTATCTCAATCAGGCTTTTGCCAATACCGGTGCATTTAATGCGGCCAATGGAGTCGATGTGGGTATCCAGTTTTGTCTGGCACGGCGAGATCCCAATGGTCAACCTACCAATGGAATTACTCGCAATGAAAGTTCTCTCGTCAATGATCTCATGTGTAATCCCGGCACTAATTCTGCCAGTGATGCTCAAATTAAACTGTTGTCCAACTGGGATTGCCGTCAGTATATCAATATCTGGCTGGTGACCGATTTATTTAATGGCAACTTTGGTTGCAATCTCGCGGGATATGCTTATTTCCCCGGCGCTCCTTGTACTGTTGATGGTATAGTGCAGGAAAGTCGCTATTGGAATTCTATCGGCGGTGCCAGTATCACTGCTCATGAGATGGGTCATTATTTTTCGCTGAATCATACGTTCAATGGCGGCTGTGTCAATAATAATTGTTTGCTGGATGGTGATCAGATTTGTGATACACCACCCGATAATTCAGCTTCTTTTGCACCTTGTAATACCAATTCCTGTAGTACCGATATTCCGGATCTGCCCGATGATAATACCAATTACATGGATTATAGCGGTTGCCGTCCTGTGCATTTTACAGATGGCCAACGCGTGCGAATGATCGCTGCTCTCGAAATGCGACGCAGTAGTTTAATTCAATCGAAAGGATGTATGCTGGTTGGTGATTATGATGTTGCCACAATAGATGCTAAGCTTGGTGATTTTTGTAAAGACAGTATCTGCGCTACTTTGACCATCAGAAATGAAGGAAGCAAATCATTTTCTTCTGTATTTATTGATTATTCTATTGACGGACTTCCACAAACGGGATTTTTATGGAATGGAATTTTAAATCCCAACCAATCCGCTGCGATCAATATACCTTGTTTTTTTATTCTCCCTGGAAATCATACCTTAAGGTTTACACTTGGCAATCCAGATAATCAGTTGGATTTCTTTTTAATCAATAATACCTTGTCCATCGATTTTAAATCCTTTAGTCCGGCCAAAACCCTTGTCGATAAAATTACACCTACGCATTGTATCAGCGATGGCACCATTAGTTTATTAACTTCCGGTGGAACAGCTCCCTATAATTATAGAATAAGTAGTCAGCTAAATGCACAGACAAATCCATTTTTTCAGTTGCAGGTACCGGGCAATCATACCATTACTGTAACCGATGCTAATCAATGCACACAAATTATCAATGTGATTATTCCGGATAGTTGTCAGATAAATAAAAATGATAGCTTCACGATCAACCGCGATGCGATTTCTTTAGGTAATGATTGTTATAGTCTGACCAAAGCTTTGGTTTTTCAATCCGGATCAGTCTGGTATGAAACAAAAGCAAATCTCAATGAAAGTTTTGATATTTATTTTGATATCAATCTGGGATGCATTGATGCTAATGGAGCAGATGGTATTGCCTTTGTTTTACAACCGATCTCTACTTCTATTGGTGTAGCGGGAGGCGGTTTGGGATATCAGGGTATTCGTCCCAGCCTGGCAGTCGAATTTGATACCTGGCAAAATGGCAACTTTAACGATCCAGCATTTGATCATATGGCCATTATGCGCAATGGCAATGTGGATCATGCTTTGCCGGATAATCTTAGCGGTCCGATCGGAATGTTAACTACCAATGGCAATGTCGAAGATTGCAATTTTCATAATGTGCGTATCCGATGGGATGCCGGCCTCAAAACCATCGATGTGTATTTTGATTGTGTTTTTCGATTGCGTTACACCGGAGATATAGTCAGATCAATTTTTAATGGAGATCCCAATGTATATTTTGGTTTTACAGCAGCAACAGGAAGTGCTGTTAATGTTCAGCAGATTTGTTTTAATTATGTCAGCACGGTAAATAAATTATCTGATCAGGCTATTTGTAAAGGATCCGCCATTCAGGTAACTGCTGCCAATAAATTTAAAAGTTATAAATGGTCTCCTGCAAATGGAGTGAGTCGTACGGATATTCATAATCCGGTTTTTTCTCCGGATTCGACGACAACATACTATCTCGAGCAAACAGATAATTGCGGATACATTTATTTGGATACCATGACCATTTCTGTCAAAGAATTAAAACTGGATTATGAATTGCAATTATCAGATAGCTGTGGAAATTTTTCCGGGGCTTTGTTGCGAATAAAAGGCAGTAATGATACCAGTCTGCGCTATTCATTGGATGGAAAATATTTTACCAGCGATACACTTTTTGAAATAGTTAGAGCAGGTAGCTACACCATCTATACCAAATCCGGCAATTGTATTGTTCCGGAAATAATTCAGGTAGAAAATTTTCAACATCGTTTACGCGATAGTGTACTTTGGCTTTCTGCATTAAATTGCAAAGATTCCGGACGGATTGTTATTATCGGATTGGAAGGCATTCCACCGTATCAGTATCGCATCAATAATGGGTTGTGGCAAAACAATGGCATTTTTGATAAGCTGCTACCGGGAGATTATACCATCGAAATCCGGGATCAAACGACTTGTAACATCAGCAGAATATTAAAAGTAAATGAATTTAAAAATACCATTTTCCTAAAAACGGATTCTTCTCAATTGAATTTAAGTTGTTGCAATCCGAATACATACATTTCAGTGAATGCTACGGGTTCAATTCCGTATTACTATTATTCTCTGGATAATAATGCCTGGACTTCTTCCGGATTATTTAGCAATATCCTTCCGGGTAAACATAAAATTTTAGCCAGGGATGAATTTGGTTGTACCTCTGATAGTCTGAATTTTGAAGTGATTGATCAAATGATACAGTCACGGGATACACAAAAGTTTCAAATATGTACTGGTGAATTTATTAAAGTTGGCAATGACCAATACACCTCAACCGGAATTTATACCAATCAATTTCAAAATCGTTTTTGTTGCGATAGTATTATTATAACTGATTTAATGGTACATCCAAAGTTTGCAATAAATAATCCCCAAACCATTTGTCAGGGAAAAGAAATTTTGGTGGGAACAAAAAAATATTCCGTCGCCGGAAATTATGTAGATACCCTGCAAAGCATACATAGCTGTGATAGTGTGGTCCTGACAAATTTAATGGTAAATCCAGTGTATACAAAAGATCAGTTTCCCGTGATCTGTGATGGTGAAAATATTCGCGTTGCAAATAATATCTATGTCCAAAGTGGAAACTATATAGATAGTCTTCAGACCATCCGTGGTTGTGATAGTATTATCAATACCTTTTTGACTGTGCGGCCGGTGCATGCACAAACTCAAAATCACAATGTATGTAAAGGACAATTTGTTATAGTTGCTGCCAAAAAATATCAGCAAACCGGAATTTATGTAGATACTTTAATTAATCAATATGGTTGCGATAGTGTGATCACCACCAATTTATTTATCGATACCCTGGCGGCAGATATTTTGATTGATTCCATTTTATGTTATCAGGATGACAATGGAAGAATTAGTATCCATCCAAAAAATGGAATTCCGGATTTTACATATTCTATAAATGATCCACTAAATTTTTCACGTCAAAATGTTTTTGAGCCACTAACACCCGGCAACTATATCCTTTATTTAAAAGATTCTTTATCCTGTGTAGAATCTTTTCCGGTGACCTTGTATCAGCCTTTGCAACTGATGTCCGATCTGGATGCCGAAATAAAAATTCAATTAGGTCAAAAAATTATATTTAATCCACTGCTTAATTTTAATCCGGTAAAAATTCAGTGGATACCGGATACCGGTTTAAGTTGCTCGGATTGTCTTCATCCGGAAGTTCAGCCCCTGAGCAACATCGAGTATGAAGTTATTTTTACCAATGAATACGATTGTGAAACCAAAGCGAGAGTAAAAATTATCGTCGATAATCAAACAGAAATTTATGTGCCCAATGCCTTTTCACCAAATGGCGATCAGATCAATGACCGCGTTACTGTTTTTGGTGGAGAAAGCATCCGTGAAGTAATCGTTTTCAGATTGTATAACCGCTGGGGTGAGCTCGTTTTTGAAAATCAAAATTTTGCCATTAATGATCTTCAGGCAGGATGGGATGGCAGCATGAATGGACAAAAAATGAATCCCGGTGTTTTTGTTTATTATGCCAAAGCCAGAAGATTGGATGGTACCGAAGTTGTTAAAATTGGAGATGCTACTTTGATACGATAAATAGATTTGTCAACTCTATAGATTTGTCAACTTTAGTGCTAAAAAAAAAAGTAAATTCCAAATTTTCTGGTAATTTTTTATTTGAGCAGTGGACAATTTTATTGAACGGGCAATTCTATTGATTTAAAACATTTGGTGAGATATATTATACTGACTAAATTTTATTGGACATATTAGGACCGAATTAATTAGAAGATTTGAAAAGAAATGAACTAAAATTGTTTCTGGATAAGGAGTGTTTAAAATACAATAAACTCTCCTTTATTAATGAGGATCCTATTTCAATTCCTCATCAATTTAGCTTAAAACAAGATCGCGAAATCATGGGACTTTGGATTGCTCTTTTGTCCTGGGGAAATCGAAAAAGTATTATTAAGTCCGGACAACGTTTAATTGAATTAATGGATTATACACCCTATAATTTTATAACGCAGCATAAGGATAAGGACAGAAAATTATTTATTGATTTTGTGCATCGTACCTTTAATGGAGAAGATGCCATATATTTTCTGGAATTTTTTCAAAATTATTATAAGGATTTTGATTCTCTGGAAAATGCATTTTCAGATGGATTAAAAGACTCAGATCCAGACGTAGGACCGGCCCTGATACATTTCAAAAATACGTTTGTCCGATATTCGAATCCTCCTAAAAGAACTTTAAAACATATAGCATCACCGGAAACGAATTCCCGGTGCAAAAGAATCCTGATGTTTTTGCGATGGATGGTTCGTAAAGACCAGCGGGGAGTAGACTTTGGGATGTGGTCAAAAATAAAACCTTCCCAATTATTAATGCCACTTGATGTACATGTGGAAAGGATAGCCCGGAAACTAGGAATGTTGCAACGTAAACAATCTGACTGGAAAGCCGTTTTAGAACTATCCAGTATATGTTCAAATCTCGATCCGTCCGATCCGGTAAGGTACGATTTTGCTTTATTCGGATTAGGCCTGGAACAGAAAAATTAAATTTAATAATTTGTTATCTACGAATTACTTCGTAGAAATTTTGTAATTTTGAAGTCCGATTAAAAAATCATATGTAAATCTTTTAAAAAATTCAAACTATAATTATGCGTAAACATTTGTTAATCACAATTTTAGCATTATTTTTATTGCCTACGGTACAAGATTTGCAGGCACAAAAAAATAAGGCTAAAACAGCCGCCACGAAATCGCAAAAACCATCTCCCGATTACAATTCTTTACCTCCCGGGATGACCAAAGGAGCTTCGGTTGAAGGTATTACAGAATATTTTCTGGAAAATGGTTTGCATGTTTTAATGTATCCGGATAACTCCAAACAAACCATTACCGTGAATATAACCTACAAAGTGGGTTCACGCCATGAAGGATATGGCGAAACCGGTATGGCTCATCTTTTAGAACATATGGTATTTAAAGGAACGCCAAGACATCCTGATATCCCAAATGAATTATCAAAACATGGTGCCCGTCCGAATGGTACAACCTGGTATGACCGAACCAATTATTTTGAAACTTTTTCTGCAACAGATGAAAATCTAAAGTGGGCTTTGGACATGGAGGCTGATCGAATGGTCAATTCTTTTATTGCTAAAAAAGATCTTGACACTGAAATGTCGGTAGTACGCAATGAATTTGAAATGGGTGAAAATGACCCTTCCGGAATTTTAATGGAACGTGTTCTATCAACAGCTTATTTATGGCATAACTATGGAAAATCAACTATCGGTGCCCGCTCGGATATTGAAAAAGTACCGATAGAAAGATTACAGGGATTTTATAAAAAATACTATCAACCAGACAACGCAGTTTTAATGGTTGCCGGAAAAATAGATGAGAAAAAAACCATTTGGTTGGTTCATGAATATTTTTCAAAAATACCAAAACCTAAACGTGAATTAATTCCTACGTATACCGAAGAACCAACTCAGGATGGAGAGCGCAGTGTCATTTTAAAACGCGTTGGTGATGTACAGGCCATTGCATGCATGTATCATATTCCACCAGGCTCACATCCAGATGCGGCTGCAGTTGATATTCTTACTGATATTATGACTATTGAGCCATCAGGTCGGCTTTATAAAGCTCTCGTTGAAACAAAAAAAGCTTCAAGTCAATTTGGTTGGTGTGCTACTTTAAAAGAACCAGGCTTTGTTTATTTTGGTGCGCAGATCAGGAAAGAAAATTCCGCTGATGAAGCAAAAGCAATTATGTTGAAGACTTTGGATGAAATAACGACTAACCCCCCAACAAAAGAAGAAGTAGAACGGGCTAAAAATAAACAAATAAAAGATTTTGAATTATTTCTGCGCAATACAGAATCAGTAGGTCGTGCTATTTCTGAATATATCGGAATGGGAGATTGGCGCTTGGCTTTTATTTACAGGGATAATATAAAAAAGGTTACCCCTGAAGATGTGCAACGGGTTGCCTTAAGTTATTTCAAACCCGATAACCGTACAACCGGCGTGTTTTTACCTGAATCAAAACCTTCCCGTTCGGAAATTCCAAACGCTCCGGATATCACTGCTCTCGTAAAAGATTATAAAGGAGAAGCACTGATCGCTCAGGGAGAAGAGTTTGATCCATCTCCTGCCAATATTGAAAGTAGAACCAAAAGAGGCCAGGAGCCTAATTCCATTAAATATGCCCTGTTGCCTAAAGCTACCAAAGGTAATGTCGTTAATGCAAATATTACCTTGCGATTTGGCGACGAACAAAGCCTGAAAGCCAAGAGTACAGTAAGTAATTTTACAGCTTCTCTTATCGATAAAGGCTCTGCAAGTAAAGATCGTCAGCAGATAAAAGATGAATTGGATAAATTAAAAGCTCGTGTCGGATTTTACGGAGGTGGAGGATCGATGAATGTAAGTATCCAAACAACCCGTGAAAATTTACCTTCCGTTTTAAAACTAGTTGCTGAGGTATTAAAAAATCCAACGTTTCCTGAAAAAGAATTTGAAGAATTGAGAAATGAAGAATTAGCTGGAATCGAAGAACAAAAATCAGATCCGCAAGCATTAGTTAGTATAGCTATTAACAAACATCTGAATCCTTATCCCAAAGATGACATTCGGTATGTACAGACTATTGATGAAAAAATAGAATCGATCAATCAACTAAAACTGGAAGATTGTAAAAAATTTTACCACGATTTTTATGGAGCCGATCATGCTACTATGTCTGTCGTTGGTGATTTTGATGAGGCGGAAATCAAATCAATTATTAAAAATGAATTTGGAAACTGGAAAAGCAAGTTACCCTATAAACGCATTGAAGATTTGTATCTGACACCTCCTGTTGTTAATCAGAATATTGAAACTCCAGACAAAGCGAATGCAATGTTTCTGGCAGGGATGAATCTGAATATTCGCGATGATGATCCGGATTATCCGGCATTATTATTAGGAAATTATATGCTGGGTGGGGGATTTTTAAATAGCCGTTTGGCCACTCGCATACGTCAGAAAGAAGGACTAAGTTATGGTGTAGGCTCTCAATTGTATGCAGATCCTCAGGATAAAAGTGGTGGTTTTATGGTGTATGCTATTTATGCTCCTGAAAACCGGGATAAACTGGAAGCTGCTTATAAAGAAGAAATTGAGAAAATGCTTAAAGATGGCTTTACAGAACAGGAAATCAAAGATGCTAAATCCGGATATCTGCAATCCAGAAAAGTACAGCGTTCCCAGGACAATTCATTGGCGGGGTCATTAAATGCAATGTTGCATATTGGAAGAACTCTCCAGTTTACAGAAGATTTTGAAACTAAAATTTCAAATTTAAATTCTGCTCAAATTAAGGCAGCACTTAATAAACACATTGATGTTAGTAAAATGAGCGTATTCAAAGGAGGTGATTTTGCCAATAAATTAAACAAGCCTTAATTTTTTTTATAATAAAATAATCAGGTTATAAGAAACAGGATGGTAAAAACGACCATCCTGTTTTTTTTTGTCAAAGAAAATGTGATTGTTTCATTTTTTCAAGGACGACCAATGAGTCAGGATGACGAAGCACACCTGAAGATTTGTGATACATTATTTGAATATCGTTGCCACCAATACGCCATGCCTAAAGGGAAAGACATATTTATTATTACCACCTTGGGATTCCTTAAAATCCTGGTGTCATTGTGGCAAAAGTGTAGGAAAGCCATAGAGGCACAACGGCACAATGTTGCACAATGATTATTCCGAAGTACCCTGTTTAAATAATCTATTTTTGAATGAGCCTTTGTGATCCTTTGTGGCGCTGTGTCATTGTGGCAAAAGAGTAGGAAAGCCACAGAGGCACATCGGCACAATGTTGCACAATGATTATTCTGAAGTACCCTGAAACTAAAATTTAAATTTTAATAAGACTTTGTGATCCTTTGTGGCGCTGTGTCATTGTGGCAAAAAGGTTGGAAAGCCACAGAGGCACAATGGCACAAT
>CAZALD010000032.1:0-36420 GCA_964486185.1 uncultured Saprospiraceae bacterium
CCCGTCAATTCCTTTGAGTTTCAACCTTGCGGTCGTACTCCCCAGGTGGCTTACTTATCGCTTTCGCTAAGTCACTCAACTACCATCTTGCGATGGAATGTCAAACAACGAGTAAGCATCGTTTAGGGCGTGGACTACCAGGGTATCTAATCCTGTTCGCTACCCACGCTTTCGTGCCTCAGCGTCAATACAGGTCCAGTCAGCTGCCTTCGCAATCGGTGTTCCATGACATATCTAAGCATTTCACCGCTACATGTCACATTCCGCCAACCTCAACCTGATTCAAGCTCAGCAGTATCAATGGCAATTCCATGGTTAAGCCACAGCCTTTCACCACTGACTTACTAAGCCGCCTACGCACCCTTTAAACCCAGTGATTCCGGATAACGCTTGCACCCTCCGTATTACCGCGGCTGCTGGCACGGAGTTAGCCGGTGCTTATTCTTCTGGTACCGTCAGTTACCCGTAAACGGGTCTTTTTCGTCCCAGACAAAAGAAGTTTACAAGGCAGAGCCCCTTCATCCTTCACGCGGGATGGCTGGTTCAGAGTTTCCTCCATTGACCAATATTCCTTACTGCTGCCTCCCGTAGGAGTCGGGTCCGTGTCTCAGTACCCGTGTGGGGGACCACGCTCTCACGCCCCCTACTGATCATCGCCTTGGTAAGCCGTTACCCTACCAACTAGCTAATCAGACGCACACCCATCCTATACCGCCGCAACTTTAATTATTCAACCAGGCAGTTAAATAATACCATGGGGTATTAATCTCAGTTTCCCAAGGCTATCCCCCAGTATAGGGTAGGTTATGTACGCGTTACTCACCCGTGCGCCGCTCTAGCTAACCAATATTGCTATCAGTCAGTTACCGCTCGACTTGCATGTATTAAGCCTCCCGCTAGCGTTCATCCTGAGCCAGGATCAAACTCTCCATAGTACTGTATCTTATAATATCATTCATCCGAAAATGAACTCTATCGTTTCTTAACAGCTATAAAGGTTTTCCTGTGCTCTGTCTTCACTCAAAGTATTTTTCTATCCTTCTATATTTGATTTCCTTACCTCTCAATTTCCTATCTCTCCCTAGCCTGTCAATGAACTTTTTGTCTTTTTATTTCCGTAGTTTTTACGGCCGTTTTTGGACAATTTCTTATACTCCTTTGTATAAGGGATGGCAAAGATATTGCAAGCAATGCTTATGACATAATCTATTTGATAAAAAATAACAATTATTATTTGGTGAAATTTTATGTCCCTGATAATCAGTAGTTTAAATTATACTCCATTCTGTCAAAACACCCGCAATCATCCATTTTTATCCTTTTTTCTTCCTCTTTTATTCATCAGAATCTTCCTTTCCAAATTTTATCTTTCTTCTCTGTTTTTTTTACCCTTTTTTATTAAATCCTGCCTCCCCTTTTCCATTTCAAATTTCATTCTCTCCCTGCTATTTTTCCCAATCATTTATTACCCCATTTCAATCCTTCTCCAAATGTTTACTCAAAGATTGCATTTTTTGTCTATCCAAGCTGATTTTTCATTTTTATGGCCTTTCGTATACATTCAGACTATATGGTTTTGAATTCAAACTCAATATAGATCCCGGTTAATTAGCTGCCATTTAAATATGTAAAAAAAAGCCCTGATCAAAGACCAGAGCTTTTTATGTTTAGCTTGAAAATTTAGCTATTATTCTACACGGCCACCTTTCAGTGAATCCTGATATTCTTTGAGTTCATCCATTTTTCCTTCCGCTGCAAAACTTGCTTGTTTTGGCCAGGTGGTAGGATCATGCATCTTGTATCGCGGACCGGCTTCTTCCAAAATTTCTTTTAACCGATCAACGGAAGTGTCCGCTAAGTCCTGAAAGCTGTGTATTCCGGCAGCATTAAATAATTCTGCAATCTTCGGCCCGATTCCTTCAACAGTTGATAATTTATCTGATTTGGCTCCATCTCCCGCTTTTTTTGTTGCTTTAGCTTTTGGAGCCTTATCTTCTTTAGGAGACTCTTCCACAGATTCAACAGAAGGTGCTTCTGCAACAGGCGCAGGGTTTTCCGGTTTTAGTTCGTCCACAAGCTCTGCTTTTGATTCCGCTTGAGCCGGACTTTCCACCACAGGCTTCGTTTTTGGCGTCGTGGTTTTAACCCCTTCTTTAAATTGTTCTTTTAGAGCACTAAATCCTTCGATTTCACCCAAGGTGGTTGCTTCTGTTTTTGCCTGAATTTTTTCTGCCATTTTTTTGGCTTTGAATGCTTCCGGATCTTTTTCCTTCTTAATATTATCGTCAGCTTCCTTCTTTACATCTTCCAAAAACTTACTATGAGAGACCATAATTTTCTTGTCATCCCGGTTAAATTCAATAACCTTTACGGTCAATGTTTCATCTACGGCTGCCTGTGAATTGTCTTCTTTTTTCATGTGTTTTACAGGAGAATACGCTTCCAGACCATACGGTAATTGTACCGTATAACCTCTGTCATCTTTACGCAAAACAGTTGCTTCATGATAGGAACCTACCGGAAATACATTTTCGAAAGTATCCCATGGATTTTCTTCCAGTTGCTTATGTCCCAGGGATAGTTTTCTGTTTTCTATGTCAATTTCCATGATCAACAGATCCAGATCATTGCCCACCTTGGTAAATTCTGAAGGATGATTAAAGCGCTTTGTCCAGGACAGATCTGAGATATGAACCATACCGCCAATACCTTCTGCCAATTCAACAAAAACTCCATATGGCGTCAGGTTTTTCACAGATCCGGTATGTCGGGAACCGACCGGATAATTATCCTGAATTTTACTCCAGGGGTCTTCCGTAAGTTGTTTTAGACTCAGAGACATTTTGCGTTCTTCACGGTCGAGCGTAACTACTTTAGCTTCCAGCTCTTGACCCAGGAAAAAATAATCTTTTGCGTGCACGGGCTGACTGTTCCAATTTACTTCAGATACATGGATCAATCCTTCAACACCAGGTAAAATTTCTAAAAATGCACCGTAGTCTTCTATATTGACAATTTTACCTTTCACTATTGAACCTTCGACGACATCGACTGGCATTACTTCCCATGGATGAGCTTGTAATTGTTTTAAACCTAATGAAATGCGCTTTTTGTTTTCATCAAAATCGAGAACGACCACATTAATCTTCTGGTTTTTCTCCAGTACTTCACTTGGATGATTAATTCGGCCCCAGGAAATATCGGTAATATATAATAAGCCGTCTACGCCTCCTAAATCCAGGAATGCTCCAAAATCGGTAATATTTTTGACTGTACCTTCCAGAACCTGGCCTTTTTCCAAACCAGAAATAATTTGTTCTCTTTGTTCCTGCAGATCTCCTTCTATTAAAGCTTTATGAGAAACAACCGCATTTTTTATGGTTTCATTAATTTTTACTACTTTAAATTCCATCACTTTGCCGACGTAGGCATCGTAATCGGTAATTGGCTTGATGTCGATTTGCGAACCCGGTAAAAAGGTTTCCAGACCATTGCAATCCACAATAAGACCACCTTTGGTTTTGCTGATAACATTACCTTTTATGATTGTACCATTTTTATAGGAGTCAACCAGGTCTTCCCAGGCTCTGAGTAATTTGGCTTTTTTACGGCTTAGAATTAAATGACCTTTTTCGTCTTCAGTTTTTTCAACATAGATTTCGACTGTATCGCCATTTTTTAAATCCAGATCGCGAAACTCCGTTTTTGCAATCAGACCATCCGATTTATAATTGATATCCAGAATAAAACTATCCCCTGTTACACCGGCAACACGGGCCTGAATAACCTGTCCATCGATAATGGATCTGAAAGTAGAATCATAATCCTTGATATATTTTTTAAGATCGTCTTCGGAGTAATTTAAGGTGTTTTTGGTACTGACGGACCAATCAAACTCATCATGAGCACCGGAATAGTCATCGGCACCTACGAGGGTTTCCAGATCAACGGCTTCATCCAGCAAATCTTTGGTAGATTCTTCTTTTTTAGGACGTTCGATGATTTCATCATCTTTTATTTCGTCGTCGTTTTCCGGATTTAATTTGTTATCATCCAACATTTTGGCATGTTTTAAAGGTTAAGAAATAATTTTAGCGGCGCAAAGGTATTCTTTTTTAATAAATACAGCGTTCATTTACCCGATTATTCGCTCATTATTATTATTTTTCAAGGTAAAATCCTGAAAATCAAGTATATTTGAACAAAATTGAGTTTGAACAATAATTGAAAAAAGTCTTGAAAAATCACATTCATTAAATCCCAAATAAATATAGATAACAATTCAACCTGATAATTCAGTGCTAACTCAGAATTATGTCAATTAATATCAGACCTAATTTATACAGTAGAATTCAAAAATAAAATAAAAAGTTGATTATCAAAATGATTATTCATTCAAATGCATAGGATGAGAAAAGTGAATTGGAATAATTGATGTGCGATTTGAAGTCCATGAATGCCACCATAGTATAGAAGTTCAAATGTTTGGTTTCGTTTAACTAACCTAGGTTTTAGTGCTTATTGAAATTATATTAACCAATAGATTGCTATGAATTTATTTTTTATTATGACTTAACATTCTAATCCGGTTCTTTCTTTTATAAACTTGGTCAGCAATAAAAAATGAAAAATTTATTTCTTCAAATTTGTTGGCGTTAATCATTAAATATTCTAGTCGTATATTTTTATTTTAGAACTATAAATTCATTGAAATGTATTAACGTAGGGCACTTCCAAATTACATCATTCCACTTTTTCTATCCAGCATTTTGGAATTAAAATATCATGCTTTGCGGCCCATAGATGGAGGTTTTTGTATTGAACTAACAATTCATCCAAACTTAATGACATTTGTATTTCACTGTCATTCAATGGAACAAAATCATAATGTCCAAATTTTCTAAAATCATCTTCCAGACCAAGAATTGCTGGCTTCAGAAATGTCATTAAGAATAAATCATACTTTTCATCAAAATAAATAATCTCATCATCGCTAAACGGATTATTCATACGGAAATCTGCATACTGGTTATGAAAAGTTTTTAGCATAACTAAAGTGTTTTCAGAGATTATTTTTTGGCCCTGATTTCCTTTGCAGTAGTCTAAAAATTCAAAGTCTTCGTACAAAGATTCCTGTAACATATCAATTCTTCTTACTTTATAATACAGTGACTTCAAACAATAGTGAATCTGTGGTAAACTACTGTTTAAATTCATCATGCTTTTTGCCACTAATTCTCCTTCGTTTTGCATTTCTTAGTTAATTGAAAAACCATTCAAGAAAATCATCAGTTATTAAATTTAAATCAATATGGCTTGCAGGGTCATTAGATTCGTAAACTGGATTTTTATTTATATCATAATAAGATCCATTTTTAAAAAACCTGCCATAGTTATAGGGCGTTTTTGTACTTGGCTGCATTACCCTTAACACATGATTGGATTCCTTAACCCAACGAAATCCCTTGTCAGTATCTGATAATAACTTAGATCCTTTAATATTTTTCCAGGTATCGGGTAATTTATTAAATATCTTCATTGCACCTGGTACGTTTTGAAAGTATTCTGTTAACTCTGCGACCTTAATTACTCTTGACCATCCTTTTTTAATCGTAGGTGCATTTTTAAATACTTTACCTATCTCATTAGGAGTAAAGATACCAATAAGCAAAGTAACGGAACTCATAAAGTATTGACCTTGCTGAAAATCATTATATGCTCCGATAAAATCACCAATGGTCGGTATAAATTCAGGTATGACTGGTCCAACAGTTTCAATAAATTCTTCCGCCATTAATTGCCATTGGTATGGAAATGTGGGTGGTATACCTACCTCATCCATATAGTTTTCAAACAACACGGCAGAAGCTAAATAAACATAAGCATCATAAGATTGTAGAAATGAGCTTATATTAATATTCTCTTGTCTGTAAGCTGAATACTTTGTATGTAATTGCTGGTGCTTGGTCATCGCCATAAAATCTTTGGCACACTTGATCTTATCCGTGACCATTGCACAATTCTGTAAAATGTCTTGAATAACTAACACATCAGGTTGATACTCCGCTATTAAACTCAACAAAGCTCGTAGATCTATACTATTCCAACCCGATGGAAGTTGACCACCTCGTTTTAAAAAAAGATCTAATCCAATGCTACCATCTAAAACTAAATCAATATCAAAATCTGCTTCATTAATCGGAATCTTTCCATCCGATGAATTACCACCACCACCAGGCGTACCAGTACCACTTCCACCTCCACCTCCCGAGCCACCTTCTTCGTTCCCACCGGTACCACCTGCTCCACCCGGGTCGTCTTCCTCCTGCTCACATACCCAAATATTTTTGAAACATATATCCCCGCGAAAAGCGCGTGGGGGTGGAATTTTTTTGTGCGGTCCATCATCTCCTTTTCCACCACCACCACCTGGGCATGGGTAGGTGATTGTAATCCAATAACACCTGACTCTTCTAGGACTTAAATTTGATTGGTATGCGGTTGAATCGATCCATAAATCTGATGTTACATTTCCTGCATTAAAGCTAAGTGCAAAGTTAAAATAACCATCAGTCGAATAAGAAAATAACATGCCTTTAAATGCTAGTATTTCAGCTTCATGCAGGCTAGTATCCAAAACATTTTTACCAAAATAAACAAAAACAATAGATTGAACTAAACCCGTTAAATCTTTATAAAAACCTATTTTTGCTCCGGATACAGGCCCATTATATCTTCCAAAGTTAATTTCTTCACTTAAGGAAACATATAAAACTTGATTTCCCATTTGAGTATAACTAAGATAATATTCATCCCAATTTAAATAATCATATAAATTGATTACCAAAGAATCATCGTTTATTGAAATATTTGACTCTATTTTAAAATCATTGATAGCTACATATTTCAAAACTTCAGCCATCGTGATACTCGTCTGTGCAATTTTTTTATTTTTTACTACAGCTTGATATTCATCTTTACTACAGGATATCCCTACTAAACAGAAAAGTAGAAAATAATTAATTAAGTCTTTGATAGAACGATGGATGGTTGGTTGGTTGGTTTGATTTGATTTGATTTGATTTGATTTGATTTGTCATCAATAAAGAATTATATTAAATATAAAAATAACTATAATTCTTATTAATTTTTTTAAAAACCTAGTTTATTTTATTATTTTGTTTGTTATTACATTCA
This sequence comes from uncultured Saprospiraceae bacterium, assembly GCA_964486185.1. GTDB lineage: Bacteria > Bacteroidota > Bacteroidia > Chitinophagales > Saprospiraceae > Vicinibacter. The sequence continues at coordinate 7,198 of CAZALD010000032.1, forward strand.
GTGTATATAAATGGGTTTTTTAAGAAATTGAAACAAAGAATCTATTCACAAGTATAAATATTGTGATAAATTAATTAAATGTATTACGGATAAAAGAAAAAAAAAATTAAATATACAATTACCAATTCAATAATTAATTTCACCAAAAATTTTTGGAAAATGGATTCCAGACCCTGGCTTAATAATTATCCTGCAGGAATGCCTGCCAATATCAATCCGGATGCATATCCTTCCCTGCGGGAATTTGCAGAAGAATGTTTTTCAAAATACAAAAACCTGACTGCTTTTACGCTAATGGGTGTAAAGATGAGTTATAAAGAATTGGATCAAAAATCGCAGGCATTTGCTTCATATCTTCAGTACAGAGGTCTGAAAAAAGGCGACCGGATAGCCTTGATGATGCCCAATCTTTTGCAATATCCCATTGCTATTTTTGGTGCCATTCGCGCTGGTATAACCATCGTTAATATCAATCCCTTATACACACCCCGCGAAATGGAATATGTCTTTAATGATGCCGGGGTAAAAGCCATTCTCATCGTAGAAAATTTTGCATCCAATCTCCAACAGGTCATTCAAAAAACAAAAATAGAAATTGTTATTCTGACAAGCATCGGCGAACTGCTCGGAGGATTTAAAGGATTTGCAGTCAATTTTGCCGTAAAATATATCAAACGTCTTGTTCCCAAATTTACCTTAAACAATACCATTCCTTTTTCAACGGCACTCCGGCAGGGAGCCCATCAGGCATTAAAACCTGTGGGCATACTATCTGAAGATGTTGCTGTTGTACAGTATACCGGAGGTACAACCGGAGTCAGTAAAGGGGCTATGCTCACCCATCGCAATCTGATTGCCAATATCCAACAGATCAAAGCTGTAATCTGCTATCATCTGGATGAAGCCAAAGAAACTGCCCTTTCGCCACTTCCAATGTATCACATCTTTGCTTTTGCTGTTAATGTAATGGCCATGATGTCTATCGGTGCCAATACCGTACTTATATTGAATGCAAGAGATATCAACTCCGTTGTTAAAGCATTTCAATCCCATCCGATTAGTTTGATGACAGGCGTCAATACCTTATTTAATGCCATGTTGAATCATCCTTCTTTTGCCAAAAGTAATTTTGAAGCGTTGAAAGTCAGTGTCGGTGGTGGAATGGCTTTGCAATCAACTGTTGCGGATCGCTGGAAAGCGGTAACCGGATGTTATTTAAGTGAAGGATACGGTATGACAGAGACATCGCCGGTTATTTCTCTTAATCCAATCGATGGTCATGGAAAACAAGGCAGTATCGGATTGCCGGTACCCTCCACGGATGTGCGCATTGTCGATGAAAATGGCCGTATCTGTGGTCCAGATGAAGTCGGCGAAATCCAGGTTAAAGGACCACAGGTCATGAAAAACTATCTTAACCGGCCTGATGAAACTGCCAAAACATTTAGCGATGGCTGGCTGTGTACAGGCGATATTGGCATGATGGATAAAGACGGATATTTTAAAATTGTTGATCGCAAAAAAGACATGATCATCGTTTCCGGATTTAATGTATTCCCAAATGAAATAGAAGAAGTCGTTTCTAAATATCCCAAAGTTCTCGAAGTAGCCGCCATTGGTATCGATGATGAAAAATCAGGTGAAGCCATAAAAATTTTCATTGTAAAAAAGGATCAAAGTCTTAGTGAAACAGAGATCTTAAATTATTGCAGAAAGAATCTGACTAATTACAAAGTACCAAAAGCTGTTGAATTCAGGGAAAGTCTTCCTAAAACTAATATTGGTAAAATTTTGAGAAGGGAATTAAAGACTTCCTGAACAATTTCTACGGTAATCCATTATTCAAAACATCAAGTCCGTTTCAACCAACAATTCTAACAAATTAAATAAATCCAACTATGCCTACCACTTTATCCATTGTGATTCCGGTATACAATGAAGAAAAAACCATTCATCTGATATTGGATGCCATTTCTAAAGTTAGCTTGTTGGAAAATATTCAAAAAGAAATAATCCTGGTTAACGATTGTTCGAAAGATCAAACAGAAGAACGACTGTTGGCTTATATCAGAGATCATCCCGACCAAAATTGCCAGTATTTCAAACATGAAATAAATAAAGGAAAAGGGGCTGCCTTGCATACGGGTATTAAAAAAGCTACCGGTGATTACATCGTTATACAAGATGCCGATCTGGAATACGACCCAAGAGAGTACAATATTTTATTAAAACCCGTCCTGGAAGGTTATGCCGATGTTGTCTACGGATCCCGGTTTATGGGCGGAAGACCCCATCGTATTTTATTTTTCTGGCATTCTTTGGGAAATCAGATTCTGACATTTTGTTCGAATGTGTTTACCAATTTAAATCTCACAGATATGGAAACCTGTTACAAACTATTTAAATCGGATTTAATCAAAAAACTTGAACTAAAAGAACGCCGTTTTGGTTTTGAACCAGAAGTGACTGCCAAAATATCGCGAATAAAAGATGTACGAATCTACGAAGTGGGCATATCGTATTATGGCAGAACGTATGCTGAAGGAAAAAAAATTAACTGGAAAGATGGATTCCGTGCCATTTATTGTATATTAAAATATAATTTATTTTCACGATAATAAATAGCTTGCACAATTGATCAATATTTTTTTTTATTTAAAATAAAATTACATGAAAAAATTAATCACTTTACAAATCTTTAGTCTGTTACTGGCATTTTATTCTACTGCACAGGTTCGGGAAGTAAAACAACAAATGAGTTTCGGTGTACAAACCGGACTTGCTATTACAATTCCTGATGCGGATTCAAAGCTGGTTGAAAAAACCTGGAAAAATTTTGCCAAAGATTATGGTAAGTTAAAAAAGAACCGGAAGGCCAACGAACAAATTATCCAGGAAGCAACTATTCCATCAATAAGCCGTACCACTAAAATCGATGTATTTAGTAGTTACGACCACAATGAGTTTAGCTTGTTTGTAGATATGAAAGATGGGTTTTTAAATTCTAAGAATTATCCGGATAGTTATAAAGCTGCCGAAACACTATTACAGGAATTTGCATATGAAGTCCAGCGGGAAATGACCAGAGAAGAATTGGAAAAAGAACAAGATGCATTAAAAGATCTTGATAAAAAACTGGCGAACTTAATCGACGACAATAAAGATTACAAAGAAGATATTGCCGATGCTAAGGAAAAAATCAGGCAGACGGAAATAAAAATTGTCGACAATGAAAAGGAGCAAATAACGACTAAATCATTGTTGCAAACACAGACGGCTAAGGTCGAAATGGTTCAGAAAAAACTAAAAAGTATCGGAATAAAATAGTCAGACATCCGAAAGATTTTAAACATTAGAATTTTATAGTATCTGAATACCGCATTCTGATCATAAACCATTGAAAAAGTCCAGGGTTTTTTGGATAAGAATTTACCCTGTAAATTTAACAAGTTGACCAAGCCAAGCTTGCATGAAATATATGATAAAAAAAATTTATTACTATTTTTTAACATATATTGAATCTAAAATCTGATCAAGCCCTACTATTTTCAGGCAATGTTTGAGATCACTGAATACCGTACAATTTGAATATATTAGTAGTTTCAGTAATAAGTTGCTGATATACAAGGATCAAACTCAATACTATTTTCATATTAAATAAATAATTAATATGTATATTTGAGCAAAATTCTGTGACGGGTAGTTTTCAACAAGTTTTAAACAGGTTTTATATAGGTTTTCCACATAAATTGAATTCATATGAAACTTTTTTATTATTTGTGTTATTCTAATTTTGTGCTCTTCTTGCTACAATAGATACTAGAACAATCATGGCTGAACCGATAAAAGAATCAGTAAGTATAAGCTCCGGTGGGTTTAAACGAAAGACCCCTGACCTTTCGGCATTGAGCTATGAACGCATTCAACCTCAGGCCATCGAACTGGAAGAAGCCATATTGGGGGCATTAATGCTTGATAAGGATGCAATATCCATAGTACTGGATATTCTCAAACCTGAAAGTTTTTATAAACCAGCGCATACCAAGATTTACCAGGGTATGATCAAGCTGTTTGAAACCAATCAGGCCATTGATACCCTTACTGTACGCGAAATTCTGCACAAGACAAAAGTATTAGATGAAATTGGCGGACTGGCTTATATTCTGGAACTTGCCAACAAAGTGGCATCGGCAGCCAATCTGGAATTTCATGCCCGCATTGTTGCACAAAAATTTGTTCAACGCGAATTAATAAAACGATGTACCGGTACCATCCAGGATTGTTTTGAAGATACCAAAGATGTTTTTGATTTGCTAGATGCTGCCGAACAAGGATTGTTTGATATTACAGACAATTATCTGCGCAGAGGATATGAATCTGTCGGATCACTGGTTCGTAAAGCTCAGCAACGACTGGAGATTATGTCGCATCAGGATAATGGACTTTCAGGAATACCGAGCGGGTTTCCTGAATTGGATGAGCTAACATCGGGATGGCAAAAATCCAATCTTATCATAGTTGCTGCCAGACCGGGTATGGGAAAAACCTCGTTTACCCTGGCCCTGGCCCGCAATGCAGCTATGGATTATAGTACTCCTGTTGCTGTATTTTCGCTGGAGATGAATAATCTCGAGTTGGTCAACAGATTGATTTCCATGGAAGCGGAAATCGAAGGTTCGAAAATGCGAAATGCCAAACTTGAAGAAGAAGACTGGACAAAGCTAAATCAATCCATTAATAAGTTAAGTGAAGCACCAATTTATATTGATGATACTCCTTCACTGAACGTCTTTGAGTTACGTGCTAAATGCCGTAGGTTACACCAGCAATATAAAATCGGTATGGTCATAATCGATTATCTGCAATTGATGACTGCGGGATCTGCTGATAAAAAAGGAAATCGCGAACAGGAAATTTCAAGCATTTCAAGAGCATTAAAAAGTCTGGCTAAGGAAATTAATATTCCCGTCATTGCTTTATCACAATTAAATCGTGCTGCAGAATCCCAAACCAAAGACAACAAACGGCCACAATTATCCAATCTCCGCGAATCAGGTGCTATTGAACAAGATGCTGATATGGTTATGTTTATTTACCGGCCCGAATATTATGAATTGGAAAATACTTATGAGATGCCCCGGGGTTATACTGAATTGATCATTGCAAAACACAGAAACGGTGCAACCGGAACCGTCGGGATGAAATTTATCGATAAGTTTGCCAAATTTGTTCCATTACAACAAAATTTTGATCCATTTGGAGTCGGTGCTGCCAATGCGCCTAATGTGATTATCAAACAATCTAAAATGAATGAAGAAGACGAAATTCCATTCTAATCGCGAGGAAGATTCGCTTCTGAAAAAAACAGAAATCTTTCGCCTTAATAAATATATCGCACATTGTGGTATCTGTTCGCGTCGTGAAGCCGCAGCACTTGTAAAAAACGGACAAATTTTAGTCAATGGAGTGGTTCAAACCAATCCTGCTTATGAAGTCAGGGAAGCAGATAAAATTACCTATCAGAGTAAAATTCTCAAACCTCAGTCAAAACTTATTTATCTTCTTTTAAATAAACCCAAAAATGTTATCACATCGATGAATGACGAACGAGGAAGAAAAACAGTATCTGATTTAATTAAAGATCAGGTGAGCGAACGAATTTTTCCGGTGGGTCGTCTGGATCGAAATACCACCGGTTTACTCTTGTTGACCAATGATGGCGATCTTGCACAAAAATTATCACATCCGAGTCACCGAATGAAAAAAATTTATCATGTAGTTCTGGATAAAGCAGTAACAAAGAATGATATGCTTGAAATTGTCAAGGGCGTACAGCTTGAAGATGGTATAGCAAATGTAGATGGCATTGATTATGCTAACAATAAAAAGTCAGAAGTCGGTGTTGAGATTCACATTGGTAAAAACAGAATCGTAAGACGCATCTTCGAACATTTGGGTTATGAAGTACTGAAACTCGACAGGGTCTATTATGCGGGACTGACTAAGAAAAATTTACAGCGAGGCCGTTTCAGGCATCTGACCGAAAAAGAAATAATTCAGTTGAAGCATTTGAAACATTGAGGGATTTTATTTCAGAACTAAAATAGTAACACAATTCTCCAAATATTTTGGACTCCAATGTAAAATTTTTACATTTGCCTTTCAATCTAATTTTCTTTTATTGGGACTGATCCAGGTTTGATTTACATTAAACCCGGTTCCTGAAAAGCATTACACTATTTTTTAAAATCAACTCCTCATTATGAATTTAAGAACATTATCCATCATTACAGGCATCAGCTATCTCATTATATTTTTCGCAGCGATTTTTGCAAATTTTATGGTGGTGGAGTCCATTCAAAAAAATCCTTTACAAACTCTTCAGGAAAATAATTTTATCGTGAGATTGGGTGTGATGGCCTTTATGATCACAGTGGTATTTGATGTAATCATCGCATGGACCTTATTCGAGATGTATAAACAGCATCTGTTGACTATACTGAGTACTTTATTCAGGATGATGCATGCTGTGATAATGGGTGTCGCCATTTATGCCTTGGTCATTGCACTGACATTTGAAAGCAATGAAGAAATATTGCAGCAGATAGATATCTTCAATACCATCTGGTTAATCGGACTCCTCTTTTTTGGAATTCATTTGATTTTATTGGGAAATATTGTAAAGGCTCCAAAGTCTATTTTAATCTTTTTGATTCTTGCCGGCTCCATGTATATGATAGATACAGCTGCCCACTTTTTATTACAATCTTATAAGGCGTACAGTGATTTGTTTCTTGCAATGGTAGCCATCCCCAGTATCATCGGTGAAATGTCACTGGCCATTTGGTTTTTATGGAAGGGCGGCAAATAAAAATTTAGTTCCACGAAATCACGCTTTTTTAAAGACAGCCTGCAATGATTGCATGATGCTTCATTTCGATATTTCTTAACTTAAAATCTACTTTTTCAGATTCGCTGAAAAGAGATATACTATCTATATAAAAAAATATTAGTATTTTTTTATACTATTATATATATTTTTAGTATTTTTACACTCTTTTTGATTGTTATTCTACAAATAATATTTATTTTCAATGAATTACACATTATTAAAAAATTTAATTCAATTACTGGAACTATTTGAATCAAATCAAACTATATCCGGATATTCCACTGACATAAATGGATTTAAAAAGTGGATTTATGAGGATATTAAAAATTCAAACTCAACAATTGCAGAACCTGATTGGGAAGGGAAAAATCAGGGTAGATCGGCTGAAAGTGTCATAAATACCTTACTTGTACATCTAAACCGGTATGCCAAAACGTATTCTAAAGCAGCTATTCATAATTCGGAATTTTCAACTCAGGAGGAATTTATTTATATGATCAATTTAAAAGCGTTTGGCGATTTGACAAAAATGGAATTAATCAAAAAAAATATCCAGGACAAGCCCACCGGAATGCAAATTATTAACCGCCTGCTGGAGCATGGTTGGGTTAAACAAAAAACTTCTCAGTCAGACAAACGAAGTAAAATCCTCAGCATTACTTCCAAAGGTTTGAAAGCGCTTGACCAGCAAATGGATTCGATACGTAAAGCTACCCGCATCGTAACAGGAAATCTCAATCAAACTGAAAAAACAGAATTAATCCACCTGCTGCAAAAACTGGAGAAATTCCATCATCCGATTTTTTTAAGTCATATAGAAAATGATCAACTTCTGGATTATGTCATTAAAGAATATTTACCGGAAAATACGACACTATGAAAAAGAAAATTGCAATTATCGGGTCGGGAATTTCCGGACTTTCAGCGGCTGCCTATTCAGCTTCTGACGGAAACGAAGTCCATGTCTTTGAAAAAAATGCCACTCCCGGAGGAAGAGCCAGACAATTTAAAACCGACAATGGCTATACTTTTGATATGGGTCCGAGCTGGTATTGGATGCCTGATATCATTGAAGGATTCTTTAAGGATTTCGGACATAAATCTTCTGACTTCTATACATTAATTACATTGGATCCTCAATTTGAAATGATTTTTGAAAATTCAAAGTTGGAAATTCCTAAAAACTATAAGGATCTAAAAAACTTATTTGAAAATATAGAAAAAGGCGCCGGCAAAAAACTGGATGCTTTTATGAAATCAGCCAGATTTAAATATGAGGTAGGTATGCGGGAATTTGTCTATAAACCCTGTCATTCCTGGCTGGAATTTATAACGCCTAAAATGGCGTATAATGCCTTGCGATTGGATCTGTTGACAAATTTCAGAACATATGTCTCCAGATTTTTTACAGATTCGAGATTGAAAGGGTTAATGGAATTTCCGGTTATTTTTCTGGGTGCCTCTCCAAAAGATATTCCGGCGCTTTACAGTCTTATGAATTACGGAGCTTACATGCTTGGTACTTGGTATCCCATGGGTGGCTTTTATCAACTTATACTGGCCATGAAGTCCGTAGCCGAAAAACAAGGCGTTCAGTTTCATTTTAATTCTCCGGTACAAAAGATCGTTCAGCATAATGATTCTATTTCCATTTTGGTACATGATACATGGCAACATTTTGACGCAATAATAGCCTCCTCAGATTATCATCATTCAGAATCACTTCTGGATCATGGCGATAGAAATTACGATGAGGTCTTTTGGGATAAAAAAACTTTTGCGCCTTCCTGTCTGATATATTACCTCGGTTTCAAAGAAAAAATACCGAATCTCAAACATCATACCTTGTTTTTTGACAGTGATTTTGACAAACATATTGAATCCATTTATGATCAACCCAGCTGGCCTGAAAATCCTTTGTTTTATGTGTGTTGCCCCTCAAAAACGGATCCCGGTGTAGCACCGTATCATCATGAAAATGTATTTCTGTTAATGCCTTTGGCCCCTGGATTACAGGAAGACGAAGAGACCCGGGAAATTTATTTACATAAAATGATTAAAAGATTGGAACAACACTCAGGTGCAATAAACTTAGCATCCAAAATAGATTTTAAGAAAAGTTATTGCGTACGTGATTTTAAACAAGATTACAATGCCTTTAAAGGGAATGCATACGGACTGGCAAATACACTTTCCCAAACTGCTGTTTTAAAACCTTCCATTAAAAATAAAAAACTATCCAGATTGATATATACAGGTCAATTAACGGTACCGGGTCCGGGTGTCCCGCCTTCCATTATTTCCGGTAAAATAGCCGCAACAGAACTTTCTAAAATTAAATTTAACGAATATGAAAAAACTATTTGACGAACTCTCTTCACAGGTAAGCAAAGCCACTACTCAAAAATACAGTACCAGTTTTTCATTGGGTATCCTGGCGTTACACCATTCTATAAGACCTGCCATTTATGCTATTTATGGATATGTGAGGCTGGCGGATGAAATTGTTGATAGTTTTCATTCATTTAACAAAGCTGAATTACTGCAATCATTTAAAGAACAAACCTGGTCCGCCATTGATCAGGGTATATCTCTAAATCCAATTCTCCATTCGTTTCAGCAAGCGGTCAAAGAATATGACATTGAAAGAAAGCTTATTGACCAATTTTTACACAGCATGGAAATGGATTTACAAAAAATTGAATATGATTCTGCATTATACAAAGAGTACATTTTAGGCTCAGCTGAAGTCGTAGGCCTTATGTGTTTACATGTTTTTGTCAATGGAAACAAAGCTATGTACGAAGAATTAAAACCCTATGCCATGAAATTGGGCTCTGCATTTCAAAAAGTAAATTTCCTGCGAGATCTTAATCAAGATTATCAACAATTAGGAAGAACGTATTTTCCTGATCTGGATTTAAACTATTTTACCAATGACAATAAACACAGCATAGAAAAAGAGATTGAAGCAGAATTTAAAGAGGCATTGATTGGAATTCAGAAACTTCCGGGATCATCACAATTTGGCGTGTATCTTGCATTTACCTACTATAAATCGCTGTTTCAAAAAATCAGAGGTCTGACAGCAGAAAAAATTATGAATAACCGAATCCGTATTCCTAATGGACATAAACTTTCTTTAATGCTAAGTAGTTATGTTAAATATAAACTGGCCCTGGTATGATGAGATGGTTAATATTATGTTGTCTTATTGTTTTATTTAAAGATGTACTTTCAGCGAGTGATCTGGACAGATACAGGACATTATACGAATCTGCGTACATTCATAAATCTGTTTGCCGGGATTTAATTACAGAATTAAATCAAAATACCCCAACAAACGTTCATTTAGCCTATCTGGGAGCGTTTCAAAGTATTTGGGCTAGCCATGTATTTAACCCTATAAAGAAACTCAGAACTTTTGAAAAAGGAAGAGCAAATATTGAACATGCCATTACCCTTTCACCACATAATTTAGAAATAAGATTAATCAGGTATTCTATTCAAAAACATTGTCCGGTTTTTCTTGGGTATAAAAAAAATATGAACGAAGATTTTAGTTTCATACTGCATAATTTACATTCAATCAATTCGAGTACATTGATAAAACTCATACATCAAATTATTTAATCTACCCAGAATGCAATATCTGTTAAAAAAAACACAACAATTAGAATGTACTATAGATGAGGCCTGGTCTTTTTTCTCATCACCTAATAACTTATCTCTCATTACTCCGGTGAATATGAAATTCAGGGTATTGTCTGATTTGCAACAATCCTCTATTTATGAAGGTATGATCATAGATTATACGATTTCTCCTATTTTGGGTATTCCCTTTTTTTGGCGGACAAAAATTCGGGAAACCATGCCAGGTCATAGCTTCACAGATATACAAGTCCAGGGACCTTACAAGTCCTGGATTCACAGACATGAGTTTATTGCCAATAAGGATGGTGTACTCATGATCGACACAATACTGTACGAGTTACCTTTTGGAATACTTGGGACCCTTGCACATAAACTATTTGTAAAAAATAAATTAAAAGATATTTTCGATTATCGCCGCATAGCCATTCAGAAAATAGTCCATTCTAAATTTAAAATCGCATGAATTTCATTCTAGTTGTCTGCACTTTTTTACTGATGGAAGGCATCACCTGGCTGGTCCATAAATACATTATGCACGGTGTTTTATGGTATCTGCACAGGGATCATCACGACCATAGTCATGAAGGTCATCTGGAAAAAAACGATTATTTTTTTCTGATTTTTGCCTTACCTGCCATTGCTTTAATGTATTTGGGTAGCCGCCAGGAATTCAATTATTTATTCTTTGTAGGTTTAGGCATTACACTTTATGGTTTTGCTTACTTTTTGGTACATGATATTTTTATTCATCAACGAATTACATTTCTCAAGAATTCTCAAAATTTTTATTTTAAGGCCATACGAAGAGCTCACAAACAACATCACAAACACATCGTCAAAGAAAATGGCGAGTGTTTTGGCTTCCTCTGGGTTCCTATAAAATATTTTAAAATGTATTTAGACAAAAATATTTAATGAAGTCATATACCTATTTACTGATAAATGTTTTTACGGTAATCGTTTGTTTTATTTTTTCTTTTGACAAAAGAATCCAGTTTCACAAACATTTTGGAAGTTTTCTAAAAGCCAGCCTTTTGGTTGCCATACCCTTTATCCTTTGGGATATTTGGTTTGCCAATTTAGGTGTCTGGTGGTTTAATACAGACTATACTTTGGGGATACCATTTTTAGGATTACCTCTTGAAGAATGGTCATTTTTTATATGCATCCCCTTTTCCTGTGTGTTTACATATTACTGTTTTGAAAAATTCTTTTCATTGGAATGGACAATAAAATTCAATACCTATGTTACAAGTCTGATAGTAGGCCTTTGCCTGATAATTATAATACTCTATTATGACAAATATTATCCATCGATAACTTCAGGATTTACAATACTGAGCATTATTTATCTGCGTTTTTTTGCCAAAGCTGATTGGATTGGTAAAGCCAGTTTGACTTACATTTTCCTGTTACCCGGATTTTTTATTGTAAATGGTATTTTAACAGGAACAGGACTTGAAGCTCCGATCGTAAACTATAATTCTGATGATATAATGAATATCAGGATTATGACCATACCCATAGAAGATAGCCTTTACGGCTATACCTTGTTTCTCCTCAATGTGTATGTATTTAAACGATTTCAAAATCCTTACTGATGAACTCACCTATTGTAATATTCTGGTTCAGAAGGGATCTACGTCTTGAGGACAATGCAGGATTACATCAGGCACTGGAATCCGGATATCCGGTGTTACCTGTTTTTATTTTTGACACTAAAATTTTATTAAGCTTAAGCGATACATCAGATCGAAGAGTGGATTACATTCATCAGGCTTTATCCAATATTCATCAAAATTTAAAAAAACAGAATTCCGGTCTAAAGACTTTCTTTGGAACTCCTTTGGACATTTTTGAAAAACTAACGCTGGAATATACCTTGAAAGCTGTGTATTGCAATCGCGATTACGAACCCTATGCCATACAAAGGGATAAAGAGATACAGGAAATGCTCGTACAAAAAGGCATTGGTTTTTATGATTTTAAAGATCAGGTTATTTTTGAAAAAAATGAAATACTCAAAGCAGATGGAAGGCCCTATACTGTATTCACACCTTATGCGAAAAAATGGCTTGGCGAATTAAAACCTGAAGATTATTCACAACATAAATTATCTTTTCAGAATATTTATAGATTTCCAGCCGGAGAAATTCATAGTCTCCAAACGATTGGATTTAAAAATACAGATATCTCTTTTAATCCTCCGGAATTGGATCATAAAATTATTGAAAACTATGACAAGACCCGCAATTACCCTGCCATAGACAAAACCACTAAACTTGGAATGGCCCTCCGTTTTGGTACGATAAGCATACGCACTTGTGTTTCATCTGCAGTAACACACAATGATACCTGGTTATCCGAATTAATCTGGCGTGAATTTTTTATGCAAATTTTATTTCACTTTCCACAGGTAGTCCATCAATCCTTTAAACCTGCTTATGAATTTATAGAATGGAATACCAACGAAAAAGAATTTGATTTATGGTGCCGGGGGAAAACAGGATATCCCATTGTGGATGCCGGTATGCGACAATTAAATCAAACCGGGTATATGCACAACCGGGTACGCATGATCACAGCCAGTTTTTTATGTAAGCATTTGCTGATCAACTGGCGTTGGGGTGAAGCCTACTTTGCGGAAAAACTAAATGACTTTGATCTGGCTGCCAATAATGGCAATTGGCAGTGGGTCGCAGGTTGCGGATGTGATGCTGCACCTTATTTCCGGATATTTAATCCGATGACACAAACTCAAAAATTTGATGCGAACTTACAATATATAAAAACATGGAATCCTGATTATACAAATGAAAATATTAATCCAATAATCGAACATAATGAGGCCAGGCAACGTACCTTAGCGGCCTATAAAAAAGCGCTTGAACAAACAAAATGACAAAGTAATAGCATGAGCAGGGATCATGTCATAGTGGTTGATATAAACGATCATCCCATTGCTAAAATGGAAAAGATGGAAGCACATCTCACAGGAACTTTACATCGTGCGTTTTCCGTATTCATTTTTAACACCAAAGGACAGATGCTGCTTCAAAAGCGCGCTTCCGGTAAATATCACGGAGCAGGACTCTGGACGAATGCTTGTTGCTCACATCCTCAATGGGATGAAAATATCCTGAAAAGTGCTCTCAATCGCCTGGATTATGAAATGGGTTTGCAATGCGATATAAGGTTTTTGTATTCATTTATCTATCGGACTCCAGTCGAAAACAATCTTATCGAACATGAATATGATCATATTTTTATCGGATATACGGATGATGTGCCTTCGCCCAATCCGGATGAAGTTGAAGAATTCAAATGGATCGATTTACCGGAACTTGAACACATGATAAAAAAGCATCCTGAAGAATATACTTATTGGTTTAAAATGATACTTCCAAAAATATCTGAGATTTTGGCTTTCTAGTTTTATTTCGCAGTTTCCTTGCTGGAATTTTAGAATGGATTTCAATTATTAAAAAATACTTATTGACTACTCCTGCCTCCGGCAGGCAAGCCTGAATTAAAGGCATTGACCTCTTTAACTGTTTCACTGCTTGACTGCTTGACTGCTTGACTGCTTGACTGCATTAACTGCATTAACCGCTTGACTGCATTAACTGCATTGACCGCTTTGACTGCATTAACTGCATTAACTGCATTAACCTCATTATCTGAATTGACCTCTTTAACTGTTTCACTGCTTGACTACATTGACTGTTTGACTGCTTGACTGCATTAACTGCATTAACCGCTTGACTGCATTAACTGCATTGACCTCTTTGACTGCATTAACTGCATTAACCTCATTATCTGCATTGACCTCTTTAACTGCATTGACCTCTTTAACTGCATTGACCTCTTTAACTGTTTCACTGCTTGACTACATTGACTGCTTGACCGCTTGACTGCATTAACTGCATTGACCGCTTGACTGCATTAACCGCTTGACTGCATTAACTGCATTAACCGCTTGACTGCATTGACCGCTTGACTGCATTAACTGCATTGACCGCTTGACTGCATTGACTGCTTGACTGCTTGACTGCATTGACTGCATTAACTGCATTGACCGCTTTGACCGCATTAACTGCATTGACCGCTTTGACTGTATTGTCTGAATTCTGAAAATTTTTTGCATACTATGACAATAATTGATTTTGCCCTAAATTTGATTTTCTCTTCATATATTCAATAAAAGTATGTAATTCAATCCTATGCAAAGAAATCATTTTCTGGCATCCCGGCTTCGCGAAGTATTTCTGAATGGTCGCTGGATAGCCAATACCAATTTTAAAGAACAACTGGAAAGCATAAGCTGGCAACAGGCAACAACAAAAATAGAAAATCTGAATACCATTGCTTTGTTGACCTTTCACATCAATTATTACCTGGATGGTATTTTGTCGGCATTTTATACCGGTAGTCTTGATATCCGGGATAAATTTAGTTTTGATATGCCGTCTATTGAATCAGACGCTGACTGGAAAAAATTGTTGAATACCTTTCTGGAGAATGCAGAAAAATTTGCCAACCATATCGAGCAACTTAAGGATTCTGATTTTGACCACTATTTTATAGAAGAAAAATATGGAAATTTCTATCGGAATATCGAAGGAGTAATCGAGCATAGTTATTATCACCTGGGCCAGATATCATTGCTCCGGAAGCTGATAGTACGTTCTTAATTCCATTTATAAAACTTCCTAACCAAAGTGATCCCATATTTATGTGACAAAAGGAATTCCTGAATATGCTGATACATTTCAGGAATTTTGTAAGTTTGATTACAAATAAACCTGTTTAGATAAATGGATAGGTAATTTTGTACTATATGTCTTGCTTGAACTTGAACTTATGTTGATTTATTCCATGAAATAATTATCACAATATCCATGAACCGGAAACCGGAAATATTAAATATCGAAACCCTGGAAATGTTTGAGCGGCTTATTAACCGCGACTCCAAGCCTTATCAGATCGATATGCTGGTAATGCCGGGTACCCTGGAAGATAAACACAAAAATTGCGACTCCATCCCGGCATTACGCAGACAGTTCAATCTCATCTATCTCCTGCTGGATGGAGAGCACGACATCAAATTAGGAGCTGACCATCTTCAGTTAAGTCCCATGGACCTTGTAATCGTCCCTGAAAATACTTTGTATGCAAGCGATCATATAAAAAATTGTCGTGGGTATTGTATTCATTTTAAAACAGAATTTCTAAATCCACTATTATCAAAATCATTGACAGAAGAATTTCCATTTTTCCATTTCGATGCACAGCATATCGTAAATCTTACAAAGGATGAAAGTAGCATGATTCAAACTGCATTTAAACAAATTATTGACGAATTTAACCGGTTTTCTTCTGAAAAAAATCTGCTTCTGGGCAATCTTATCTTCATTTTACTTTTACGAGTTCGCGAAATTTACAGAAACCGCGTAAAAGAATTTAAAAACAATACAAGCCGGTCAGCCCAGCTTGCCAATGCGTTTAAACTTCTTGTAGAAAAACATTATATTGAAAAACGCAGTGTCCATGATTATGCAGAATTATTACATATATCTGCAAAACATCTCACTGCAGTAGCCAGTGAAACATTTGGTCGGTCTCCTTTGCAAATCATTCATGATATTTTATTACTGGAAGCCAAAGTACAATTAAAATCTACAAACAAATCAGTATCCGAAATTGCACATTATCTGCAATTTGAAGACCAACCCCATTTTACCCATTTCATTAAAAAACGTACGGGAATGACTCCCCAGGAACTGCGCAATAAACTCTGATTTGTACAAAGCAATTTGAACAATTTCAAGCGCGATAAATAAGTATTGGACTTCTCTTCAGATTACAATAATTCTAAAAAAAAAAATAGGAATTAAATAATTGGATTGCCTTAGTTACTAATTCAAAAAAATATCAAACCGTACTCTAAGATGATGTTCTGAAAAAGAACCCGGAATGGATCTGAAATTAAGGGCAAGTTTTAATACAAATTCCGGCTGACTTATTATGTCGATTACATTCGCCAGACCGGGTAAAAAAAATAATTCATCGCCGCTACCCAATGGATTATAAACTTCTGCAATTGGAAGAACTTGGTTTGGACTCAAAGTTGGATAAATACTAACGTGACCTTCGGTTATAATATCATAAGAGATAGGATTGTCAAATATTGGGGAAAGAATTATAGATCTTGGTTTTATGGCTTTGATATCACTCTGATCCAGTCCGTTTTCTATTAAAAATTGAATCCAGGTAGATGCAATTCGTTGTTCAAAAATATGGGTAAATAAGGGATTGGCATCAGGTGGAATTTCCAGAGTCATAAAATATTCGCGTTGGAATTTACCGGTTTCCTGTTTTATGCAGGAGTTGAATAATAATGTAATGCAGAAACTAAAAAAAAGTATAATTCGCATTTTCAAAGGTACAAAGTATTCCTAAATTGTGAATTAACGATTCGAATTGGCTATTTATTTGATTTTTAAAGCTCCATGTGTATGCAAAAATCTGTTCTGTGGGTATTTCGTTTTGTTTCCAGTTTAACTGCTTACGGCAAAAGTTTTGGCATAACGCATCTAGATAATAAATCGGTCAACTTTGTTTAGGCATGTACATTTTTTCTCTATACACTTCTCCTGCCTGCCTGTGGCAGGTTTGTCTACCGAAGGTAGGCAGGAACTTTTCACTGCTTGACTGCATTAACCGCATGGACTGCATTGACTGCATTGACTGCATTGACTGCTTGACCGCATTAACTGCATTAACCGCATTGACTGCTTGACTGCTTGACCGCATTGACTGCATTGACTGCATTGACTGCTTGACCGCATTAACTGCATTAACCGCATTGACTGCTTGACTGCTTGACTGCTTGACTGCTTGACTGCATTGACTCATGAAATCCCGAAAACCATCAACCAAAGACCCTCTTTTTTGTTACTGCAAAATAACTTATCATTGCACCCTAAATTCATTAAAATCAAATTGTAAAATATGCCTTCGATGCCTTTTGATATTGATATGTTGAGAAATTTTTATGCAGAATATGCACATAAAATTGAACTTATAAAATCCAAACTCAACAAGCCTTTAACACTTACAGAAAAAATACTTTATACCCATTTACATCCAGATTCTCCCTTGTTAAATTATCAGAGTGGGAAAGATTATGTGTTTTTTGCTCCGGACCGCGTGGCCATGCAGGATGCTACGGCTCAAATGGCCTTATTGCAATTTATGACTTGCGGCAAACCAAGGACTGCAGTCCCTACAACGGTGCATTGCGATCATTTAATCCTTGCAGAAAATGGGGCCAGTAATGACCTCAATACCGCCAATATTGAAAATGCGGAAGTGTACGATTTTCTAAAATCCATCTCAAATAAATACGGAATTGGCTTTTGGAAACCAGGTTCCGGAATTATTCATCAAATTGTTCTTGAAAACTATGCGTTTCCTGGAGGCATGATGATCGGTACAGACTCCCATACTCCCAATGCAGGCGGTCTCGGTATGGTGGCCATTGGCGTCGGAGGTGCTGATGCGGTTGACGTTATGTCGGGAATGGCCTGGGAATTAAAGATGCCAAAATTAATCGGCGTACATCTCAAAGGAAAGCTTTCGGGCTGGACCTCTTCCAAAGATGTGATATTAAAAGTTGCCGGCATTCTTACTGTAAAAGGGGGAACTGGTGCTATCGTCGAATATTTTGGAGAAGGCGCCCGCGCTTTATCCTGTACCGGAAAAGGTACTATTTGCAATATGGGTGCGGAAATCGGAGCCACGACCTCCACTTTTGGCTATGATGAAGCGATGAGCCGCTATCTGAAAATTACCGGCCGCGAAGAAATTGCAACACTTTGTGATGCAAATGCCAAACACCTTACAGGAGATCCCGAATGTTATGCCAATCCACTGGATTATTTTGACCAGGTCATTGAACTTGATCTGGATACACTGGAACCCCATATCAACGGTCCTTATACTCCCGATTTAGCCTGGCCGATCTCTCAATTTGCAAAAGCGGTAAAAGACAATAATTATCCTGAAAAACTGGAAGTCGGACTCATCGGTTCCTGTACCAATTCTTCCTATGAAGATCTTTCACGAGCTGCTTCTCTGGCACAACAGGCCATCAACAAAAAATTAAAAGTCAAATCCGAATACACCGTGACCCCGGGATCAGAGCAGATTCGCTTTACGGTAGAACGAGATGCCATACTAGAAAAATTTGAAAAAATCGGTGGTATCATTTTAGCCAATGCCTGCGGTCCTTGTATCGGTCAATGGAAACGCCATATGGATGATCCCAATAGAAAAAATTCGATCATCACGTCTTTCAACCGGAATTTTTCAAAAAGGAATGATGGCAATTCAAGTACTCATGCCTTTGTGGCGTCTCCTGAAATCGTAACCGCTCTTTCCATTGCGGGTACTTTGAATTTTAATCCTCTGACAGATACACTTGTGAATGAAGATGGCGAACTGGTGAGACTAGATCCACCTGAAGGCATTGAATTACCACCAAACGGATTTGATGTCAAAGATGCCGGATTTGAAGCACCTGTTGCAGATACTTCCAATGTGGAAGTTATTGTAGATAAAAACAGTAAGCGAATTCAATTATTGACGCCTTTTAAACCTGTCACGCCGGAAGAGCTAAAGAACATGCGCATATTAATAAAGGCTAAAGGAAAATGTACTACCGATCATATTTCCATGGCAGGTCCCTGGCTGGAATTCCGCGGACATCTTGAAAATATTTCCAATAACTGTTTTATCGGTGCTATCAATGCATACAATGGTGAAAGCAATAAGGTCCTGAATTTTGTATCCGGTGAATATATGGCTGTACCGGATTCCGCCCGATTGTATAAATCAAAAGGTATCTCCACCATCGTATTTGGTGAAGAAAATTATGGTGAAGGTTCATCGCGTGAACATGCAGCCATGGAGCCAAGGTATCTTGGTGTAAAAGTTGTCATGGTAAAATCATTTGCACGTATCCACGAAACTAATTTGAAAAAACAGGGTATGCTGGGATTGACGTTTGCCAATCCGGCTGATTATGATAAAATCAGACAGGATGATTTGATTCAGGTCATTGGTCTTGAAACAATGGCGCCAGGCAGCAAATTTACAATTGAATTAAATCACATTGATGGAACTAAAGATCAGATCGAAGCTAATCATACCTACAATAAGCAGCAAATTGAATGGGTGAAAGAAGGATCTGCATTAAACAAAATCCGTAAAGAATTGCAAACGGTTTAAATTAGCTTTGTCCATTTATTTTATTCATTTTATAATCCAAATTGTATGTTGAAAGAATTTAAAGAATTTGCGATTCAGGGAAACCTGGTTGAAATTGCCGTAGGCCTAATCCTGGCCACAGGTTTTGGTGCTGTTACAGCAAGCTTTGTAGATGGCATTGTAATGCCTCTTGTCGGTAGTATTTTTCAAATTGGCAATTTGAGTGATTTAAAGTTTGTATTATCGCCTGAAGTAAAAGATGCAAACGGAGGAGTTACATCACCAGAGGCTGCTATTACTTATGGAAAATTTATTTCGACGTTTATTAATTTTCTGATCATTGCTTTTGTGGTATTCCTGGTTTTAAAAACCGTCAATAAATTAAAAAAAGAAAATCAAACTACAGAAGCTTAAGTATAAAAAACTTCATGTGACCAGAATTCTTTAAAAGGAATTGCTGAGATATTAAATTACCAAACTAATCCCAAATGGAATTTTACAAAATACCTGTTGCAGATATTATCAGAGAAACGAAGGATGCAATAAGTATCTGTTTTGATTCAAAGTCAATAACTGACTTATTGGGTACATTTATTCCCGGGCAACATCTTACTTTAAAATTACATCTCAACAATAAAGAATTACGCAGGTCGTATTCCATATCCTCTATTCCGGGAGAAAAAAATCTGAGTATAACGGTAAAACAGGTTCCAAATGGTTTGGTGTCCAGTCATCTGGTACAAAAAATTGAAAAAGGAACCGAATTGGAAATTTCAAAACCAGAAGGACATTTTACCATAATCTCTGATCCCGAAAAAAAACATAGCTATTATTTTTTTGCTGCCGGAAGCGGAATCACCCCTGTATATTCCATGATCCGTTCGATACTTGAGAACGAGCCTAAATCGTCAGTATATCTTTTATATGGAAACCGCAAAATTGAGAGCATCATTTTTTATGATCAATTAAAAGAGCTTCAGCAAAATTATGAAGGTCAATTTTTTGTAGAGTTTACGCTTTCACAAATTGGTGGTGGTCTTTTGCCTTTTTTAAATTCTTCAAAAATCAATTGGAATGGATGGAAAGGCAGGATTAATAAAAAACTTATCGATTTATTTTATGAAACTTATCCTTCCACAACAAAAGAAAAAAGTTATTATATCTGTGGCCCTGGTCAGATGATCGAAGATGTTAAATCTGAACTGTCCATTTTAGGGATTGATCCTAAAAGTATTCATGCTGAATATTTTACCACACCGCTTACATTGACAACTGAATCAAAAGCAACTCATCTGGATTCTGCAAATATCACAGTTCATCTCAATGGTAAGCAACATCAATTAAAGATTCCTGGAAATAAAAAAATACTAAATAGTCTGATGGATGCAGGACTGGATCCTCCATATTCCTGTTCAAGCGGAGCTTGTTCGACCTGCATGGCAAAAATTATTCAAGGGACTGTGGCAATGGATGTAATCTTAGCATTAGAGCCAGAAGAAATTGAGCAAGGTTATATTTTGACATGTCAAGCCAAACCTACGAGTGAGAACCTGGAGATTCAGTATTAAAATTTGAATCTATTAGCTTCCAATTTTTATAGCCGAACAACTGTCTGCTTTTTAAAATATTTTTCTCTATCCAGGATAATATTTTATACTTTAATTTTTCATGTTTTAATGGTGGCCTTAATGGCTGATAGGATTTTTCATAATGCAATTGATCTCTCCAGTTAAAACGATTTATAAATGATTGCAGGACTTTGGGATGAGTATCGATAAAAACCGGGTAGTCATTCATATTGCCGTAATCAAAATCTAAGGTCCGTTTTGCATGTCGACGTTTTACTTCATCAGTCCCGTGATAAGCACTATCCATCACAACTGATTTTTGCTGCATCAAAGATGGAGGTCTAACCCAACCATAATGATATATTTCTGCATCCATTCTACGTACATATAAAGATCTGCTGTTGGATTTATCCCGGTAATTCATGCCATCAAAATGAGTAAACACCCTGAAGGATTGGGCATCGCCAAAAGAATGGATATCCGGCCGGTTGCGAATGATGCGGATCTCTTGTGGATACCAGGCATGAGATTCTACATAATGATTATAATCTCCCCAAAAATGTTTGTATCCAAATAGAAAGCCTTCCGTATTATCATCATCTAAATAAAGTTGGCAGGTTTTTTTAATACTCTCAAGATACTTTTCATGTACCACTTCATCCGATTGAAGATAAAATAACCAATCTCCTGTGCAATGAGATTTTGCAATATCTGTTTGCTGAGCATAGACAGTACCCTGTTTATAGGTCTCCAAATCCCAGAAAGTAGGTATAATTTTTATTTTTGGATCATTTATTTTTCTTAAAGTATCTTCGGTAGTATCCTCCGGACTATTATCGCCTAAGGCGATTACAAATTCATCCACCAGAGGCAGAATAGAAAGTACTGATTCCATAAAAGGATAATACAAGCTACTTGTATTTCGCATAAATGTAAATCCGCTAATTTTCAATATTTAACCAGTTTAATTAATCATGTATTTTATACTCTTCAAATAAACCACAGCTGTACTAAATTCGGTTTCTCGCAATGACGCACAGACGCAAAGTCCATTATCACTAATCACGCCAATTATTTCTACCTGCGGCAGACAAGAATTATTAATTGTTCATTACTTTCCGCCACTAACGCACAATGCAGCTTAATTTGTTTTTCTCGCAAAGACCCTAAGACGCAAAGTCCATTATCAATTATTAATTATTAATTATTAATTGTTCATTACCCCTTCCAAATCCATCTTCCAATTTCTTTAATACTTGCTTTTTTACCATACATCAGAATTCCGGCCCGGTATATTCTACCTGCAAACCAGATCATCAGATAACTAAATGCAAACAAGATAATCAGAGATAATGCGATCTGCCACCACGGTGGATCGAATGCCAGCAATGCGGGCATTACAATCGGACTGAATAATGGAAATAAACTCGCAAAAAAGGAAAGCGAACTATCCGGCAGGCGGATGGCCTGAAACATAATATACATTGCAAGTAAAATAGGAATGGTTACAAAGATGGTTAGTGATTGAGCATCATTAATATCATCACCCGTTGCAGCACCAATTGCAGCAAACATCGAAGCATAAATAAAATACCCACCAACAAAATAAAAAATAAATAAACCGGCGATTTTCCACCAGTTTAATGTAGCTATCTCACGGATGACATTGACGAGCTCTTCACTATCTATAGGTTGTTTTGCAGACATCGTCTGGCTTGCATCCTGGATTTGTTGGACATCAATTCCTGCTATGGACATTCCTACAAAATATAAAACAGGTATTAAGATCAACCAAATTAAAATTTGTGTTAACCCCACCAGACCAACTCCTATCACTTTTCCCAGCATCAAATCTACAGGTCTGGCTGAAGAGATTATAATTTCAACTACCCTGTTTACTTTTTCATCGGCCACCGAACGCATGACAGAAGCCCCATATAAAAAGATAATAAAAAAGATGATATAGCCCATGGCGCCGCCAATCACTGTTGCTATTTTTCCGGTATAGGCTGAGCGGTCTTTTTCATTTGATGAAACGGGTTCAGGATCTATAGCAATATTTGTTTTTAATTTATCTAATTGTTCCTTTTGCAAAGACATCGAGGTCATTTTAAAATTACGGATACCATCTTCCAGATAGTTTTCAAGGCTTGATTCGATCTCAATATCAATCGGCTTATCTGAATAATAATATACTGTATATGCATTAACATCAACTCCTGCAAAACGAGGCAGGACCAATATGCCATCCAGTTCGTTGCGATGGTATCTCGCTTTCAAACTATCAAGAGACTCAGTAGATTTTGTAAAACTGAATTTTTTTGAAGAATCCGGAAAATTAATATTGATACCACTGTTATCGACAATGGCTATATTATAGGTCTTTCCACCTTCATAACTAAAGATAACACCGATAACGATAAAAAATACTAAAAACCCCAAAGGCGTTAGCAGGGTTGTAAAAATAAAATTTTTGTTTTTTACTTTCGTAAGATACTCCCGGCTAATGATTAATCCCAGTTTAGTCATGATTGGTTTCGTTTACGGTTTTAATAAAAATTTCATTAAATGTGGGCAATACTTCCCGGAAGGATCTGATTATTACATTTTGTGCCAACAACCATTTTAATATATCATTATTATTTTGGTTCTCGCCAAGGCGTACATGAAAATGAAAATCTTCAGCTGAGATAATTTCAAAATGATCTTTTATAATCAGGGGTACAACAGTCTCTGTGGTAAATTCATAAACATGTTCTTTGTATCGGTTTCTTACTTCATTAACTTCTCCATTCAACACGATCTTTCCTTTATTTATCAATACTATATGCTCGCACATTTCTTCTACTTGCTCCATGCGATGTGTTGAAAATAAAATACTCGCCCCTTCATTTTTTAAGCGCTGTATTTCATCTTTTATTAAATTGGTATTAATAGGATCCAATCCTGAAAATGGTTCGTCCAAAATAATAAGTTTTGGCTGATGACTCACTGTAGCGATAAACTGAACTTTTTGAGACATTCCTTTGGATAGCTCATTTACTTTTTTATTCCACCAGGATTCGATTTGAAATTTTTTCATCCAATAGACGACATTTTTTTCTGCATCAGTTTTGGACAATCCCCTAAGCCGGGTCAAAAAAATAAGTTGTTCGCCAACTTTCATTTTTTTATAGAGTCCTCGCTCTTCCGGCATATAACCAATGGATGGATTTTTAATATCATATATATTTTGTCCATTCAATATTACATTCCCGGAATCCGCCTGAGTAATTCCTGTAATAATACGGATCAGCGAAGTTTTACCCGCCCCATTTGGTCCTAATAGACCGACAATACTTGAAGCATCTACAGTGAAACTTACATTATCAACTGCTTTTAAAGTTTTGTATTCTTTTAGGACTTTCTTTAGTTCTAATAATTGTGCCATCGATTTTTATTGATTTGACAAATGTACTGAGTTTGTCAATTGGGTTGAAAAAATTCTATAAAAACTTCTCAATTGGCGACGGGTGGATTATATTTTAGGGTAAGATAGCGGTGGACAACGCAATTTGCCAAAATAATAAACCAGGTTGATACCTAAAGTTACAAATGCATCTTTTTCCTTAGAATCACCCCGCTGGGTTCCACTGCGACCTATTTTAGTCTGATCTATATTTTCAATAGAACGATCTGAAAGTTGTACGGCGATATCACCCCGGTTAATCAGTAATTCATTATAATCAGGATAAAAACCACTGACATCATCCAGGTAATCTGTTCTACTCAAACGGTAACCCAGATCAACATTGATACTCCAGTTATTGTCGATATCAAATTTTACACCTCCGCCAATCAACCAGGCTGATCCTATTTCATTATATTCCTGCCCGGGCAACTGACCTTCTGTCCCCATTTCCCGGAGAGAATATATTTCTCCATTCAATTCTGCCTTTGGACTAAAATGAAAAATGCTGAATCCGCCATACATATAAGGCGTAATGTATTGATCCTTTGAACCATGTTTGAGAGTAAAGAAATTAAATTCAATGGCAGGAGCCACTTCGATCACATTAGAATAAAAACTTAGGTTTCGCCTCAGATCAAATCCATTGCTTGATTTAGAATCATTTCCGCGAATTCTCAAATAATTTAGTTGCATCCTCATAGAAAGCCGGGTATCAAAATTATATCTACCTGTTAAGCCTCCGGCTAAACCCGGTTCATTGAGTCGGTATAAATTATTTAAATCGCCAAAATAATGTGCCGCTCCGATCCATCCTCCTAGTTCGACTCCTTTTTGGCTTTTTATAGAACGTGGTAAACATAAAAAGCAGATGGAAATAAAGATAAAAGATGTTGTATTTTTAAAAGACATGGTATTGATCAGAATATATCAGGGGTTAACGATTAATTTAGTTTATTATTCTATTTAAGTCCTGCTTTAGCCGAAATTTCAAGCATGCGTTCGATGCTACGTCGTGCTTTGGAAATCACTTCTACCGGAATTTGAATTTCGGGCAGTTCAAATTTTAAGCAGGTATAAAGTTTTTCAAGTGTGTTTCGCTTCATATGAGGACATTCATTACAGGCGCAATGATTTTCGGGAGGTGCCGGAATAAATGTTTTATCCGGACATTTGAGTTGCATCTGGTGAAGGATACCACTTTCTGTAGCCACGATAAATGATGACGATGGATCTGTTTGAACAAATTTTAATAGTCCACTTGTAGAACCGATGTAATCTGCCATTTGTAATACAGGTTCTTCACATTCGGGATGTGCTATAATTTTTGCTTCTGGATGCCTTATCTTCAGTTTTGTCAATTTTTCTTTGGAAAATATTTCATGGACCATACAGGCGCCATCCCATAAAATCATTTTTCTTCCAGTTACTTTTTGAATATAGGCCCCGAGATTTTTATCCGGTGCAAATATAATTCCTCTATCTGACGGAATACTATTGACCACATGCACTGCATTGGATGATGTACAACAAATATCTGTCAGTGCTTTTAACTCAGCTGTGCAATTTACATAACTGATGACTATATGATCCGGATATTTTTCTCTAAATTTTGCAAAATGAGGAGCCGGACATGAGTCTGAAAGTGAACATCCTGCTTTTAAATCCGGCAAGACGACTTTTTTTTGAGGAGAAAGAATTTTTGCTGTTTCTGCCATAAAATGAACACCGGCAAAAGCAATTATATCAGCCGGTGTGCGGGCAGCTTCCTGTGATAATTGTAAACTGTCACCAACAAAATCGGCTATATCCTGAATATCTGGTTCCTGATAATAATGCGCTAAAATAACGGCATTCTTTTCTTTTTTTAATTTTTCAATTTCTTCAAAAAGGTCCAAATGCGGATCAATATCATGATCAATATAACCTAGCAATGCAAGTTCGGATTCAATTTTAATTTTATCTGCTGAAATCATTTATACCGGGCTTATAGTTTAAATTCCTTCAATAATACATTTTCCGTCCATCTCTACGGGTATTGGCAGTGACATTAATTTCAGTATGCTGGGAGCAATATCTGCAAGAATTCCGTCTGTGATAGCTAAACCATTTTGATTACTCACCAAAATACAGGGTACCGGATTTTTTGTATGCGCTGTATTCGGGCTTCCATCTTCATTGATCATATATTCTCCATTACCGTGATCTGCCAGAATTAGAATAGCATAATCTTTTTCTAATGCTACTGGAATAAGTTTTGCCAGACATCTGTCAAGTGTTTCAGCCGCCCGGACCACAGCATTAAATACACCCGTGTGACCGACCATATCTGCATTGGCATAATTCAGACAAATAAAATCATAAGGATTTAATTCCAACTCGTTAATTAATTCCTGGGTTATAGCTTCAGCACTCATTGCTGGTTGCAAATCGTAAGTAGCCACCTTTGGTGACTGAATTAAAATCCTTTTTTCGCCACTAAATACTTTTTCCCTGCCACCGGAAAAAAAATAACTGACATGTGGATATTTTTCAGTTTCAGCTATTCTCAATTGCGTATTTCCATAAATCGAAAGCATTTCTCCCAGCGTATTTTTTATATCCTGTTTTTCGAAGACAACATGTACATTTTTAAAATCATCATCATATCTCGATAAGGTGACATAATATAATGATTTTGCTTTCAGGCCAGGATGGTTGACATGTTCCTGACTTAATACTTCAGTAAGCTGACGTAAACGGTCTGTTCTGAAATTCCAACATAAGACGGCATCTTCATTTTGAATAATACCTTTTGAAACAGGTTTAATTTTATAAGCTTCAATAAATTCGTCAGATTTATTTTTCCCATAGCTGTGTGCAATGGCTTCTGATGCAGATTTAATCCTTTCTCCTTTACCATGAACCAGGAGATCATAAGCTAATTGAATGCGTTCCCAGCGTTTATCTCTGTCCATTGCATAATATCTTCCAATTAAACTTGCGATAGATGTTTTTTTATCTTGTAAAAATGACTCAATATCTTCAATAAAATGCTTCCCGCTATGAGGATCCGTATCGCGACCATCTGTAATTACGTGCAGGTAAATTGTTTCCACTCCTGAATCTTCCAAAAAACGGATAATGGCTTTCAGATGATTAATATGACTGTGAACACCACCATCTGATAATAATCCAATCAGGTGACAAGGTTTCGAGTTTTTTATGCAATACTGAGCTAATTTTTGAAGCTCTGAATTTTCGGAAAGTTTTTCATCTTTTATGACTTTATGGATACGTGCCAGATCCTGATACACGATACGACCAGCGCCTAAATTTAAATGACCTACTTCAGAATTGCCCATTTGACCATCCGGCAAACCTACATGTTCACCATGCGTGAGCAATTGAGCATGAGGATAACTTCTCATTAGAGATTCGAAATAGGGAGTATGCGCTGCCGCAATCGCATTTGCCTCAGGTACTTGACCACAACCCCAGCCATCTAAGATGATTAATAAGGTTCTTTTAAACATCAGGAATCAAACAAAAATAGGACTTGCAAAGTTGGCAATTTGATTTTTAAAAACCTGAATTAATTAGAAAAATGATAGAAATCCGGACTGATTTGACAAAATCCAGCTAAAAATTACTAAATTAACATAATTTTAAGGCAGCAAATCATGTTAGATACGCTAACATTCAGTCTAATGCTCAATTAATAATTATGAAGTATTCAATTTTAATTTTAATCTCCTTGATTGCAAACCTGACAATCGCACAGTCAAGGTCTCAGATATTTGAATCCATCAGGGCTTCGGATATGAATAAACTTTCAGAGTTGTTTGACAAAAATATTGAATATTGTTTTAATGATCAGATTCAATTTTTAGATAAGACAGCCGCTGTAAAAGCTGTTAAAGCTTTTCTGGATGTAAATGTTCCCAAAACCATAACTCCAATTCATAAAGGTGCTTCCAAATCAGAAGATTCCAATTTTTCTATTGCCATCATGGAAGCAATGAATGGCAGAAAATTTAGAATTTATGTTTACGCAGAATCTGAAAGTGGTAAATTATTGATACAGGAACTCCGGATAGATGTACAAAAATAAATGTAGGAAAATAAATTAAACTTTTGACAGCTGCTTGGTCACTACTTCAGTATTCCCTGAGATTGCTTTAACCGAATTTAATCTTATGAAACTCTCAGAAAACAAAATCATACCGCTTACTTAGCTTGAGCTACTTCTAATGATAAAATCCTTTAAACATTCTCTTCGATCACCTGATTTTAGTGGAAAGATAGGCCTTGCCTCCAAGGCCAAAAGATCGGTCTCTGTGGCTTTCCTACCTTTTTGCCACAATGACACAGCGCCACAAAGGATCACAAAGGCTTATTAAAATTTA
>CAZALD010000033.1:0-34911 GCA_964486185.1 uncultured Saprospiraceae bacterium
TGATTTTTTCCCTTTGCGGCTTTGCGGCTTTGCGTGAATCATTTTTCTTTCTCGCTAAGACGCGGAGACGCAAAGAACTGATTTTTTTCCTTTGCGGCTTTGCGTGAATCATTTTTCTTTCTCGCCAAGACGCGGAGACGCAAAGAACTGATTTTTTCCCTTTGCGGCTTTGCGGCTTTGCGAGAATCATTTTTCTTTCTCGCCAAGACGCGGAGACGCGGAAACGTGATATATAATTGTTATCTCTTTTGTTCCCAAAGCCATGCAGATCGCAGGATGTCTTCAATAGTTTTTACAGGTTTCCAGTTTAATATCGTATTTGCTTTTTTTGTATCTGCGTAAATGGCAGCCATATCACCCGGTCGACGGGGACCTAATTTATAATTAACATGGACCTTATTTACCTTTTCAAAAGTATTTATGATTTCAAATACGCTCATACCTTTTTCCATTCCTAAATTAAAAGAATCATATGATTCTTTTTGAATTCCGTCAATTAAATATTTTATAGAAAGCGTATGTGCATGTGCTATATCCATCACATGTATATAATCCCTTATACAAGAACCATCCGGTGTATCATAATCATTGCCAAAAACAACCAGAGAATTGCGTTTTCCAACAACAGTCTCCGTTATAACTGGTACTAAATTTAATGGAGGATCAGTAGAATCTTCACCTAATAAGAGACTGTCGTGCGCTCCGGCCGGATTAAAATACCGCAGTGAAATAACTTTTATTTTTGATTGTGATGCAAAATCTTTTAGAATCCATTCCCCCATTTGTTTGGTGCGGCCATAGGGTGAGCTGCAAGGTTTAAACTCACAATTCTCATTCACTGGCAACTCGTTTGTATTGCCATACACTGTACAGGATGAAGAAAAAATAAAATTTTCAATGTGACAATATTGCAACCATTCCAATATTTCAAGTAAACTTCCGAGATTATTCTTATAATACTCCAATGGTTTTTTAACAGATTCTCCAACTGCCTTTAAGGCGGCAAAGTGAATGATACCGTCCACATCAGGTTCTTTATCTGCTATTTGTTTCCAGGCTTCTTTCCTTGATAAATCAACCTGATGATTTAAAATACGTTTACCCGTAATTTTTTCTATATTATCAAGTACTGATTCTTTTGAGTTAATAAACGAATCTACAGAAATTACTTCAAATCCATGTTGAATTAAATCTACTATGGTATGGCTGCCAATATAACCACATCCTCCGGTAACGATAATTTTTTTTGGTTTATGCTTCTCCATTCTCTAGGTTATTCATTGGATGTAAATCAAAATGTGCAGCTACTTTTTTAGTTATTTCAATTCCAACTTCAGTCTCAATATCTGACATACTGGCTTCTTTGATTCCTGCAACAGATCCAAATCGCTTCAATAATTTTTGTGCAATTTTATCACCGATTCCTTTTATATTTAACAGTTCGGATTTAATAAAATTTTTAGACCGTTGATTCCTGTGGAAATTTATTCCAAAACGATGAGCTTCATTTCGTAATTGTTGTATTAATTTTAAAGATTCAGATTTTTTATTGATGTGTAATGGAATTGAATCATTTGGAAAATAAATTTCTTCTAATTTCTTTGCTATACCAATTACAGTAAACCTGTCTTGTAAATTTAAAGCTGTAATAGCGTTCATTGCAGAAGATAATTGACCTTTTCCTCCATCAATTATAACCAGTTGTGGAAGATCCTGCGATTCTTCCAGTAATCGTTTATATCGTCGGCCGACCACTTCCTCCATTGAAGCAAAATCATTAGGTCCAGAGACTGTTTTAATATTAAAATGCCGGTAATCTTTTTTGGAAGGTTTGGCATTTTTAAAAACAACACAAGCTGCTACCGGATCAGTGCCTTGCATATTTGAATTATCAAAGCACTCTATGTGCAATGGTACATCTTTCAGATGAAGATCAGACTGCAATGTTTTTAAAATCCGTTCAGCGGGACTCAACTTGACACCTTTGTTCATGCGTTCCCGCTTCTTTTGTAACAGATAATATTGAATATTACTAACAGACAAATCCAACAATTTCTTTTTATCGCCGGCTTTAGGAATACTTACAATTACGCCGGTTTCCTGAAGGCTCACTTCCATTGGAACGATGATCTCAGGTGCTATGCTATCAAACTTTTCTCTTAATACAGGGATGGCCAGTGACAATATCTGAGCAGGATCATCATCACAATTTTTTAATGCTTCCAGGGTATATGTGTGAATAACGGCTCCATCTATGACTTTCATAAAATGTATATAAGCATCATCTTCATCCATCGCTATGGAAAAAACATCCGTATCTTTAATTGAAATACTTACTACAGTTGACTTGCTTTGATAATCTTCAAAAGCATTTAATTTTATTTTACATTGCTGTGCTTTTTCAAACTCCATGTTTTCTGAATAGTTATCCATTTGTTTTACCAGGTAGTCTTTAACAACCCGCAAATGTCCTTTCAGAATATTTTTAATCTGGTCAATCTTATCTTTATATTCATCTACTGTTTCAAAATGCTGGCATGGACCTTGACAGTTTTTAATATGATATTCCAGACAAACCTTGTATTTATTCTTATTTAATGCCGCTGGAGATAAATTCAAAGTACAGGTGCGAAGTGGAAACAATGTTTTAATAAGTTGTAAAATAATCTCTGCTTTGTATTTTGAAGTATATGGTCCAAAATATGTTGAACCATCTTTAATTAATTTTCTGGTAAAAAAGACCCTTGGAAAATCTTCCTTTTTAATACATATATACGTGTACGTCTTGCCATCTTTGAGCATGACATTATACCTGGGTTGATGTGTTTTAATTAATGAGTTTTCGAGCAATAAGGCATCCTGCTCTGTTTCCGTGATGGTGTATTCAATCTTCAAAGCATTCCGGACAAGTGCTTTAGTTTTTGCTAATGTATATTTTTTATCACCAAAATAAGAATTGAGTCTGTTTTTTAAATTCTTTGCTTTTCCAACATACAGAATTAGATCCTGGTTGCCTATAAATTTATAGACCCCTGGATCTTTGGGAATCCCATCTACAATTTTTTTATAATCTTCACTATTCACCGCTGTAAAATTAAGTCAATTGTTTTAATTGACACCTACATGTATTCAGAGTTGGGCTCTTTTGTCTGACGGATTTTGAGATAGAGGAAGTTTAAAATGTATAAAATCAAAAGCCCGGTCAGATTTGTCCGGGCTTTTAAAATATGATCTTTTTTTTATGCAGTGGCTTCAACTACCGGAGTCGTCTCCTTATCAGAGCACAAAACGACCATCAGATTACTGACAAGCTTTGCTTTTTCATGAGAATCCATTTGAACAATTTTTAACTCATCCAGTTGTTTTAAGGCTCCATCGACCATACCAATCGCTCCTTCCACAATTTTATAACGTGCCGAAACAATTGCTTCAGCCTGTTGTCGTTTTAGCATAGCCGCTGCAATTTCAGGAGCATAAGCCAGGTAACCAATTCTTGCTTCAAGCACTTCAATTCCTGCCATGGTTAATCGTTCCTGTAATTCTTTTTCAAGAACATGATTTACTTCCTGTTCACCTGCACGAAGAGTAATTTCAGTGTGATCGTCAACATGATCATATGCAAAACTTCCCGCTAATATCCTCACGGCTGCATCTGTTTGCACTTTTACAAAATGAAGATAGTCTTCTACTTCAAACTGAGCTTTAAATGTATCCTTCACTCTCCAAACCAATACAACACCGATCTGAATCGGATTCCCGCGTTTGTCATTTACTTTTAATCGTTCGCTTTCAAAATTCCGGGCACGAAGTGAAACATTTCGTTTAAAATAAAAGGGATTTGCCCAAAAAAAACCGTCTTGTTTTATGGTACCTACGTATTTTCCAAATAATGTCATGACTTTAGAACCATTTGGATTTACAATAATAAAACCTCCTAAAATCAATAGTACTGCGATTCCAACACCAATAAATGCAAAAAGCTTTTTAACCGATACGGCGACAATTATCAAAGCCAAAATAAGCAATAATAAATTCCAACCTGAAGCCGCTTTGTACTGTTTTTCGTTTAACATTTTAATAAATTTATTTTATTTAAGTATTAAAAGTACCAACATCTCCTGACTTTAAAAAACTCCGGTAAGTAAAAAATTATCGACAAAAACCGATAAAGCATTGATTAAACTGGTCTATTTTTTAGTTGAATTGGATAATTCAGTAGTTTCCATTTGTTTGTAATCAAATCCTTTTAATTTGTGATGATCTGCTTCCGCAGCAATATAGGCCATTTGATTCCAATATGGAATTTCTATGATTTTTTCCAGTGTTTCCAGATAACGTTGTTCGTCTTTATCTAAAAAAGCTTTTACAGCTATGGCATAAGCCTTTATCGTCCAGTCTGCGGCTTCTTGAGAATTGGTGGGTTTTTTATTAAGATCCACTAATTCACGGTCGTTCAGACTTCCTTTAAAATATAATAAAGCATCAAGATATGGTTTAATCTCAGAAGATATACTCATTTTTTCACCGATGGTGGTTAAAATTCGTTCAGCATCTTTTTCCCGACCAGAACGTTTGTTTGCCTGATACTGCCAATAATATGACATACAATATAAATCTGGATTTGTGGAAAAGTCACCGCAAATTTCAAACATTTTATCGGCATTGGAAAAATCTCCCTGACATTGAAATGCCAATCCCATCCATTTATAAATATCGTAATGAATACTTGCATCAATTTTCTTTTCAGATTCTGTCTTGTCCAGAATGCCTTTTACATTTTTTTGACCTTCAACGGCTTTTCCAGCTTTCCAAAAGTCATTAATGGCAGCACCAAATTGACGCCCCTGTACGGAAGCCATACCTCTGTATAAATAGACATCGGCTGTGTTAGGAAATTTTTCAGCTGCTTTTCCCAATATCAATAATGCGTTTTCAATCATACCCGATTTAAGACATTGAGCTCCATATTGAAGATAGGGCTTTACCTGTTCCAGATTTCCTAAATAATGCATTCGGGCATTGTTTAAATCGTCTTTATTTTTTTGTAAAACAGAGTCCGGCTCCGGTATCTCATACAATCTTTTTCCATTGATGGTTACGGCATACGTTGCACCAGGCCCCTGTTGCGGATCTTCATCAACAGCTTCACTGGGCATAGCTTTGTTTTCCTGTTTACATGAAATTGCCATGACTAAAAAACTGCCCAACAGTACTGCAAATCTTAATTTACTTAATTTCATATGGATCATTTTATTACACAAAATTCAAAAGAAATAAACTGGTAAAATTCTTTTTTGAGACTCATTAACAAAATAACTATCTTAGAGTTTGCAAATCAAGACTTTAAATACCAATTATTTGATATTTATCTATTGCAATACCAATTCGAGAATATGCTAAATCTCCTCAGAATCTACCTAAAACGCCTTAAGAGAGAAGGGATCATTCTACTTTTTCTGATGTATCTATCCTGTAGTCAGGAAGAAGCTGACTATAACCCATGTCTTGTAAACAGAAGAATTGAAGACCCACGTCCATCACAACATAGTCTTGAATGGTTGCCAGACTTCAGCAATGGACAAAATATTTATGGTACCAATTCGAATGAGAAAATCAACTTCGAATCGGTTTTTCATCAAGAATTCAGTGAGAGTTTACAATCAAGTTTCAAAATCCAATGCCCACAGGATTCAACTCAGTGTTCAAAAGTTAATTATACCAGTTTTGAATATATAAATAGTTATAACGTGAGCTCACCTACTGGTAATTTAGCGGCGATTAAAATTAGCCTGGACGTTTTGGTTGATGAATTAAACAGCAATCTCGATGACATTAAAATTTTCGATTACCTTAAAATTGATTTTATTATCAGATTAAGTTCTTCTACTTACAAAACTATCGGAGTATTACAGTTTCCGGTATTAGACAGAGGATATGAACAAATGTTTCCTTACAATTATAAGTTTTTACCTTCAATAGTTCTCAATAATACCATCTATAAAAATGTTTATTGTAATTATGAAAACGTGGAACAACTAAAAGTTTACTACAATGAAACCGGTCTGGTCGCTTTTGAAATCAATGGAACGTTGTATAGAAGGAATTAAGAAATAAAATACACTCTTTCAAAAATTTATTGATATATTCCTCATTTTATATTATATACATATAAATTAATCCATTAATGTGTATGATGTTAGTTACATACTTTCGTTAAAACCAGAAATTCTTCACCCGGATTATTAAGATTATAATCCCTGGCGATAGAATAAAAAAGAATAAAAGCAAAAAGGAGATTATCTTCACTTTGAAATTGCGTAAATCTTGGGTACTTTAACTTATTAGTGTAAACAATTTAAAAAGTACCATTAATTTATGCTTATGTACAATTATTAATTTATTCATAAACTTTTCAAACTTTATTTATGAAAGTATTATTTTCTATTTTTTTCTCTGTCTGTTTTATGGCATTGTCTCATGGACAAAATCAGGTCATTAAAATGAACCCTCTTGGATTTGCCTTTGGCTTTTTTAATTTACGATATGAAAAAGCACTAAATGACAAAACATCTTTTCAGGTAGGCGGTAATTTTTATTCACGTAAATTTGGTGATTTAAAAACCACAGGTTTTGGATTTGATGCTGAATATCGCTTTTACATTACAAACAGGAAAAAGCCAGCACCGGAAGGTTTTTACATTGGCCCTACTATTGGATTTGATTTTAACAAAACCAAAGACACTGATACAAGTGATGGAGCCTCTTTTTCTTTATTTGGTATTGGAGCCACCATCGGTTACCAATGGATTTGGGATAGTGGCTTTGCACTAGAGCTGGGTATGGGTCCTCAATACAGTATCCTGGCAGCTAAAGGAGATGGCCTGGATGAATCTGTAGATTATGAAGGAGTACTTCCCAGGTTTGTCTTTGCTATTGGATATGCCTTTTAAACTAAATAAAATGCTTTAAATTAAAAGCCCATTGAATTATTTCAATGGGCTTTTTAATTTATATAAAAAACAACTATTCCAGATCAAGTCCTTATTCAAATTTTTTAGAACCATTGGCCTGATGCACGTAACGGAATGTATAATATCGGGCTTGATCTATTAATGCATTAGGTGAAGCTGGTGCATCTTTATAAAAACTCAGAATTTCCATTTTAACATACTTACCTTCTGTTGTTTTTATAACCAATGTTTTGCCAGCAATTGGTGATAATATATTAGTTGGGCCATCGTAACTAGACCATTTTTTACCAATTGCCAAATCAGTAAACGAAACATCATTTCGCAACACACTATCGCTTGGAATTTCCTTTAATTCAGAATACAACCCATTCTGAATATATCCCGCAGCATTACCGGGTCCGCTGACACCACTATTTAAAATGATGGTACTGGATTTAAAACCGATATCCCATTTTAGACTGGCACTATCAGTATGATCAACAATACTACTATCCCGGAATCTGAAAAATGTAAATTTATTAGTAGCAGGCCCAGGTTGACCACTTCCGGGATCATAAATTACCGGATCCGCCGGTACATTTTGCACAGTTACTGAGCTAATGGTATTTCCGGTAACCGGATCATCTTTTTCGCAGGAAGTGCTTAAAATAAAAATGCTGACAAGCATCACATAATAATTCAATTTCATATCTATTCTATTTTTAAAATAATTTATAATTCAAGCTTAAAAAAACGATTCTTCCCTGAAGACCGGGTATCCGGATAGGATCTTTATAATCCATGATATTTTCTATACCGGTTTGTACGACAAAAGTTTTCCAAAAGGTTTTAGATGCCGATACATTCCATATAAAATAACCGTCAACAAAAGAATCATATTGATCCAAAATATTATTTCCATTTACATCAGATGAAGGTCGTATAATTCCTTGTACACTGCCTGCCGTACCGGATATTCCAAATTTACTTTTGTAAATCATACGAAGGCTTGCATTCCAGTTTTGTTTTTTATTTTCATACCAAAGTTTAATTGTTTCGGTATGTCTTGATCTGTTGTACAATCCAAAATAATCACTGCTTTTTATTCTATAGGATTCTTTGGTTTCAGGATCACGTCCGTAAACATTGCCTGCATCAATCTGATCTAAAATATCTTTATCTTTTGCAACTAAGATCTGAGTTGACAATTCTAACTTAAATCCTTTTTTAAAGCTATGTTGAATCGATACATCAATACCCTGGGTAAATGCGCTTTTAATATTGGCATACGAGTAAATCGATTTGAGATCTTTTGTCAAAGCGATGATCTGAGTTTCAATCAATCCTTTTAAATCATTGCGAAATGCATTCAACTCGATATGACAAGCTGGTGCATAGGTATAAAGTACACCGGCATTCAGCGCAAAGGACGTT
Organism: uncultured Saprospiraceae bacterium; assembly: GCA_964486185.1. GTDB lineage: Bacteria > Bacteroidota > Bacteroidia > Chitinophagales > Saprospiraceae > Vicinibacter. The sequence continues at coordinate 8,385 of CAZALD010000033.1, forward strand.
TCAGCATCTAGAATACCAATAGAATTAATGTCGTACAATAATTCCTGTATTTCACCTTTACGGTTTAATTCCTCAATTTCTTTTTTTAATTCATTTGCACCAAAGACAGAATATCCAGCTGCTGCATTTCTAAAATTTAAATACAGATACCTGAAATCCGGAGATTTAAATCCAGTGCCCACCGATGCTTTAAAAATAAAATTTTTTAATCCCGAATATTGAATGGCTAATTTGGGGCTCCATTGAGACCCATAATTGGTGTTACGATCATATCTCAGACCGCTTACAAGATCCCATTGATCTTTAATTTTCCACTCATGTTGGGCAAAGACATATTGTGTGTTTTGTTTACGCTTCTGTGCATCGGCATACCGGGAGGTCTCCACAGATTCTATAGCAAGGCCAATTCCTGTTGTCCATTTCTGATTAGCTTTAAAATAACAAGAGCTTTGAATCTCTGGTTTCAAAATATTTTGATGAAATGTGTCAGTATAATATTCTTGCTCTGTTTCATTTTTAAACAAACTGGTAGAGGTATTATACCAACTACCATATATGGAAGCATTGAGATAGACTTTCTCAGCTAGTTTTATTTTGTATTGTGGATTAATACTATAGTCTGTGATTTTTGTAATTCCATTTACTTTAATAGAATCCTGGGCGGATATAACCTGATAAAAATTATCCTGTACTTCGCGATAGGCTTTGGCGCTGAATTGCAGAAAATTTTGCTCACTAAAACTATATTTTATTTTTGTCTGCAGGGTAGCATTATGATAAGGTGCTACCGTCTGACCATAGATATCGGGAAACAAATCAAATCCATCCGTACGATAATAGTTTCCAAAAATGGAAGCCGATAACTTATTGTTTATTAAAAATGCATTGCCTGAAGCGTCCAGGGTATTATGACTACCATAGCGCAATCCCAGTTGAAGTTTGTCGTATTCAGGTGATCTGGTAATGATATTAACAACACCACCAAGTGCTTCTGATCCATAAAGACTTGAACTCGGACCTTTTACAATTTCTATTTTTTTAATATTTGCGAGGCTGACCCGGTTTAGTTCGAGTGAACCTGTAAATCGTCCGATCAACGGTTCGCCGTCGATCAGAATCATGGTGTAATCTGGATTGAGACCCTGGATTTGGAGACCATTACCAAAGCCATTGACTTGTGGCACAATTGTCAATCCGGCATGTTCGGTCAGGATATCCTGAAGTCTGCTGACGCCGCTAATCGAAAGTTCTCCTGATTTAATCAGCGAAACCGGCATAGGGAGACTAACGAGACTTCGTTCTGTCTTGGTCGCTGTAATGACCAATTCATCCAGATACACAGAATCCTGTTGGCCAAAGCTGAAAAACCAGCATAAAATGAATAGAATTAGTTGAAAATATCTCATTTAGGCTTGCAAAAATGACAGTTGATTTAAACTAAAAATAACCCAATCGGAAAATAAGCTAACCGATTCAGACATTATATTTAATAAAACAAATCATTGATCAAACCCTTATTTTAAAATGTTTGTAGCTTTGTGCATATTTAAATATCATTAACGGAAATTATGGTATCAGGAAAAAATAACCTGAACAGTAAGGGAATTATCTGTTTCGAAGATTCCGAAACATTATTGGAAATATTTGATTTTAAGCAAATCCTACAAGCGGCGAGTTTGACCCTCCTTAAATCTCGGGTTCATTTTTTATTTTGTCTTGACGCGCCGGTGTATTTTCAATTTAATCCTGCATATGGAAGGCCATTAGCAAAGGATAAAGCCTTTGTGATTTATAATCCGGACGCCGATATGATAGCTCAAATTTCATCAGAGCAGCAGGCTGTATTAATTGGTCTGAGTATCAAGTTGCAAAAACTGCATCAGATATTTGTTCCAAATATACAAGCGGCTCCAATTTTTAATCCTGCCAACACTCAAATGAAATCGTATGACGAAATTGAATTACAAGCTGAGTTGCTGTTGGTTTTAAATAATTTATTGCTAAAATCACAAAGCAGCTTCGTGAATACTTTATTCTTTCAAGCTAAAATTTTAGAAATATTCAGTTTGATTTATTCTGAAAAAGCGTCAAATACCGATCATTGTCCATTTTTAAAAAATGAAGCAACGGTCCGGAAAATTAAAGCCGCTAAAGAACTATTAGTAACACATTTTAAAAATCCGCCTACTATTCCAGAATTGGCTAAAGCAGTACAGCTCAATGAATCGCAATTAAAAACAGGTTTTAAAGAAATCTATGGATCCGGTCCGTATCAATTTACCTTATCTCATAAATTAGAAATTGCCAAACAACTTTTATTAAGCGGCAACTACCTTGTACAGGAAGCTGCGTTCGAAATTGGTTACAGCAATACCAGTCATTTTATCGAAGCATTTAAACGACAGTTTGGAGTCACTCCGAAGAAATTATTAATGAAATAAAAAGTAATAAGATATCCTATTTCATTTATTGTTTCCTCTTCTTCACCATAGTCAAAATAGTTGCAATTGCTACTGTCTCATTGTCCTGATCATAGACTTCGACAAGCCATCTGACAATACCGCATTTGACTTCCTGTAAAATGGCATTTGGTTCAGATACTGTCGTATCAGGAATTTTTATCGAATTGTCCTGATCGATTTTTTCTTTCGCTGTAAGTTTGACTCCGATGGTCATACCCGGATATACCGGTTTGGTAAAACGGCATTCATCAATACCATAATTTAATAATACCGGACCTTTTTTAGCATCGACAAACAATCCTGCTGCTTTGGATAAAATAAAATATCCATGTGCCACCCGCCCGGTAAACAATGTCCCTTCTAAAGAAGTAGCATCCATATGGGCGTAAAAATTATCACCACTGACATTGGCAAAATTGGTAATATCTGCTTCACTAACTGTATGCTTTGCCGTGGTCAGACTGTCACCAACATGCAGATCTTCAAAAAACTTTCTGAATACATGAAGTTCAGATTCTCGTTTGGTTGCGCCTTGTTGATAGGTTCCGGTAATTGCAGTGATCATATCCGGTGAACCCTGAATGGCGGTCCGCTGTAAATAATGTTTAATACCCCGCATTCCGCCCATTTCTTCCCCTCCACCAGCGCGACCTGGACCTCCGTGCACAAGTAATGGCATTGGCGACCCATGTCCGGTACTCTCTTTGGCACATTGTTGATTTAAAACCAATATCCTACCATGATAGGATGCAGCTCCCAGTGCAAATGTTGCAGCGATGGTTTCATCTCCTGTAACAATTGATGATACGAGTGATCCTTTTCCAAGTTTGGAAATAGCTATGGCTTCATCCAGATTGCCATAAGGTAAAATCGTACTGACCGGACCGAATGCCTCGAGCTCATGGGTTAGCGTGTATTCAAAAGGTCTTTCATTGACCATTAATATAGGTGATAAAAATGCACCTTGTCTGGCATCCGCTCCAATGACATCCACTTTATCAAGACTTCCAAAAACAATTGGTGAAAATGTGGCAAGTTGGGCAACACGTTCGATTACTTCAGCCTGCTGGACTTTCCCCGCCAATGCACCCATACGTACATCCTGATGTTCCGGATTGCCGATTACCGTTTTTTTGAGACGTTGAGATAAAGCAGACTGCACCTCGTCAACCCGGTTTGACGGCACAATGATTCTTCGGATGGCTGTACATTTTTGACCACATTTGGCGGTCATCTCTCTATGAACTTCTTTTATAAATATATCAAAATCAGCACTACCTGGTTGTACATCTTCGCCTAATATCGAAGCATTTAACGAATCAGCTTCCATATTAAATGGCACGGACTCTGATAAAATACGGGGATGTGATTTTAACATTTGTCCTGTCGAGGCAGATCCGGTAAATGTGACAACATCCTGATTGGTGACATGATCCAGAATAGTATGTGCCGAACCGCAGATTAGTTGTAGTGCTCCTTCTGGCAGGATTCCGGATGCGATGATATCTTTGACGACAGCTTCCGTCAGATACGAGGTAATGGTAGCAGGTTTCACAATAGCCGGTACACCGGCCAATAAATTTACAGATACTTTTTCCAACATTCCCCAAATTGGAAAATTAAATGCATTGATATGAATAGCAACCCCTTCTTTAGGAACCATGATATGATGTGCAATAAAACTTCCTTCTTTAGACAATGGTATCATATCGCCGTCAACATAAAAAGTCTGATTGGGAAATTTTCTTCTGAGACTTGAATAGGCAAATAAAGTACCGATACCACCATCAATATCAATCCAGCTATCTGTTTTAGTTGCACCGGTCTGATAGCTGATGGGATAATATTTTTGTTTGATGTCAGTAAGATACAAAGCCAGAGCTTTGATCATTCTGCCCCGTTCCTGAAAACTTAACTTACGCAGTGCAGGACCTCCGACAGAGCGTCCATAGTGAAGCATTGCGCCAAAATCCAAGCCTTTGCTTGAAGCTAATGCAAGCTGCTGACCATTAACTGCATTGTATAAAATCTGCCCATCGCCATCTCCTTCGATCCACGATCCCAGCGCATAATTTTTTAATTTTATCATTTGTATTTTAGATTAATCTTAAAAAAATTTAGGATAAAACATGTTAATTCGGCTTTTCCATACCAAACTGGTTCAGATGATGCCAACAATGTTTATATAATAATCCAATCCACTGGTCATAGTTTAAATCACCAAAAAACGGGTTGCGGATTTTTTGGGTTCTGTTTGTTTCAAAGCTATTAAAAAATGCACTGACTTCTTTTTCGAGGGCTGCAATGCTGTCAGCGATATCCGGGTGTTTTATCTCAGCAGGGGTTTCAGCCATTAACATATTTTTGGTGTTTTCTTTAAATGGAATATCCGACATAATAAACGCCTGTGCCCGTTCTAATTTATCCTCAGGTGTTAAAACCTCTTTATAGATATCATGACCATTGGCCATCCGGAAAGCATCTATCATGTGTTCAATCATCTGGTGGACATTCATCTTTCCCCATTTGCGTTGAGCATTTGGATCCAGCTGTTTGATACACTGTATAAATGAGTTTTTTAAAAATTGCTCTTTCATATAATTTACTTCTTTATTTTTTTCAAAAGGAATACTTTCAATGATGATTCGGATTTTTAATAATACAGGCATAGCCTTGTCCGACACCGATACACATTGTAACGAGTGCATATTTTTTATTAGTCAGCGATAATTCTAATGCCGCTGAATACAAAATCCTTGCACCAGACATACCCAAAGGATGTCCTAATGCGATAGCGCCACCATTCGGATTCAGGCGAGGATCGTCATAGGCCATTTTCCATTCTTGAAGGCAAGAAAGAGCCTGAGCTGCAAAAGCTTCATTTAATTCGATCACATCCATCTCGTCCATGCTTAAACCAGCACGTTTCAGAGCCAGTGCAGATGCGGGCACCGGTCCTATACCCATGATACCGGGCTCTACCCCACAAACGGCTGCGGAAATAATTTGAGCTAAAGGTTTTAAGGAATTATCAACACATGCTTTTTCGGAGGCCAACAACAGACATGCAGCGCCATCATTAAGACCGGCTGCATTGCCGGCAGTTACGGTACCACCTTCTTCTGGTTTTTTAAAGACAGGTCTTAGTGTGGACAAAATCTGGATGGTGGTATCAGGTTTGATAAACTCATCTTTTGAAAACTGGCTGGTAAATTTTTTAGAAATTAAATTGACCGGAATGATTTCCCGGTCAAACCGGCCGTTTTCCCGGGCTTTACTCGCTTTCATCTGGCTATTGTAAGCAAACAGATCCTGAGCTTCCCGGCTGATCTTGTATCTGGATGCCAGGTTTTCGGCTGTTTCTCCCATAGCTTCTGTACCGTAGGCTTGCAGCATTCTAGGATTAATAAACCGCCATCCGAAGCTGCTATCCGCCATTTCAGCCTCACGACCGAAAGGCGTAGAAGTTTTTGAGATCACCCAGGGTCCGCGGGTCATATGTTCAATTCCACCGGCTAAAATCAGATCGCCTTCATTAACTGCTATGGCGCGGTATGCATTGATAGCTGCAGCCAGACCAGAAGCACATAGCCGATTTACAGTTTCTCCCGGAACCTTCCATGAAATTCCAGCCAAAAGCAAAGCCATGCGAGCCACATTGCGGTTATCTTCCCCGGCCTGATTGGCACATCCTAATATCACATCATCAATTGAAGCAGGATCAATACCCGGATTTTTTTTCATTAATGCTTCGATGGGAATGGCTGCTAAATCATCCGCCCGGATGGACGAAAGACTTCCAGCAAATTTTGCAATGGGTGTTCTGATTCCATCTATGATATAACAATCTTTCATAATTTTTAATTAATACGGGGCTTGACTGACAAAACTACAATCTTATCACAAATACAATTCTTATTTATCCTTAACAAGGAGATCGGTTAAAAGATTAGTGTTAATCTGTATTTGCAATAACCGGGAAAAATCTGCTTTTTACTATCAGGTATCTTCGAAAATTGTCAATTTAAACTGACTTACATCAAAATTTCTTTCGCTTTATTCATCATTTGTACACCATGAACTAATGAAGCACCTCCCCGAATAGCTCCCGCGACATGCACAGCTTCCATCATTTGAGCTTCGCTATATCCTTTTTCAATGCTGTCGGTGGTATAAGCATCGATACAATACGGGCATTGCACTGCATGAGCAACGGCTAGTGCAATGATAGATTTTTCTCTCGTGCTTAAGGCACCTTCATTAAACACGCTGGTGTACCAACTAAAAAATTTATCGGCATACTCTTTTTGAAACTCACCGATGGCACCAAATTTAGCTAGATCGGCCGGATTGTAATATTGATTATTCATAGATTTGATTTAGTAAGCAACAAAGTTAGATCAATAAATGATACTTACGTTTGATATCAACAAGCATCGGTAGCTTTTCAATTTATTAAAGGATACACTTCTCCTGCTTACGTTATGTATCCAATCAAGGAAATTCATTCTAGTTAAAATCTGGTTAAAATAGATTTTCATATTCAACAAAATCCGGGCTTGGTTTATTTAGATGGCTCATTTAAAACATAAAAAAAATAAACGATGAAAAAAATGACATTTTCTCTAGTGATGACAGGATTATTTAGTTTGGGCTTTTTTGCTTTTAAACCATCTCCGGTAAGTACAAAACTGGATCTCAAACAATCCACAATTGCCTGGACGGGTTATAAGGTGACGGGTAAACATAACGGTAAAGTAAATCTCAAATCCGGCGAATTAAAATTCGATGGTACGAAACTAATCGGTGGATCCTTTGAGATTGATATGACCAGTATTACGACTACGGATATGAGTGGAGAATATGCGACCAAGTTGGACAACCATCTTAAAAGCGATGATTTTTTTGGTACTACCAATCACCCGGTGGCAAAATTTGTCATTACTACTGCAGTATCTCAGGGACAAGATCTTTATAAAATTTCAGGAGATCTGACCATCAAAGGCATTAAAAAACCAATACGCTTTAATGCAAGTATAAAAGATGAAAACAATCAAAAAACAGCAACGGCAGCTATCAAAATAGACCGTTCGGATTTTGACGTTAAATATGGCTCAGGCAGCTTTTTTGATAATCTGGGCGATAAAACCATTTATGATGAATTTGATTTGGACGTAAAACTGGTTACTTCCAAGTAATATTTGCTAATTAAATAATATGTAAACCACTGTCTATCAGGCAGTGGTTTTTTATTTAGAAAAACTTGAGAACAAATTGTTAAAATTTGTATATTTGGAATGACAATACGATTTTTCAAACAAAAAAACCAAATTTATGAACACAAAAACAATGATTTCCGGTATTCTCGGAGGTGTCGTCTACTTTTTATTAGGATGGCTTATCTGGGGTGTACTTTTGAAAGATTCCATGTCGGGTATGGAAGGAACGGCAACGGGTGTCATGAGGGCAGAAACAGATTTTATCTGGTGGGCTCTTGTCGTCGGTAATCTTTTTTATGGGATGGCCCTTGCCTATATTTTAGGTACCTGGTCAGGTGTTACCAGCTTTGCCGGTGGCGCAAAAGCAGGCGCGCTTATCTCTTTATTGTTTTCAGCCGGTTATGATTTTATTTATTATGCCACAACCAATGTTATGGAATTGGGTGGTGTCTGTATGGATATCGTAATTCAAACTGTAATGGGTGCGATTGCTGGTGGTGTGATTGGTTGGTGGCTTGGAAGACCAGAATAAATGAATTTATTAAACGGGTATTTATTCCAATTGAAATTTTTACTCAAACATTTTTAATTCAATTTTTCAAACAAAAAAACCTAATATGAATACAAAAACTTTAATAGCAGCGGTCATTGGAGGTGCCTGCTCCTTTCTTCTTGGATGGCTATTTTATGGAATAATTTTTAAAGATACATTAGCCGGTATGGCTGGATCCGCTCAAGGCGTCATGAAAGCAGATTCTGAAATGATCTTTTGGGCTTTGCTGCTGGGTAATCTTTTGATTGCCTACCTGGTCACCTATGTTTTTAGTACCTGGGCCGGGATTACGACTTTTGCCGCAGGAGCTCAAGCCGGCGCCATGATGGGTTTATTATTCACGCTTGGATTTGATATGGTTACCTATGCAGTGACCAATATGATGACCTTAAGTGGTGCATTATTGGATGTAGTTATTTCCGTTATTATGTGGGGTATTTCTTCCGGCTTAGTCGGCTGGTGGCTTGGCAGAAAATAATTGAACCAGATTTAAAATTTTATTTCAATATAATTTAAAAACCGCCAGGATATCTTCCCGGCGGTTTTTTAATTGTAGTCATTTATTATTGTAAGATAGCTCTATGTTAGTTAGTGATCTGATCACTCATTTTTCATTGTTCATCCCAGCTCCCAGTCAATATCTTTAATATAAACCATTCCTTTAAACAAGGCGACCAACTCTTCACGTTGATTTTTAACGCTGACTTCATAAACTCCGAGATGCTTTGATCTGGATTGTTCTTTTGCTTCAGCAATTAAGGTATCGTCAAGTTTTACAGGTTTTAAGTGATTTATCACGCAGTCAATAGAAACCGAATGTTTTCCGTAGCTATTGGACGCAAATGCCAGGGCGCTGTCAGCCAAAGAAAATGTAATTCCCCCATGCGCAATTTTAAAACCATTCAGCATTTCTTCTCTGACAGTCATCTGCAGCTTGCAGTAGCCTTTGGATTCCTGAATTCGCTCAATTCCAAGCCATAGACTAAATGCATCGTTATTATACATTTGGTCAATCACTTTATTGGCTACTTCTTTTTTATGCTGATCGCTCATGTCTATTTTACGATTTGTTTGCCAAATTTTTAAGTCCTATGCTGCAACGATATCTTTCTTCGCGGTACTGATTAAACAGCCGGTCCATAGTATCAATACAATGTTGAATGCCAATTTCTTCAGCCCATTGCAACAATCCTTTAGGATAATTGACGCCTTTGCACATGGCTGTTTCGATATCCTCTCTGGAAGCAATTTGAAAATAGAGTGCATCAGCTGCTTCATTTATCAGCATCACCAGAATTCGCCAGGCAATATTATTCAACAGTTCAGGATCCGTATGCTGAACTGACGGGGCCGGATCATTATAGTTATAGTAACCTCTTCCTGTTTTTCTGCCCAGCCACCCGGCGGAAACTAAATTGCGTTGAGTAAAGGAAGGTTTGTACCGCGGTTCAAAATAACACGAAGTCCAGACTGAATTAGTCACGGCATAATTGACATCATTTCCAATAAAATCCATCAATGTAAATGGACCCATTTTAAAATTATAAACACTTGTCATCGCCTGGTCGATTGTTGCAAATCCGGCAAAACCTTCTTCATAAATACGAATCGCTTCAGAATAAAAAGGTCTCGCTATTCTGTTGACTATAAAGCCCGGAGTATCTTTGACAATTACTGGAATCTTTGTCCATGACTCCACTAATTGTTTTATATGAGCTGTAATTGATGCATTTGTTTGAAGTGCCGGAATAATTTCAACCAACGGCATTAAAGCGGCCGGATTAAAAAAATGTATTCCAATAAACTGTTCTGGTTTTTTGCATGCAGCAGCAAGATTAGTGATACTTAATGAAGAAGTATTACTGGCCAGAATACATTTGTCTGGAATTATTTTTTCTAATGCTACAAACAATTGTTTTTTTATTTCAGGATCTTCTATGATTGCTTCGATGACCAGGTCACTATCTGAACACATTGTCAATGAATCTGAAAAATAAATTCTGCCCATTAAAGCAACACAATCAGAAGCAGAAATCTTTCCTTTTTCTGCCAATTTATTAAACAACTGTTGAAGTTGACTTTGGGCTTTGTCCAATGCTGACTTTTGGGTATCACAAAGTATAACTTTATGTCCAGCCATTGCAGCTACCTGAGCTATTCCCATGCCCATCGTACCGGAACCAATAACGCCGATAGTAAATTTTTCCATGTTTGCTGTTTATTTTCCGTTAAACTGTGGTGCTCTTTTTTCAAGAAAAGCAGCAACACCTTCTTTATAATCTTCTGTCTGTGCTGCCAGGTTTTGCATTTTCAATTCTGACTGTAATTGTTGTTCCAGATTTTGCTGATGACTTTCATTGATTAATTGTTTAGTTAGAATCAAGGCCTGGGTTGGCATTTCGGAAATTTTTGTTGCCAGATTCTCGGTTTCTTGTATAAAATGTTCATCAGAAAAAACTTTATACAACATACCCATTTGCAAAGCTTCTTTGGCAGAAACTTTATCACCAGTCATCATTAATGCAGAAGCCCTGTTTTGCCCTATAAGCTTTGGAAGAAAAAAAGTACCGCCGCTATCTGGAATCAAACCAATTTTAGAAAACGCCTGAATAAACGAGGCAGATTCACTGGCCACAACGATATCACAAGCCAAAGCAATATTAGCACCTGCACCGGCAGCGACACCATTTACGGCAGCAATGACTGGTTTTTGTAAGGTTCTTAATTTTCGTATGATAGGATTATAATGTTCTGATAGAATCTTGTGAAGTCCGGGGCCATCCGGTTTGATCGCTTCCTGCAAATCCTGCCCCGCACAAAAGGCTTTTCCGTTGCCCGAAATCACAATACACCGGATCGAAAGATCTTGTTCGACTTCATCCAATATTTTTAATAATTCCATTGCCATTCCCCGATGAAAAGAATTATAAACCGTGGGCCTGTTTAAAATTAACCAGGCAACCGAACCCGTTTTTCTATAATTTATAAAATCCATAATCCAAAAAAATAATTTATACTATCCTTTAGTGACATTTAAAATAATCAAATGGTTCTTTGCAATCTAAACACCGGTAGAGTGCTTTGCAGGCTGTCGAACCAAATTCACTGATTTTTTCTGTATGTGTTGATTCACATCTTGGACATGGAACAGTTAGTTCGCGCTCAAAATAACCTTCACTAACTTTGGCATATTGTAATGGGGGGGTTATTCCATATTCCTTTAGTTTTTTCTTACCGGATTCAGACATCCAGTCTGTCGTCCAGGCTGGACTTAATATAGTCTCTATTTTTGCTGAAATGCCTTCTGCATCCAAAGCAGCTTTTATATTCATTTCGATCATTTGCATTGCCGGACAGCCCGTATAAGTCGGAGTAATTTGTATGTTGACCATTTCATTGCAGATATCTATTTGACGTATGATGCCCAGGTCAATTACAGATAATACAGGCACCTCAGGATCGCATACCGTTTCCAAAACATTCAGAATTCTTTCTTTTAATTCCTTCGAATTATTTATTTCACTTAGTATCAAACTATATTCAGTTTAACGACATTCATTATTTAAAAACAATAAATCGCTTTCTGTCAGATTATTGCCATTGTTATGTATTACTTGCCAATTGTTACTTGTTAATTGTTACTTGTTAATTGCCAATTGTTACTCGTTAATTGTTAATTGTTAATTGTTAATTGTTACTTGTTACTTGTTACTTGCCATCACCATTCCATTCCGGGATACGCGCGTTGCATATATTGCAGATCAGCTAAAATATAACCCAATTTTTCTGAATGCCTGCCGGTTTTTCCTCCGGTTTGACTCCAGCCTGAATTTGGAATTTGAAGAGTTGCTTCTTTTAATACTTTTCCGGTTTTTTCGATCCAACTATTTTTAACAGAAGCCAAATCCGGGGCGATCTGCTCATCTCTCATTTGTTGTTCGTATGACGCGGCTTCAAATAATTCACCCGTATAAGTCCAGAGATCGTCTACAGCTGTTTGTATTTTTTGATGTGACACATTTGTACCATCTCCCAGACGAATCATCCATTCACTGCTCCATCTCAGGTGGTATGCTGTTTCTTTATAGGTTTTTTCTGCGATTTCGGAGAGCCTTTTATCTCTGCTGTTTATTAATAATGAAAAATAAGGGAATTGAAAAGCTTCTAAAAAAAATTGTCTGACCACTGTGTATGCAAAATCTGTATTCTCCTGTTCGACCAGCAATACATTTTTATAGTCCCATTCATTGCGCAAATAAGCGAGGCTGTCTTCGGTAGCCTTATTTCCTGTCAATTCAGCGGCATATTGATATAACAATCTCGCTCTGCCCAGATAATCGAGTGCAATATTTGTCATAGCCATATCCTGTTCTAAAACCGGACCGTGGCCACACCATTCTCCAAGCCGTTGACCAAGAATCAAGGCATTATCTGCCAGGTGAAGGATATAATTAATTTTTACTTGTTGAGCATTCATAATTATTACATGTGTTTAACTTCATCCGGAAGATCATAAAAAGTTGGATGCCTGTAAATTTTATCAACGGCCGGATCAAAAAAAGGATCACTATCAGCCGGATCAGAAGCTGAAATATATTTTGCTTCAACGACCCAAATGCTGATTCCTTCCTGACGTCGGGTATAAACATCCCGTGCATTTTCAATCGCCATTTTTGCATCAGCAGCATGTAAACTTCCTACGTGTTTATGATTTAGTCCGGATTTACTGCGGATAAATATTTCGAAAAGAGGCCAATTTTTCATGTTTCGTATTTGGATAATTTAGACTAAATAATATCATTGATTTTAAGAAGCGTTTCTTTTTTCAGCATATGCTATGGCAGCTTCTCTAACCCAGGCGCCATTTTCATGTGCCTTCACCCGGTCTTGAAGCCGTTGTTTATTACAGGGTCCATTCCCTTTTACAACATTCCAGAATTCTTCCCAGTCGATTTCACCAAAATCATACGATTTTCGTTCTTCATTCCACTTTAAATCAGGATCCGGAATAGTCAGACCAATCAATTCGGCCTGTGGTACGGTCATATCAATAAAACGCTGACGCAATTCATCATTAGAAAACCGTTTTATTTTCCACTTCAGACTTTGAGCTGAATGAGTCGATTCAGAATCATTTGGACCAAACATCATGATGCTGGGCCACCACCATCTGTTTAATGCATCCTGAGCCATTTGTTTTTGTATCGCGTGTCCTTGTGCCAAAGTCATCATAATTTCATAACCCTGACGTTGATGAAAACTTTCTTCTTTGCAAACTCTGACCATGGCACGGGCATATGGACCATAGGATGTGCGGCACAATGGAATCTGATTCATGATGGCTGCTCCATCTACCAGCCAGCCAATGGCACCCATATCGGCCCAACTGACAGCCGGATAATTAAAAATACTGGAATACTTTGCTTTACCGCTGTGTAAATCATCCAGCAACTGGTCTCGGTCAACGCCCAGGGTTTCACAAGCACTATAGAGATATAAGCCATGCCCGGCCTCATCCTGCACCTTAGCCAGTAAAATACATTTTCTCTTTAAGGAAGGAGCGCGGGTAATCCAATTCCCTTCAGGCAACATACCTACGATTTCAGAATGGGCGTGCTGACTAATCTGACGTATTAAAGTTTTGCGATATTCATCAGGCATCCAGTCTTTTGCTTCAATCTTATCTTCTCTATCTACTTTTTGCTGAAAATGTGCTTCCAGATCTTCTCTAAACATAGTCCAACATTAAATTTACAAAATTATTGATTCTTAATCAATCGATTATCATTAAAAAAGTTTATTACATTCTGGTCTTTCCTGCTTATAAATCAAAATTGACTTCCACCGATTCACTGGTTGGATAAGCCTGACAACTTAATATATAGCCATTTTCAATTTCATCGGGTTCCAGACCATAATTTACTGCCATTTCGACTTTACCCGAAATGAGTTTGGTTTTGCAGGTACAGCATACACCGCCTTTGCATGCAAAAGGTAAATGAGCACCTTGTTTTAAAGCAGAATCCAAAATACTTTGAGTATTAAATCTTAAAGGATACTCAATGGTACGGCCATCCAATGTTAGTTTAATCTGACAAATTTCATGACCTTCTTCATAATGAACTTTTGGGATTGGTTTTTGGACCTGCACACCGAATAACTCCAGGTGAATCTGTTTAACATTGACACCAAGTTTCAATAGACCTTCCCGTAATTCAATCAGCATCGTTTCTGGTCCGCACATAAAGAACTCATCGACTTCTAAAGGATTAAAGAAAATCTTTGCAAATGAAAATAATTTTTCATTATTAATCCGGCCATTAAATAATGGTTCTTCCATTTCTTCTCTTGAAAAAATAAAATGCAAGGAAACCCGTTCCGGGAATTGATTTTTAATGGCCATCAAATCTTCCAGAAAAATCACCTGATCGATTCGTTGATTCCCATAAAATAAAAGAATGGTACTTTGAATTTCGATGGTCAAAATTTCTTTAATGATAGAAATTACAGGTGTAATCCCGCTTCCAGCTGCAAAAAAAACATACTGCTTTTTTTGACCAGGATCAAGTTGAGTGAAAAAACGGCCACTCGGAGGAAGAACCTTTATAGTATCAGCAATCTTCAAATTCCGGTTTATATAAGTGCTAAAGATTCCATTGTGTACTTCTTTTACGGCTACTTTCCAAATACCTTCTGAAGGTGCTGAGCACAGAGAATAAGAACGTCTTACAGGTTCTTTATCAGAATCCAATACTTTTTCAAAACTCAGATATTGGCCCTGATAAAATTGAAATATTGTACGCAATTCTTCCGGAACCTCGATAGTTACAGAAACACAATCCGGAGTTTCTCTCTTAATATCTTTAACACGTAAATCATACAGTTCATGAGTCATTTGGCAAAAATAATTCCAAATCAGCTAAATCTGACAGTGAATTATCGAATTCCTGCAAATACTTTCTTTCAGAAAATTTGACAAATACAATTAAATTTAATTTAATAGGAATCTACTGTTGCTGCCCATCAAAATATTGACCTGAAATGGCAGAACGTTTTAGGAAAAAGCGAATACGTTAAGTACCTTGATATTTGGATTTTCCGAAATGTTCTACCAGTAAATAATAAAAAATAAGGCGGTATTTTTTGCGATTCGAATCACCTAACTGATCAATGACTTCAGCAATTGCGGCATCCATGGCCAATGTATCGGTAATGCCTAGTTTTTTGTTTAAAAATTGCTCTTTGACCGTTTCTATTTCGTTAGGATCTGAAGTTGAAACCAGCGAAGCATCCTCATGGAATAGCGAAGGTCCCATGCCTTTGGCTATTTTTCTAAATAATTCCTGATCTATGTGTAAGCCTAATCTGTCTGATTCCTTGAGCAGGAATACCACCGTTTCTTCAAAATTTTTCATAATCCGGAATTAATGGTTGTAAATATAATTAAGAATTTCCAAAAATGATACCGGATTGATTATACTATAAAAAAGAAATACATTTACAGATTCAATTTAATAAAATATGAGGGCTGCTTATATAATTTTATGGACCATTGTTTGTTGTAACTCAGTTGCTCAACGCGCGTATTTTCAACAAGATCTAAAATACACTATCCAGGTAACACTCAATGATCAGACACACAGTCTCCAGGGTGAAATGCAAATTGTATATCAAAATAATAGTCCCGATATTTTGGATAAGATCGGTATACATCTCTGGCCAAATGCCTATTCAACTAAACAAACTGCATTTGCCAAACAAAAAATAAAACACGGAGATACCGGTTTCTTTGATGCACCTCAAGAGTCGTTAGGTTATATTGACAGTCTGAAATTTACAGTAGATGGAATTCCCTCACGGCTTCATATCGATCCTGAAAATCCGGATATGGCCTGGTTGGAATTACCAGGGGTGTTGTCTCCCGGGGATCAGATCGTCATACGCACGCCATTCTTTGTGCAACTACCGGAATCCTTTAGCCGGCTTGGTCATGCCGGTCAAACTTACCAGATTACCCAATGGTATCCAAAACCTGCTGTTTATGATCACAAAGGATGGCATTTGATGCCCTATCTCGATCAGGGGGAATTTTATTCTGAGTTTGGTTCGTTTGATGTTGCAATCAGTCTACCAAAAAATTATGTGGTCGGTGCTACAGGATCCTTACAAAATGCTGAAGAAATCCGGTTTCTGCATCAAAAAACCGAAGAAACGATCAGGGCTTTACAAAATAAAACTCCTATGTCTTCCATCATACCCGAATCAGATTCTGTATTTAAAACGCTACATTTCAAGGCTGAAGGAGTGCATGATTTTGCCTGGTTTGCCGATAAATCATTTTATGTTCAGAAAGCTGAGGCCATTTTAAAAAGTGGCCGGAGAGTAGATTGCTGGACTATGTTTAATGATATTTCACT
This sequence comes from uncultured Saprospiraceae bacterium, assembly GCA_964486185.1. Taxonomy (GTDB): domain Bacteria; phylum Bacteroidota; class Bacteroidia; order Chitinophagales; family Saprospiraceae; genus Vicinibacter. The sequence goes on from CAZALD010000033.1 coordinate 25,036, forward strand.
CTGGGATGAATCCGCCTCGTATGTAAAAAGAGCTATAGAATTTTATTCCGAACATATCGGAGAATATCCCTGGCCCCATGCCACCGCAGTCGAAAGTGCACTGAGTGCCGGCGGAGGAATGGAATATCCGATGATTACGGTTATAGGACCTTCCTACCATAAACAAAGTCTGGATGAAGTAATCACACACGAAATAGGTCATAATTGGTTTTATGGAATTCTTGGTAATAATGAACGGGATCATCCATTTTTGGATGAAGGAATTAATTCTTATTACGAACACCGCTATATGGATCAATACTATCCCGATTTTTCTTTGGTTTCTTTTCCGGATTATTTTTATAAACTATTTGGAAACTTTAATTTAAATCAGATCATGTATTTAATTTTCGCCAGGGAATACAATGACCAGTTTCCAAATCAACATTCTGATAACTTTAGCAAAATAAATTATGGCAACGATGTTTACTATAAATCATCGCAACTATTTCAATATGCTGAATATTTCACAGGCAGATCTGTGATGGATTCTTTAATGAAAGAATATTACAATACATGGAAATTCAAGCATCCTTATCCTGAAGATTTTAAATCGTTTTTCATTAACCATAAACTGGACTGGCTTTTTGATGGTTTTCTGAATTCTAATAAAAAAATGGATTATGGGTTTACAGGCTTAAAGAAAAAAGATGGTGAATTAATACTTGGTTTGAAAAATAGTGGCTGTATTGAAGCACCTTTTGTTATCTCGGGTGTAAAAAACGGAAAGGAAATTGAGAAATTTAACATACCAGGATTTAAAGGAAAACGCACTCTGATTATACCAGCAGGAGATAATGATTTATTAGCTATCGATTTACAAAACCAGTCCTATGATTTGTACGATTGTAATAATTATATCAAAATGAAAGCTTGGTTTAAAAAAACAGAGCCAGTCAAATTACATTGGTTACCCATTCTTGATCAGAACGGACAAACTGATTTGGGCATTACACCCTTACTTGGATGGAATTACTATAATGGTTTAATGTTAGGTGCATTTTTATCAGGGCCCTGGTTTCCATATAAAAAATGGAATTTGAATTTCCTTCCTTTCTATAGTTTTAAAAGCAACACCATCGCGGGTCAGGCTGAATTGAGATATACCAGTTTTTTCAATTCCGGACCTTATAAAAACCTGGATATAAAACTTTTTACCAAACGATATAGTTACAACCAATATGATTCTGAAAGTTTTTTAAACTATCTTCAGATTCAACCCGAACTAGAACTTTTTTTCAGACATAATCCTTCAGAATCTAAAAAGTCATCGATTAGTTTAACTGCATTTTGGATTCAGGATGACATTGTAATATTTAAGGATAGCTCACTTTTTACAGATCAATTCAACAGAATCGATTACCAGCTAAGGTATAATTATAGCAAACAATCTATACTAGGAGACTTTAAAACATACCTTGCATTAAATTTTAAAAATCACAATTTATCATCAGGTCTCCATCAACAATTGCTCCGCTTCCAATTTTCTGCTGATAAAAAAATACGATATAAACAAGACCGGTATTTTTCTATAAGGACATATCTGGCCTGGTATCCTTATAACACAGAACGGCGATCAAATTATATATCCAGCCGCAACAATTCTAATTTTTTTTCAGGATCGAGCGGTCTGTCATTTCAAAATTATCTCGATGAAAATAATGAAGAATTATTTTTTGGCCGTTCGGAGTCATCCGGGATCTGGTCTCAACAAATTGCCGTGGAACAAGGTGGCTTCAAATTGGTACATGGAGCGCAACAACGATCTAATATCGGAAACTCCAATTCGTTTATCTGGTCAGTCAATTTATCTGCTGATTTGCCATATCGTTTTATCGGAAATCGAATCAGGCCTTATTTGGATATAGGCTATTACGAACAATCCGGATTATCAACTCAGGAAAAATTATTGTTCAGTGCTGGCATTAATGTGTCTCTCATTCCCGGTGTTTTTGATTTTTATTTACCGGTATTTCATTCTAAAAACATTAATGATCTGTATAAATTTCAAAGCAATCATAGCTATTGGAATGAAATCAGCTTTTCTATTAAACTTAAAAAACCGGGAATGAAAGATGTCTTATCAGTACTTGGCTATTAGTTTGTTATTTATTTACGATAATGTTATAGCTTGCCTTTGGATTCTGATTGACAAATCCTGTTAGTAATATGCTGAATTTTTTATTTGCAGAGATACTGATATTCGGTATACTTGCAACAATAGTGTTTCCTGATTTAACAGTCATTTCATATTTTCCCGGTGAAAATGCGGTAAATGATGAAACAGATTTATAAGTTACATTGGAAGCTAAGTCCATACCACCCACAATACTTAAACTCATGTTGTTTGAATTTGGACATAAATTAATCAATCGAATATATGCTTTGGTCGTATCCGGAACCGATAAATCATCTTCTTTAATAAATAAGTCTGCGCTGCCACTGACTCCGGCCGTCATTACGGTGTAATTCTTATTCTGAGATAGTTTAAAATTTTTCTCAAGTAATACCGTACCAATCAGATTTTCCATCACTTTTATAAGTTGATTACCACTTTCAACCTGATTATATTGAGTAAAATTTCCAAATCCGGCTGATAAAGAAAGATATAAGGAATCTGATACCAGAAGTGTACAGTTACTTACATCTGACATTCCGTGGATAAATAAAATTTGAGCTTTACCACCCGACTCTTCGTCTTTGGAACACGACGAGACAAATAATACAATCATTAATAGACAACAACTACAAATACAATGAATTAACTTACTCATAATATAAATTTAAAGGTGAATAAATGGAATATTGAAAAAGGGTGAAATGAGAATGTGTCAAAACACAATAGAGAAATAACGGATTGTCATTTCAAATATTGCTGGAATGCTTTATTAATTCTTATTTTTGATTTTTAAACAGTTGCTAATTATGAGTCTATTTAAAAGGACCGGAAATAATCCTTCAGTTTATGGCAGAACCGGAATGATGGGAAGTCGTGGAAAGGGTTCGCTGCTTATTGCATTAATCATTGCAGCATTTTCGTATTATAAATATTGTACGGCCAAAACATATAATGAATTTACCGGACAGGAGCAACATGTCAGCATCAGTCCGGATCAGGAAATTGCCTTAGGATTAAATGCTGCTCCGGCTATGATGCAGCAACATGGGGGTTTGCATCCCGATCAGCGGGGGCAAAACCTGGTTAAACAGGTCGGACAACGTTTGGTAAATAATACCATTGCTTCCCGTACTCCCTATAAATATGATTTTCACCTTTTGGCTGATGATGAAACTATCAATGCCTTTGCCTTACCCGGTGGTCAGGTTTTTATTACTGCTGCTTTGTTTAATAAATTACAAAATGAAGATCAGCTTGCCGGTGTAATAGGTCATGAAATAGGTCATGTCATCGCCAGACATGGCGGAGAACGTATAACGCAAAATGAATTATTTAATGGTCTTTCGGGTGCAGCTGTTGTTGCAACCGGCGAACAATCAGCAGGTCAGGGAGTAGCTGCTTTATTAAATCAATTTTTTGCAATGCCTTACGGCAGAGATCAGGAATTGCAATCTGATGAAATAGGTGTTAAATTAATGCTGGATGCCAATTACAATCCGGAGGAAATGATCTCTGTCATGGAAATATTAAAAGCCGCTGCAGGGCCTGACAGAACTCCGGAACGAATGAGTACACATCCTGATCCTGAAAACAGAATTGAAAAAATAAAAGAAGCCATACAGAAATACAAAAAAAATTAGAATGAACACAATAATAACCCGTGGAGAAATTATAAATAAATCCGAAATAAGAGAGCGATTTAATGAATTGAAAGAAGTCTATCAGAATAATAAACCTTACCCACACATCAGTATCGATCATCTTTTAGCAGAAGATGCTGCCAAAAAGGCGATGCGTGTTTTTCCAAAAGTTAAAGATGCAGGTTGGATTCATTATGTGCATGTTAATGAAAAAAAACATGGTCTCTATAAAATGGATCTTCTTCCTGAATATATACAGCAAGTCATCCAGGAATTGAATAGTCCTGAATGTGTTAGTTACATCGGAGAATTAACCGGTATTGAAAATTTATTACCAGATGATAAACTGGAAGGGGGAGGCTTACATCAAACCAATCGGGGTGGTTTTTTTAAATTTGCATGCAGATTTTACTGTATATCCGCAAAAAACCACGTTGGAGGAGGTGGCTAAACTTATTAGTATATCTAAATGAAAACTGAAAAGAAGAATACCAGGGAGAGCTTGAATTATGGGAGCGCGACATGAGTAAATGTGTAATAAAAATAAGCCCGGTCTTTAACCGGTGTGTAATATTTAATACAGATGAAGATTCTTTTCATGGCGTTCCTGATCCCATACAATGCCTGGAAAATAGGAGTAAAAAATCAATAGCCTTGTATTATTTTACAGAAGAAAAAAATATACCACATATGATATCAACCAATTACAGATCTCGCCCCGGAGATGGTATCAAAAGTATTTTTATTTATCTGGATAAGATATTTATATCATTTTATACAAGAATTAAAAGAATTTTTGGAATTAATGATGATTTTGCCAATAAGATTTTAAATCCATTTAATTCTAATAAAAAATAAATTGACTTTATGTATTCAGACCGGATTAGGTATTCACTTTTTATTGCGGTAATTGCTATTCTTTTTTTTGTGCCACTTCTGGGTGGTGTCCATTTATTTGATTGGGATGAAATCAATTTTGCGGAAATTAGCCGTGAAATGCTGATCATGAAAGATTATCTGCGCGTTTATATAAACTTTCAGCCATTCTGGGAAAAGCCACCTTTCTTTTTTTGGTTACAGGCAGGAGCAATGAGTTTATTTGGAATAAATGAATTCGCGGCCAGATTTCCAAATGCGATTTGTGGTGTTTTTACTCTGGTTATCCTGTTTAATATCGGCAAAACACTTTTTGACACCCGCTTTGGTTTATTATGGACAGCTGCCTATTTTGGATCCGTTTTACCATTTCTTTATTTTAAATCAGGAATCATCGATCCCTGGTTTAATCTTTTTATTCTATTGGGATTGTATTATTTTATCAAGTTTTATTGGAAGAAAGATACCTTCGAATCGGCGCCCTGTAATCAAAATCAATGGATTTACCTGCTTCTGTCCGGATTATTTATAGGACTGGGCATTATCACCAAAGGGCCGGTAGCTTATCTGATACCGGTTTTATGTTTAGGAATTTACTGGATTATAAATCGATTTAAGTTTTTTATCAATCCCTTGCATTTTGTTTTATTTACCATTGCTTCCAGTATTATAATGATGAGTTGGTATGGATTAGAGATCTGGAAAAACGGATATTGGTTTGTACGTGAATTTAATACCTATCAAATCAGATTGTTCAGCACGCCGGATGCCGGCCACGCAGGTTTTCCGGGTTACCATTTTGTGGTTTTAGTAATTGGTATTTTTCCAGCTTCCATATTTTGTATCCGTTCATTTTTTAAAACACCCGATCCTGATTTTAATTATCAAAAAGATTTTAAACTCTGGATGAGCATTTTGTTTTGGGTGGTATTAATATTATTTACAATTGTCAGATCAAAAATTGTTCATTATTCATCGATGTGCTATTTCCCATTGACATTTCTTGCGGCCTATACTATGCATCAAATACTCGACAAAAAAATACTTTTCAATGTCTGGATAAAAACCGGACTGTGGATTATTGCATCGCTTTATATTCTGGCAACCATTGCAGTGCCATTTGTCGGTCAGAATATTGAATGGATCAGACCCTTTTTTACAAAAGATCCATTCGCAATGGCTAACCTGGATGCTGATGTGAATTGGAAAACTTATCAAATTATACCTGGCCTTTGGTTAGCTGCCGTCATGTTTTATAGTTTTTATTATATCATTAAAGAAAATTATACAAGGTCGTATATTTCATTATTTGCAGGAACTGCGGTATTTGTCATGCTTACCTTGATTTTTGACATCAATCATTTTGAAGCTTATTCTCAAAAAGCGGCCATCGAATTTTATAAAACCAAAGCAAATGAAGATTGCTATGTCATAACACATGGTTTCAAATCATATGGACATTTATTTTATACTCAAAAAAAGAAAGTAACCAATTCTGAAAGTTATAACAAACAATGGCTTTTAGAAGGCAATGTAGATAAACCAGTTTACCTTGTAACCAAAATAAACAAAGCCGATGAATTAAAAATTTATCCGCAGTTGCAAGAGTTGTACCGGAAAAATGGCTTTGTTTTCTTTAAGAGAAACCTGAACTACTAGACTTTATAATTGAGCTTTTTATCTAATATTTGTTTCCGTTTAATTATAACTACCTTTAATTTTTATTAAACTAAGCCTCTATGCACAGATCTGTCATTACAGGAATTTCCAGCTATACCCCGACGGATATTAAAACCAATGAAAATTTTCTGATAAACAGTTTTTATAATGAAGACAAATCACAGATCACTACAGGTTCATCAGATGTTGTCAATAAGTTTAAACAAATCACCGGAATTGCTGAACGCAAATATGTTTCCTGTAATTTAAACACATCAGAAATTGGGACATTTGCTGCAAAAGGAGCTATCGAAAATGCACAGATCGATCCGGAAACATTGGATCACGTTATTTTTGCCCATAATTTTGGAAACGTATCGGTCAATTCAAATCAAACGGATATGCTTCCTTCGCTTGCTTCCAGAGTAAAACACAATTTAAAAATCAGAAATCCTAATTGCGTGGCCTATGATATTATTTTTGGATGTCCGGGTTGGATACAAGGATTAATTCAGGCCGATTGTTATATGAAAGCAGGTATTGCTAAAAAATGTCTAGTGGTAGGAGCTGAGACATTGAGCCGCGTGATCGATCCATTTGACAGAGACAGCATGATCTATTCTGATGGCGCTGGTGCATGTGTTGTGGAATATTTAGAGTCGGCAGGTAATCAGAGTGGTATTTTAAGTCATTGTACCTTGTCCCATTGTCAGGATGAAGCATATTATCTGTTTTATGGAGAATCCAATCTTCCCGATTCAGATCCCAAACACCGGTATCTAAAAATGAGAGGACGCAAAGTTTATGAATATGCTTTAAAAAATGTACCTGCTGCAATGAAAGATTGTCTGGCAAAAGCTGGTGTTGATATTCAGGATCTTAAAAAAATATTTCTCCATCAGGCCAATGAAAAATTAGATGAAGCTATCATCAAAGCACTTTATAAATTATACGGCTTTACAGAAGCCCCTGCAGATATCATGCCGATGAATATTCATTTATTTGGAAACAGTTCGGTTGCTACTGTACCTACTTTATATGATATGGTACTAAAAGGAGAACTGGATCAACACAGTTTAAGCCAGGGAGATTTGATTTTATTCGCTTCGGTTGGAGGTGGCATGAATATCAATGCTGTGTGCTACAGGGTATAATTTGGAGTTGAACAAATCACCTAGGAAGAAAATTACAACGAAATACTTCAGGAAATTTTAAGGTATTTTGCTCTCAATATGAATTACAAGAGCTTGTATTTCTGTTATTTGCGGACCGGACGGGACTCGAACCCGCGACCTCCGGCGTGACAGGCCGGCATTCTAACCAACTGAACTACCGATCCGTATTGGTAGTTTTTTCAAAAATGAAGATGCAAAATTAATTAAATTCGACAGATATACTAACATTCTCAGGAATCAATCGCCACTAATTATTTTTGATTGTAAATTGAACGAAAATTCAGCCAAAAAATAAATAGGATATTGATCTGAAATGAATAAGTTTATGAATGCACAATTCTTGTTATTAACTTGTCGCAGTATTTAAACGGATTATTTAACGGCATTTTAGCCATAAAGACTTGATTTTATGATATTTATGGATTTCGAAAAGCCCCTGGAAACCCTTTACGATCAACTGGATAAGCTCCAGAAAATTGAAGATGAAGGCAATATTGATATGTCAGGAAAAATTCAGGAACTCAAGGATAAAATTGAAGAAAAACGAGCTGAGATTTATAGCCATTTAACGGGTTGGCAACGAGTAAGTTTATCCAGACATCCCAACAGGCCTTATACCCTGGATTACATTAAACACTTTAGCTCCAAGTTTATAGAGTTACATGGTGACCGGTGTGTCAAAGATGATAAAGCCATAGTCGGAGGCTTGTGTCAAATAGAAGGTCAAAATGTAATGATCATTGGTCATCAAAAAGGAAATACAACCAAGCTGCGGCAGTACCGGAATTTTGGCATGGCCAATCCGGAAGGTTACCGTAAAGCACTTCGGTTGATGAAAACCGCTGAGAAATTTGGTTTGCCAGTGGTAACTCTGATCGATACGCCTGGTGCTTATCCCGGAATAGAAGCAGAAGAAAGAGGTCAGGCAGAAGCAATCGCCCGAAATTTATTTGAAATGGCTAAACTAGAAGTACCTATTATCTGCTATATTATCGGCGAAGGAGCTTCAGGAGGTGCACTGGGTATAGGCGTTGGTGATCGTGTATTTATGCTCGAAAATACATGGTACTCAGTCATCTCACCAGAATCCTGTTCGTCCATTCTCTGGAGAAGTTGGTCATACAAAGAGCAAGCGGCCGAAGCTTTAAAACTTACTGCTGATCACATGAAAGAATTTGGACTGATCGACGATATCGTTAATGAACCGATGGGAGGTGCCCATTCCAATCATCAACAAATGGCTGAAATTTTGAAACAACATATTTTAAAACAACTTTCAGAATTAAAAACCATTTCAGCTGAACAACTCATTTCGCAACGAATTGAAAAATACAGTAAAATGGGCCATTATATTGAAGAGGCTGAGGAAGAATTAACGGATTAAGTATATTGCTTTATGTTTATTTTAAAGCAAATTCAATTTTTAGCAAATGAGATTCAATCATAATTATTTAAAAGGAACGGGTGTCGCTTTAATTACACCTTTTGACACAGAGGGTCAAATCGATTATCCCTCACTTTCTAAAATTATCCGGCATTGTATTGATGGTGGTCTCGAATATCTGGTTACAATGGGTACTACCGGTGAATCCGCTACGCTTTCTCTGGAAGAACGGTTGTCTGTAATCTATTTTACAATAAAGGAAGCCGCTGGTAAAATTCCTGTAGTAGCTGGTTTCGGTGGAAATGATACGTCTGAGTTGATTTCAGAAATTGCACAATTAAATAGTTCTGGTATTTCAGCCATTTTATCAAGTAGCCCGGCATATAATAAACCATCACAGGAGGGAATTTATCAGCATTACATGAAATTAGCCGAAAATTGTCCTTTACCGATCATCATTTATAATGTACCCGGAAGAACAGCCTCCAATATTTTACCTGAGACTACCCTGCGTCTGGCGAATGCTTCCAAAAAATTTATTGCAATAAAAGAAGCATCAGGAGACCTGGCTCAAGCCACAAAGATTATCAAAGATCGACCCAATGAGTTTTATGTTCTTTCAGGAGATGATCCTTTGGCTCTGGCATTAATTGGCATCGGAGGCGAAGGAGTTATTTCTGTCATTGCCAATGCATATCCAAATCAATTCTCTTCTATGATCCGATTTGCTTTAGCCGGTGATTTCCAAAAAGCACAGCAGATAAATAACTTATTATTTGACCTCCATAAATGGCTTTATATAGAAGGAAATCCGTCTGGCATCAAAGCTGCCGCTCATATTTTAGGATTATGTGAAAATAATTTTAGATTACCTCTTGTGCCAATGTCTGCTGTTAATTTCGAAGGATTAAAAAAGGAGATCCTAAAAATAAATTAAGGGTACTTCTAAATATTCACAAAAATATGTATCTTTTGGAAAAATTT
>CAZALD010000034.1:0-33809 GCA_964486185.1 uncultured Saprospiraceae bacterium
AAATTACTCAACTCGATTTTTAAATTTGGGTGTTAAAATGCGGAAGTCAGGAGAAATATGTAGAAGTAAACATTCAGAAAACTGCTTATGAGATTTGACGTATAAATCTGGATTGATAGGAATAACTTTTGATTTTCAGATTATGATCAGAACATTTATCCTGGATTTATTTCACTTTTTTTTCAGCAGCCTGCAGGATGTATTTTTTATTTTCATTCAACGAAACATAAGCAAAGACATCGCAGTGTTCAGGTTTCCATAAAATACTGTCCTGAGGTAATGTAAAACTATATTCCTTGTTGATGAGCTGATCCGGTGCCAGGGCATCGGCAATTTTTTCACCTGGTATGGGAGTAATCATTTTTCGCAAGACATGTGCATGAACAAAGTTTTCTAATTTTGAAAAATTATCCAGTTGATCGGCGATGATTTCTGATTCTGTAATACCACAATGCAGGTGAATTGCTTCATTGATTCCGATGATTCCTTTTACAGTTAAATTTACTTTTAATAGCCGGGAATTATCGTCAAACTGGCTGCTGATCAACAATTCAACCTGAGGTGCTTTAGTTAATTCAATATCCACAATAGATTTCCAGCTATCAGGAGTACCATACCGGAAAGATTGTACTGCATCATCGTACAGTCTGTTAAATGCCGCTTCCGGTTTAGCCAGCCAAAAGCCCAGAAAAGCTTCTATCGCTTGTGCATCGGGGTTGCGCAAATCGACCTGACCTTTGGTTGCCGGTTGTGCTAAAAAATTTGAGTGAACTCCTATGACTACCACATTATCCGGATATAGATCCTGTATGGCTTTTGTAGCTGCAATTCCAGCTGGACAATTGACACAGGAAGCTCCGGTAAATTCTTCAATGAGGACAACCCGTTTGGAATTGGTCACTTTGGTATCAGGCAACTGAATTTCCTGTTCCCATTCATTGCAAGACGCAAACAAAGTAATTAATCCAGTTAAGAAAAGTAAGGAATAAAAGTATTTGATGATTTTCATAGATCGAATTTAAAATGTACTGGTAATGCTGGCTCTGAATCCACTGAAAGCAGGTTCTAGTCTGCAGATTCCGCCAGAGCAAACGATACCTTCAATTTGTTTTACATAGCGCAATCCAAACCGGTTTGCACCTTTGGTAAAGGCAATACCAGCGGTTGGATAATGCAAAGATTCTTTGCCTTTGGTTGGTTTTGTATTATACATATTGGATACTTCGATTAGCCAATTGGGAGCAAAGCCTAATTCTGCCAATCCAAAAATCCAGGATCCAATATCTTCTGAATTATCCATGTATTGAGCTTCCAGACGCAAGGAGGTTTTTTGATTAAACTTGTACAGGAATTCAGCAAACGGAGTGATGGTTTTAACATCAGGATCTGGTTTTCCATAATACGTGGCAATGCTGAAGAATTGTCTTTGGATACCAGCAGTCAGTTGCCAGTCATCTTCATTTTTATAGCTTACATCAACATAAAGTTCGTTATAAAATTTTGTTTCGAATTCTTTGTCTCGGATATCCGAATAATTAAGCGAAAAATTCCAATGATCGCCAATTCCATATTTTAAATCAATCTGATAAGCCATTTCATTTAAAAATTGAGTAGCCGGATAATAAAGACCGGTCAGTCTGAAGGTATTGATTTTAGCCATGGGTGGAATAAATCCAATCAGGCCTTTGTTTAAACTTAACAGAGGTTCTGCCCTGTAACTAAATGCTTCTGTCCGTTTCCATTCAGCAGTAATTCCCAATTGATTTTTTACAAAAGACAAACTGGTATAAATGACACTGCCGTTATTGCTGACCAGTTTGCCAAGGCTGGTTTCTCCTTTGGGTAATTGACGTACAGCATTTGGATCATAAAATAAATCCTTGGGTTTAAATGCGGTTTCGATATACCAGCTAATGTTTTTGTAATTCAAATTATTGTAAATTGTAAAAGCATTGCTGTTGTAGTATGGCGTAAATTGATCTTCTGACTGATAGCCACCCACGATATTTGCAATTTGATTGACCACTTCTTCGCCCAACGTCCTGTTAATAAAACCAAAGCCAGGAGCAATACTCCAGCTACTGGTATCACTGGGTTTGAAAAATCCGGAAATAGCGAAACCTTTAATGATAGAATTATAAGACTCAAATAGATTTCTTTGTTTGCCGGTTAATGCCCTGACTGACCAATTTTGAGATAAATAATATTTTCCACTGATTCCGATCAGTGCATTATCAATAAGTTGAGCCCTTTCTTCATAAGCGCGAAAGATAATTCCGCTGCCAAACTGATCGTAAATGTAACCAGCTTGTATTTCAAAATCCTCCACCTGTTTTTGAATGTACCATTTTCCAATCCCGTAATCCGTGTACGAACTTACCGGATTTAACAAATTTGAGTTATGAAATGCATCAAAACGGAGACCAGCTCTGAAACCCTGATAAGAGGCATTTAAATCCAACCAGGATTCTGATCCAAAGAGCTCGTGATCATACTGAGGTATATTAAAGGCTCCGCGTTGACTGTCCCGTTCAAACAGATTGGCGTTGATTTGCACGCCACCACCGAGTATCAGTGATTCCTGACTATGTATTGTGTTGATTATCAATAGACAAAATAAAATAACAGGGATTTTTGTATTGAGGTTAATCATTCGTTAAGAATTTATCTTGGGCTAAAGTAACAGCTTTTTTTAGAGAATTTTGCAGGGTCAATTTAAAATTAACTATAGATGAAATTATTTTCAATTACTTTATTGCTGTTGAGTCTTTGTTTTTCTTCATTTGCCATTATTGAGAAAAAATTCCCGGCAGCTAATTTAAAAACTCTTGAAGGTCAAGGTGTTCGTTTAAATGATAATTTTTCGAAAAACAAATTAACCATTGTCAGTTTCTGGGCAACCTGGTGTTCTCCTTGTAAAAAAGAACTGGATGCTTATAAAGCTCTGCATCCGGAATGGAAAAAAATGGGAATTGAAGTCATAGCTGTAACCATCGATGATGCACAGGCTTTAAATAAAGTAAAACCCATGGTGGCCCAAAAAGGATGGCCGTATACCATTCTGGCAGATCAAAATAAAGAAATGCTGCGCCTGTTAAATTTTCAATCCATTCCGCAAACCTTTGTTGTGGATGCTAAAGGAACTATTTTATACAGTCATAATGGTTATGCCCCTGGCGATGAGCATGAGTTGCATAAGAAGTTAAAATCCTTTTTACAATAAGGCCTTTCTCTGTTTAGGTCCTTCTATTCAGATATTTAGCCCGTTGAAGCACCATGTGGTTTCAGATAGAAAACGCGTGTTTTTTATAACATGGGAAATTGGTCTAAGCCTTTTTTAATCTGTACTTAGAATCGCTTACAAAAGAATTGCTTAAATTCAGATGATAGCAGGATCATGACAGATCGCTCGTCATATTTTATAGAAAATGAGAGTTTGAGACCACTGTATTCCGTTGGGAAATATGGTAGGTGATTTACTCATTTTCCATAGTTGCAGAAATATTGCTTGATCAAACTGGGGGATATCAAAGTTATAGCAATGGTATACATTAATTGTTTAATTGTGGTCAGAATCCAGCCTTCGATTTAGCCTGAAAAATACCTATGGATTTCTTTGAAATCTGCTCTTTTTTTTTGTATTAAAATTTATCCTTAATGTAGCTTTTTATTTATTTAAAATATCTTCATTATTAACAATTTAGCTCGTTTTTTCTCACCGAGGATTATTATCTTTGCAGACCAATTTTCAATAGCATTTTATGACTCAAAAAGGAAGTGATTATAGTGCCTCAAGTATCCAGGCATTAGAAGGTTTGGAAGCTGTCCGGAAACGTCCGGGAATGTATATAGGCAGTACCGATGTCAAAGGATTACATCATCTGGTTTGGGAAGTAGTCGATAATTCGATTGATGAGCATTTAGCCGGGCATTGCAGTCATATTCTGGTGACCATTTTACCAGATAATTCCATAAAAGTTGAAGACAATGGACGTGGAATACCGGTGGATATGCATGAAAAGCTAAAAAAATCAGCCCTGGAGGTGGTTATGACTGTGTTACATGCGGGTGGAAAATTTAATAAAGACTCGTATAAAGTCTCCGGAGGTCTTCACGGAGTTGGTGTATCCTGTGTTAATGCCTTGTCGTCATATGTTCGGGCAGAAGTCCGCCGGAATGGAAAAACCTATATGCAGGAATACCAGCGTGGAAAGCCGGTTCATGAAGTGCAGACTATAGGTGATTCTTCTGTTAATGGCACGACCATCATCTTTAAACCTGATCACGAAATTTTTGAGACTCTGGAATATCATTACGATATACTTGCCCAAAGGCTCCGCGAATTATCATTTCTGAATAGCGGACTCACCATTTTTTTAAAAGATGAACGGGAAGAACATCAAAAGGAAGAAACTTTTTATTCAGAAGGCGGATTAAAGGAGTTTGTTGCATTTCTGGATCAGGGTAAAAATACAATTACCGAATCGGTCATCCATATCGCCGGAAAAGAAGAAAATATTGATGTCGAAGTAGGAATGCAATACAATTCAGGTTACCAGGAGAATGTCCTGGCCTATGTTAATAATATTTACACACGGGATGGAGGTACTCATGTCAGTGGATTTCGAAGAGCCTTAGCCAGAGTATTTAAACAATATGGCGATCAGTCAGGAGCATTTAGTAAATTAAAAATGGAAATCAGTGGAGAAGATTTCCGCGAAGGATTGACTGCAGTTGTCTCCGTAAAAGTACCTGAACCTCAGTTTAAAGGACAGACCAAAGGCGAATTGGGAAATTCTGAAGTCGTCGGTGTGGTTTCCAGAATAGTAGGCGATGCATTAATGGCGTTTTTAGAGCAAAATCCCAGGGAAAGCAAACGGATTATCGACAAAGTTATTTTAGCCGCAACGGCACGCCATGCTGCCCGAAAAGCTAGGGAAATGGTGCAGCGTAAAAACGTACTGACGGGTAGTGGATTACCGGGCAAACTTTCCGATTGTTCTTCACGGTCTGCTGAAGAATCAGAATTATTTCTCGTCGAGGGAGATTCAGCCGGTGGTACGGCCAAACAAGGACGCAACAGAGCTTTTCAAGCCATCCTTCCACTTCGTGGAAAAATACTCAATGTTGAAAAAGCATTGGAATATAAAATTTATGACAATGAAGAAATCAAAAATATGTTTACCGCAATGGGTGTTCATATTTATGAAGATGAAAATGGCGACCGCCGTTTAAATACGGATAAACTAAGATATCATAAAATAATCATCATGTGCGATGCCGATGTCGATGGATCGCATATTACAACCCTGATTCTCACATTTTTTATGCGATATATGAAAGAACTTATTGAAAAAGGACACTTATATATCGCCAGACCACCCTTATATCTGTTGAAAAAAGGAAAAGATTCAAAATATGCCTGGGATGAACAAGAACGAGTAGCAGCCATAGAAGAATTAGGTAAGGGAAAAGAAGACAGCGTTCACATTCAACGATATAAAGGTTTGGGAGAAATGAATGCCGAGCAATTATGGGAAACAACCATGGATCCTGAACGCCGGATTCTCAAACAAGTATTTATTGATGATTTTGAATCGGCCAATAAAGCCTATGAAATAGAAGGCAAACAATATGTCTATAAAGATTTATTCGAAGTGTTGATGGGTGATGATGTACCGCCCAGAAGGGCTTTTATCGAAAGTCATGCCACGTATGCTAATATTGATATCTGACAATTTAATAAAATATTGTTGACTGGAACATGTAACCTAATTAACCGCTTCCATCTAAGGCAGATTAAAGAATGTTATATTCATAATGGTATAATTTTTATTCATTTTTACAGAAATTTATTCTCAATAATTGATACATCCGATGGACGATCTTTTTAAAAAACTGACTTCACATTGTAAAGAGTATGGATTTATTTATCCGTCTTCAGAAATATATGACGGATTAAGTGCTGTATATGATTATGCTCCGAATGGTGTTGAATTAAAAAACAATATCAAAACGTACTGGTGGAAGAGTATGGTGCAAATGCATCAGAATATTGTCGGACTGGATTCAGCGATTTTTATGCATCCAAAGACATGGAAAGCTTCCGGACACGTAGATGCTTTTAATGATCCTTTGATTGATAACAAGGATTCCAAAAAACGATATAGAGCAGATCAGTTGATTGAAGAATATCTGGATAAGCTACAAGTAAAAATACAGAAGGAAGTCGATAAAGCGAAGGCAAGATTTGGCGAAAATTTTGATGAGGCACTATATCGCCAAACTAATCCAAGAGTATTAGAAACCATAACGAAACAAGAACTGATCAATAAAAGGTTAACCGACGCTATGACTGCAAACGACATGGCTGAGTTAAAAAAAATTATTGAAGATTGTGAAATTGCAGATCCCGATTCTGGATCCCGCAACTGGACAGAAGTCAGACAGTTTAATTTAATGTTTAATACCCAGTTGGGTAATATCGCAGGAGAAGAAGGCAAATTGTATTTGCGTCCTGAAACAGCTCAGGGAATATTTGTAAATTTTCTAAATGTTCAAAAAACAACACGTCAGAAAATTCCTTTCGGAATTGCTCAAATTGGTAAAGCTTTTAGAAATGAAATTGTGGCCAGACAATTTATATTCAGAATGAGGGAGTTTGAACAAATGGAAATGCAGTTTTTTGTGAAACCTGGTGAAGAAATTCATTGGTATAATTACTGGAAAGAAAAAAGAATGAAATGGCATCAGGCACTCGGTACTCCTGCATCAAAATTAAAGTTTCACGATCATGAAAATCTGGCCCATTATGCCAATGCTGCTGTCGATATTCAATACGAATTTCCATTTGGTTTTAAAGAACTAGAAGGAATACATTCCCGTACAGATTTTGATTTAAAAAGTCACCAGGAATTATCCGGGAAGAAATTGCAATATTTTGATAGCGAATCCAATGAAAACTATATACCCTATGTAGTGGAAACATCTATAGGATGTGACCGTATGTTTTTGACAGTCTTAAGCCAGGCATATTGTGAAGAAAATGTACCCGACGCTGAAGGAGAAGCCTCTCAGCGGATTGTGTTAAAATTACATCCTGCTTTGTCTCCAATCAAATGCGCTGTATTACCTTTATTAAAAAACAAACCAGAATTGGTCGAAAAAGCCAAACAGATTTTTGATCAATTAAAATTTTCTTTTCTTTGTCAGTATGACGATAAAGATGCCATCGGTAGAAGATACAGACGTCAGGATGCCATTGGCACTCCGTATTGTATAACAGTTGATTTTGACTCATTGACAGACAACACAGTAACCATCCGCGATCGTGATAGTCTGCTACAGGAACGCGTTCCAATTTCTTCGTTAGAAAAAGTAATTACTGATAAAATTTCCTGGAAAAGTTTATTTGATTAATCGGCAGTATTGATTTCATAACTTTTGAGGGTAATGAAATAAAATAAACAACCACAATATAAAGCAAACCTGCCGGAAGTAAATCACAATCCATTTACCAATGGAACACATTATATACTCAAGTAAAGATCCGGTTACGACCGAAGAAATTATAGATCTATATCGGAGTGCCGGTATAAACCGGCCTATTGATGATTCAGAACGAATTCATGCCATGTATCTGCATTCCAATTTAATTATAACGGCTCGTTATGAAGAGCAATTGGTGGGAATAGCCAGATCCGTAACGGATTATTCGTATTGTTGTTATTTATCTGATTTAGCAGTTAGAAAAGAATTTCAATCACGGGGTATTGGAAAAATGCTGATCGAACGAACTAAAGAAATGGTAGGTGACCAGTCCATGTTGTTGTTATTATCAGCATCCACGGCGATGGACTATTATCCCAAACTGGATATGCAAAAAGTTGAAAATGGTTTTATCATTCGCCGAAAATATTAAAACTTAAGCCATCAATCTCCCACATGAGTTGTTAATAGCTAAAATGGAATTAACAATTCGGTTCTAACTCAAAAAAAAATCCTGCAAGTCAAAAAAATTTTGTACTAGAGTTGACAAATCTAAGGTAATAAAAAGTTCATTTCACAATAACCGTCAGTCTAAAATGACAAAGAATTTATCATTTCAGGATCCGTGTTGTTAATACTTTTGGTCTTAAAGCCATTACAATTAATGATATAAGATTACAATTAGCTTATAACGTCACCAGTAAAAATTAACGAAATATTTTTTTGAATACTTAGAAATGAATTATTGATACTATTTCTACTATTTTTTGGGAGTATAGTTGGAATGGAACAAATCTAATAGTATACAATAAAAAAATTCAGATTGACCTGAAATTTATTTTTTTAAGGTGACAGATCATGAAAGAAAGTATAAAAATAATTCTTATAAAAATTCTGGACTTATTGATCTAAATCAGAATATTTTTATCGCGAGTCAGAACTGAAATGATTATTCAGAATAAAGGCAGAGGTATTTATAATAATGACGGACTCGTTTCTTTTATACTTTGCCGAAATATACTAAGACTGATGATCCTCCAGCATAATAAATAGTAAAAATCGTAAAAATTATGCCAATCAGTGTTTAGAATTTTCGTACAGCTCTTACGGCATAGGTCCAATTTTTGCCATTAGTATGATTTTCACCAAGAGAAAATTGTTTACACCAGGCACTATTACTTTTTGCTTCTGAGGAAGACCAGTAATAATCAAATTGAGTGATTGGATGTGTGGAAGGATCATTGTCTGTTTCAAGACTTTTGTTTAGTTCGTAACGGGCATTAAACAATAAATGTAATTCATCAATAGAAGGCAAATACCAATCGTCAAAGCCATTTATTACGGCGATTTCGCAAAGTTTGGCTGCGCTGTTAGTGTGTCCTGGCTGATTAATTATGGCTTGGGTATTGGATTCGCCATTCCATAAACTCATTGCATTTGTACCGATCATTTCTCCGGCAACATTACTCCATTCTATTCCACTTGAAATTTCATTGATACTCATGATTAAGCCATGCTCTTCTCCGTTTTTATTTTTGGTGACATGAAATATTATACCACCGCCGTAAAATTCACCGACATAGCGCTCCTGAGAAGAACCAGACTTTTCGGCATAGAGTGCATAAGGAACACTTAATAATTGATTTACATTAGTGATCGAAAAATTAGTACCGCCAGTCACGTCAAATTCTGTTTTCAAATAAGACTGAGTTGATTTCCAATCAATTTGGGAAAAGTTACCTTTTGTTACAATTCCGGAGCCAATTTCCAAACTAATCAGACCATTATCATTGGTATTGACCTTATGTATTTCAGAATAGATCGTAACGCCATTAACACTTCCTAAAATAATCGATATCCTGACACCAACCGAACTATTCGTCAGTAATGTATTGTCGCTTTTACGTACTACTGACTGAAAGCTCATTTTTTGAGGCGCCTGAGAAAACAAGAATACAAGGCATGTAAAGCAAAACAGTATGGTAAAGATTAATTTCATAATTAATTCAATTTGATTAGTTTGAAAAGTTGGATCTGATCGGTGTTTTTAAAAAATTTAATCATATAGACTCCCTGTGGTAAATTTTTTACATCAACTTCCGTTTTCGAAAAGGCAATTTTATCTGAATGCTGGGTAACCCCATTTAGGTCAAGTATTTGAAATGATATTGATGATAAGTCTGATAATTTTTCTAAATGTACAATGAGCTTTTCCTCAACGGGATTTGGAAAAACCTGTATCAAATAATCTGTATCAAAAACCTGATCTTCGCGAACCAAAAGAATCTCAAAAGGCTGTTGAACTCCTTCATTGATTTTACCGGTAGAAGAACTATAGCTTTGATAAAAAACTTGTCCGATACTATAATCGATTGTACCCTCCTGGGATTTAGCCTGATTTCCAAGTGAGTTAATAGATGATTGACACAAGAGACTACACATCATAAGATTGGCAATCGATAGAATCGCAATTCGTGGTATGTCGAGATAAATCATAATCAAATTTAGTGAAAAGTTGGATACAACTCTGTACAGCCTCTCATTTTTTACAAATATTTTTTGAAAATTGTAAGCCAAGACTTGAGCCTAAGAATACCGGCTTCGGGGATTAAGATATCATTTTCCCTGGCTTGAGTATTAAAATCTATGAGCGAAATTGCATATAGTCATTTGGCCATGTTATTTTTGAATCAACTGTTCAAGGTATTCTTATAACAATTTACTAATTGGTGGGTGAGTTTTTCAGGTGAAAAATATTCAAAGGCATAGGTATGTCCCTGTTTAGCCATTATTTTATTTTGGGAGGAATTTGTCAAAATCATACGGATGGCATGAGCGATTTCCTCAGGTTTTTCAGGATTAATATATATGGATCCGGGCCCTCCTGCTTCTGTCAAAGAAGAAACTCTGGAAGTTATCACCGGTGTCTTGCATAGTAAGGCTTCGGCTATTGGCAAACCAAATCCTTCATAAAATGAAGGATAGACTAAAGTTAAAGCACTTTTATAAATTTGTCTTAAATGTAAATTATCGTTTAGATGATTAATGAAAAACATTAATTTTTCAATACCCATAGAATTTATCAGGGTAAGTATTTCTTTTTTATAAGATTTGTCCCGGTTGCCTCCGATAATAACAAGAGGAATCCTATCCTGGCTTTGTAAAAATTGGTATGCTTCAATAATCCCTTTTAGGTTTTTACGTTTTTCAATACTTCCTACATACAGGAGGTATTCATTGGGAAGATTATATTGCTGAAGAATTGACGAGTTTTCTTCGCACATATCTGGTTCATAAAAAAGCGGATTGCAAGACTGATAAATGACTTCAATTTTTTCAGGAGCTATTCCATAATGTTCTACAATATCCTTTTTAGTATTCTGGCTAATAGCAATAATCTTGTCAGAATTCAGACAAGCATTTTTAAATTTTAGATTATAAATTGTTTTGTCGAAAAACGAATAAGTATCCGGATAGATTTTAAATATCAAATCATGAATAGTTACAATACTCTTGATCTTGGTTTTTTGAATTCTAAAAGGAATTTCATTACTGAGTCCGTGGTATAATTCAACTTTATCATTTTCTAATTGAGAAAGTATAGAATAACTTCTCCAATAAGAGCTGAAAGGAGTTTTTTTAAGGTGTGTATGAAAGGATAAGTTATTATTAAAAAAATCAGTTTCCACATTATGTATTATTCGAGGAGTATATAGGTGGTACAGATTCCCAGGATAAAATTTTTGAAGATTCGTAACTAATGACCTGCTGTAATTTCCAAGTCCGGTAAAATTACAGTAAAGTCTTTTTGAATCAAATCCAATGTTCATTTCGTTTTAATAATCCGTTAAAAAGTAGCAATAATCCTTTATGCATAAATGAGATCACCAAAAGTACAGAGATATTTTCGTATTTTGGAGGAAGCCAGTTAAGTAAACACCTGATTACTAACTTTTCATTATAAAGACCATCAATTTATCATTCAAAATATAGTGAAATCTTACTATTAAAAAGTAAAAGTGATTAAAAACATACCCGCTAAAGTATTTATTTTTAAATGTCAAAATCTGATGATAAATAGATGAGTTGTGGCGAAGCTAACAAGAATGGTTAATGGGGTTTTATGATCACCTTGTAAGGTGTTGATATTAAACGATGATATTGCAGTGCTAATAATGGTGGAATGGGATTTTACTATGTGTTTAAAAGCGAATTTAAAAATCTAACAGAATCGCGATCGGAAACTGTAACTTTGTAATTTAGTTAGTTTTTACTTTATGCCCATCGATTTTTCTGAAATATTGGTGATTGGTGTTTCATCCAGAGCGTTATTTGATCTGGAAGAAGAAAACCAGGTTTTTATGCAGCATGGTATTGAAAAATACCGGCAATACCAACTGGAACATGAAGAAAAAGTTTTGGAACCTGGTACTGCTTTTTATTTGATACAAAGTTTATTACAATTAAACAAGCAGGCTCACCGGAGAATAGTTGAGGTAATCGTGATGTCTCGAAACAGTCCGGAAACCGGAGTCCGAATTTTAAATACCTTAAAAAAATACGAATTGGACATCAGCAGAGTGGCATTGTCTGGGGGAGAACCTTTAGCCCCGTATATTGATGCATTTAACGTTGATTTATTTTTATCGAAGGACGAATTAGATGTACAGGCCGTCATTGATTCAAAGACCTGTGCAGCGGCCTTTATTTATGCACCACCCGTTAGTTTTAATTCTGATGACAATCGTGTAAAAATAGCATTTGATGCTGATGCGGTTTTGTTTTCAGATGAATCAGAATTTCGATATAAGACCGAAGGGATTGATGCATTTCAGGAATATGAAAAGGCACATGAAAATGATCCGTTAAAAGAAGGTCCTTTTGCCAAACTATTAATTAAGCTTTCAAAAATACAGGAGCACCTTCCAACCCGTATCGAATTATCACCATTACGATTGGCTATAGTAACGGCTCGCAATGCACCTTCCCATATGAGGGTGATAAAAACACTACGTCGTTGGGGAGTCTATGTTGACGAAGCCTATTTTTTAGGGGGGCTAGATAAGGATAAGGTCCTGGATGCATATGGAGCTCATATATTTTTTGATGATCAGGACAGTCATTTGGAAAAAGCAAGTAAGGTGGTTCCATCCGGGAAAGTACCCTATAGCAGTGAATCTCCTTTGCATAATACCATTAAAAAGGACAACAAAACGTAACTATTTTGAAAGTATCATTCTGTACGAGCCGATATTGGGAAGCGTAAGCTTTTACAAATAGAAACAGATATTTTGAATCTGATTTTTTTTTTTCAATTTATGTGATTTGTTAATTTTAATCTTCAGCGAAAGGCTTAAATTTTGATTAATGGAGCTTAAAAATAATTCAGAATATATTAAAAATATTTTGTACTAAAGTTGTCAACTCTTAAGAGTTGACAAATCTAAAATTTCAAGCAAGCGCTTTTTATACCATAATTATATTCGATTTGTTAATTTTAATAGGTGTCAAAATAATAACCAGAAATCGAAAAATAATGACAGGCAGAAGGAATAACCGCAAATAAACCAATGAAGAATTTGAAGAAAAGTTGGTAAAATGCTATAACAGAATTTATGAAGATAGATCTAACTAAGCAATAACCTAAAGTTAATCAACTCAGTTACTTTGTGTACTTAAAATTGATCAAATTTTTTACTAAAAAGAACTACTTACTTGAAGATTCGCAATCAAATAGTAAAAATTGACACCAATTATTGATTTTGATCTTGTTGCATTTGTATTTCTATTTTCGGGGCATCTGGTTTTGCTTTATGCGAGTGTTGAGCAAGTATAGGTGCCAAAACTAATCCCACCAAACAAGTCAGTTTAATCAAAATATTCATGGAAGGTCCTGAAGTATCTTTAAATGGATCTCCTACAGTGTCACCGATGACTGCAGCTTTATGAGGATCAGAACCTTTATGATAGACGACACCATCAATGGTTACACCCGATTCAAAAGATTTCTTCGCATTATCCCATGAACCACCTGCATTGTTTTGAAAAATTGCCCACACAACACCACTCACACATACGCCAGCCATATAGGCACCCAAAGCTTCCGCGCCCATTGTAAATCCAATAATCACAGGAGTGATCAGGGTTATAGCTCCAGGTAAGATCATTTCTTGCAAAGCTGCTTTAGTAGAAATCGCCACACAACGGCCGTATTCAGGCTGACCAGTGCCTTCCATAATTCCAGGTATTTCTCTGAATTGCCTTCTTACTTCATTAACCATATCCATGGCTGCCTTACCAACAGAACTCATTGCGAGGGCAGAAAAGACTACCGGAATCATTCCTCCAACAAATAATGCAGCAAGAACATCCGCTTTAAAGATATTGATGCCATCGATTCCGGTAAAAGTCACATAGGCTGCAAATAAACCTAATGCGGTCAAAGCCGCAGAGGCAATTGCAAATCCTTTACCTATAGCAGCAGTTGTATTTCCGACAGAATCGAGTATATCGGTGCGCGTCCTGACTTCTTTAGGTAATTCCGACATCTCCGCAATTCCGCCGGCATTATCTGAAATCGGACCAAAAGCATCGATGGCCAATTGCATCGCAGTAGTTGCCATCATTGCGCTTGCCGCTATAGAAACACCATAAAACCCGGCAAGTGCATAACTAGCCCATATGGAAAGTGCGAAAATTAAAACGGGCCCGGCAGTGCTTAACATTCCGTTGCTCAGTCCACCAATAATATTTGTTGCTGCTCCGGTTCCTGATTTTTGAACGATATCATTCACTGGTTTTAAACCAAGTCCGGTATAATATTCTGTAAGATGCGAAATAGCAGCTCCAACAACTAATCCAATCAAAACAACATAAAAAACATGTAAGCTGGGTATAGCTTGTATACCAATTCCAAAGAAATTCATTTGTAAGGTATCTGGCAACAACCACTGAATACAAAAATAGGATGCTACTGCAGTGAGTCCTAAAGAAACCCAATTACCTAAGTTTAAAGCAAATTGCACCTGTTGTTCGCGGGCATCTTCTGATTTAATACTGACGAAAAAACTACCAATAATTGAAAAAATTAATCCAATACATGCAATAAACAACGGTAACAAGATTGGTCCGAGACCTAAAAATTGATCGGTAGCAGTTATGTCACCACCCATGTCCCGGATTACATAATTACCCAAAACCATTGCGGCAAGGACTGTTGCCACATAGGATCCAAACAAATCTGCACCCATACCAGCTACATCACCGACATTATCACCGACATTATCAGCTATTGTGGCAGGATTTCTTGGGTCATCTTCAGGTATTCCTTTTTCAACTTTTCCTACCAGATCCGCTCCAACATCAGCTGCTTTGGTATAAATTCCCCCACCGACTCGGGCAAATAATGCGATAGACTCAGCACCTAAAGAAAAGCCTGCCAGTACTTCCAAAATGATAGTCATTGATTCAACGGGTAAGTAAGAATTGCCTTTTATTGAGGCATCCGCCCAAACTCCACCCATGAATGAATAAAAGAACATAGCAAATAACAGGCTTAATCCTAATACGGCTAAACTGGCGACACCAAGGCCCATTACCGTTCCACCTCGAAAGGATACATGCAATGCTTTTATCAGGGATGTTCTGGCAGCCTGAGTTGTGCGAACGTTAGCCAATGTGGCGATTCGCATACCTATAAATCCGGCAATTACCGAAAACAATGCTCCCAGGATAAAAGCTACGACGATTATCCAGTGAGTAGTCTCCACTTTAAAGCTTAATAAACCTAATAAGATACCTGCGATTAATACATAAAATGTTAAAACTCGGTATTCTGCTTTAAGGAAAGCCATGGCTCCGTCTCGAATATATCCGGCGATCAGTTTCATTTTGGGTTCTCCTGCATCTTGAGCTGCGACCCAGTTATATAAATAAGCCATATATATTAAACCAACAATTCCGAATAGAGGCAGATAATAGACCAGATTTTCCATATTTATTTGATATTTTTAATAAAGCGGAGCAAAAGTATAAAAAAATCATGGATGAACGAACGCTTCATGGCGAAAGACGGGATATAGCAAGACAGTGCATACCGAGTATAAAACCTTCCTACAGCCTGGCAGTCAGTAAAGCGGCTGGCGCTGGCTCTAAAAATCTATGGTTATGAATAAATCGTGATTTATTTAACAAATGATAGGTTTACAAGACTAAAAGACTCGTTCTCAAAAATGAAATAGATTTTCTCTTAATTGGAGTTATAAAATAAATTATAGAAATTAATGATAATTATGTGATAATCAACGTAATGAACTTTAGATTTGTCAACTCTTTAGAGTTGACAAATCTCTACCGGCCATTATCAGAATTTTTAGACAGTTATAAATATAAATAACAATAAATATTTGGAAAGACAGGAGAAAACTATCAAAAAACAAATAATGTTTTATTTGAATTGTAATTTTTTTGAATCAAAATTCCGATATTTCACAATTTCGAAAAAAATTGAACTATAAAAGCTTGTTAATCTTTAAATTGTAAAAAACAAATCAAATCTCCTGACTATTTTATGTTCTGGTTGTTGATACCCTATGAATCGTTCTGATCTTCAAATAATTTATTACGATGGTGAATGTCTGTTATGCAGCCGATTCATACGGTTTCTTAAAAAAAGAAAGAACTACAAAAGCTTTGAGGTAACCACCATAATCCATTTACCGCAGACAATTATAAATAATTCTGTCATCATCCAGGATAAATGGCCAGATTCTTTAGTGTATTTCAAAAATTCAGCATACTTTGTTTATTCTGATGCCGTTATTGAGATTCTATCTGATTTAGGTGGAATATGGAAATTATCTGGAATTTTGAAATTAATTCCTAAAATAATTCGTGACTCTATGTATAAAGTAATTGCTAAAAACAGATATAGACTTTTTGGTAAAACAAATAGTTGTCAGTTACCCGAGTCCGATTAAATCTCAAACAATTTTTAATAAATTAAAACATACGAAATAATTCGTAGTATCTTTGCCAATCCAATTTAACGATGGAATTATGACCCTTTGTTAAACTTTTTATAAAATAGGGCATTTTCAATAATTAATATCTTCAATTGGGGTTGATAAGCATAATTTAAAATGAAAGAAGAAATGAAGTATAAAAAATCATGGTTCCTATTCTTGCCAATTTTTCTGGTATTGGCTTATTTATCAGGTAATTGTGGACATACATCGGGTGATCCGGTTTCCAGAGAAAGCCATTTGCTGAAATTAATTTATGAAAATTCACAACGCTTTCATTATGCTCCTCCTGTTGTCGATGATGTCTTTTCAATGAAAGCATTTGATGAATTTCTGCTAAATATGGATCCGGGAAAACGATTCTATACCCAAAAAGATATTCAGCAACTAGAAAAATATAAACGCGATCTGGACGACCATTTTAAAGAAGGTAAAACAGAATTTTTTGAACTTTCCCTCATGCTTATTGATAATGCCATTCAACGTTCAAAATCATATTACGATGAATTAATTGATGATCCTTTTGATTTTTCAAAAGTGGAAACTATCGAATTAGACGCTGAAAAACGCAAATGGCCGGCTAACGATCAGGAAATGAAAGATTATTGGCGCAAATCATTAAAATATGAAAAACTAAGCCGATATATTTCGGATACTGAAAAACTGGAAAAAGAAGGAAAAACCCGTCCGGAAGATTCTATCAAAATGGATATCAACAAAGAAGTAAAAGACATGATGTCTTCATGGTTTGACCGGCTTTCCAAACTAAAGCGTTCTGACCGCTTTGAACTATTTATCAATACCTTCATTCACCTTTATGATCCGCATACGGATTATCTGAATCCACGAGAAAAAGAAGATTTTAATATCAGCATGTCCGGTAAACTGGAAGGAATTGGGGCACGGCTTCAAACCGAACGCGAATTCACTAAAGTGGCTTCCATCGTTCCGGGTGGTCCTGCTTATCGCCAGGGCGAGCTTGAAGCAAATGACCTGATACAAGCTGTTCAACAGGATGGTATGGAACCTGTTGATATCAAAGGCATGCGAATCGATGATGTGGTCAGTAAAATCCGCGGTAAAAAAGGAACTAAAGTTACCCTGAAGGTTCAAAAACAAGATGGTAACATCAAGCACATTACTATCGTCAGAGATGAAGTGATCATGGATGAAGGCTTTGCCAGATCAGCTATTATAAAAAATGAAGTCTCTGAAGATAAAATTGGAATCATTCGTTTGCCTAAATTTTATGCCGACTTTAATGATCCCAATAATCCTTCCGCAGCACGCGACATCGCTGAAGAACTGACTAAATTAAAAAACGAAGGCGTAACCAGCCTCATACTGGACCTACGCAATAATGGAGGCGGGTCTTTGCAGGAAGTGGTGGATATGTCAGGTTTATTTATTGATCAGGGTCCCGTAGTACAGGTTAAAGACCGTAAAGGCATTCGACCTTACAACGATCCCAACCCTGGCGTGTTTTTCGATGGTCCACTCGTCATTCTAGTGAATAGCAATAGTGCATCAGCCTCCGAAATCATCAGCGCTTGCCTGCAGGATTATAAAAGAGCCGTTATTGTAGGAGGTGAACCAACCTTTGGAAAAGGTACTGTACAACAATTCAGAAATCTGGATCAGTTTACTCCTTATCCCGAGCTCAGACCTCTTGGTGAAATGAAAGTGACTATTCAAAAATATTATCGGGTCAATGGTGGTTCAGTTCAATTAAAGGGGGTAGAACCAGATATCTTATTGCCGGATACCTATAGCTATATAGTAAATGGTGAAAAAGAATACGATCATCCAATGCCTTATGACGAAATTCAGAAATTAAATTTTTCTCAAAATGTATTTCAAATAAATAACCTGGATGATGTAAAACGCAATTGTGAAAAACGAATAAAATCAAATCCTGAATTTGGATTGATTGATGAAAATGCAAAACGTCTGGCCAGAAACAGAAAAGAAACTGAGTTTCCTTTGGAGTTTAATGCTTACAAACAATTAGTATTTAAACGCAATCAAGAAGTAAAGAAATTTGAAAAAATCGGAACAGAACCCATTAAAGGATTAAAAGTTGAAAATCTTCAGGCTGATATTCCATCGATTCAACTCGACTCTTCAAAAATTGCCCGGAATGAAGAATTTATAAAAAATTTATCCAAAGATATTTACGTGTATGAATCCATGCACATTCTAAGAGATCTGAAAAAGATTTAATTCCAAAATCAGTATTATTCTTTGGCTTATTTCCCATCGGGAGATAAGCCTTTTTTGAACACGGAGAACACGGATTACGCAGATTACACGAAGAACACCGATTACAAGAAGAAGGTGAATTATACAGATTGCGTAGAATACACTTAGAAATTGATTCCACCGAATGCCATGATTAGATGGAAAATAAAGAATACTCGGAATCGAAGAGTAAGAAGAAAGCTCAGATTAGACAGAAATAAATTGACCTGGCAGTGCAATCACATAAATTAGAATTCAGGGATTAGAAACGTTTCATTGGAATTTTATTTGATATTGATGTGAATAACAGGATATTTGCAGGCTGACATTAAAGTCGCAATAAACAAAGAGTGTTGAAACGATCATTTTACATTGTCCTGTTAATTCATTTTGTAAACCTCTCATATACTCAAATACTGCAATTTGTACCGGCTTCTCGCGGAGGAAGTTGTTGTTGTGGTCAGTTTGTCGAATTGTTTTATCCCAATCTGGATTTTGAAGATGCTCCTGCTCCTCCACCTGGTGGATTAATATTATATAGTGTTGGTCAGTTTTTTTCCGGTTGGACATGCACCCGGGCCACAATCGATCATAAAGATGCATTTTTTGGAAACCTGACGTTGGGTAATCCCAATGGTCGATCCAACTTTATAGATTTGCATGGATCTCCGGGTTTTGGTGCGATTCAATACAACCTAACAGGATTAACACCCGGTAATTTATACCGCATCGACTTCTGGACGGCACAAAATGGTTCAGGTTATACATCAACGGGTACCCTTCGCATCGCAAATGGCGCCTGGCTTAATGTCAACTGGACCGTAAGTATGGATGGTAGCGTGTCCTGGTTTAAAGTTTCACATACTTTCATGGCTATGGCTACGTCTGCCAATATGGAATTCAGCAGCATCGGTGGAAGCGAATGGGGAGGAACATTAATCGATGACATCAAAATATTTGAATGCCCCGGTGATACAGAATTTCCGGTCGTTTTAAATCCACAGGATGACTTGGAAATTGAATGTGAAAAAGATCTTCCTAAAGCTGCTACAATCAGAGCTACTGATAATTGTGATCCAAATCCTTCGATTAGTTTAAAAGAAACATTTGTGCAGGTGGATCCTTGCACAAAAATTATTACCAGAACGTGGGAAGTAAAAGATGCTTGCGGAAATAATACAATTGAAGATCAAATCATCACCATCCAAGATAAAAATCCACCAAACTTTACTAAAAGACCACAGAATAAATTTGTCAATTGTTCTGAAGATGTTGCCAAATTATTTAATGATTGGATCAAGGCAAATGGAGAAGCCATTGCTACGGATGCATGTGGTAAAGTCAATTGGCGCACCACCATAGAAAGAATACCTTCCAAAGCCTGTGATACTTCCCTGGTAGAATTTATCGCTATAGATCATTGCGGTCAGGAGAATCCGGCGTATGCCACTTTTTATGTGATAGATACCATTGCACCCAAAATATCCAAACCCGCAGAATCCAAATCTTTTTTCTGTAACCCCAATGCAAGAGATTCTCTGCGTAACTGGTTAAGTCAACATGCTTATGCTGAAGCATCAGGAACATGTGATACAATCCTTTGGTCCAATAATTTTCAGGGAGATTCCACCAAGAGTCAAATCGATGTCTGGTTTTATGCAAAAGACTTTTGCGGTAATGTAGATAGCAGCTTTGCAAGTTTCAGAAGCAGCACCGGCAGCGATACATTCCGTGTCATTCAATATTCTTGTTCTGTTTTGAGCAATACAACCGATACCCTTGTATATACTCAAATGTCATGCGACAGTATCGTGATTACGCAGACATTTAAATTGAACTCCGACA
This sequence comes from uncultured Saprospiraceae bacterium, assembly GCA_964486185.1. Classification (GTDB taxonomy): domain Bacteria; phylum Bacteroidota; class Bacteroidia; order Chitinophagales; family Saprospiraceae; genus Vicinibacter. The sequence goes on from CAZALD010000034.1 coordinate 20,598, forward strand.
CCGTTCATCTGCAACTCAATACCTGTGATCCAACACAATCCCTTTCTGATACTTTGTATCTGAACAATGTGGCGGGTTGCGATTCTTTAGTCATCCGGAATTTTACCATATATTCTGTTTCCAAAACCATCCTTCGAGATTCTTCTTGCCTACTGGATCAATTGCAGATCGACACTTTTTTACTTTCAGGACAATTTTGTGATTCCATTGTGTACTTTGAACACCATCCGCTTCGCAAGGATTCTGTGTTTATATTTAATACAAGTTGTGACAGTACCAAAAAAGGTACCCTTATAAAAAATTTACAAAACAAATTTCTTTGTGATAGCATTGTAACAGTTGTTACAGATTTTTCGGCTGAGACCATTTTTAATATTACAAGTACTGAGTGTGGTCTGACAAAAGCATATATCGATACTGTTCGATATTCTACAAGCCTTTGTGACAGTGTAGTTATTACGCATCATATTCCGTTGCGGGTAGATTCGACTATGATACAGTCTAATACCTGTGATCCATCCAAAGCCGGCATTTTTAGAAATGTGCTGACCAATGTCTTAGGTTGCGACAGTGTAGTAAACATACTGGTACACTTACTTCCTTCAGATACGAATTTGATTTCTAAATTCACTTGCGACCCTAAGCTGGCCGGATCGGAAACTATGACTCTTAAAAATCAATTTGATTGTGATAGCGTAATAATAACTGAGACCTTTTTACGCAGAAGTGATACCTTGTATTTTACATTTACTACCTGTGATCCTTCGAAGGCAGGGCGAATTACGACGACCTATACCAATCAGCAAGGCTGTGACAGTATTGTCATCAGCGATTATCAGTTAAAAACTATTGATACAACTTTTATTTTCGGCAGAACCTGTCATTTTAATCAACAAAAAAAGGATACCACGATATTTCGTCCCGGTAATTGTGATAGTGTCGTTATCCAGTCCATTTTATTTATACCATCAGATACCACGTATCAAAAACGGATTAGTTGTTTGCCAGCTGAAGCAGGTCTTGATACGTTGTATTTAAAAAACAGCAAGGGATGTGATAGTATTATTTTTTCAGAGATTCAGTATATGCCCCTGGAGTTAAATTACAGAGTGGATTCAATTAGCTGCTTTAATGCCAATGATGCGAAAATTGAACTATTAAATATCTCTGATTTTACATCACCTTATCAGATCTTTTTTGATAATAAGGTAATTACCAACACAAACAGTATATTAAATATTCCTCCCGGAAATCATTCAGTGTTCGTACGGGATAGTAAAGGATGCATCACAAATACCTATACAATACAAATTTTAAATCCATTCGCATTTCTCACTGACCTTGGTAATGATCTTTTGGTCAATAAAGGCAGTAAGGTGGAGTTGATTTTGCAAACTAATAAACCCACTACCTCTATTTTCTGGCAACCATTGATTCTTACTTCATGTACCAATTGTACAAAAGTAGATTTTATTGCAGACCAGGATACCTGGGTGTATACTTTGTCTGTAGATGAGCGCAATTGCAGCAGTCTGGATTCTGTATTCATCAGAGTACGTAAGGCGGGATTTGTTTATGCGCCCAATGCCATTTCAGCTAATGGAGATAATATCAATGATTATTTTTATCTCATTGCAGATGATCAGGCGATTATCGAGTTGTTGCAAATCTATGACCGATGGGGAGAAAAAGTTTTTGAAACTCAACAAATACTTCCCAACAAACCTGAACTGGGTTGGAATGGAAATTTTGATTCACGGAAAATGAATCCTGGCGTCTATGTATATTATGCCAGAGTATTATCTGGAGACGGTACAATCCATACAGTCAAAGGCGATTTTACTTTGATAAGGTGATTTCACGGACATGGTAAAAGCATTCTAATCCTTTAGACATGAACAACCATTCAATTTTAAATTACATTATACCGCAACACGATCAAACTTATGCCATCTTTCGGATGGTAACAAGCCTCAATTTGTCCCCAGGAAAACTCGCGTTGGTCTCCTATTTGGCTTGATAACCAGCTATTATATTCTTCCTTTCTTTTTAACTCATTCTCTTCCGTCAGATCTTCCATGTGTTCTTGCAAATATTTTAAATGGTCATAAAACTGAACATGAATCGCTCGTAATTTATGATTAAAGAGTGAAAATCCTAGTGTATATTCTTGTTCGTGAATTGAAATTTTATCACACCTAATCCAGCTCCATCCATTGCCAAATGATAAGTCTCTGGAATATTCTTTAGGTAGTACATTTAAAATTTGAACGGATGAGGCATTGTATCCAATTGTCGTCGATTTCGAAATGCAAAATTGGCCTGTTGATGAATCAATTAATGTATTCATTATTATTATTCAAATATCAAATGTAGTTTTCTTTTTAATAAGTGAAAAAATAAAAAGATATTAAATGATTATCGATTCGCTAATAGTACATGACTTTTTTAATTCAACTGGGATAATTAATGTACAATTAACTTTTCAGAGGAAACAATCTTTCCCTGATTATAGGCCTGAATAAAATACATTCCGGCTTGCAATATATCCACTTTCAGATGGTGTTTATCCGGGACAAAATAATCTCTTAAAATTATTCCGGAACCGAATACAATTCGAATGAAATCTATCTCTTGACTCGATCTGATCAATACAGAACCTTTTGATGGATTTGGAATTATTGAAAGATTTTGCCTTGTATGGAAATCTTGAGTCCCAACGGTTTCTTTAATTTCAAATAGCAAAGTAGCCATACGCACTGATCCACAGGTATCCGATGCCGTCCAACGTATTTTATGTATTCCTACCGGATATCGTCCGCTTGCATTGGATGGATTTTTTGAATCAAACGCTCTTGGATTATCCATAAACAGGGGATCTATTCCTGCATTAAAATCTACCAAGTTTAATGGGCCTACTTTATAATCAAATCCTTCAGGATATACACCGCTGCTGTCATTAAATTCATCGATTTCATAGCTAAGTATTGTTTGATCAGCAGGATAACAGATATTATCTGTAATCGCTTTGATAATAACATCGGCAAAACCATTTTCTGTGGGTCCGGTAGAATCCAACTGAATCTGCATAGAAGGATTTGCATTGTCGCAATCTACAATCCAAATCGTTTGAGTAGCAGTCACCACGGCTCCTGTTGGACCGGGTACCCGGATGCGGCGATTGATTCTTCCTTTACCACAAACCCTCAGATCTTCCACTGTTATGGATACATCCACATCGCAGGCACTTAATGCATACCCATCAAAACCCCATACCATCTCGTATTTTCTAAAGGGATGAGCCGTGTCAAATAAAGTTCGGTAATAATCACATGCGCGGTTTGATGCAGGAGGATTGGAAGGAGGTGATCCCTGTATATAGCCAGGGTAGCCTGTAATTTTATTATCTACGCAATATGCATGACAGACTATATCAGTCGTAGTAATTTTTCCCCGGTTGGAAAGTGAAGTAACGATTCTTCCAAAAGTAGAATCATTGGGATCGCTGAGATTCTTTACATCAAATGAATAATGACAACTTGCAACTACATTTGATGGAGAGACTAACGTTGGAATACTTCGATCCAGAATAAGTACCTGAGAAAGACAATCACTAAAGTGGTTATATAAATCTCCTCCTGGATCCATTCGTGAAGGATGAACCGGACCCGGTCCGGGATCAATATCAAAAACGCGTAAAATGACTGAGGTAGAATGTCCTACATCCTCGCAACAAAAATAAACGCGGTCATCAAAATAAATTTGATTTCCATCCAGACTATCATTGTCGTCACCATTAAAATTATGGCAAAAATCCAATTCGTTAATCAGGGAACTATCGGTTCCGTTTTTAGTTCCTTTCAAATCAGACAAGCGGATTGCTTTAAAAAACAAAACAGTATCACAGGATGCACTGCTTCCCTGATCCAGATCAACGGCCGGTATCATGGCTGTATTCAGTCCAGGTGCCTGATTACCTGTCATATTTACTGTTAGATCTTTACAAACTGCAACAGGAGGTGCTTCATTTCTTACAACAAGGACTACATCTTTAACAGATTTATTGCCACAACAATCAAAGGCCGTGAAAGTGGCTGTATGATTTCCGGGTACAAGATTGGTTACTATATAAGCTACAATTTCATTTCCAATGATATTGCCTGAAGAGGTTTTTAATTCATAATGAAGTTCTACCGAACAATTATCCGATAGCCATGGAGGTGATACTTCCCAGCGTGCCAGACAATTTGCCGGATTGACTTGTAATATGATGGTGTCAGGATATAAAATTTCGGGACCCTGATCATCGATCATTTTGATGACTTGTGTGTGTATTAGCTGTTCGTTTTTACAAGAATCGTAGATGCTCCACTGTCGCAACAATGTATAACAAGAAACGGGCCCTCCGTCGCAACTTTGTACTGAAAGATCAATACGCACATCGTCGTAACTTATTTCAAGATGGGTGCAATTAACGACACGAGGCCATCCGGTACCTAACCAAAGGATGTGTTGATCAGGTCCCCAGCAAACAGAATCCGGAGATAACCAATGAGTATGTTTGGGATAATAAATGGGGGATGGGTTAGGATGACCCAAATATGGATGCGTCGTATCTGCAATACAATTCCATCCAAAAACTTTTGGCAACCTTCTGTCAGGATAAATGTCTGCTTCCAACGGATGAGCCTTCCAATATGCGGAGTCCAATAAATAACCGTCTAGACATTCATCAGGATCTGTCATATACAGTTGAATATTCTGACCAGGATTTATTTTTTGATCACATCGCAAAGTGGGATGGTCTGTTCCATCAAAATGGGGTGGAGGAATAACCTGGCAATTGGTATGTAAAAATTGACATAAAAAAATTGATACAAGAAGTATCCGGAGTAGTGTTAGTGTCTTCATAAGGTAGAATTTGAAGCTAAGATAATAATTAATAATGAACAATTAACAATTAACAATGAACAATTAACAATTAACAATTTGTCTTTGCCTAAAATAGGTTGACAGAATTTAGTAATTATTAGTTACGATAATAATAAGGGTTATCTTATTTTAGGCAATTACAAAACTTCACTTTTCACTCTCCGCTTCGTTACAAAAATGAGCGCGTCTTTCCGAGCAACGCGAGGAATCCCATCAAACGAAGGAATAATTTAAAACAAAGTACAATTAACAATTGATGTCCCCATCTTAATCTCATAAAGTTGCTTTTTTTAAAAAAAACACGATCTGCAAGCTTAGACACTTTTTATTATTGACAAACTGGATGCTTTGAATGGTGCTTATAAAAACGAACTAATGTAGCCATGAATTTTGAATTGACATGTTAATATCAGGTCTGTTATCTCCTCTTTCCAGGGTTAATCAATATTGTTAAAAGGAGAAACTTCTGTTAAGCATTAAATTAGTAGCCATATCAGAATCAAAATTTATTTTCCCATTTTGGGAACATTTTGTAAATTTGCATAAAGATTTAATTTGCGAGTCAATGCGAGAAAGGCGTTAAAGGACTTTTGGACCAAATATCCAGATAGCGAACAGTCTCTAAAGTCGTGGTACAGAGAGATTTGTGCAAATAGATGGAAGAATATGAATGAACTCAAAAAGCAATTTCCAAGCATGAGCATTATTTCTTATAATAGAGTTGTATTTAATATCAAAGGAAATAACTATAGCTTGCTTGTCAAGATAAATATTGAGTATCAATTAACTTATATTAGGTTTATTGGAACGCATAAGCAATATGATAAAATTGATGTTACAAAATTTTAATATGAAAATAAATCCAATCCATACAAAGAAAGATTATCAAAGTGCAATGAAAAGAATTGACGAAATATTCGATTCTAAAAAAGGTTCGCATACTGGAAATGAACTAGAAATATTAAGCATATTAGTAGATAACTATGAAAGAGAAAATTTTCCTATTGATTCTCCTGAACCTATTGAAGCCATTAAGTTCAGAATGGAACAAATGGGAATGGATCAAAATGAGCTTGCAAAAATTGTTGGTCAAAAAAGTAGGGCGAGTGAAATCTTGAATAAAAAGCGAAAGCTAAGCTTAGAAATGATTAGAAAGCTTACTGAAACTCTAAATATTCCAAGTGAAGTATTGATAAAACCTTACTAAATAAATTGTCAAAGGTATATTACGGCTACTAACACTGTACTTGCAATCATGCCGCCAAGAATCTAAGGTTTTCACTTTTTGCTTCAAATGAAAATACTATCTCTTGCTTTTGGATTCCGTACAAATGGCGGCACGTCGCAAGTACCTGGCCGTTATTTTTTTTCCTGTGACTTCTTTACAGCATCCATCAGATCTTTGATCAGGCTTCCGCTGCTTTTAAATTCTGGATCATGTAAATTAGGTTCTACTTCATCATTATCGTGATCAGCATAAGTTGTACCATCTAAATAGATGCCGTTTACAACGTCATAGTTATAATATGCGGCCAATTCCTCTTGCATTTTTTCTATAACTGAAGGAATTATTTTTAATGATTCTTTAACTTGTGAGTTTTGGCGATAATGAGAATAAATTAAATATCCTTGTCCTTCGCTTAGTTGGTCATAGGTAGATATAAGTTTTTAATAAACATCTCGGAGTTTATTAAATGTCTCATCAGAAAGTAATTTCTTATCCCATTCGCCATTTAAATATTCTTCTATGTGAAAATCTTCAAGCACTTCTTCAACTCTCAGACTAAAATAAAAAAATTCCTTATCAACAAGTAATGAAGACAATAAGCTGTAATAATTATGCAGCAAATACAATTTATAATTAAGTTTCATTTATAAGTCTAAGAAATCAATTATTGCAGACTCAATACCTTCATATAATGGGATATGCGTTTTTCCGTTAAATAACGGATCTGCTTAATCAACCGGATTTCCATATTTATCATAATGACGGTCGCCTTTATGCATTCTGTAATAGGTATCCTGGAATGTGGATAAATTGAATTTGGATTTCCAGACATTGCACGGATATGATAATCTGGCCTTCCTGGATTGGTCCACTCCCAACCTTTACTTTCAGAGCTTTCTTTAATGAACTTTTTTGAAGTTGTCACCTTCCAATCTTGCGGCAAGTTATTTAATATTTTGTTTCCTCCGGCATCAATTATTTTGAAAGCTGCGATTTTGACTGCTTGATAAACCTTCCAGCCATCTGCTATTTTATCAGCATTCTTGATGACTTTGGTTATTTTTAAAGGTGCTGACAAATCAAGTATCAAACTCGTGCTTCCCATGAAAAAATTACCCGCCTGAAATTCTGTAAATGCTGTAACTAATAGTACCATAATATTAAGAATCAAGCTAATTTAGGCATTTACAATCATTCACTGTCTGCCTACATTGACTGCTTGACTGCTTGCTTGCATTGCCTGCATTGACAACATTGACTTCCTTAACAGCTTACCAGTTCGCTTTTCATAAAATAGAACCCCCGACATTCCCCAAATCCAATAAATTTTTTTCAAAAAATGGCAAAAAACATACGTTCGTTTTTCTATAAATTAGAGCTTAATTTAATCTACAATTTACAGAAAAACAATGCAATAAACATATAAATAAATTTAATGTGATAGAAATTTGATTATTCATTCAAAAAATCAATATGTGTAAATTTCGCTAAATCAGAGGATTGACTTATATTTGATCCATAAACCAATCGAGATGAAACATCATTCTCCTATTCGGTCTGTAATAGATGCTATATTCTGTTATTTGAGACTGAACCAAAGTACAGCTTTTTGCAAGAGCTGCAACACCCTGATCATCCTTTCCATCATCTTCCTATTCCATCAGGTAACTATCGCCTCGGACATCACAGATAAAAAGGACAGATCTGTACACTCCTCATGTGAAAATCTATTACCACCCTGTTTTAATCTGACTTGTAAAGATTTTACGATAAATCTGTCAAGTGGTCAATGCGGTAGTGTTCTTGATTTTCTGCCTGAAATCAATGACAACTGTACCACTGCTATAAGTATCAGTTTACTGGATACGACTTTATATAAATTCGGCGATTTTCTGCCTATTGGTGTCCATCAGATCTGTTTTATCGGTACCGACGAATTTGGTTTTACAGAAACCTGCTGCATGAATGTTACCGTGAGTCCTTTTCCAAACCCCATTCAAAGTATCGTTTGTCTTTCAGAAGTGCAGTATAGTCTCAATGAATATTGTTTTGCGACTATCCGGGCAGAAGATATTCTGACTGGTGGGCCCTATTCCTGTTTTCAGGATTATGTGGTGGAATTACGGGACTGGTATTCCAATGATCTCATTGACCGGGATCCGGTAAAACCAGGGCCCCAGGTATCCAAAGCGGATATAGCTAAAACCTTAAAAGTCACAGTTAAAGAAACTAAAACCGGAAATTCCTGTTGGTCCAAAATCACGGTGGAAGACAAACTTCCGCCGCTTCTGATCTGTCCACCGGAAGTCAGGATTTTATGTGGCACGTCTTCCACACATCCGGATTGTACCGGTGTGCCTTCTGTATCTGATAATTGTGGAACTTATACCCTGACATACTACGATGACATGCTTTATGGTGATTGCGGTGTCATGTACCAGGAACGCATCGAACGCAAATGGACCGCCATTGATGAATATGGGAATAAATCAAGCTGCACGCAAATCATTACAGTGTTAATGGCAACTTTGGCCGATGTGTATGTGCCCCTTGATTACAATGATTACGATCTACCCTCGCTTTTATGTGATGAAAAAGTAATTCCTTCTCACGATCATTCTGCACATATTCTTCCGGCACCTTATTGTGTGGATGGATACTTGCTGGATTCCGTGTACTGGTTTGCGACTGGCGGCTTTCTTCCATCACCCGCAGGAGATCTGGCCGGGATACGAAGACCAAAAACGCTTGGATGGAATTGTCTTGATACGGGTAAATACAAAGGCCATCCAAGTCCATTCCCCATCTATTATCCCGCACATCCTGAATGGAAATCCGTAAATACCGTCTGCTGGGGTCCTGATCAGGTCGTAAAATGGTTGGGCACCGGTGTTCCCAACAAAGGTCAATGCATCAATCTTTCCCTTAACTATGTAGATCAAAAAATCGATCTGGCAAAACCCAACTGTGATGCTGGTATCGTAGGTTGTTTTAAAATATTACGTCAATGGACTGTCATGGATTGGTGTACCAGCCAGGTAGGCGGTCATAATCAGATCATAAAAGTTGTTGATAAAAAAGCGCCTTCCGTGATCTTTCCGGATTCTGTCCTGGTCAATATTCAGGACTGGACCTGTTCCGGAAAATATGAAGTTCCCCAACCCTGGATTACGGATAATTGCAGTAATGATTTGCATTATTCAGTTACCGTGGAAAGTGGACTTGTACTTGGAAATGACATTGCCGGATATTTAATTACGGATATTAAACCCGGTATCTGGAATGCGTATATCGTAGCCGAAGATTGTTGTGGCAATGTGACCAGAAAACGCTTTGTAATTAATGCCCAGGACAATACGCCTCCGAGTCCTATTTGCAATAAACTCACTGCAGTAAGTATTATCATGAATCCAAATTCCGGAGAGTCGTACGCGCAAGTCATGGCTAAAGATCTGGACCAATCGAGTTTTGATAATTGTTCGCCACATGTATTTTTTAAAGTAATCCGCATGGAACAACTCAGGGGCACCACTCATGGTATTGCAATAAATCAGGCGGATAACGGACTCAATTGTGCAGCTGCCAATGGGGATGATCACCCATCTCCGGGCAATCAGATATTCTTTGATGACTATGCAAGGTTCTGTTGTAATGATATTGGTAAAACCATTCGGGTGGTCGTCCGGGTTTTTGATCGGGAAGTTCCTGAAGGTCCTGTAAATCCTGGCCTTATGAGCAATAATGGCATTTATGCCGGCAGATTTAACGATTGTATGGTAGATATTGAAGTCCAGGAAAAAACCCTTCCCGTTGTACAGGCACCACCGGATATTGTGGTCAGTTGTTCTTTCTGGTTTGATATTGCAAAATTATCCAATCCTAACGATGAGACCTTTGGCAGGGTTGTCACTCAGGTAAGTCAGCGCAAAAAAGTAATTACCAAAGATGTGGTTTGTCACAAATATTGTGTAGCTAATCCGATAAGTGGATATCCCGGTTATATCCAGGGAGCTTCCCCTTCCAATCCTCCTGCCTGGAATAAAGCCTGTGACTTTTACCGTGTCTTATTTGATACAGCACATGAAAACAGAATCTATGATTTAACCTGGGGTTTTGATGGAACTGTCCTTGGAGCCTGTGGAACCAATTTTACTATCCTCGTAAATGACAACAGGGATTGCGGACAGGGTTCCATTACAAGGACCATTACAGCCACCGGGCCCAATGGAATTACTGTGCGTGCTTCCCAATTGATCTGGGTTGTAGATTGCGATCCATTTTATATCAATCGCGCAGATCCCTGCGATCCGAATGATGATATTACCTGGCCTGGCATCTGCAATGGTCAGGCGATTACACTACAGGGATGTGGTGCCGACATAAGTCCCGATAATCCAAGACTAGGACGTCCGGTTATTGAAAATAATTCTGATGATCTATGTTCGCTGATCAGTGTGGAATACTTTGATGAAATTTTTACGATTGAACCTGATGCCTGTTTTAAAGTGGTGCGGAAGTGGGTAGTCATTGACTGGTGTCAGTACGATCCAAACCGATCGGCAACGATTGGACGATGGGAATATTTACAAGTCATTAAAGTAAATGATGTATCCAAGCCTTCTATTCACATCAATATCGGTGCTTGTGTTCCGGCTATAAAAAATCCGGCCAGCAATATTTGTCATGCCTATATCGAAATGAACGCCGATGCTACTGACAATTGCAGTCCGGCCAATTTATTGTTGTATGAATATAAAATCGATTTGTACAATGATGGCAAAGGTGCCTATTCTGGATTTGACTATATGGTAGGGTCTTTATCCCAGAAGCAATTCCTCGCCGGAAAAATTCCGTATCGTCGTTTTAATCCTCAGGCCGTTAATGACAAAGATCCGTTTGATGCAAGTGGAACGTATCCGATTGGAATTCATAAAATATGTTGGTTTGTAGAAGATGCCTGCGGAAATATTTCAACAACCTGCAAATTGTTTGAGATCAAAGATTGCAAACCACCAACGCCGTATTGTTATGTCGGATTAATCACCACGGTGATGCCGAGTTCGGGTTGTGTTACCGTCTGGGCAAGGGATTTTGATTTGGGTAGTTTTGACAATTGTACCGAATCAAAAAATCTGAAAATTTATTTTGAATTTAATAATTCAGATAGCCTTACGATCTGTTGTGATGAATTTGAACGGAATAAAGTCAATGATGATCTGAGTATTCCGATCAGTTTGTGTATTGAAGACGAAGAAGGTAATAAGGCATGTTGCAGGACAGGTCTGATGGTGCAGGATCCGGTAAATGTGTGTCCGGATGTGGGTTCCAATGCAAGGATTAGTGGAATAGTTGAAACGATGTCAGGAGAATTGACCAAGGATGTGACCATGCAATTGTTTGAGCAAGGTATTTTGAAAAAACAAATCATCACCAATTCAACGGGTAGTTATTTATTTGGCGATCTGCCTTATGGACCGACTACGGAATTTATTATTAAGGCTAAACGCAATGACGATGCACTCAATGGTGTGACGACAGCAGATATTGTTAAAATACAGAGACATATTTTAGGACAGGAGACCATGCAAAGTCCGTATCAGTGGATTGCGGCTGATGTCAATAATTCTGCGTCCATTACCGCTTCCGATATTTCTGAAATCAGGAAGCTGGTGTTGGGTGTGACTCATGAATTTGATAAGATGGAATCCTGGACATTTATTCCAAGGGATTATAACATGGATCCTAATTTTCCATGGAATGCGCCTAAAGAAATCAGACTTAAACTTCCCGAAGCCAGGGAATACAAAAAAGATTTTATTTCGATCAAATTAGGCGATGTCAATAATTCTGCACGAGCTAATACGGCTAATCCTGTAATAGTTCGGAATAGCGGTGTGCTGCAATTTGAAATTGACACACACCAGCTTGTTGCCGGGGAGTTGTATAAAGTAGATTTTACAGCACGGAATTTTTCAGGAATTACCGGATTCCAGTTTAGTATCGGCTTTGATCCTGGAGTAATAAGTGTTGAAGGATTTGAAACAGGCGCATTAAAAATAGATGAATCCAACTTTGGTCTTCAAAACAAAAACAAAGGGATCATTACGACAAGCTGGAATTCAAATAATGGACAAACACATACATCGAGTGCTGTTTTATTTAGTTTGGTTTTCCGTGCCATTAAAGAAGGAAAGATAGAAGATTTGATTTCAATCAACAGCGTGATTACAAAAGCTGAGGCTTATGATCAGCAAGTGAATACGCTGGATGTGAGTCTTGGTTTACGTTCAGAGCAACATAATTCTGATATAAGTTCGTTTGAATTATTTCAAAATACACCCAATCCATTTGACAAAGAAACCATCATCCATTTTGTGTTGCCCGAAGATTACACGGCAAGTTTAAGTATATACGATGTTGCCGGTAAATTGGTGAGCAATACGGAAATTGCAGGACGAAAAGGCTGGAATCAAATTAAAGTCAAAAAGGACTTGTTTAAAACCAGTGGGGTTTATTATTATCAGTTGAATGCCGGTAATTATTCAAGTACAAAGCGGATGGTGCTGGAGTAGACAGGAATTTTTCTGAGTAATACTGTCATTTTAATTGATCTATATCATCGGGATCACTTTAATCAATTTGCATAAATGTATCGGAAGTCTTTTGCACTAAATTTCCATACTTCTTTTTCCAATAATAATATTGATGTAATGGTGGCCTCTCTCAGATACAAAACTTTTTTGAGACATTCCGCTGGCTAATAATAAACATTGCTTAGTTGATCAAATTCTTGCCTTGTCATAAAAACTATTTCCGGCAAAGCTATCTGATCTCATGTTGTCAGGCAATATGTATTTGGTTGTACGGATACAGTAAATGCCCATTTTCCATTTTAGACAAGTGGGTGAGGTGTAATTGTAGCTTATTAGCCAACTCTTGTTGGTTAATATTTGAAGCTTAGCGTAAAAAGCTTGAAGATTCCGGAGCAAGAAATCATATTATAACAATCAACCAAAAAAATATAACTTTGGAAATGGTAAATTTGCAGAATA
>CAZALD010000035.1:0-32100 GCA_964486185.1 uncultured Saprospiraceae bacterium
AATTTCTAATGGCGGTCATTAGAATTATTTCTTTAATGACAATTCTGGGATAATATGATCTATTCGTCTTACTCCATTAAAAGGATTGAAGAAACCTTAAGTAAAAGATGAAACTAAATTAAAAATAGTCCTTCCGTGACTCATTACTTATACAATTGGATGTATCTGTGGCTTATCAAGGAAAGATCAAATCGTAGAAATTGATTTCAATTCCGTCATTCTATTATGGGATATATAATGACTATAAATGACTTTTTCATCGTCAATAGATTATACATTTTAACTCAGGCTGTCGTCGACACAATGACAAGGAATAAAGCCAAAATTAGTAAAATATAAGTACTCTACTCTGGACTATCTAAACAAGAGAAGCCGGTACAAAAATCAATACATCGGTGGATAATTTGGACTTGCCAGTTATTTAAACTCTTGTTATACGGATTATTAAGAAGAGCTCCTGTTATTTTACAGAAATGTTGCTTTTATCGTTTCCTAAACATCCTGCTTTCAGCTTCATTAAAACAGAGCTCAAAAATTCAATTGCAGAAATTATTACAATTTATTCAAACTCCTTTAATTTATTATTGGAAATTGATACTACACATTCTGATTATTTGAGTATCATTAATAAATCCGGAAGATCAATAATAATAGTATCCAAAATTAATTAATCGCATTTCAGAATTTCGACTGAATATATTCCTTCTAAAGTTCCTTTTTGATTATTCAAAATAATCGCAGGTATAACAGCTTAGAAAACTGATCTAACAAGAAGTATTGATTAAAACAGAGTTTAGCTGCATCCTATTAATGCATCCGAATGTGTCCTCACTTATGACTTAAAAGTGTTGTGAGTACAATTTAAATACAAACTCAGACAATGTGCGGTATATTATATTAATCAACGATCTGAATGGATTTTTGATATTTTCCATTAGAAAGAATTAAAAATTTTGAACCATTCCATCCGGAATTTTCAAACAGGATTTTTTCAGCATGAATACCTGCTGGTCGATATTGATATTCAAAAAAAGTTTTGATAATAATTCCATTTTGATTACACAGGTACAAGGATAAATATTGGTTATCGTGTAACTGATACTCCAAATTTGCCAATTCATTTTCAATCGGGTTAGGATACAAGTTAATGTTACTGGCAATAGTTGAAAAATTATTTACTTCCGTCATTAAGCCGGAAATAAATCGTGCCACTGCAAAATCATTATTCGACCCGACTTCTGCTTCACCGGCCAGGATTATTTTACCATCAGCTTGAAGAGCCATAGCGTAAGCAACATCTTCGCTTTGACCTGCACCAATAGGTGTCGCTACTAATCCATCACCACTAAAAGTCTTATCCAAAGTCCCGTCAGAATTAAATCTGGCCAAACCAAAATCAGCATCCGTACTGGCCTGTGCAATTTCACCAGCCATCAGTATTTTACCATCTGGTTGCAGTTTCATGGCAAATGACTCATCAAAAAACTGACCAATCGGCATAACTAATTTACCAGATCCGGCAAAAGATTTATCTAAATTTCCATCGGGCAGATAACGTATCAATGCAAAATCATGATTCATTACATTATACGTAAATCCAGCCTGAACTATTTTCTGATCTGCCTGCACAGCGATAGCATGTGCTCTGTCAAAATTAGGACGGAGGTCAGTAACAATTTTTCCTGTATGGTTAAATCCCGTATCGAGGCTGCCGTCCCGATTTAATCGTACAACTGAAAAATCAGTCAATAAATCATAGCCAGAATAACCGCCTACAATAATTTTTTGGTCTAGTTGAATTGCTAAACTCGTTGCAAAATCAGGGCCAGGAGCTACATCAATCGTAGTGAGTCCGTCCTGAGAAAAGGTAAAATCCAGTGTACCATCCAGAAGGTACATTGCCACAGCAAATAATTCGATACCATTTTGAAGACTCGTACCTGCTAAAATAATTCGGTTGTTGCTTATTTCCATAGCAAAAGCACGATCATCTGTTTTAGTAAAGTCCGTGGTTAATTTACCATCACTGCTAAATGTTTTATCCAATACACCTGAAGTAGTAATAACTGCAATTCCAAAATCGATACTTGTTCCAACTGAAGCACTTCCCGCTACTATAATTGTTCCGTTAGCTAATACAGAAACTGCCTGAGCGATATCCTCGCCTCCGGAAAAATCAATTGTCAATTTTCCGTCGCCACTAAATGTATTGTCAAGGGTACCATTTACATTATATCTCACAACAGCAAAATCCCTGGCATTTCCTATAACCGCACTTCCTGCCACTACAATCTTACCGTCTGGTTGAATTGCCACAGCCAGTGCCTGATCATGCCCGGTCCCAACTGATGTGATGGCTCTCCCATTGCCATTAAAACCAGGATCCAGGCTGCCGGCCTGAGAATAACAGGTATTTGATATTAAAAATAAAGCTATAAGGATGACTTGAATTTTTACTAAATTCATGGTTTTATTTTTTTATAAAACTATTTTGCAATATACTTCTTCCTTCTGTATCAAAAATAATTAAGGCATAATAACCGGATTGCAAATCAGCCACTGAAATCTGATGTTCAAAAGCACAGGACTTAACGGTTTTAGCATTTACATCCAATATTTGTATTGAGTTAAACCGGTGACTATCCGGAGCATCGATTGTGAGAATATCGATTACCGGATTCGGATAAATACTTAGAGGTATTTTTTGAGTTTCTTTGTTTGCTACAGTATTATTTACTCCATAAGCAAGTGCATAATCTCCTGAAATTAAATTCGTAATGCGCACAAATCCTTTCCGGTCTGTTAAACTTAATTTAAGCAAATTATAATCTGTATATTCTCGCCAGGGTTCCGTCCAATCTTTACGATATACCAACATGATACTATCTTCCGATTTAAATAATATATCGCTATCGATGCTTGCAGAATCCAATCCATTATAATCGATCCGGCCATCAATTTCTAATTCCCCATGATTGATGATATCGACTCTCCAAAAATGTCGTGTTGAAATTTTTTCAATATAATTCAACTTTTTCTCCGCATCCGGAGCTACGAGGTGATGAACAATGTTTACATACGAGCTATCCGTAACTTTATTGACATTACAGACCATAGAAGTAAAAGGAATATTTGGAGTTCCAGTTTTTTTAATTACCGAATTACTCTGCAGACTGGCAAAATTTAATTCCTGTTTTTCATTAACCAAAAATACTATTGGAGAATAATTATCAGGCAACAAGACTGTAAATCCATGTGATTCCCCGCTGACGTTTTGCCTCACTTCAAATCGGTTTAATTGAGCATCGTACATTGATATCGTTAAAGGAACATTATTATAAAGGTGATCAGCGTGATATGATTTTTGCCTTAGCTGGATATATGCATAATGCTGGCCATTCATATCAAATATTTTAAAAGAATCTATATAGAATGTACAATAACCTTTATTAAAAATGTAATCATCAAAATACGAACTCATATCTTTTCCACTGTGCTTATTTAAAAAATCTCTGAATTCATAGGCATTCATAGATTTACCTGTAAGACTGTCAAAAATCATTAGGCAGGTATTTCTAAACCGTTCATCACCCAGATAGCCGCGCATATTATGCAACATTGCAGCACCTTTGCGATAGGTATGGGTACCATAAGTATTTTCATAAGGCATGGGAGACAAAGGAAGAAACTTACCGTCATTTTTATGTGCGTTAAATAAAATATTGGATAAATTGGATTTTACTGCATCAATAAAATCTGCTTTGCCATAAGCATACTCAACAAATAAATGAGAGCTATATTCTGCAGTACCTTCTTTAATCCACATATCTCTTGCATCATCCAGGGTAGTTAAATCGCCCCACCAGTGGTGGCCATATTCATGAGCAAACAAGCGCTCATTCTGACTTAAAGTACCACTTTGAATGGTACTAACCGGATAGGCAACATTCGTGGGATGCTCCATAGCTCCCTGAGTTGTGGCGACAAATCCAACCCGTTCGAATTTATAAGGTCCAAACCAATATTCAAATGCTTCAATTGCAAGGGGCAATTTAGCAAATTGTGTTTTCATCATATTCAAATCCTGTGGTTTCGCAATTAGCTCAATTGGAATTTCATTAGCGATACCCTGATGTTTATCTGTATAAACTGCATAATTGGCAGCAGCTATAGATGACAAATAAGTAGGAATTTCATTTTTCATACTATAGTGTCTGCGTATCTTATTCGTGCCTATCATTTCTTCTGAAATAAAAGTACCAACACAATATGCTTTTTTGTCGGCTGTTGTAGTTACATAATAATCATAGGTAGTCCTTTCGACAAAATTATCGAAACACGGAAACCAGACTTTTCCAAAATTTGGCGGTGTAGTAGACAAACCAATACCGAGATTATAAATATAGTCATCAACAAAATAAAATCCCCCCCAAACCGGATCCCGGGAAGGCACACCCCTATAAAACACGGTCAATTCATCTTCCTGATTTACTGGCAGCGCCTGACCAAAAAAAGCGGTAATTAAATCATTGGCGTAGTTAAACACAATTTTATTACCACGAAATAGAATCGAATCTACCTGAAGATTTTTTAAATCAAGAACAATCCATTCAATCTGATCCATTTTTGTTTTAAAGCGAATGGTAGTGTTTGCCACAATACTTTTACCTGCATAATTCGTCACATCAATATCAATGGCATAATTTAATATATTGATACTATCAGATCGTTTATTCGAATTTTGAATAAATTCCAGTTCTTGCTGAGTCGGTGTTGATCTTAAATGCAGATGCTGATGTGCATGATGGCAGGGTATAAAATCATCTACCGGCTGGGCAAATAGTTTACAAAAAAGAAAAACAAAAAGCGATGTCAAATTAATTTTCATAGTCTAATAAATTTATGATTGAATTTGGGATAAAGTTTTTAAGACAAACAAGATCCCGGTTAAAACCAGGATACAAGCTACAAAAAAAGATATACCCGGAAAATAGATCAAGGCTGTTTTTGACGTAAAATGTGAAAACAGATAGGTCATTAATAAAGGCCCAATGATTGCTGTAACGCCCATAAGCCCTGTCAGTCCGCCTTGCAGCTCTCCCTGTGCGTTTCTGGGCACTTGATTGGAAACCAGACCCTGTATGGCTGGATTAGCCAGTCCACTAAAGGCAAAAGGAATCGTTATGGCAAACATCATCCAGCCAAAAGGTGCAAAAGCAAATCCCAGATAACCGACCATGGCTACACTTAAACCCAATAGAATCGATTTTTTATTTCCTAATTTTGGAATGATAATCCGGGTCAATCCACCTTGGACGATAGCTGCCATCAATCCGACGACTGATAATGAAATACCAATCATTTTTGCATCCCAGTTAAATTTTTCCATGGTATAAAATGACCAGGTACTTTGTAATGAATAATGAGCGATGTAAACTAAAAATAATGTTAAAATAAATCCTTTTAACATGGGATATTTTGATAATACCTTTAGCGTACCAAATGGATTGGCACGTTTCCAGTCAAAAGCACGCCGGTTTTCAGGTTTTAATGATTCAGGTAATACAAAAAAACCAAAAGTCAGATTGCAAAATGCTAAAAAGGCAGCACCAAAAAAAGGAATACGCAAGCCGTATTGCCCTAAAATGGCACCAATGGCCGGACCTAAAATAAAACCAAGTCCGAATGCAGCGCCTATCAAACCAAAATTCTGTGCTTTTTTATCCGGCTCACTAACATCAGCAATGTAAGATGCCGCAGCAGAAAATGACGAACCCGTAATGCCCGCTAAAATCCGTCCTGCAAATAACCAAATAATGCTCGGTGCAAAACCCTGAAGAACATAATCGAGACCAAAACCAAATAGTGACAATAATAATACCGGCCGGCGGCCAAACCGATCACTCAGGCCACCCATCACGGGTGCAAAGAAAAACAACATCAGTGAAAAGGAAGAACCCATCCATCCCGCCAGTTGACCGGCTTCGCTTAATCCCAATCCGGACAATTCCTGTATTAATTGCGGCAAGATGGGTATAATGATACCCAATCCTGTAACATCTATAAGAACTGTCAAGAAAATGAATGTCAGTGCTTTAGATTGAGAACCTTGGAATAAACGCAAAATATTTATTTTAAAAAAGCTCTAAGATAAACATTCCAGCTACCGTCACAACACAGTTTGCTAAAGATAAATTACATGATTACAGCAAACTGACCCGGGTATTACCTGGAATTTAGCTGTGCGACAAATTTAGATACAACAGAAGGTCCATAAAAATAATTACTGGCTGTTTTAGCATTTGAAAGCAGATCAGTTCGCCGGGTTTCATTCTGGCATATCCGGAGCAGGGCATCATATAATTGTTTTTCAGATTTTTCAGAAACCAATTCTGCACAATCATATTTGATGATAAATTCGTTTAAGTAAGTATTTGGGGGGGAATGCACTAAAATGGGAATACCTGATATTAATAATGGAATCATCCGCGTCGGAAAAATAGTTTGATATTCTATTTCTGAGTAACCTCCTGAAAAACCATGAGTCACAATACTGGCATCATAGTTTAATACTATTTGTAACACGTCTTCCTGCCTGACAGCACCCCTATAATTTACACCGAAAGCATCCAGATCTAAACCCCATTTGTATTTTAACAATTGTTTATTACTCGAAGAATAAACATCTAAATCAAACAAATTTCTGTGTTTTGAAATTAACATCATAACACGATTGGTGGCTTCCATGTTGGATGCATTAAATGTGCCAATCATGACTAGTTTATAAGGCTGGGTTAATGTTTTTTTGAAAGATTTTAAATTGACTTCCGGATATTCCTTAAAAGTATGTGGAAGCACCTCAAACTTAGAACTGTAAGCCGGATAGTGCTTAGTGTAAAAAGATTTCATGCCGTCACTCATGACAAATATTCGAATCGATTTCTTAAATATTTTTTCTTGAATTTTTTTAGCCACCCGGAGTGAAAAACCACTTCGGTTATCGGCATAAGTATTATGAAAATAAATAAACAATTTTAAATTTAAGCACATCGAAATTATATAACCAGCAATCAGGTAATAAGCATCTGGAAATGTAACTACGATTTTTTCATGCTTTTGCTTTTTTATTAACAGAAAGAGATTGATCAACAAAAACGGAAATAATAAAAACCGAAAGGGTTTGAAATAACGGTCTCCATGACCTCTCCAGTTTAACTCCGTAAAGAAATAGTGATATTTGACACCATCATACCAATCAGACGTTTTAAAAAAATCTTTGGAGCCGCCTGCAATGGTCAATATATCTGGATCAAAATGTTTTGCCAATTGATGAACAATATAAGCAGATCCACCTTGAGCAGGAGGTAAAATCCAGGATAGAAAAAATATGTTGGACTGCTTCTCTAATGGCATTTAGTAATTAATAATTTTAAAAGAAAAATAAGTAATTCTATTTTAATCGTTTTAACCAGGATTCAACGATTTCCACATTAATATCCTCAAGTGATTTTTCAATTTTCCATTCCGGATAATGTGTTTTTATTTTACTCAAATCAGAAATATACCAAATGTGATCACCGGATCTGTTCTGATCTGAGTATTGATATTTCATTTTTTTTCCAGAAATACCTTCAACCATATCAAATGCTTCCAATATGGAGCAGGCATTATCCCGGCCTCCACCTAAATTATAGACTTCTGCAATTCTTGGTTTTAAAAAAAACAATTCCATAAAGCGCACTACATCGCCGGCATGAATGTTGTCCCGAACCTGTTTCCCTTTATATCCATACACGGTATAGACTTCTCCCAGTATATTTACTTTAACTAAATAACTTAGAAATCCATGCAACTCAACACCAGAATGATTTGGACCGGTAAGACAACCACCTCTCAAAACACAAGCAGGTAAACCAAAATACCGGCCATATTCCTGTACATAAATATCTGCCGAAAGCTTGGAGGCCCCAAACAATGAATGTTTCGATTGATCAATTGAAAAATTTTCTTTGATGCCGTTGTAATAATAATCATCCGCTACTTCATACCTGGTTTCGGTTTCGGTAAAGGATAAATAATTAGGAGCATCTCCGTACACCTTATTGGTTGACATGAACACAAATGGCGATTCAGGACAAAACCTTCTACAGGCTTCCAATACATTTAATGTACCAGAAGCATTTACATCAAAATCATCAAAAACCCTGCTTGCAGCCAGATCATGACTGGGTTGCGCTGCAGCATGTACGATATAATCCGGCTTTAATTCGGATATGGTCTCCGCTAGTTTTTCACGATTCCTGATATCCAGCTCGATATGTACAAATGATTTACAAGCTGACACCAGTTGTTTTTGGTTCCACCGGGTATCAGCTTTCGGTCCAAAAAAATCGGACCGCATATTATTGTCAATCCCAAATACATTCCACCCAATAGAATCAAAATACCGAACTACTTCAGAACCAATTAAACCTGACGAACCTGTTACTAAAAGTCTGGGCATGATAGAATCTGCGTGATCAATTCCATATACAATTCTGGCAAAAGTATAAAAACTGCAGCTGATTCAATTAGAATATCGAATCACATATTGGGTCTTGTAAAAAAATAACTCAAAACGCAATAGTACGCATTCAGTCATGGCAGAATACCACATTCAATTAATTTAGGATAAACTTACGGAATAATGATTTTAGCAGAATACAGTTGTTTTGCTGACTGAATATGCACGAAATAGATTCCGGAACAAGGAAAATTAAAATTCAACTCTTGCTGATTTATTCCCGGGTTTAATACGATATCTTCCCTATAGACCATTGTACCGGGTGTATTATAAATTTCGATTCGTGCTTTTTGAAATTCTGCAGAAACAAAACGAAGGATACAGTTGCCTGGATTGGGATTTGGGTACACCTGAAGTTGCGGATCAACTGAAGTATTATCATTTTGAATGTTTGTAATTTTCAAATTTCCAAGCTTCATGCCGTTGCCAAAGCTGCTTACCCACATCTCATCCGGATTATAAGGATTAAAAAAAACACGCTCGGGTTGTCGGTACGGGTATGATTCAACCAGACTCCAGTGAGGAAGAGCGGATTCCATATTATGGGAAACCCAAAGGCCGTTGGTCTCCGTAGTAAGATAAGCTTGATTGAGATTTTGCGGATTAAATGTTATCGACGTTACGCGGTCAAATTGAGAACCAGTCAACTTTGTCCAGCTCATACCGCGATTGTTTGTTTTAAATAAACCACCCAAGCCGTTAGGTGCCCCACCCCAACCGCTGAAGACGCCTACGTACCAAGTGTTTTGAGAAGGATCCCGTGGATCAATAACGATGTCTTTAGTCCAATAATTCATATCCTTGTGGCCAAGGTCTTGCCAGGTATTTGAAGCCGGATCATAAAGAAAAACTCCTGAACTTGCGGTAAATCCGCCAGCCGTCCTGCGACCTGAAAATGTACAAAGTACTTTGCCATCCTTGAGCACTTCAATTGCAGCCGGATGTCCTTCTGTTCTGGGAGGATTGGGCAGTTTAGTCCAGCTGGAATTGGTGAGTTTATCCAAATCATTACATCGATAAATTCCACCTTGCTGAGCGCCTTGAGTGCCACCATAATGAATCACAGAGGCATACATTCTGTTTGGATTAGCAGGATCAATGGCCAACCAAAAGACCGGATGGTTAACTATTTTAAGATTGGCCCATGTTGCACCATGATCTGTGGAAAAGACAATTTTTCCATTAGCATCGTTGGCATCTAACTGAGCATCAGCAAGTCTTGTGCTTTGATACATATCGTGAATATTGGAACAAGCCCCATACATTATTCCATTATGACCTTTAACCACTCGATACAATGAGTTGACGGCAAAACCTGTGTATTGATATCCCCATGTTTTTCCTCCATCTACACTTCGAATTCCACCTATGTCACTATAACAGCCCATCATTGTATTAGAATCCTGCCAAAATACTTGCCAACAGGTCGTATTCTCTAGTCCGATGCTACGATATGCTTTGTTTTTAGGTGTATTCTGTCCTGCCGGATGTTGATCCGCTTCATGAACATAGGCTTGCCTCCACGAATTTCCCCCATCGACGGTGGCCTGAACATTACTATATCCCGTAAAAAGGACTTTATTTGAATTCATAGGGGCTACGCTTATTCCAAAACAGGTCTCACTCCAGCTCCAGTTCTTATCTCCCATGAATCCTTCCCAGGCGGTTATTATATTCGCATTATTGCTTGTATTGAATACTTTGGTCCAGTTTAATCCTCCATCCACAGATTTAAAAACCAGAGGAGCTCCTAAGGCATTGTCATTACCTCCCAGGTACATCACCTTGACATTATTTCCTGCCATTGCCGGATACATGATAAAATCTTTGGAGAAATTAATGCCATTTGCACGACTAAGCCATGTGCCGCTGACATTGTCCATTACATAGACCCCTTTTGCAAATGCATAATAATCCCAGGGCATTACGCCATTATAAGTATCAGATATCGAACTCGTGATACATAGAAATCGCGAGACGCCGGATTCCTTAGCCCCTGCAAACTGCCATATTACTTGTCCTGACGAAATACCCGTAGTTGGCATAACTGAAAAGCTATTACCGCCATTATCAGACAGTAACAAACCTTCATTGGTGCCAATGAATATATTGTTTCCATCCCAAAATACGCCCCCCATAATCAAACCGGCTCCGTTATTTATCGTGTGCTTTACAAGACTAAAACTGCTTCCACCATTATTGGAAATTAATATATCGCCATAAGCCCCAATTAAAAGTTGCTGTGGATTTTGGTAATTTGCTTTTAAGGTATATACATTACCATAGGTATTTATATTGTACGCATTTAATCGATTCCAGGTTTTACCACCATCGCTTGTTTTGACCGGGTATCCGGCATTACCATCATTAAAATTTGAATAAGCTATAAGGGGATCAATGGTAAACTCATAAGTTGACGTATTAAATACCTGTAATTTAGAAAAATGAACCTGGTCATAGGATTTTCCAAAATCGGTAGAATGAAACAGCGCACTTAAGTCACAGGCTACATAAAACTCATCGTCATTTGATGGATTAATGGCAGGAAAAAACAATGCCCCTCCGCCGCCAATACCTCTGGGAGAGAACGATACAGGCTGGGAATGTAACTGAAAGACAAAACAAAAGAAAATCAGTGTGAAGCGTCCTGTTTTTTTCATGTGCCGCATATTTTAAAAGCTAAAATTACAATGTTATAGAATATACAAACCAACGACATTATTTTTTCTGAATAAAACAATGTAAAAGGTATTTTTGAATATCCTACTCAGGAAAATCGTCCTATATAATTTTTCAGGCAAGATAAAAAAGCCTTGTTTTCTATTTTATTGCCAATAGAAACCCGAAAGGTATTTTCAAGCAGCACAAAAGAAGACGTATTTAATACCCGTATCCCATTCTCGGCTAATTCTTTCATCAGATTTTCAAATACATAATCATTAAAAACTCGTATCAGTAAGAAGTTTCCTTCTGAATTAAATGCTTTAATTAAGGTTTGATCAAGCTCGGTATTAATTTTCGTAAACATTTTTTTTCGTTCTGAGATAATCTCGGCAACCCGGCTTTTTGATTTATCCATAAATTCTTTATTAAACAACATTTCGCGGGCAAATATTAAAGAAAAGTGTGTAATGGAAAATTGAAGTACCAGTTTTTTAATTATTGCTGCAGTTTCCGGCGCTGCGCACAAATAGCCCAATCGCAAACCGGCAATTGGAAAAGCCTTTGAAAATGATCTTAAAACTATCAGATTTTCATATTTTTTTACCAATTGGGTAAAATCTTCATCCGCAAATTCACAATACACTGCATCTACGATAATAAATGATTGAGAATATGTTTTTAATAAATACTCCAGATTATCTCGTTTAATAGAATTCCCAACCGGATTATTAGGCGAGGTAATAATTAAAACAGATTCTGAATAAAGCTCAGGCATATTACTTATATCGTATTCTAAATCTGAATTCAAGATCCACGATTTGTATTTGATATTATAGGTCTTGCAGTGATAATCAAATAAAGAATACGAAGGTTGAGTGATTACGATATTCTTATTATTTAAAGCAAAAAAATCTAGTAAAGTTGTGATGATGCTGGCTGAGCCTGCGCTCAAAACGATGTTTTCAGGATTCAATCCGCAATATTCTGATATTTTGGCTTCAATGTCTTTATAATCAGAAGCCGGGTAGCGATTCCAGTTTGCTTTTAGAAGCGAAGCCAGTATGGCTTGCTTGGTGGTCTCATCGATATCTTCCGTCTGCTCATTTTTGTCTAGCAGATATTTTGAAGATCGGTTCGCCGGAGCTATTCTGGTTTCTGATCTTTGTAATACCGTATCAAAAAAATTATTTATCATCGTCTTCATTTTTTAGTTTGCGTAAATTACAGCCAAGACAGTTTCTTGATCATGCGTAAAACCCATAAATCCTTCTTTATGTGTGCTTATTTCAACCCCATAGGATTCCTTCACAGGTGCGACGAGCATTTCGCTGGCAATCGTAAACTTATTTTGGCGAAGCATTTTAATCCAATGTTCTGCCGGTTCGTGTTTTTCAAAACGGTCTTTTTCTTCCTTGCCGAGAATATCTTCGATTTCCCGTCCAAAAAATAATTTCAATGCATTTTTATCATTTTGGTCGATATCTATTTTATCGATAACCTTGAAGATGCTGTAAAAATGATGGAAACAATTCGCAAATCTTTTATTAAAGTCCGGTTCAAAGTGATTTACATTTGGTTCAATCAGCAAAAAAGCGACAGGATTAATATTCTTAATACTTTCTATGGTTTTTATTCTTTGCTCCGAAGATTGAATATGATGCAATGCGAGAGAAGCATTTACAATAATATTGTCAGTCAGTTCTGGAATTGCTGAAAAATCAATTTTTTCAACATATTCGCAGATACTAACAAAAGTAAGCTCAAAAGGAAGGGCAACTGACATTGATCTAATGTTTGTTTCGGCCATATTGAGTGCATCCGGAAATGGTTCAATACCTACGATCACAACTTTTTTGAGCGATTTGATATCTTTTGCAGAATTCAGAATATTGAGTATCTGGGTACCTTGACCAATACCAATATCAATAATTGTGATTTCCTCATAGCGTCTCATCAAGTCAATGATAGCATTATTTGTACTTTGCTGACTGTATTTTACAAAAGGGAATTTATCAATAAGTATATTAAACAATTGTATTTGAGAGATCTCATATTTTTTGTTATAAATATTTTCTTCAATTGAATCGGAACAGATTCTTTTATTCAATGATTTGATCATAATTGTAGTGAGAAGCTTTTTAGAATCTGAATCCATTCCTTCTTTACAATATTGAAACAAAGATTCTAGTTCAGATTTCAATTGGTCGTTTAGATTATGCGGAAAATGCCGGACCAAATTTTTCAGTTCTTTAAAAATATCTAATTGCATTACAGAGTTCATGTATTAATTTTTAATTAAAATGATAAAAACAAATAATATTACGAGTACAGCAAAAAGAAAAAACAGGTCATAAGAAAGCTCAGATAGTTTCTTTTTGCAATTGGATAGTTTTGCTTTACGAATCATGGCCCAAAACTATGCAGGAGACAGGGGTAAAATGAAACAGCTTAGTGGTTGGCAGGATTTCTGAGTAGCTAACGTGATTTGTTAGCCTTTAGATAAGGACCCGTATCTGCTTAAAACCGGGCAAATAATTGAAAAAACTCATCCCGGCGGCTTCTGGAAATAGTGATTTGGGTCTGATCCGGCATCAAAATATAACCACCATCTCCTTTTACAAATTTGACAATATGGTTGATATTGACTAAAAAGGAATTATGAACCCTGAAAAAATCTTTGCCGGTTAGTGTTTCGTCAAGATCTTTTAAAGTCCTAGCCACGAGATGGCTTGTACCATCGTCAAGCATTACCTGAGTGTAATTGCTGTCTGCTTTGCAATAGGTTATTTTAGCTGTCTGGACAAAAACCAAGCCATCGATTGTCGATAAAGCAATGCGTTCTACAGGTGCCTGGCGGCTCACGAGGCTTTGAAACATCAGATCCATCTGTTCTTTTGAAGGACTCGAATTTTTATCCAGTAATCGATTAACTGTAGCTTTCAGGTCATCTGCATCAATGGGCTTCAGAAGATAATTAAGTGCTGCATACCTGAATGCTTTTACAGCAAATGTGTCATAAGCGGTCGTAAAAACAATCTCAAAACGGATATCTTTTATTTGTTCCAACATTTCAAAACCATTCATTTTTGGCATTTCTATATCCATAAAAACCACTTGGGGACTAAATTGTCTGATGGCCTGAATACCTTCTTCTCCTGATTGACACATAGCTAAAATATGGACTTCCGGACAATAGGTCTTTAATAGCCACTCCAGCATTTCGAGGCTATTGCGTTCGTCATCAATTAAAATGGCTTTTATCATATTAACATTTAAGGCTTAACAACAATATTAAGAAAATCTGTTAACATAAAAATAATCCATTTGACAAATCTACAAATTTTAAATTTTGCATTCTGCTTTAAGATTTGCGGAATACATTTTGCCATTATTCTCGCTTAAGCAGGGAGCATAGCAAGAATTCAATTAATAACAGTCTGTTTTTTGATCAAAGCAACGTGAATGTCATTGGTTCTTTAATGACCATGTCATTCAATACCAGATCATCCCGGCCTGGTGTCCTAATAATTTAAATAAAACATGTATGACAAAGATGCTTTGGGCATTTTTTTGTTTCAAAATCCGAATTCAATATAGATTTAAAAAAGATACGATGGAGTTCCATTTAGAATAGCTTACGCCGGTTATCAAAAAAAATCAAACAATTCCCTACATTTGCAAACAGAACACCAAAACGTACTTTTATGATATCCATCCATCAGGTGCTGAAAACTTATTTCGGCTATGATTCATTCAGACCACATCAGGAAGAAATTATTAACACATGTTTAGCTAAACGGGATGTAATCGTTCTGATGCCAACTGGTGGCGGTAAATCGATCTGCTATCAAATTCCAGCCATATTAAATGAGGGCATCACCATTGTAATTTCTCCGCTCATCGCTTTGATGAAAGATCAGGTGGAAGCCCTAAAAGCCAATGGAATTAAAGCTGATTTTATTAATAGCAGTCAAAATGCTGAAGAAGAAAATGACATTATAAAAAAGGCTATGTCAAATCAGCTTAAATTATTATATCTCTCTCCGGAAAAAGTTTTATCTCTCGCCGATGAATTATTACTTCAATTACCTATTTCATTATTTGCGATTGATGAAGCGCATTGTATTTCTCAATGGGGCCATGATTTTAGACCTGAATATGCCCAACTCAAATCACTGAGAACTCTTTTTCCCGATATACCCATGATGGCATTGACGGCTACTGCTGATAAGATTACCCGAAAGGATATTATTGCGCAATTAAATCTGACGAATCCTTGCATTGTTGTTACTTCTTTTGACAGGCCCAATTTGCATTTATCAGTACAAAGCAATCTAAAGGATAAAATCAAAAATGACGAAATTGTTTCATTTGTTTATCGTCATCTTGACCAAAGCGGAATCATTTATTGTCTGTCCAGAAAAGGAACCGAATCCGTCTGCTCGACCCTTACATCCAATGGCATACCGGCTGCTTATTACCACGCGGGAATGGATGCATTATCGAGGTCAAAAATTCAGGAGGCCTTTATAAATGATGATCTTAAAATTATATGTGCCACCATTGCATTTGGGATGGGCATTGACAAATCGAATGTCCGCTGGATAATTCATTATAATCTTCCAAAAAATTTGGAAGGTTATTACCAGGAAATTGGTCGCTCTGGACGTGATGGTGCACCGGCTAAAGCGATTTTATATTACAATATCAAAGACCTGATCATGCTCAACAAATTTGCTTCTGAAAGTGGTCAGGCGCAATTAAACCAGGAGAAACTCAAACGCATGCAACAATATGCGGAAGCAAGAGTATGCAGGAGAAAAATATTACTTAGCTATTTTGGTGAAAACACAGATCAGAATTGTGGCAATTGCGATGTCTGCAACGATCCGCCTAAATATTTTGATGGCAGTTTAATCGCTCAGAAAGCAATTTCTGCTGTAGTACGCACCAATGAAAGCGTCGGAATAAATATGCTCATAGATATATTGCGGGGATCAATGAATGCCTCTTTGCTCGCTCAGGGTTTTGATAAATTAAAAACTCATGGAGCCGGCCGCGAATTCACCTTTGATTTATGGCAATCATATATTCTTCAAATGCTACAAATCGGAATATTTGAAATGGCTTATGACGAAGGATTTGTTTTGAAAGTGAGTCAATATGGCAATCAAGTCGTAAGAGGAATTCAAAAAATCGAATTAGTGGCACCTGTTTTAAAAAACGATAAACAAAAAGAAGCGCTGAATCAAAGATCTGAGACCGCCTCCTCCAACTTATTTGATGAACTCAGGCAACTCAGAAAACGAATAGCCACTACTGAAAAATTGCCTCCTTATATCATATTTAATGATAATACCCTGATTCAAATGGCTGAAATTCTACCTTCTACCAAAGCAGCGATGCTGACTGTCAACGGTGTTTCTTTAAGCAAATTCAATAAATATGGATACTTGTTTCTCAATCATATCAATGAGTATATTTCAAAAAACCAATTACAAAGTTTGAATGAAATAAACAGAATTCTTTCTGATGAAAAAATTAATACTTACATTGAAGAGTTAAAAAAATTTAATGTGCGCATGTCCCATACTACGATCGGAAAGCTTCTAATCGGTTCTGAAGAACAAAGCATACCTGCGGAGTTGAGGGACATTTCATTCTACGGCTTGTTAAAAGGAATTACTAGTTATAAAGTAGTCAGTTCTTTTTTACAAGATTATTTTAAAACAAACCAGATCATTACAGGCACTCCAATAGAGATTAAAGCCCAAAACTACTTTGATGAACCCATTAAAAATGAATTGACCTATGAAGAAATACAAAAGGCCAAATCAGTTATATTGCAATTTCCCTGCAACAGACCAGACGACAGTATTGACAATGAATATATTTTAAACACCCGCAAAGAGTATTCCCGCGCATATGAATTCTGGACAGAAGAGGAGTCGCAGTTGTTTATGGATCTTTGTCAAAAAACCAATGATCTAAGTATTCTATCTTCCATTTTAATGCGAAACGAAAGCAACCTGAAAATGCATTTTAAAAAATTGGCTGCAAGTGGTGAGTATCCTTTGCAGGCTTAAGAAATACAATTTGCACTTCAATCTAGTAACTGATCACTTGAGTGAATTTCCGGTGAAATTGTAGAATTTTCTATGAATTTCCTGACTATACGACAGTTCGGTTTTATAAAATTCAATTCACTACAAATCTGAATGAATAACTTTTCATTTTCAAATGGATGGTTCCAAAATAAATGCCGGGTTTGAAATGTTTAAATTCCACATCATATACATCTTGTTGACCAGAGTTGAAATCCTGATTAAAAAGAATTGAACCCGGCAATGTATAGATCGTTAATTTTTGTATGGCTTTGGTGCTTTTGATACTGAAGTTACCATCGCTTGGATTTGGAATCACATTAAATACATGTACATCTTCCAGTTGAATTGCTGCCCAATTACAGAGTATAGAATACATCTTTGAACATAAAAAACTGTCTGTTACAGTCACATGGATAATTAATTCTGCAGTTTCAATAGTATCTGATGTGGCACCTGTACTCCATTTATACGAATAGCGATTGTTTATATCGTCTGGTGTAAAATAAATTTTACAGATGGTCGGAGATACATTTTGAGCAATGAGTTTTCCCTGGATTTCCCGATAATTTAATACAAGCTTACTGGCAGAAGCCGTGCAACCATTCACATCACTAACAGTCAGGGAATATGTACCGGCATTTTTTATTAGAATGTCAATGGAATTGGCTCCAGTACTCCACAGATAATTCAGTTGAAAGTCTGTCGAAAGCATCAAACTGTCTCCAAGGCAAAAAGTATCGGCCCCATGTATGATAGCAATTGGATTAGGCACCACATTTACATAAAATCCGGAACGCATAAGTGACTGGTCACTGCATCTCAAATACATATTTATCAAATAAATACCCGCACTGTCAAAGCTCAGCGTTAGCTCATGAGCAGACACGGAATAAAATGACGCCCCTTCAATCGATATATTTTGATTCATAAAAGAATACCCAGCTTTCAAAAGATTGGAGTCATTTAATATCAGCTTGCTACCCAGACATAGATTAAATGTATCCATGCCAGGCCAATTT
The DNA here is from genome assembly GCA_964486185.1 of uncultured Saprospiraceae bacterium. GTDB lineage: Bacteria > Bacteroidota > Bacteroidia > Chitinophagales > Saprospiraceae > Vicinibacter. The sequence continues at coordinate 18,354 of CAZALD010000035.1, forward strand.
GAATTATACACAATGGGACTATTTTTGGCTAAATTTTGTACATTATAAGGTCGATTCAAATTATAGTCATTATCATTGGGAAGGCTGATGCTTATTTTACTCATTACATAGGATTGTGCATCATAACGAACCACTAAGAAATATTTACTCCATGATGAAACATTTGGAAACAGGACTCCTGCTTTAAAATTGGTATCCACGACAGCACTATCAGATCTCAGCAAAGCAGCCCGGCGACTTATTAATACAGAAGAGTCTGAAGGACTTCGCAATTCTACCAGTACCCATCGAATAATATTTGCAGGAAAATTATTCACCTGTTCTTTACCTGGATAATTAAATGGAGAAGTATCAAACGGCTGGTTTTTTACAAGTGGAGGTCTTTGACCTGAAAAACATTCCGGATCCAAAGGAATTTCGATTTTGGCAATTGCCGGAGGAGGTATACATCGGCCCGTCATAAACTGGTCCATCCAGGCCAGGCGATTGCGGATCCATGTACGTAGCCGGTTCATTTCATCAACATAAGATGTAGCGATATAAGCATTAAATCCGCCAGGATTTGTTCCTAAAATTCGCCATTTGGCAAAATGTCTTTTCTGAGGAGCATCTAATGTATCCAGAGCATAACGATTTAAATATTGCATAATATAAGCTGTATCCAGTATCGTTTTTCGTAATTCCAGATAGCGACATTTTACTGCATTCAGATAATTAGTATCTTGTAATAATCGTCGCCACATGGTAGGTGTAGGCAGAGTAGCGGGAACACATCCATCGTACATCCAGCCATTGGTTTGAGCGCCTGAACAAAATCCGGCATTTCCAAATGCAAAATTATAATCCCAGATCGGGCCAGCTTTAAACATACCCTTCGTCCCATCACTTTGAAGTTTCTCTTTATAGAAAAAACTACTGGCTTTATAGGCATCGATGTTTCGGGAAAATTCATTGATCAAAAAATAATCAATGAATGAATTTAAGCTCAGAAATTTTCGATAGCCATTTACAGGATCTGAAAAATTGTTTGCAGCTATTGACAACTCGACTGAATCAATATATTTTTGAATATAATTTTTCTGTGAGTTTACAATATCTTCCGAATCCGGATAATCATGTAACCAGGTAATATTTTGATTGTTAGTGGATTTGACTTTAGAAATAAAACTAAGATCCGTTGCACTATTCACTTTGTCAATTTTCATGATATAGCCACCCGTTAAATCACGTCCGGAAGTATCTGCTGCTGTTAATTTGGCAATATCCAAACGGCTAGGGCCTCGTTTAATGGACTCCATTAAAACATAGACCCCAACATATTCATTGTTCAGTATGACTTCACAAAACCGGGTTCTTGGCCCCCAGTGCCCCATCTCATTCCATAGGTGATATGTCAATACATTTCTCAAAAGACTAATATCGTTGTAAGGTGCATAGAGTACCCAATCTTCTTCCTCTGGCATACCCATCAGGGAAGCATCGAGATCATTACCCGTAACACTGTCCCTGAGTTCGATTCCATATTGTTTTTGCGGATACGATTGAGAGCTGTTACCGCGCGTTTCAATGGCAATGAAGTTGTTATAATTATACGTTTTAGCATTGGCATGATTCATTTTACCCGGCCCATTGTAAATTATTTTCATATGTGCCAGTATTTTAGGCTCATTAGGTATTATCTTACCTCGGGTATCTATGATACAGATAGGTAGCCGGGAAGAATCAAGCTTTACTATTTGCGAGCAAAGCGGAGTCAAGAGACTGATAAACAACAGAATTAGATTGGCTTTCATCTTGTAAATATAAACACAGACTTTACAGATTGCGAAGATTTTACGGATTTTACAGATTGCATAGATTATTAAGGATATAGTATTAGTAAATGATTACTATTGACGTTCATTTTAAACTCGTATTAAATCTATGGTTGATAAATTTTGAAAAATCTGAGGTGTCTGGATATAAAATGTCTGTTTTAATGCAATTTATTTTTTTACTGATAAATGCACGAATAAAGGGGTATAATACGTTTAATTCACTAAATTCACAGAAGAAAGTTAAACGTTTGATTGTGAATCTATATTAAACTATTAAATAATTATTTAAAAAAAATAACTATGAAAAATTTAATTTTTTGTCTGGTTACAATATTTGTCTTTTATAACTCAGGCTACACACAGTCCAAAATGAATTTAGGCTTGCATTTAGGTATTTCTTCAAGTACTGTCGAAGTATCTGAAATCGGCAACACGGTTACTAATACGATTAAAGGGGAAAACATAGTAGGTGTTGAAGGTGGATTATTTGCCAGATACAATATGAATCCTTTATTCCTGAAAGGCATGTTTTTAGTTGCGTATTCCGGCGGTCTGTCTACATTTAGAAATGACGATGGTACATTTAAGAAATCTAAATTTTCAACCGGCAAATTGGAATTGCCCTTACTCATTGGATTAAAAATAATTGGTCCGGTACGTATCGAGGCAGGACCTGTACTAAATTGGGTATTTAGTGAGTCTCACGATGCGGATAAATCCCTTAATATCAGAAAAGTCGGTGCCGGATACCGGATAGGCGCCAATGTAGAATTTGGCATTCTCAACTTTGGATTGGCTTTTCAGGGTTTGAAAAACTCTTCAAACGACAATTCTACGGCTACTTACGCAAGGCCCAGTGAATTAATTTTCTCTTTAGGAATTTTATTGAGCGGTACAGATTGAAAGTTATCCATTTACCTAATAAAAGCTTTGCTTTTAATTTCATTTAAACAAGAGTCATTTATCAAAACTTGGTAAAATAATGTACTTTTGCGCGATTATTTTACATGCCATTTACTATAATTCTAAAACAAGAGATCAACACATTTTGCTGATTTTTATTTACTAATTACCTATATGCCGGAGTCCAATTACACCCATCATTTACTGCAAAATTTATTTTTAGAAAATGTTACAATAACTGAAAATTATATTCAACTAAGTTCGGAATCGAAAAATAAAAATCAGCAACAAACCAATGAAATGTTTTCTGACAAATGGACAAAAGTTGAAGAAATGGAAACTGTTTCCAAAATGGAAGAAACACAACTTAAATGGTATTTAAGTTTGTATGGTTTTAAGAATGATTCGGATCTTGCATTATTTCTGAAAACAAAAAAAATCATCATCGATGCAGGCTGTGGCCTGGGATATAAAGCCAACTGGTTTGCTCAACTTTCACCAGAGTCATTAGTGATAGGCATTGACTATTCTGAAGCAGCAGAAATTGCCGCTAAGCGATATTCTGATCAAAAAAATCTGTTTTTTGTCAGAGGTGACATTGCTGATACTCATATTAAAGAAAGTACTATCGATTATATTTCCTGTGACCAGGTCATCCATCATACCGAAGATCCGGAACAAACCTTTGCGCATTTAGCCAGCTTACTTTCTAAAGGAGGGGAATTGGCTTGTTATGTGTATGCCAAAAAAGCCGTTCCCAGAGAATTACTGGATGACTATTTCAGAACGGAAGTACATAAGTATTCTAAAGAAGAACTTTGGGAATTTTCCAAACAAATGACACAGCTTGGAAAAATACTCACAGATCTGAAAATTACTATTGAAGTTCCTGATATGCCGCTGCTTCGAATTCAGGGAGGCCAGATGGATCTTCAGCGATTTATTTATTGGAATTTTATTAAATGTTTTTGGCGTGAAGACTGGGGACACGAACTTTGTGATTCCACCAATTTTGACTGGTATTCACCCAGCAATGCCGCGAGATATACGCGCGAAGAATTCGATAAATGGAGTCATGATAATAATTTAAGTATTTCATTTACTCATAGCGAAGAAGCCTGTCATACGGGAAGGTTCAAAAAATAAGGGGCTAACACAGCTCTTATAAAATAATTGGATTTTTTAAATCTGATTGGCACTTATTAGATCTATTCCACCACCACTCTACCGGAATATTTTCCAATACTTCCTTCAATTGTTAAAAAATAAATTCCCGGTTGTAATGCACCTATATCAATGTATAAGAGATCATTTTGTTTCTCTAAAGCAATTTTATAAGATCTGCCTAAAATATCAAATACCTGGATTGTATTAAAATTCATATCATTTTTAATCGAACATCGCAATAGTAGTTGTGCCGGATTAGGACTACATATTAAATTCAATTTAGTTTGATTGCCAATTTTGTAATCAATCTCCGGTTCTGAAGTGCCTGTACCCATATTTAATGTTTGACCGCACTGCCACATCATATCATACTTCAGACTTAGAAAATCTTCTTTGCTTATTGCGTTGAATTGTGCATAAAATGTATCTACATTTTGTGTCACGCTTTCCAATAAATGCCCACCACAATCGTAAAATCGCACTCTATCCGTAAACACCGGAGGTGGTCCCAAAAATGAATAACACCTGCTTAAGGTATAAAAAGTGCTTACGCCCCGGACTTTTACAATTCCGGCCTGAGCTAATGTCAGTACACAATTTTGCCGCTCGCAATCCATATCATTTACAATATCAATGATCCAGGGAAAATTTTTTAAATCTTTAAATTCATTACCAGAACATTGTACATTGCAGATACCCAGGAACCGGTCATAACTTGGATTTGTCTGTAATATGGAATCTCCAAAAGGACAGAACCAGATGAGTTTATTTTTTAAAGAATCAATTTGGTTTTCACTAAAGTCCACCTGGCCTTTTTTTAGATTAACCAGCATGGTAAGTTGTTCTGGTAATTCTCCACTAATTTTATTTTTATTGAGGCGTAACATATTCAACTCACAGAGATCCCCAAGGTCCGGTGGTACAGATCCTGTTATTCCATTCAAACTGAGATTAAGACCATTGAGATCAAACCAGCTTTTTAAATTTTTTGGAAAATCACCTGTCAATTCATTATTGCTAATTTCCAGCCAACGGATAAATGGTGTTTCCAATTCAGGTATGTTACCGCCTATTTTATTATTATTTAAAATAAGTGTATCCAATGTGTTCATTTTTAATGAAGGCAGTACACCTTGTAGATTATTATCTGTAAGATCTATTTTATTAACACAACCATATAAATCAGAACTGATGCCAAACCAGGTATTTATCCGTTTGCCCGGCTGTAACCAGTTTGAATTATTCTTCCAGTTTGCTCCGGAAGTGGCAATATACAGTTTTACCAATTCCAGGGAATCATTCTGCTCATCACAAACCCGTAATGAAATCGTATGACTAAACAGATAGAGATCTGGAGCACGGTTATTATAAACCCCCGTATGATATCGTCCTGCATCGGTCAGCTGAGGAGTGAAAAATTTTAGTTTATTGGAATTAATATCATTTCCTGCGGGTGGCACCCAGGCGATTGTGTTTTTATACCAATCGTAAAAATTATCACTAAGCCCGGAATCAACCATTAAGTCAATCGCAATCGGAATATTTTTACTGATATAGATTACGGTGTCATTATAAAATGGTTTTTGAGGTGCATAATAAAATTGAAAATTAGAAAGATTATTACTGGAAATGATATCACGAAATGTAAACTGATTATTCCAGATGGAAAAAAAATCAAAATGAGAATAATCAGGAATAGGACCTGAAAGATAATTATTATCCAAACGAATATCTAATAAATTAGGAAACCTGTTAGAATAGTTTGGAATCGTTCCGCTAAGTTGATTTCCGGACAACACGAGCCATACTAAATGATTCAAACGATTAAAATCAGGAACTTTTCCTGACAGATTATTATATGAAAAATTGATAATTGATAAATTTGGTGTCTTTGTAAAATCCGGAATACTATCGGTAAATTTATTGTGAGATAAATACAGAATACCTAAAACCGGTAAGTTAGAAAAATCAGGAATGGTACCCGTAAGACGATTATCAGAAAGCATCAACTGATACATGTTGGGTATATTTGTAAAATCTGGTAGCGGGCCACTGAGTTGATTATAGGCTGCCAGAATATGTGTCAATTTTGGGATTTTGGAAAAATTTGGAATGTTTCCGTTGAGTTTATTTCCATGTACGATGATGACTTCCAGATTTGGCAATTTAGAGAAATCGGGAATCGGACCTGTCAATTCATTAAATGGAACAAGGAGTTCTATTAAAGCAGGTAATCTTGTAAAATCGGGAATCTCACCACTAAGTTGATTATTGGAAAAATCCAGGATTTTGAGACTCAGCATTTTGGTAAAATCCGGAATGGATCCCGTAAGTAAATTAAAGCCCAGATTAAGAAACGATAACTTGGCCAGAGCAGAGAAATTAGGAATTTGCTGACTAAGTTGATTTCGAGACAAATCTAAATTCAATAATTCCGATAGTTGTGTAAAATTAGGGATACTACCCGTCAGCAGATTAGAAGACAAACTCAGTTTTCTAAGTCCTTGAAAATTCACATCATATAAAACTCCGGATAAATTATTGTTGTCCAGTTTTATTGAATCAACACATCCTGTGGCAGACAGGTGTATGCCATACCAGCTACTAATGGGCCTTCCCGGCGCCAACCAATTGGTTTGGTTTGTCCAGCTATTTCCATTAAAAGTATTGTAAAAACGGATCAACTCGAGGCTATCGGAGACTCTGTCACAAGCCTGACGAGATTGACTGTATAAAGAAGCTGACAAGAAAATACATATCAGAACAGTCCAACAACATTTCATATTCAGAATTTATGTAAATTTAAGGAAAAGAAACTAAATGTGGACATCAATTTTAAGGAGGAATGTATTAACAAGCATAGTCAATATAAAGAAATTACAGAGATTTTCTTTTCCGCTTGAATTGCACCTTGGGGCATCTGGATAATTTTCAAAATAAGCCTTAAAAAGGCTAATTTTCAATACCCGTTGTGGATTACTTATCCTATTGAATTTTATAAATTATTTTTAAAGTGATTTTATCAAAAGCTTAGAATAAATGTAGATTTGATTTTTAATTTGTCCCATTATGAAAGTAGCTAATTTTACGATTAGCTACTTTATTTAAATCTAATAAAATATGAAAAATATACTTGTTATTGCGTTGTGGATCAATTTCGTGATTGCAAATGCTGCAGATACTATTAGAGCTCCAAAATTTAATTTCAGCGGTACTAAAGTTGCCTGGTATCATCGACCGGTAGAGATTAATGAAGTAAAACAGGTAGGAACCATAATTAAATTAGAACAATTGAAACAATTTAAGTCCCCCATAATTAAAAACAATAGAGTTTTTTACCTATTAGACAATAACGATATATTGGATCAAACAGGAAGCACTCTTATTTGTTATAATCTTGAGACTGGAGATAGTCTTTGGCAGAAGAACTATAATAGAAATTTTTATGGTTCTGGCCTAACGTGTAAATCGTATATTTGACCCAAGTAGATTTAGTCTTCCTAAATATCTGATTTAAGAAAAGAATTCAACAATACAATTGATTTTGCTTTACAATGAGATTAATGAGGATTAATATTTAATGGGCGAGTAATTTATTGTTAATTTTATCAGGGTTTACACAGATTTTTTATCTGGAATGAAAAATTTAACTAAAAATATTTGGATTGTATTTGAGATAATTGTATTCTTGTAACCTCGTTTCAAGCCACCCCATTTTTTATATTTATTTTACGATTCAAAATATGCCTTGTTTGAGTTTAATCATTCAGACATTAAGGTAGGTAATTGAATAAATTATTATACGAATTCATAATAGTGGATTAAATTATTTTTCACCTTATGAATATTAAATTTGCCTAAAAAGGCAGCGTGTGTAAATGATGAGTCGTCTATTTGTATAACACAATTTTCCTTAACCTAAATTGATTGATTATGAAAAAGCATTTTCTTCTTCTGATCCTATTAGGATTTACCCTTTCCGTAATTTCTCAGAATGACCCTATTATCAATTGTGATGATGAATCCTTTACTCCTGATGAGTTTGAAGGTGGCTCAACCCTCTGTATGACATACGGGCAACAGACACCAGATTTGTCAATCGGAGAAGGGACATCCTGGCCTAAAGCTTCTGATTTTATAGACGCAAGTTTGGTAGGAAAGAAAATTCACATTACGGGTGATTTTACAATTGATAAAAACTTTACGTTTAAAAATTGTACAATTCGAATCACACCAGGTAAAGCTATATTTAATAATTATTTTTCGTTAAGTATTGATAATAGCAAGCTCTTTGCGTGTCAACTCTTATGGAAGGGAATAATACTGGGACCAGTTAGCAGAATAAAATGTTTTAATTCGACTATCATAGAAGATGCTGAAGGAGCTATTCAATGTAAAAATGCAGAATTCGCATTCATCGATTTAACCTCTACCACTTTCAACCGAAATAGAATAGGTATATTAGTCGATAATCAAAATCCTTATGGAATCTATCCTCAGATAACAACATTTTTACAGAACAAATTTAGTTGCACAAGCCCTTTGAATGGCACAACGGATGAATACTCATTTGCGGGTATTAAATCCAACAATTTAAATATAATAACCAGCCAAAATGCGCGTATAAATCAGTTTTTTGATCAACATTATGGAATATTTACAGAAGGTTCTCCTACTGAAATAAATGGACAATTGTTCGTAATGAATAGAATAAAGCAGGAAGGAATATTATTGCATCATGGTGTTTTGAATATTACAACCTCTAATTTCACAAACTGCAAAAATAATGCAATACATATTATTAGAAATCAACAAACAAGAATTCAGGGTGGAACGATTGCGATTGATAATAATATTTTGAAGAGTTCAATTCACAATGGAATTAAAATAGATGAGTTTTTACCAGGAAGCAATACTGAAATTACTACTACTGTGCGATGTTCACTTATTTGGAGTCGATTTTATGAAAAAATTACAGGCATACATTTGCAAGGAGGGTTAGTAGGGGCCGGTACCTTCATTAGTGTAAGTAATTCCAATATCTCTATCGACAATAGAGGAGGTATTGGTATTAATTTGCCTGGCATTTTTCCACCTTCAAGCTTTACTCTTTTACAGAGTAATAATTTCTTTATAGGTTTTGATTCTCCATTTGATCGAAGTGATTATCCTACCGGTATTGTCTCTGTGGATGAAAAAAACAATTTAAAAATTGTCGGAAATCATATTACTGGAATCAAGCCCTGGCAAGGCGCTAATCAAACGGTAGGAATATCTATTTCAAATTCAATGGGATTTGGAAATGAAATTACTTCCAATTTATTCTATGGGATAAGATTTTATAGCTTTCCACCTAATCCTCCTGTAGGTATTGGAAGTTCGGGATTTTACTTCCGAACAGGCTTAATCATGGAAAATGCAATGAATTTTCGGGTATGTGAGAATATTAATGACCATGGAGCGGATAATGGATACATCTTTAATCACTTATGTTTAAATACGGATCTTGGTTATAATAGCAATTATGGTTCAAGGATTGGAGACAACATTTCATCATCTGGCGTAATTTTCCCTCAATTTCATCGTGGTAATAAATGGTATCCTAAAATTGACCAAGGATGGATGATTCTTCCATTTCGATATGCAAATTGTGATAATGTTATAGGTATAAATCAAAATGTTTTTACAATACATACACCTCAATCAATCTGGGATATATGGCGATATACTTATTTTTCTGAATATCACCCTGATCATGATAGACTATCACCAGATGCTAATGATGAATTTTTTAATCCTGATTTAAATGGATCGTTGGGGCCAGGTTGTGCCGCATTATCTCCTGAAGACATTAAAGCACCTGATATTGAAATTGCAGCCGACAACTTTCCTTATAATCCAAGTTATATTTCTGGTATCTATGATGCAAGGAAGTATCTGTTAACCAAACTATTAAAAGATACAAGTTTAATTTCTACTAATACTACTATACGAACGTTTTATAATCAAAATATAGATGCAACAGTAGGCCAAGTCGCCAAAGTAAATAAGCTTCTTAATGACTCTTATGATTTAGATTCTTCTTTGTTAAATACCATTGACACGATTCTATATGCATTCGATACTCTTTCTGACGAAATTTCAGAAATAGATAGCTTAATTGAATTATCCGAAGAAATTGATACAGCACTGCTCGAACAAAGATCTGAATTATCCCTGCTTCATCGAGCCAAGCAATATCAACTTGATACTTTAATTCACAATGCTAGGACGAGTTTTAATGATGGTTTAGATTTAGCCATCAGCGAACTTGAAAATGTTGAACCAGATTCAGTTTATGATTCAAATGAAAAGGAATATTACGGGGTTTTATTGCAATCATTAAGATTTCATAATGGTAAAATTACCGAGAGTGAGGCACAATTACTAAGTGAAATAGCAGAAAACTGCCCATCTACCAATGGTTATGCCGTAAAAATTGCTAGAGCTCTTCTTCCTTGGTGTCAGACAGATTCTACAGAATTTTGCAATGATACTATCAGCCTTCCACAAGGTGAACAAACCATAATTTATGTCGGTGAAGAACTCCGAAAAAATGATGTCAGGAAAATACATCATCTGGATAAATTTGAAACTAGCCTCAATTCACCGACAGAAAAATTACAGTATCAACCTACATACGAGTTGTATAACTTATCTGGTCACCAAATAACTTTTAGCAATAATTTAAGCGATTTTTATTACGATATCAAAATAAGCAATGGTATTTACATACTAATCACAAAAGATTATTTAGGAAATAAAAAAGTTACTAAATTTGCAATAATTAAATAAGCAATAATTTCAGGTTATTAAATATGATAAAATGGATTCATATAATTTTTTGCCTTTTATTTGCAAACAACCTATTTTCACAAAAAGAAAAAAATTCCTCTTGGGTGTTGGGAAACTCTAAAAGAGGAACTCTTTTAGAGTTTAAAGATTCTTTATACATAACGCCTATTGATCCGGGTATTTATATGGCAGGATCGAATTCAAGTATTTCTGATACAGATGGCAAGCTATTATTTTATACAAATAGCTGCTGGGTAGCAAATTCTAAGTTTGAAGTTATGAAGGATGGCGATACGATCAATCCAAATTATTTTCGATATGGAGCTTGTAAAAGTTATACTGGAAACCCATCTCCAGGTTGTGTAATAATAGAATACCCTGGAAAAAAGGATTTATATTATATTTTTAATATCGATGTAGACATTCCGTATTTTGGAATTGATTCATTTTTAGGTATAGCTCCCCAAAGAGTTCTATATCATATTGTTGATATGTCAAAAGATTCAGGGTATGGAGAGGTAATTCTGAAGAATCAGATTGCATTATACGACACCTTTGGGCGTGAGAGTTTAGTCGCCTGTAGACATAAAAATCAAAAAGACTATTGGTTAATTGTTCCAAAATCACATACTAATTGCTATTTTGTATTTCTCATCAATGAAAATGGCATACAAACACCAATATTTCAATGTCTAGGGGAAATTTGGGACGATTCGGATACTCAAGGCCAATCTGTATTTAGTCCAGATGGAAAGTTATATGCGCGAATGAATAGGTGGAATGGACTTAATATCTATGATTTCAATGATGAAACAGGTAAATTATCAAACCCAAAACCTCGCATACGCTTTGAAAATGACTCATTTTATTTAACAGGATTGGCTTTTTCTCCAAATTCGAGGTATTTATATGCAAGCCCATTTTTTAAAGTTGTGCAATTTGATATGCAAGCTCAGGACATTGGAGCATCTCAAAAGATAATTGCGCTATATGATGGATTTCAAAATCCGTATTCAACAATTTTTTATATTTCAGCATTAGCACCTGATGGCAGAATCTATATTAGTTCAACAAGTGGAACCTATAATTTACATGTTATTAAAAAACCTGATTGTCCAGGCAAGTCATCTGAGATTATACAACATGGTATTGATTTGCCAGGCATTAATTTTACCTCAATTCCGACTCAGCCACATTATGGTTATTCGCACTCAAATTATTTTTGCGATAGTACGTTAAATGGAATTAATGAGGATTTGAGTGGTAAAAGACTTTACGAGGTATTTCCATCAATTATACAAAATAAATTAAGAATAACTTATAACGGAGTTCAGTTTAATGAAAGAAGAAATCTTCAATTACATAGTCTTGCAGGGGCAACCTTTAACTTCACACTTATATCTCAAACATTTAATGAAATAGATGTGTCTTCTCTACCAAATGGTATTTATATTCTCATGATCATTCAAGGCAATAAAACACTATTTCAGAGCAAGCTCATTAAGCTAGATTAGTACCTTTTGTTTGTTGTAGCATTTTTTTAATCACTAAATTTTGTGGTGATAGAACTAAACGGTCTACTTGGCTTCCCATCAATCATGAGCTTTAAATAAATTTTGTAGTTATGTAAATTAATAAAATCCTCTACATCAAAATCAGGATACATTTCTTTTGCCATGTGCATTGCATCTTCGGTGCCAATTCTAATGGAAATAATTGTTCCAGTATTACCAAGTACTGCGCTTTTAATAACATCATCAAGTTGATTCATGTATTGATGGGCTAATGTCATTCCTACTTTGAATTTGCGTAATTCGGAAAACATATTGACTAAGGATAAGTTGGCAATGTTTTAAATTCAACAATAAGACTAGAAATAAACCTTGATTAACACAGAATCTACATGCAAATTGTTGGTAAATAAAAAAAGGAGCTACAAAATTGCTCTTGTAACTCCTTTTATTTAAAGTCGGGGCGGAGGGATTCGAACTCTCGACCCCCTGCTCCCAAAGCATAATACTTCATACTCCTTATTTATTATTATCGTCATAGTTATTGAGTAAATATACTGTTTTACAGTCATTTATTATTATATTAATAATAGTTAGTATATGTTTATTTAGCAAATTTGTATGCAAACTGTATGCAAATAAGTTAAATTTGTGGACAATTTCTTCATATGCAAAAGCAGGTATTTATCTCCCTTGTTCTGGATAAACGTTATAAGAAGGCTAATCAAAAATTTCCTTTGAAACTCAGAGTTTACACTGCTGAACCCAGGAAACAAAAGCTATATCCCACAATTTTTGATTTTACAGAAAAAGAGTTTCAGAATATCTGGATAACTACCAAACCCAACCGAGAGAATCGGGAAATCCGGGAAAAACTACACGCTATTGAAAAAATGGCCCTGGACAAAGCCTATAAGCTGGTCCCTTTTGATTTTGATGAATTTGATAAAACCCTGATGATAAATAAGGGCGATCTTCAAAATCTAAGTATGAAATATAAGGACCAGATTGATAAATTTATATCGCTGGATCAGATAGGCACAGCACAGCTGTATGACCTAAGTCTGAGATCCTTAAAGACATTCTCTCAAGATATAAATAAAAAAGATGGGGAAAAACTCTCATTTAAGGAAATTACCCCGATGTGGCTTGAAAAATATGAAAAGTATATGGTCCAGACTAATTCCAAAAGCATTACCACGGTCTCAATGTATTTGCGCTGCCTCAGAGCCATATTTAATAATGCCATTGCCGATAAGGATATTGATCCGGAGTTGTTTCCATTTGGCAAGAGGAAATATCAGATTCCCAATTATAATAAGGTAAAAAAGGCCCTGGATAGGTCCCAATTAAGAACTCTTTTGGAGGCCAATCCTGAAAACCAGGAACAGGAGAAAGCCAGAGACTTCTGGTTTTTGTCATTTTTCTGGAATGGAATAAACCTAAAGGATATTGCTCTATTGCAAAATCCGGTCAAACTGACCACCCTATACCGGAGCAAATTGACCACCCTCT
>CAZALD010000036.1:0-30830 GCA_964486185.1 uncultured Saprospiraceae bacterium
GTTAATTGTACATTGTTAATTGTACATTGTTAATTGTACATTGTTAATTGTACCTTATTGCGGCAGACAGGCATAGCTAATTATAAATAAGATTCTAACGTAAGACAGTTACTGTGCCTTTCTCAATTTTCTTATTGCCATTGATGAATGTCAGTTTGGCTAGCCAGGTATAGCTGCCCTGCGGTACCAAACCACCTTTGTATACCCCATCCCAGGCTGCCGAAGGTGAATTGTTTTCCAATGCATCTGAATACCAGACGCGTTCTCCCCAGGGAGAATACACCGAAATCTCATAGTGTGCCAGTCCCAATCCAACAGGTTTGAAAAACCGGACATCGCCTTCACCATAGTCTGGTGAAAATGCATTTGGCGCATAAAATGTAGTAATCCATAAGGGTCCGATAGATTTAGAAATGGAATCTACACAGGTAAATAAACCCCCATTTCTGTGATACACATAAAGCGTTGCCTGTACAGATTGATTTGCAGAATAAATATGAAGGGGATTATCCAACAATGTAAATAGACCATCACCAAAAAACCATTTCTGATCCGTATAATTTTTAGAAAGATTTGTAAACTGTACGTCGCCGGAAATGGTCTTATCCACATCTACCTCATAGCTAAAATCAGCCATTGGTTGTTGGTATATCTTTATTAATCCTTTTTTTAAAAGTGTATCCCTGCATAATGCATTATAACTGGCAATTAACTGAACATTATAACTGCCTGCTTTTTGAAATCTGATTTCTGGTTCAAACTCATTGGAATAACCCAGGCCTTCGATATACCATTCATAGCTTTTACTGTGTTTAGAATGATTATGAAACTGTATAAACGTATTTTCACAGGCTTCCGGATCCAGACTAAAATCGGCCACAGGTCTTTCAAAAATGGAAATGGTTTTTGTAACTGAATCAGCACAGCCATACGCACTTAAAATATTTAAAGAAAGGGTGTAGTCACCGGTTTTATCAAAGATGTATTCAGTCTCTGTATTTGTTGAAATCAATTTTGAATCTAATACCCAGTTGTAATTCGCGCCATTGATCGAGGCATTTGTAAAGCGTATATGCATCGGAACTCCGCATAAGGAGTCCCGTATGATCTGAAAGTCAGCATTGGGTAAAGGCCATACATTAATTTCCTGTTTAGCCGTGTCCGGTGGGCAACCCGAATTACCAAGACTGATCAGCCTGATTTCATATTTACCCGGAATTTTATACAAGTGCGAAGGAGAAATAAGTGTTGAGGTATTTTGATCCCCAAAATGCCATACATAATTGGATGCATATTGCGACAAATTATTCATTTGTATTTGCAGATCTTCGCATCCATTATCTTTATCTAAAGTAAAAATAGCCTTTGGAGAAGGAACTACACGTACTCTCGCTGTGGCCGTATCACTGCAGGAAAAAATATTGGAAGAAATCAAGCGTATATCAAGCCAGCCGGTATCCTGAGGAATGAAAAACGGATTAATATCTGTGCTGCCAGAATTGCCTATCTGCCATTGATGGGCAGCTGCTCCTTTAGAGGTATTATTTAAAAATAAAGTATCCTTACCCAGACAATAATTTTTATTTGAATAATCAAAGGAGGCCTCAGGTGAAGGAAAGGCTCTGATTGTAAGCAATGCGGTATCTGAAAAACACTGATTGGTATCCAGCACCTGGAGTATCACATTATATATTCCGGCTTGTGTAAATAAATGGCCCGGATCTTTTTCAAGTGAATTGGAAGTATTATCCGAAAATGTCCAAATATATTTAGTGGCACCTATACTTTGATTCGTAAAGTTTACATATAGTGGCGCACAACCCGATATCACAGATGTTGTAAATTGTGCAGTAGGCGCTCCGATAACAACCAGTTTTTTTGTAATTGTAAACGGACAATTATTAATAGATGAAAAACCCGTCAGTTTAATAGTATATGTTCCCGGTGCAGCATATTTGTGAAACGGATGTGTCCTCGTTGAAGTAGTACCATCGCCAAAATCCCATAATGATGAAGATGTATTAATTGAAGTATTTACAAAAAATGCTGTGTCATTTAAACACAGGTAGGCTGGTAAATCAAAATTTACAACGGGCGCAGGCAACACGGTAATAAATGCAGTATCATAATCTTCTCCGCACGCGGCTGCATGTAATAGTATTGTATAATTTCCGGGCGTATCAAAGTAAAAATACGTTTGACTTGTATTTGCAGTACTGATCAATCCGGATGGATGAATGATTTTCCAGTCAATCCTGGATCCGGGTGTGGCAAATGATTTTAATAACAGACTATCATATTGACAGATTCTGGTTTTACTCAACTCGATAAATGCACTGACATTTGGTGGGTTTACAGTAATTTCTTTAATCAATGTATCAGAACCACATTCATTTACTCCAATTAATGTAATTTGATAAATCGTTTGACTGGTATCATTGGTGGTATAAATTTGTTTCGGTGGATTTTTGCTATTATAGTTATTTCCATTTCCCATATTCCAGATAAAAAAATCGGGATTTCCAACCGAAGTATTCGAAAAATTAATTTCTACCGGTGTGCATCCATCAAAACTGTCAATTCCAAAATTTACAATGGGATATGGACGTACCATAACAAAATCAGAATCTGATACAGCACCACAACCATTTGCAACAATCAGTTCAATTTTAAAGGAAGAATCACTTGTAATGCCATCGATAACAATTAGTGGCAAACTATCCGTAAAGGTTTTTCCGGCAACTTTCCAGATATAATTCACATTATCGCCACTGCTGTGATTTTGAAGAGATAATACAAAAGGAGCACATCCCATCGTGGAATCTATGGAAAAAGACGCGACAGGAGGATTAGGCTTTACATCAATAATTTTGCTGATAGTATCCGTACAACCAAATTGATTTTTTGCAATTAATTTTAAAACATGAATTCCTGTATCTGTATATCTGTATTTTGGATTTTTTAAATTACTTGTATCCTGGATAGTCTTCATATCCCCAAAATCCCAAAAATACGAGTTAGCATTGTTTGAATTATTTTGAAGGTTAAATTCAATTCCAAGACAGGCCACACCGATAATATCAAAATCGGCTGTGGGAAGTGAATGAATTCTCAATACCATCGAATCACAAAAGGTACAAGGCGAGTTAAATGCTTTTTCAAAACAATACTTAAAACTAAAATTACTGTCTGTTGCAAAATTGCTGACATCGATAATTCCCAGACTGTCATTCACAATTCCGGGTCCGGTCCATCGCCCACCGCTTGGAGAAAATCCAGCTAAAGTAAACAGTCCTCGATTGTCTTTACAAAATGAGACATCTTTTCCGGCATGTATGCCTTTGCCTTTATCATCAATAATGACGGTGCACTGAGCCGTCGTTTCACAGTTTAGACCAAAAACAAATCGATAAAAATAAATGGCAGTATCTCTTCCAACGGCTCTTAAATCGATCAATCCGGTAGTTGGATTGACACCTGGACCCGTCCAGATACCACCGGGATGACTTGTCTTTAATCGAAATATATCATTGCGATCACACAATATTGTATCATTGGATACGCTCAGCACAGGTGCCTGTATAAATTGTATGATTGCTGAATCCTGGGCTATGCATAAATCCAGTACATACTGAATGACAAATTTATAGACCCCCGGGCTATAACTCAGGCTGCTGATTATGGGATTTACTGCTTTTCCATTGATGAATAAATTATATTTTCCTCCGGATGGATTTGCTGAGACATTAAAATCCTGCAACAAATTAATATTTGTGGTACCCATACAATAGGTCAGGGTATCTTTTTTTGAAATCTTAGGAGGCGTTGTGACGGTTACTTTGATATGAGCCGTTGAATTACATCCGTTGACATCTTTATAACTGTATTTTACAAGAAAGTCTCCCAGCCCGGTAACCGAAGGATCAAAATAACCAAAACTATTCACTCCGGGACCACTGTAAATACCGCCCGCCGGACTTACATTAATCAGGGTGGGAACGGTATTTCCGCATAATAACAAAGGGGTTGAGATGATAGGTGTGGAATCCACGATGCCAATCGTTATGGTTTTACTAAGTAAGCAGCCACCGGATTGTGTGGTATACGTAAAATCATAATTGCCAGCACCCAATGCCGAAGCATTAAACAGACCATTGGAATCAATACCGTTGCCGGTCCAGAGTCCAAAAGGTACATTTGCTTTTAAGCGGATGATTCCTTCGGATTTACAAATTGGGTTTTTGAAGGAATCTATTGTCAAAACGGGCTTTTTATCAATTATGATTTGAAATGAGTCCACAGAAGAACCACAGATGTTTGTAGTACGTAAGGTAACAGTATAAATACCCGGAGTATTATAGAGGATATCTTGAGGATTGGCCAATGTACTGCTGCTGGGTACGGCGCCCGGGAAAAACCAGTTGTACCGGTCAACTACCCCGGTGACAAATACCTGTGGGCTTAATAAAGCTGTATCGCAAAATCGGGGGGGCATTGAAAACCTAAGTTTTGCAGGTTCGACCACCCGGAGATTATAATCCCAGGTGATAGAATCACATGAGTTTAAAGAAAGCATTCTGAATTTAAGTATTCCGGTATCCAGAACGACAAACCGGATAGTATCAAAATAAATAATCGTATCCAGTGGCAAACTTTTTTCTTTGTTGGATATAGCAGTATCCAGTTTCCATACTTTATCATTAAAGGCCGGAAAAACCCATTCGGTATTACTCCATTGATTACTGGCATTCATTAAAACAACCGTATCTCCTTTACATACGGCATTGTTCTTAACATTGCTGGACACATTGACTTTGGCGCTTGGGTATTCTATAATATTAATAGTTCGGGTTGCTGAATCGCTGTTGCATTTATTATAGGCAAACATCTGGACCAGACGTTGACCCGGTGTATTAAAAATATAACACGAATCCAGGCTGGTACTTACATTGTCAAATTTCCATACAATAGAATCTGCATTACAGGCTTTACTTTTCATGCAGGCTGTTTTTCCAAAACACACAGAATCCAGTTGAAATCCAAAATCTGCTTTGGGACGATAGATATGATTGATGCCATAAGCACCCCAGACTCTGGTCTGTTTATTATTTCCACAATTGCGGATTCCAATCATATAGACGGCAAGCGGCGGTGCCGGACATAATACAGAGTCCGGAAAATAATATACGTGTTTGACATCTTTTTTGTCATACACTGTATCCAAAGGACCATGAGACCAGTCGATGACAAAATAATCAAATACGGAATCAGTGACATTGACCAGTGTAATCGTATCGCCTTCACAAAAAGCCAGTCCGCCTTTGATGGAGAAATTAATATTTAAGATTCCACAATCTGTCGAGGTATTGGTATTAAAACGCTGCGCTTTGTTTTCTGAAAAAACAAACAACAGAAGAATGGATAATATCCAAGTTTTAGTACCAGATATTATCATAGATTTTATTTTTGGCTGACGTAAAACTACTGCAATTCACCTTAGTCGGTGAGCCGCAATTTTTAGTAAACTTTCTGAAATGGTATGCAATTCCAAATTCAAAAATGAGTCCGGCAAAATTTTGCAGACCGGAATAATTATTACTATAACTAAAACTTAAATCAAGGCGACGGTTATCATTTAGTTTCCATGCAATTTCTGCATTTAAATTTATCCATCCTGTATGATCAGTTAATGGAAAATCCGTAAAGTGAAAATAAATACCCAGTCCGATGAGCTTGGATAAACCGATGCGGGCTCCGATATCCGTACTGCTGATCTTATTTTGTCTTTGATGAAAGATCATCGGTCTTACACTGATAAATTGATTGTTGTTGTAATAGGGTATAACTTCATATTCCATAAAGGCGGTGATTCGGACGGACTCAAAAGCACCCAGACCTAATATGGACTTGCTGTTATTAAACAATCCTTTATCAAAGGAATACACATTATAAATGCCAAGACCAATGCTCAGCATTTGGGTTCTCATCGATTTATAATTGAACAGACCTTTATACAGCAGACCAAGTCCCGGATTAAAATATACGGCAGAGCTACCGTCATTTGGCGGAATAAATTGTGTGGGTTTCTGTACGCCAAATTGCGGATCCAGCTGATCTGAAAATATCAGTTTGTCGTATTGAATGGTATGCATACCCCAGGAAATATCGGCACCCAATCTGAAATTGTGGTTGGAATTTATCCGCCTGAAGGATGGCGTAGCTACAATCAGGGCGCCTGCTTCCATAGTGCGGAAGAGTCCGGCGCCTTCCTGGTCGTAGGTTAGTTTTAGTCCGTAGTCCAGGATACTGCAGGGCAGGCTTTCTTCGAAGACAATTGCGGCTGTCGAATACGGGCTGGTATTCTGGCTAAACCACTGTGATTTTAATTTCAGACTAAGGCTGGAAGCACCTTTGGACGCCGTAAAGGCCGGATTAAACAGCATCCGGCTGGTATTAAATTGTATCGAAAAGGGATCCTGTGAAAATATTGGTTTCCACAATGAGCAGAAAATACAGGCAATAATTAATTTCTGGTTGATTTTCAAGATCATTCTTCAAAATTATCCCGGTAGATTTCTGCTTAAATATCTTTTAGGGAAATCACAGTACGGGAATGAAAATCAAATATAGGAAATTTTTATATATTAGTTCTTACTATATAAAAACTAATGGGCTATTTGACAAATTTTAATACAGAGGTAGATTTTCCGGATTTAAGTCTGAGGAAATAAAGTCCCGGAGTCAGATGGGATATATCAATAGTAGGATTGTATCTTTTCAATAATCCGTAAGTAAAATGAACACATTGTCCGCTTAACGAAAAAACAGATAATTCATCAAAAGTGATGGCTTGGTCAGTATGATAAATAGTCAATTGTTCAGAAGAAATTCCAATTGTAATATCTACATGCTTTTCATTGGTAGTTTTAGTACGAATAATATCCGGCTTTATAGAGTCGCAGGCAATTGAGTCAAATTGTATTAATCCGGTTGAAGAATCTTCATAACAGCGCAATGTGAAGGGCTGGTACTGGTCTGTGATACAATAAGCATCCGTATAAAAAAATACATCAGATAAAAATCCGAGCTTTTCTATTAAGTCCATTTTATGTCCATAATTTACAGAACATGTGATTTCTGTTTGAATATGATTTGGAAAAAAAGTAAAATTTGAATCAATAAAAATTTTTGTAACTTTATATTCCAAAGTACCAAAATTATTTTGGTCTGCATAGATATTCCAACCCAAAAATTTAAATTCCTGAGCAAGATTAGGACTAAAATCCAAAATTAATTCAAACTGATTTTCTACGTAATGGTAAATTTTATACTGATCCTGGTAAATAAATTGACTCTTAATATTTCTCCTCAAGCGGATGCCACTGGAATCGAGATCTTCGAAATAACAGTTTAGTTTTTTACACAGCGTATTTTGAATCAATGTATCTTTTTCTGATTCGATGATAAACAAAGCGTTACCAACATTGCCAAACCAATCCCCATGAGAATAATCATAAGTCCATTTTGCACCTATGGGTGCAAATTCAAGTTGAGAAAACAAGGGGAGATGAAAACAACATAATAGCATCAGGAAAATAGTTTTCATATTCTTTTAATTTGCTGAAAAAACCGATTTATCCATACGGGGTGGATTGTCTATATCAAAATCATAGGCGACACTTGTCAGATAAAATGCTACTTCCAATCGCTTTTTAATGCTTTCTTTAGAATAATCTCTTTGGTAATTATCCGCTTCTTCTGCCGTCATCGCCTGGAATGCCTTTCGATCCAATCTGATTTCTGTTTTTTTCATTCGGATTTAATTTCTGGTTTTCAAAAATACGAATGATTGTTTTACAATTTATTAAATATTTTAATACCTGTGATCAAATGTTCAATTAAAGAAACATGGTCTTTCTTGAATCACGAGATTTTTTATTTAAATTATATCTGAAAAATATTATTTGCAGCTATAGTTATACTTTCATTAGTTTATTCGCCTTGTTAAGTCTCTGGCGTTATGATGAATCATAAGGATGTGAATCTCTTTTTCGTTGATTATTCTGTATATTATTCTGAAGTTTCTTTCAATTAATTCTCTGATCAGTGGATTATTCAGTTCTTCTACAATTTTTTCAATTAATATATGCCTTTTTAGGATTTCTGTCCTTTTTAGTATTTTTTCAATCTGCAGGCTTGCATACCGTTTAGAGTCAGAAGAAATATAACTATAAATATCTTTTAAATCTTCTTTAGCTGATTTGAGCCATTTTATTTTGACCATTTGGAAATGATTCCTCTAAGCTCTTCTTCACAAATGACATCCTCATTTTCAGATTCCTGAATTCTGTTCTCAAGCTTGTCTATAAATACCAAGCGATCAATGAGCTCATCAATTGATACATTATCCGGAAAAGTTTCTAACTGTGCTAATAATTTCTCTTTCGTTATCATAAAAAAAAGTCTATGTCTCAAATGTACGAAAACGTATGATTGAAGAATCAAAATTTAACTTTATCAAGGTTAAAATGTTATTGTCGTATCCACAAACACATTTCAAAAATACAAAAATTTTACCAGTCAATAGGCATATAATCTTTTAAAAACTTTCCGCACCAGTGTTTACCTGTAAGGATGCCATCAATAAATGGATCACAGATCCGGGCAGCACCATCGACAATATCAAGAGGAGGTTGAAAATCATGCACTTCATTTTTTAATTTGGCCAGTTCGAATGGATCTTCATCGGTGACCCATCCTGTATCGACGGCATTCATAAAAATTCCATATTCTGCAAGCTCTGCAGCAGACGTATGGGTCATCATATTGAGTGCAGCTTTAGCCATATTGGTATGAGGATGCCGGGCCGCTTTGGAAAAGCGGTAAAATTTTCCTTCCATTGCAGTAACATTGACGATGTGTTTGCAACCGGTATTTTCTCGCTTCATCAGATTAACGAGATAGTTGTTGAGTACGAAAGGAGCAATGGCATTGACCAGTTGTACTTCGATCATTTCCGGTGTTTCGATTTCTCCTAATTTTAATCTCCAACTGTTTGTTTTACGTAAATCTACTTGCTGCAAATCTGCATCCAGCTGACCGCTTGGAAAAACTTGTTTGCCATCAAGGCTATTGTCAAATTTATAAGGTATCTGTGATAATGCAGCTGATGAGGTGAGGCCGATTCCGGGTTCGCGGATTTCCCAGGATACAGGCAGAGAGGTATTGCCTCTCTCCTCTGCATTTATTTTGCGAATGTGGTGAATGACCTGGTGATGAGATTTTAACAGTGGCAGGATTGATTCAGGCAACTGATCCGGAGTTTTAGTTTCCATTTCCATTAAAAAACTATAAAAGCCGGGAGGCCTGCGCACCGTTTGTGCAGCGTTATTGATCAGAATATCAAGCCGCGGATATTGATCGATAATATGACTACAAAAAATTTCGACACTGGGTATATGACGCAGATCCAGACCATAAATATGCAAGCGGTTTTTCCATGTGTCAAAATCCGGTTCTTTTGCATAGCGCATCGCAGAATCTACCGGAAAGCGGGTAGTGGCAATAACGGTAGCACCTGATCGCAACATTTTTAAAGCAGCCTGATATCCAATTTTTAACCTGGAACCTGTGATTAATGCGACCTGATTACTCAAATCACAATGCTGAAAACGTTTGGCATAATTATAGTCACCACAAGATGTGCACATGGCATCGTAAAAATGATGGACCTCGGTATATTCTGCTTTGCAGATATAACAATTGCGGGCATTGATCAAATGGCGTTTTTCCGTATTGCTTTTGAGATGAGATGCATCCAGTTGCTGAGGTGCAATAAAGACAGAATCCATTCTGGCTTTGCGGATACCGGTGGTAGCTCTTGCTTCTTTATTGTGAGCCTGAATTTTTTGATTGAGATGTTTTTTTAATCCTTTTAAACGTTTTTTGCGCTCATGCCGGTCCGGTCTGGAAAACATGCCGCTGGCTTTTTTTAATTCTTTTAATTGCTCTTCCGGAATATGTGCCAATTGATCTCCATGATCGCATAAATAGCGCATCAGCTGGATTAATTTATCAATATCTTCCTTACTGAAGGGTGTATTATTCAAAATAAAAATTTTTGCAAATGTATAAAGATGTGTGTTGATTTTATGCCATACTTATTCAAAGTCTATTCAAATATATAATTATAATGGTTAAATGCTAAAACTAAGAATCATTACATTTCTGTAACCTATTGATAATTTAAAATTGGCTATTCAATTCAATAATAAATTTTAAATTTGACTTTAAAATGCAACTATGACAAAAAAATCAATTATCGAAAAAACAGCCAATATATTAATAAATTACCTGAATCAAAAGCCAAAGAAATTTCAGATTTTGCAGATTATTTAATAAAAAGGTATGAAGAACAAACAATCACGGAAGGAATACAAAAAATTATTGCAGAAGGTAAATCCTTTGACTTTTTAAAAAACGAAGAAGATTTATATTCTGAAAAAGACTTAAAAATGATTTTTGGTGAAAAAGGGTGATATAATATTAATTGCTTACCCTTTTACAGATTTGACAGGTAGTAAATTGCGCCCTGCACTTATCCTTTATAATACATTACATGATTTTACCGCATGTTTTATAACTACTCAAATTGATAGTATAGCATCCACGGATATTTTATTAAAGGCTAATAAACTCAATGGTCTTAAAAAAAATTCTGTAATTCGTACTGGTAAAATTGCTACTATTGACAAGAAACTTGCCAAAGGTTTATTAGGGAATCTTATTCCTTCGGTAATTGAAGAACCGAACACCCGCCTAAGAAAATTATTTTCCCTTTAATCGAAGAGCTACCTTGTAATTAAGCAGAATTAAGCCAGTTCCTCATTAACTTTTGTTTCCAGTTATAATTGGATTTAAAAAGTATCCTATCCATTTTATTCATTAAAAACTAGCCTCCTTCAGTCAGCTTGTCAGAATGTCATCTATTTTTGTGACTTATTCAGCAAAAATGGTTTTGGAAATTCAATCGACTGAACAACTTCGTAAAAATCTCAAAGGGGAATTGTACACCGACGCACTGCAAACAGGCATCTATGCGACAGATGCCAGCAATTACCAAATGAAACCTATGGCTGTTGCCGTTCCAAAAGATGCTGAAGATGTACGCCAGATTATTGATTGGGCTTCAAAATATAAGATACCTGTGATGGCCCGTGGCGGAGGCACAAGTCTCGTCGGACAAACAGTGACGGATGGTCTGGTCATCGATTTTACAAAATACATGAATCAGATTCTGGAAGTCAATACAACTCAAAGTTGGGCTATCGTACAACCCGGTATTGTGCGGGATGTACTCAATCAGCAACTCGCAGCTCAGGCCCTTCATTTTGCTCCGGATCCTGCAACCACCAGTCGGGCTACCATTGGCGGAATGATTGCCAATAACAGCAGCGGCACACGTAGTATCATGTATGGAAAAACGATTGATCATGTACTTGAACTGGAAGTTTTACTTGCAGACGGAACGATCATTCAATGTAAAAATCTCAATGCAGGTGAATTGGAATCCAAACTGGAGGAAAAAACGTACGAAGGCGAAGTGTATCGCAAACTTTTTTCTATTATTCAAAACAACAGACAGGAAATCATCGACCGGTTTCCCAGGGTGATGCGCCGTGTAGGTGGTTACAATCTCGATGAATTTTTAGGAAGTGAATGGAATCTTGCAAAATTATTTACGGGGAGTGAGTGCACATTGGGCATTATTCTTTCTGCAAAAATCAAACTGGAACCCACACCAAAGTTTCAATCACTTTGTATAGTTCATTTTAAAGATTTTTTTGATTCGATTTCTCATGTGGCAGAGATGGTCAAATTTTCTCCTTCTGCGGTAGAACTACTCGACGATATGGTGATCCGCTTAAGCCGTGAAAATATCGACACTCAGCGGTATTGTGATTTTATTGATGGCGATCCGGGAGGAGCACTGATCGTAGAGTTTTATGGAGAAACCCGGGAGCAGGCTGCTCAAAAAGCCAGTGAGCTGGCAATGCATTTACAGGAAAAAAGAATTGGATACAGCTGGCCTGTGATTACCGATAAACAAAAGATACAATCTGTATTTACCTTACGTCAAAAAGGATTGGGACTACTCATGGGTGTAAAAGGAAATCGGAAACCGATTGCTTTTATTGAAGATGCTGCTGTACCCCTGGAATCGCTTTCTGATTATATACGCGAAGTATTTGAAGTATGTAAAAAATACAATGTGCATGTGGTAGCCTATGCACATGCCAGTGTGGGATTGTTGCACGTTAAGCCGCTGTTGGATTTACGTCTGCAGGAAGATATCGAACGTATGAAATCTATTTCTGATGAAGTATTGCAGTTGGTCATAAAATACAAAGGATCCTGGAGCGGCGAACACGGAGATGGACTGGCGCGAAGTCCGTATAATGAACGATTTTTCGGAACTCAACTTTACAATGCATTTAAAGAAGTAAAAAAATTATTTGATCCGGCAGGAATACTCAATCCCGGAAAAATCGTAGAAGCCCCTGAAGTGGATTTGAATTTGCGCTATGGAAGGGATTACCGGGATCACAATTATACTTCCATGTTTCATTACAGGAGTGAAGGAAATTTTCACGATGCAGTGCATCTGTGCAATGGGGTGGGAGAATGCCGCAAACATACCGGAGGTACGATGTGTCCGAGTTACAGAGCTACAAAAAACGAAAAAGACACGACGCGCGGACGTGCGAATATCCTTCGTTTGGCCATGAGTGGCCAGCTGGATGATTATGGATTGGAGAGTCCGGTATTGCAGGATGTCATGGATCTTTGTCTGTCCTGTAAAGCGTGTAAGTCAGAATGTCCCAGCAATGTGGATATGGCAAAATTAAAATCGGAAGTACAGCATGCATTTCATAAAAAGAATGGAATGACAATGGCGGATCGTTTGATACTAGCCAATGAATTTATTGCTAAAGTCAGTCATAGTATCTCGCCAAAATGGGTAAATGGAATGTTGCGTAATTCTTTGTTTCGCCTGCTTTTGGAAAAAATTGCCGGATTAGACCGACGCAGAATACTTCCAAAATATGCGACAAAAAAATTACCGGAATTTCCTAATCATTTTAGCGGGAATGGAAATAAGAAAATTGTTTTATTTGCAGACACTTATATAAAATATAACGAACCCGGGATTGGCATATCTGCAAAAAACCTCTTGGAGTCGATGGGATATGATGTAGTGGTTTTTAGCCAGTCTTGTTGTCAGCGACAGGCGATATCACATGGTTTGCTGGACCATGCTAAATCAGCTGGAGAAAAAACATTACAACTTCTGGAACCGTATTTTAAAGAGGAAATTCCTGTAGTTGTATGCGAACCATCCTGTGCTACTGCATTGCAGGATGACCTGCCAGATTTGATGGAGGATCCCAAATGGCAAAACTATACAGATGGAATTTATTTGCTTGAAGATTTTATTGCAAAAGAGATAGCGCAAAATAAGGGAAATCATTCTATCCGTTTTCAACCCGGACGATATCTCCTGCATGGGCATTGTCATCAGAAAGCAATCTTTACCACACAATCCATTCATCATTTATTTTCAGGAGATAAGGATTCTGATTGTTCGGAAATTCAATCCGGATGTTGTGGTATGGCAGGCACATTTGGCTATGAAAAAAATCATTATGAAATATCGGAAACTATTGCACGCAACAGTTTGATTCCTGCCATTGAGGCTGCATCTGAAGACGTACAATTGATTGCATCAGGATTCAGTTGTCGTCACCAAATCGAACATTTCACCGGTAAGAAAGCCAGGCATTGGGTGGAGTATGTGGATCTGGTCAATGCGGTTGATGCAGTCAAGCAGTGAAGCAGTCAAACAGTTAATGCAGTCAATGCAGTCAATGCAGTGAAGTAGTCAATGCAGTGAAGTAGTCAATGCGGTGAAGCAGTCAAACAGTGAAGAGTGAGAAGTGAGAAGTTGTAATTTGTAATTGCCTAAAATAGGGTGACCGTTAATAACATAGTAATTAATAATTACAAAATTCTGTCAACCAAATTCATGGGGACATCAAGAATCCAGTATTAACTATTACTTATTAATTCATTCCAATGTAATTGTCCCTGTCAAACCAAACCAGCATGTCCTTCCTGTGCGATAGGCAAATTCTTTTGCCGTATGATGATGAATAGGATTGATAAAGTAAAATTCGCAAAACAGATTTTTGCTGACACACGGACGTAGGTTCAACCTACGCCCAGAAGAACCGTAAAGGTGCCTGCCTAACGCAGGTAGGAAAAGTGATAAGTGAATTTTTGACAATGCCTAAATTAGCTTGAACGTTATTACAAAATCAAAAAGTTGTTGTATAACTAAAACACCGTAGGTGTGAACCGTATCTTGATGCGATAGGCAAATTCTTTTGCCGTATGCTGATGAATAGGAATTGATAAAATAAAATTCGCAAAACAGATTTTTGCTGACACACGGGCGAGGTTCAACCTACGCCCAGAACAGTATGTTATTATAATAATTAATTCCCCTTTAATTTATTGGACAATTCAAAAAAGGAGAGGGCTTTTAGGGTATCGCCCAGATTCAAATAACACAAACTCAGGAGTTTTAGATTTTCTTCGTTGGTGGAATCTATTTTAAAAGCTGAGTTCAGATATTCCAAAGCTTTTGGATATTGTTTTTGATTGGCATAGGCAGATCCGGCATTGATGTACGCTTGTAGATATTTTGGATTTATTTTTATCGCTTCTTCATATGCTTTAATGGCTTCGTCCTGGGATCCTTTGTTGGCATACACTACCGCAAGATTGTAATATGCTTCTGCGTCGTTTTTCTGAATTTGTAAATAATCCTGGTATTCTTTAATTGCCTGATCCCATTTGCCTTCTTTAAAAAATGCAGCTGCCCGGTTTTTATATACGATCTGGTAATCAGGACTGATGTTTTTTAATTTATCAAAATCAGCCAGTGCGAGATCATTTTTACCTTGTCGTGCATAAAGCGAACCCCTGCCATTTAAAGCATCCGCATAGTCCGGACTGAGCTCAAGGGCTTTGTTGTAATGTTCCAATGCAAGCTCATCCATATTTTTATGAAAATACAAAACACCGAGATTGAAATAAACTTCTTTGCTTCCGATATTTAATTTAAGCGCTTTTTTATAGGTTTCAATGGCTTTATCCATATCGCCGTTTTGTTGATAGAGATAAGCACGATTGGAATAGGCTTTTGCACTGGGATGGTTTTTGATCGCGGTATCCCAGATAGAGGCTGTGTCTTTCCATGTGGCAGATTGCCTGTAACTTAAAAAAGTCAGAATAAGGCTGATTCCAACAATCAAAATATATAAATTTTTTTGCGAAAGTTTCAGCCACGATTCCAAAAACCAGGCCAGTGTAAAAAACAATCCGATATAAGGTATATAGGTATAGCGGTCTGCTATGATGGCACTGCCAAACATAAAAAACTGCAGTACCAGTACGAGGTTTAAAAAATAAAATCCAAATCCAAAACTAATCTCAGGATATTTTTTCCAGGTTTTCCAACAGAGTGTGATAGTTGCTGCAAAAAATAAAGGAGACAGGATATAAGCCTTTGACAAAGCCTCATTGACAGCAGGAAAAGGATAAAACGTACATAGATTTACTGGCCAGAACATTTTCAGGATATATATCATATACCCGTAAAAAGGAAAAAAAATCCGCTTCTCCCATTCATAAATTGTAGTTAATGGAGTTGCGCCGGCTTCCTGCTGATAATGTATCGTAATTCCGATCAGGACAATGGAAAAGATTACAAAGGGCATTTTTTCAAAAATCACCCTCCTGGTAAAAGATCTGTTTCTGTAATAATCCAATGTGAATAATACAACCGGAAAAATAATAGCAGCTGGTTTGGACAAAATGGATAATGCAAACCATCCTAATGTCATCCAATAGTGTTTTCGTTCATTTTCATCAAGGTATTTAAGATATTGGATCAGACCCAATATAAAAAACAAGGAGTAGAGTACATCTTTCCGCTCTGAAACCCAGGCCACCGATTCCACATGCATGGGATGAACACCAAATAGAATGGAAGTTGCAAACGCAAGAAAGGTATTGTTGCCGGATAATTTTTTTATGAAAATAAATACCAGAAATACATTGACGAGATGCAATAAAATATTCAATGCATGATAGGATACCGGGTTATTTCCCGAAATGGCATAATTCAATGCCAGGCTAAGCATTGTCAGGGGATGATAATTACCCTGGACTGTGGTTGTAAAAAATTTTGAAAAATCAGTAAAGCTCCGGATGAGTTCATTGTTCATTACATAATCCTGATCATCCCAGTTGACAAAATTTGCATCGAATGCCGGAATGTAAGCAATGAGACTTAACAGTAGTGCAATAATTAAAAGATAGATGCTTTTTATCGGACTTGCTGAAACTACAGCTGCTTGAACCTCAGATGACTTGGTGGCTACTTTGGATTTATCCTTTTTATTCATTTTAATAATTCGATTAATGTAGGTTCTGCCTTAAGAAGGCTTGAATAAAATAGCAATTTTAATCATTTTAAATGGATTGTAATTCAGGATCGATAAAAAAATAATCGAGGTCTGCATCTTTGGTTTGAATGGTCCCTTGTTTTATAAAATGGAACTCTTTTTTTAGTTGAGATTTTGTGGTCCCGCTGATATTAATTTTTCCAGCCTGAGATAGTTGTTCGAGTTTATTTGCAAGATTTACCGTATTTCCCCAAATATCATACGTAAATTTTTTATCACCTACGATACCTGCAATGACCGGACCGGTATGAATACCTATTCTGATATCAAATAATTCGCCAGAATTTTTCTGCATGGTGATATACTGACAGATTTCAATGGCGGCCTGTAGTATTAGGTCTGCATGATTTTCGCTTCCATCCAGTCCACCTGTTGCGAGATAGGCATCGCCAATGGTTCTGATTTTTTCCAGTTTGTATTTTTCAATAATTTCATCAAAAGCTCTGAAATATTTATCCAGTTTACTAACCAACTGGGCAGCACTCAGACTTTCGCTGATCTGGGTAAAATTGACAAAATCCGTAAAAATAACACTAACGTTAGTGTGGAGCTTTGGTTTGTATTTTGAATGTTCTTTTAATTCCTTAGCAACCGATTCTGGCAAAATATTTAATAATAGTTTATCGGATTGCTCTTTTTCATGTAACAGATCTTTGGATCGTTCTGCTGCGGTGATTTCCAGTAAACGTTTTTGTTCCAGTATGATTTCTTCGTTTTTACTTAGTGATTCCAGTAATTTATTTTCGGTTTCAAATTTAAGCTGTTTATATTTTCGCACCTTATCGCCCAGAGCAAATGAGAATAATATGATTTGTCCTGATGCACCAAATTCGATGATATTGTGGCTCATAAAATTATTGGGTAACAGTCCAAAGAGAGAACACACATAGAGAATAGCAGAAATCAGTAAAAGTAAACAAGCTGTCATAAAAAATGTCACTGATCTCCTGTCGGGCTTATAAATGATAAGAGCTGTTATAATTAAAAATGTCATTAACAGGAAAAGATTAATCATATTCAACAGGATGCTTAGATAATTATCCAGTATCCAAACGCTGATAAACGCAAATGAAGTCAGGGGAATAAATACAGATTTTAGTAAATTATCCGCCAATTTATATTCCCGGTTTAAATCGAGGATTTCTCTTGCAAAAAGCAGAAGCATCAAACTATTTAAAGCCATGACAGCAGATAAGTTAAATATAGAATCAAGATTATTTTCAACGAGTAAAAAATCCAGATAGGATTTATGAATGCAAATCATTAGTCCATTGAAAAATACATAGAGAACATAATAAATAAAGCTTTTGTCTTTTTCAAAGAAATAGATTAATAGATTGTACAATAAAAACATGATAAAAAAACCAATAAACATACCCTGAAACAAATTTCTCTGAAAACTAAGCTCACCAAAACGCTCATGTTTTAAAATCCTGATAGGAAATTTATTAATGTGACTTGTTGTTTTTATATAGAATACATTATGGCCTTTATGTAATAAAGGTAAATCGATTACAAAACAATTGAAACTATATTTTCTGTACCTTGTTAGTGTTTTTTTATTAAGTGAAATTGAATTTATATGATTATTTAAATTCTGGTAAAATAATATCAGGGTATCGATCCCGGGCTGATCAATCAATAATAACCATTTGTGAGATTGGTTACTATAATTTTCAACGATAAATTTGGTCAATAAACGTTTTGATTTTATGCTTATTCCAGAAGCAGAATGGTTTCGTTGCTTAAATAGAGCATCATATATACCGGAAAAGATGTCATTTTCAGAAACCCCTGATAAGGAATCCGGTAAAAAATAAATCGCATCACTAATATCTATTTCTTTTTTTGTATTATCGATAAATATCACAGAACCCTCTTGCCCCGTTGCCGTTAAACTGGAAAGCGTAAAACAACTGAAGAAAAATGATAAATAATGGAATCCCCTGATCATTATTAATTGGCGGCTAATTTGTAATTTTCAACTATATACATGTCATACTCTCCTTTATTTTTAATACTTATTTTTCCTCTGTGCCTGCAATCAAAAGTATTTTTAATCTTATGATAACTTTCGAGGGACACATTGATATTATCGGCTTCTCCGTGTTGTTCCATCCGTGCAGCTGTATTGACAACGTCACCCCAGACATCGAAAGCAAATTTTTTCGAACCTACGATTCCGGCTACTACAGGACCACTGTGTATTCCGATTTTAATCTCAAAAGCACCTCCTTTTATTTTGTATTCTCTGACAAAATTTAATATTTCAATAGAAGCTTTGACCAGTGTTACCGCATTTTCGTCAAGTGGATTAGACATTCCGGATACAGCCAGATAGGCGCCACCGAAAGATTTAATTTTTTCAAGTTGGTATTTGTTAATGATCTGATCAAATCCTTTAAAGTAATAATTTATTTCTGATACAAGTTTTTCAGGACCAAAATTTTCACTGATTTTACTGAATTCAACAAATTCAATAAACATGATTGAAACATTACCAAAATGTTTAGCTTCTGAAAACCCTTTTTCTTTTAATTCGTCCGCAATATTTTTTGGAAGAATGTTTAATAGTAAATTTTCGGATTTCTCTTTTTCTAATTTTAAATCTTTGGTTCGTTCCTCAACCTGGATTTCCAGAATTCTGTTTTGATCCAGTATCAACCGTTCATTTTCGCGCAGGGTTTTTAATAGTTGTGATTGAGCTTGAGACTTGTCTTTTCTAAACTGTCTCATTTTATCGGCAAGTGCAAAAGAAAACAACAGCATTTCTAAACCGGAACCTATTTCAATAATGTGATTGGTCAGTGTATTGACAGGTATAAATCCTAGCAACGTGGCAGCATACATACCGCAGGCTATAAAAAAAGAACCGCAGGCGATAATATAAAATCGCGCAGGCAGGTATCCTTTCCGATATACTTTTATAGCCGCGATATATAAAAAAACAACCAGGATCAGCACCCAAAACTGATTGGTCATTGATGCATAGATTTTATAGCCTAAAAAATTTACGGTGATGGTCCAGATGGCTACCGGAGCTAGAAAGTAATAAATAAACTTATTGGCAAATGGAAAATATTTATCAAACTCCAAAATGTGTTTTGAAAACAACATTAACAACAAACCGTCAACTGCTATAATGGCTGGCGTTTTATCCCACATAAATTGTAAATTGCCCTGCCACAGAAAGTCCATATAACCGGTCAGGTCACAGATCATCAGAATATTAAAACAGGCATATAAGGTATAATACAAATAATTTTTATCGCTGACAGCGAGGTATATGAAAAAGTTATAAAGAATGATCATTAGAAATAAACCAATAATAATACCTTTGGCTAAATGTCTTGAAGAAGACTCGTTGACAAAAGTTTCATATTTCATCATGTAAACAGAATAGATCATAACATGACTCGTGATCTGCAAATAGAAAACTGCCGTATCAGCCGGCTGAATTGAAAAATCCAGTACATAATTATTGTGTTTGTAGTTTCGTTGATCGAAAGGATGCCATCGACCGCTTTTAATGCACTGATAGTTGCCTTCAGGTCCCGGATAATAAAACTCGATGGTATCCAAATGGTGTTCATCTACCAGAATCAACCAGTTGATATCTTTTGATGACTGATTAATTACAGTAAATTTATTCCAATAGGTGGCGTCAAGATTTCCAAAATTTGGAATGTCTTTAGTACTGAGTTGAAATAGAGAATCGTATCTTCCGGAAACTACATCTTCGAATGTTAAATTTTTTGAGTGATCCCTGAAGTAATATAAGTATTTACCAAGTGAAGACTTGTTGACCGAATCAGTCAGTATAAATGCTTTTTCAGGCGAATGGGCTAATGTCTGACTATTCATCAGGAAACTTAAAAAGATAGTCAATAGTAAAAATGTTTTATATGAAGACATCACCCGAGCCTGAACTTTTTTTTTGACAAGTTTTATAAATATAAAAAAGTTTTGAATGTGCCAGAATATTTGAATAAATTAAAGTGAATTACTTTTTATAATTTCCTTTAAATACTCATGTCTCATAAGTACTTCCCTGGTAGCAACTCGTTCAAACTCCAGCCAGGGCTCCTGATTAAAAGAGATTTCATCTACCAGGCATTTGTATAAATCGTTTTTTTCATTTTTCAGATCATGGGTGATAATTTGAAACCCTGGTGTAAAATCGTCTTCTCTGTACATTTTAAGCGCCACTGTATCCAGATTGTCGTCAACCAAAATGATATTGCCCCCATGAAAAGTTGAAGCTGTTGTTGTGTCGACTACCCATCCGCCACTGTTAAACACCCTGACTTTTCCGGTATAACCCAGAAAATCAACATATTGCTGGAAAGGTTTATGAGTATGTCCAAAAATGAAAGTCAGATCATCGGGTATATCATCATCCAATTCATAAACCAATTGATTGCGGATATATATTTCCAGGTATTTTTTGAGTCCTTCGAAGCAGTCATCTGATAAGATTCCGGATTCGCTGCGTTCTTTTTTTGCGGTTTTAGCCAAGGTCAGATGAAATAATTCTTTAAGTACTTTCCATTCAAACCATGCCACAATTTTATTTTTCTTTTTCATTGAAATGGATCTTGCAAAACTGGTAATGATTCGTTCGACTTCATTGCCATCCTGCATCTTATCATATAATAACTGAACATCTTTACCGACGATACCAGAACGACCCATGGTGGACCAGAAAAAATCAATCCATGCAAAATTCTGAGACTCCAGATCATTCAAAGAAGCAGGAGGTCGTCTGTCAGGAAATAACATGATGTCTATATTTGTCATAATAGAATACATGCTTTCAATAAAATGTCCGTGACTAAATATAACACATTTGTCTTTTTCTTTATGGCGATGAGCAAAAGCAGGATATGCAGCTTTTACATTGACTTTGCTGTCTCTAAGATAAGGATATATTTGTACCAGAGAGCTCAATAGATCCACTGTCACTTTTGGTTTTTCAAACATTTTGGTTATATGAAGCAATGGAAATATTTTATCATGAGGCTTTATTGATTTCAGAGAAGATATATAAAAATTGTACCGTGAAGTTTCCCAAAGATTGTGATCATGATTTCCTGGAATAAACAAAATATCCGGTTTAAACAATCGTTGTGATTCATCTTCCGGCATTACCAATTCAATAAACCGTAAAAATGCCATGGAGGCATCGTTGGTTGTCGTCAAGGCAAGCTCCATCAAATCACCATTTAGAACCAATGTGGGTTTTTCTTCCGGATTGCATTTGGACAATACTGTCCGGAGGCATTCTACCATTTGGATCATAACCGGGCTGGCTTTTGAATTATCTGTTTGATATCCCCCTTTTACAAGATTGGTAAGAAGACTATTTTCAGCACCCAGGTGCATATCAGAAAAAACAACGTATTCTATTTTTGGCATCGTGGTAATTTTTAATTTTTATAAAATTGCTCCAGGTGATTTAGAATAAAAGGATAAACATCTGTAAGGGCATTTTTACCATACATGCAATCATTATGACCATAATTATTGATAACAATCCGATTGTATTTATCAGGTCCATACAAAGCCACTAATTTGTTAAAAGTAATCAAGGTGCTTTCCGGAACAAACACTTCATTTTTTTCACCATGAATAAATGTTATAGGCATATTCAGTTTATTAAAATTGGGCATATAGACATCCTGCCCATTGCTGTCCAGAAGTTTCTTTGACCGTACCATCTTAGCTAATTGTTCATATGTTTTTAAATTGGCAATCTGAAACATTTCGACCTGAGCATCATGAGTGGCTTCGTTTAGATTATGATGTTGGTACAAGGGGCCAAACATAAATGTGAGGCGATGGCAGGTCGGACTGTTGCAATACCCTGCCAGAGGTTCGGCATACAATTTTAAAAATTTGTCAAATAATTTATCTTTCCAGTTTTCGTGATCATCTGCATAAGCATTTAATGATGTGAGACCCAGTGCTTCCAATAATTCCGGTGCATGTAACCCGCATTTTAATTTGGGTTGACTGGCTCCAATAACATCACTGGCAATTTGAGCAGATATTAAAGAACGTATGCCTTCTAATCCATTCATAATTGCCATAAACATGGTTATAGATCCAACACAATGCACCAGCGCATCAATTTCAGAGACTTTGGTTTTATCCTTTATAAGTGCAATAGCTGCTTTATAATCGTAATTTGCTATAGCGTCAAGAGTTTGAGGATTTTTTGATGAAGGCAATAAATTGCTGAGACGATAATCAAACAACCAAACATCATATCCTTTTTCGTAAAAGTATTCGGCCAGATTGGTCTCTATCGTGTCAATCGTAAACGTCAGTCGGCTGCCGCTGAAACCATGTACCATCATTAATGGACCTTTCGCACCTCCGTTATAACGGGTTAGCAATAATTCAACACCATCATCTGTTTTGAACGGAAAAAATTCCGGAGGGCACAATCTTAGGGTACGTCTTTTTCGGTGTTCATCCTTATGGTAATATTCATCCGGACTAAATAAACCAGCGTATTCATAAAATAACGATTTGGAAAAATAGGCACCAAATGCTTTTTCTGCCTGAAATGCTTCTTTAACGGACGTGGCATTCACTGCTTTCATTGTGCTAAGTTGTTTTATAAAATCTTCCGGTTGAATGTGCAGCATACCCTGTCCGATTATTTTTCCCTGATCATCTTTTCCTTCATAAATGGTAATATATAAAGTTGAGGTATCATGCCACATTTTTAGTATAGAATGCTTCTGAATGATTTTGTATCCTGTAAAAAAATATTCTTTACCTTCTTCAGAATATAAGTTCATTCTGTATTTCATGAGTTTGGTATTTACATTCGCCGGATCATCCACAAATAAATTAAATACACCTTCCAAAGCCGACATAGGTTGAGCGGACAAGGCAGGAGCTGTAACACTACCTGCCATGAGTGCCTGATGATCAGGATTGGTTAACATGTCGTGCACGTCTTCACTGCGGATGGTCAATATAAATTCAAATGAGGTATGTGTTTCTTTTCCATTGTCGTATCCGGATTGGTAATCATTATTTTGTACACCAATAGAGAAGTAACCAGTCATTTTTTCGGTAAATTCCATACCGACTGTAGTGGATGAATCGCTTTCAGATTTTACAGCAGGCAGGTTATAATCTATTTTCCAACCCCGGTCTTCTGCAAGAATAGCAACACAGCGCTCGGAGATGGCCGAAATGGTAAATAATGGATTTACTCCGAGTGATCTGGGGACAACGGCTCCATCGGTAATATAAAAATTTTCGTAAACGCTGCTAGCAGTTTCTCCGGAAAATACCTGTCCCTTGTGATTGACCACCGCTTCCTGAAAATTCTCACCCATGTAACAACCACCCAATGGATGCACCGTAATCAGATCATCCTGCATCAGCTTGGTCCACATCGGATTTTTTATATAAATGCCGTTTAAAGCCCGGGCTGCATTTGCCAGAGTATGATCAATTTTTTGAAATATTTCTTCACGACCGATTTTTGGATAGTCTACCTGCAATCGATTATCAATTAATTTCATTTGGCCGGCATCTTTGTCATGCGACATGACTAAATAAGTTTGTGTATTTTTCATCGCACCGGTATAAGAACCAAATAAAACGCTCTTCCATTTATTCCAAAAGCGTTTTATTTTTTTTGTGAAGGAATCCGCGCTTACTTCGTTGCGTCCGATAAATGCCTGTGATGCTGCTAAGAGTTTGGGCATAATTTTAGAAATCGCTCCGGGTCCGACAGCATCTTCGATGATCATTCCGTCATTGACATCTGCTGTATCCCGGATATCAATAACGCTGGTAATGCAAGGACCTGCAGTATGTGGCGGTTGTGGTACTTTTTTTCTGCCATATCCCATACCATTGATTTGGTATTCCGTATCATAAGCAAAACCGATAACATCGCCATTTCCGGACATCCTCTTTCCGGTTTGATCTGAAATTTTTAATCCTTTTGCTTTGGAGCGCAACATAATTTCTGTCGAACCAAGAGTGCCGGCAGAAACAATTACGGTATCTGCAGTAATGAAAGCTCCTGCTGAATCAAAATGTTTTTCACCCGATTTAGCTATATGAAAATGAATAATCCACTTGTCATATTTGCGTTCGATATGACTCACTTCTGCGCCTGTAAATATTTCGGCTCCATGATTTTTAGCGTCTGGTAAATAATTCATCAATAAAGTATTCTTTGCATGATTATTACATCCCGAACAACAATCTCCACACATATTACAAGGCTTCTGATGTACCCCTACGTGATTCGGACCATCGACAGTAAAGTTTACATTTATCCGGGTGCGATACACTTTTTGCTGATACATATCTGCAGATCGTTTTAAGCCATCTATTTTATCCAGCTTGATATGATCCGGAAGGACATTCGGTTTCAACATTTCTTCAGCGCGCTGATATCCCTGGCTGAGTCGACTTTGAGGGTCATCATATTCTTGACGAAGTTCGACAGGCCAGGCAGTATCTTTAAAGACTCGTTCGTCCGGTTTTATACTCACATTGGCATTGATCAATGAAGTTCCACCGAGACCACAACCGACTAGTACCGTTAAAGAAGGATGAGTATGAAAATCCAGCATGGCCGTTGGCGATCCGACCCGACCTTCCGGAGTATGTAATTGTGTATGTTCGGTAGCAGTAATCAGGTCATCAGGATATTCCCCGGGTCTGATTTCCAGACCTCTTTCCAATAAACAAATCTTTTGGCCCGCACGGGATAGCCTGGATGCAGCAATCGAACCTCCATAACCAGAACCGATAATGACAATAGGATAATGGGATTTAATGCTTTCAATTGGAGAGGATAATTGGTTCATAATCTTGTATTTGAAGCCTTAATTTAAACATAATTCTTCATTTGTTGAGAGAATAAAGATGCCTGCCTAGTCAATCCATTTTGAACTCCTTTAATTTAGTTTATTTGTTAATATTTAACAAAGTGACAAACAAGCCTTAGACTAGAAGCTTAGAAAAACTAGTAAACTGCGTTGATTCCTCTAATTTTGCAATTAAATTTTGGATCAATGAGGATTTCATTTAACTGGCTTAAACAATATATCCAACTATCCGAGACGGCTGAGGAGCTTGCTTCCATTCTTACATCCTTAGGTCTCGAAGTAGAAGGAATCGAAAAAATTGAAGATGTAAAAGGAGGATTACAAGGTGTTGTTATTGCAGAAATCGTCGAATGCTGGAAGCATCCCAATGCAGACCGCTTACATCTTACTAAAGTAAATGCCGGACAAGGGGACTTATTGCAGGTCGTATGTGGTGCACCCAATGTAGCCAAAGGCCAGAAAGTATTTCTTGCAAAAGTGGGAACCACTTTATATCCTCAGGGTGGATCACCTTTAAGCATTAAAAAAGGAACTATTCGGGGAGAATCATCGGAAGGTATGATTTGTGCAGAAGATGAGTTGGGATTAGGTAATTCACATGATGGCATACTAATTCTTCCTGAATCTTGTACAGTAGGTATGGCTGCGGCGGAGTACTTACAACTTGACTCAGATATCGTTTTTGAAATTGGTTTGACCCCAAACCGGGCAGATGCAATGAGCCATCTCGGCGTAGCAAAAGATCTTGTAGCCTGGTACCGGGTACATAAGGACCGTAATAAAAACTTACGGGCACTTGAATTGGCTGAGTTAAGCAATAAACAGAATACCTTAAAAATGACCGTTTCGGTTGCTGATGCCCAGCTTTGCCCCAGATATAGTGGCATTTGTTTATCAGGTATTAAGGTGCAGGAATCCCCCGACTGGTTAAAAAAGCGATTGAATGCAATGGATATCCATCCAATTAATAATATAGTCGATATTACAAATTACATCATGTATGAGCTGGGCCAGCCACTTCATGCATTTGATTATGATACTATAGCCAAACAAGAAATTCGGGTAAAAACCTTAAAAGCAGATACCACTTTTAAAACACTGGACGCGATCGAACGCAAACTCAGATCGGCTGATTTAATGATTTGTGACGGTTACGATCAGCCACTTTGCATTGCAGGAGTATTTGGCGGAATGGATTCAGGTATTACTGAAAATACAAACCGCATCTTTTTAGAATCGGCACACTTCAATGCCAGCGCGGTCCGAAGATCCAGTATGGCGCATAATCTAAGAACCCAATCGGCAAAATGCTTTGAAAAAGGAACAGATCCCAATCAAACGGTTTTTGCCTTGCAACGGACCGTTAATCTCATTCAGCAATGTTGCAATGCGACGGTCGAATCTCAACTTATTGATTTGTACCCAAGTCCGTTGGATCCATATAAAATCGATTTTCATATACCTTCTGCTGTCGCTTTATCGGGACTGGAACTTAACCGAGAACAAGTAAAAGAAGTATTATTTGCCCTGGAGATGCAAGTGATTGATTTGCAAAATGATTCCCTGGAAGTATTTGTCCCAACCAACAAACCCGATGTTAACCGACAGGTCGATGTTGTTGAAGAAATTAGC
Source organism: uncultured Saprospiraceae bacterium (assembly GCA_964486185.1). Classification (GTDB taxonomy): domain Bacteria; phylum Bacteroidota; class Bacteroidia; order Chitinophagales; family Saprospiraceae; genus Vicinibacter. The sequence goes on from CAZALD010000036.1 coordinate 27,104, forward strand.
CGGGTATATGGTTTTGATAAAATCCGAATTCCTGAAAAAATTCAAATATCATTTCCAGAACAAAATACCTCGATGTATGATACGCGAAATCGGATCTCAAATTTTTTAACGGCAAATGGTCTTCACGAAATTATGGCTTTATCATTGGTGAAGTCAGGTATTTGTACACAATCCGGTATCTGGCAAGAGAATGATTTGGTTTTTATTCAGAATACATCCAATATTCATTTAAATGCTATGCGCCCTTCGATTTGTTTGGGTGGTCTGGAAGCAATTCAGTTTAATGCCAACCGACAGCAAACGGATTTAAGTTTTTACGAAATGGGTAAAGAGTATTACCGCAAAGGAGATCAGATTATTGAAAAGAATAAACTGGGTATCTGGCTGTATGGAATGCAATCTCCAGCTCATTGGCTTCAGAGTAAACCGCAGCCTCAGGACTTTTTTCAGTTAAAATCATATCTGGAAGGAATAACTGGTTTATTAAAAGTAAATTTAAAAGCCAGTATGCTTGAGCCGCATGCTTTATTTGATTTTGGACTTCAGTATGAAAATGCTAAAAAGCAAGTAGTTATGCGTGCAGGAAAACTGAATTCAAAATTAAATAGTTTATACGATATTAAAAAAGAACTGTGGTTTGCTGAAATTGAACTCGATCTGTTGATGAGCTCAATGAAACTAAAGCCGGATGCATTTGCAGAATTTTCCAAATTCCCACAAATCAAGCGGGATCTTGCCCTGGTAATTGATGATAAAGTCCAATTTGATACACTAAAATCATTGGCCTATAAAAAAAGTTCAGATTTATTGAGAGATGTTCAGTTATTTGATATCTACCAAAATGCCGAACATTTAGGTCCGGGAAAAAAATCCTATGCTTTAAGTTTTACCTTTGAAAATATCGAACGCCAGATGACGAGTGAAGAAATGGAAGAACTGATGAATGGATTGATCAGCTTGTATGAAAAAGAAGTTGGCGCGGTAGTTCGAAAATAAGGAATATCAATGAAGGCTTCCAGGCAATGTCAGAAATTTTGTATGAGGACCTTAGATAGTATCAGAAACAGATATCAGATAAACGGATGTTCAGAAAAATAAACTGAGGCCGGCAATAGTGTACATAATTGCCATTTTAATGTTTTTGTGTAAACAGCTGTGATCAAAAAATACCCCTAAAAGGGCTCTGTAGAAGGCTGGAATATAAAAATAAAAAATCCTGGAAATTCGCTATATTTGCCTGATTGAATTTTTCGCTAAACGTGGCAAAATTTCAATATAATTGAATTATTTTTAATATATAAAGGTCTGTTTTGTAAAATTTTACAAATAGCCGAAGGATATTGTGGCGATTAGATTTAGGGACGTTTCGAGTAATCTACTTAAAATCATATAGTTTTGTTATACATGTTTTTTCTGAAAATACCTCTTGGTAGCTAGTAATTCTGAGATCCCAAATCAGGGATAGAAGAATACATCATGTACTACAAAATACAGCTTTTTTCCGACGGCCGGACCTGCTAAAAATTTTAATGCTATGCAATCTATACTTATTGCAATTATCGGTGGCGTCATGTCCGGAATGGGTATTGGCTATTTCATCGTTTATGCCATCCTTAAACGCTCAAATCAACGTAAACTAGAAGAAATTAACCGGATCAGTGACCTTGAAATTGAAAAAGCCAGGGTGAGTTCTCAACGAATGATTTCAGAAGCTGAAATGAAAGCGGATAAAATTATTTCGAAGGCTGAACAAAAAAACGAAACGATTAAACAACAAAAGATTCAGGAGACCAGAGATAATTTTGCCAGACTGAAAGCTGATTTTGAAAGTTACAAAACCACTCAGTCAGTAGAATTAAAAGAACGGGAATTAAAAACTCTGGCGATTGAAAAAGAGATTCAGGCCAAAACACAGGACCTCGAAAACCGCGAAAGTGAAGTAAAAACTTTGCGCGAAAATCTGGATCTGCAATTAAAAATTGTCAATAAAAAGAAAGAAGAACTTGAATCTGCCAATGAAGTGCGAATTAAAGAATTGCAAAATATTGCTAAAATGAGTGAGTCAGAAGCTCGTGAGCATTTATTGCAGGCTGTTAAAGCCAAAGCAAGTAATGATGCAATGGCTATTGAAAAAGAAGTTATTGAAAATGCCAAAACCAATGCTAACAAAGAAGCTAAAAAAATTGTAATTCAGACAATTCAGAGAATGTGTGCTGAATACACCATTGAAAACTCGGTGTCTGTTTTTAATTTGGACAGCGATGATATAAAAGGACAAATCATTGGTCGGGAAGGACGGAATATACGGGCACTGGAAGCGGCCACCGGAGCTGAAATTGTTGTCGATGATACTCCTGAAGCCATCGTGATTTCGTCATTTGATCCAATCAGAAGAGAAATAGCTCGCCTGGCTCTAAAGCGTCTCGTTGCTGATGGACGAATTCATCCGGCACGTATTGAAGAAGTAGTTGCTAAAGTAAAAAAACAACTGGATGAGCAGATTGTCGAAATTGGAGAGCGCACGATTATCGATCTGGACATTCATGGTTTGGATCCTTACCTGGTTAAGATGGTAGGTCGGATGCGCTTCCGTTCTTCGTATGGTCAAAATCTTCTGAAGCATTCATCGGAAACAGCCAATCTTTGTGCTGTTATGGCAGCTGAGTTAGGACTGAATCCCAAGCAGGTTAAGTTGGCAAAACGAGCTGGATTATTGCATGATATTGGCAAAGTAGCTGAAGAAGAATCTGAATTATCGCATGCTTTATTTGGTATGAAGCTTTGTGAAAAGTACAATGAAAATCCGATGATCATCAATGCCGTCGGAGCACATCACGATGAAATTGAAATGAATAATATCATCTCGCCAATCGTACAGGCATGTGATGCTATTTCCGGCGCTCGTCCGGGTGCCCGTCGTGAAATTCTGGAAAGTTATTTAAAACGGATTACTGAGCTCGAGGAGCTTGCGATGACTTACGAAGGAGTACAAAAAGCCTATGCACTACAAGCCGGCCGAGAGTTACGCGTTATTGTGGAATCCGAAAAAGTAACAGATCAGTATGCCGATGATCTGGCATTTATGATTTCCCAAAAGATTCAGGATGAAATGCAGTATCCAGGGCAGGTCAAAGTAACCGTGATCCGAGAAAAAAGAGCCACAGCATTTGCTAGATAGTCGTCGGGCTTGTTCATACATTAAATTCTCAAGTCATAAGGAATTCAATTTTCATTTGAATATAACTTGGCCGCTTAGTGAAGTCGTTGTGGCAAAATGAATCAGGCCACAAAGGCACATCGGCACGAAGCTACACGATGGCTTTCTTCATTTGTTAATTGTTAATTGTACATTGTTAATTATTCATTTCTTCTTTGTGTTCCTCTGTGTCGTCGTGCCTTCGTGGCAAAATGAATCAGGCCACAAAGGCACATCGGCACGAAGCTACACGATGGCTTCCTTCAGCCCTAATTATTAATTATTACCTATTAATTTCTTAAGCAATTTTACCTACCTCCGGCAGGCAAGCATTGTCCCTTTCTACGGCAGACAAGCATTGCTCATTGTTTTCTCGCGGAGACGCGGAGGCGCAAAGATATCCTTATGCAATTATTAATTATTACCTATTAATTATTCATTCTTTATTTATTCCTTGTGTTCCTCTGTGTCGCCGAGCCTTCGTGGCAAAATGAATCAGGCCACAAAGGCACATCGGCACGAAGCTACACG
>CAZALD010000037.1:0-28433 GCA_964486185.1 uncultured Saprospiraceae bacterium
GATCAACTCAAGCATCTTTTCACTCAAGGGAAGTACACGATCTTTATTGCCTTTGCCTTCTCTGATAATTATAGTCTTCTGAGGTCCATTTATATCCTTAACCTGAAGGTTTATTAATTCACCAGATCGAAGGCCCAATCCATATATCAACATCAAAGCAATCTGATGCTTTCTGTTGGGAATGCTTTTTAATAAGGTTTCTATCTGCTGTTTGTTAATCACTTTAGGAAGACGCTGTGACTTCCTCGGTCTTTCAAGATGGTCTAAATCCAAATGCTGGTTTTCATATTTTTCAAAATATAACTTTATAGCGCTGATAACCTGATTCTGATATGATGTCGAAAACTTATTGCCAAGTATATATTGTGTATTGAATGTTTCAAAATCTTCAAGTCGTATTTCTTCAATCTCCTTTTTCAGATAGGCTAAAAAGACAATCAATCCATTTCGATACGTCTTAATTGTCGAATAACTGTACCGCTTGGTTCTTAAATAATTCTCAAACCGGGTTATCGCAGCCTGGCTTTTCTCCGATAAAGTATATATGGAGTCTTTGTTAAGATGTTCAGAGTTAAGTTGTTTGCTATTTGACGATTTGTTTTTAAAATAACCCCGGTAGTCCGGATAAATTCCTGCTCGTCGAATTTCTTTAATCAACTCATCAAATTTTATTTCATCCTCCTGCAAATAATAACATCTGTGGGTCTTACTGTATTTTATGCCACTGAGATGTTTTATAAATCGTAAAATGATATCATCTTTAGGAAACTCAAATCCAAGGCAATCTTTATTTTTATGATATACATAGTAAATACGGATCTGCTTTTGGACGCCATCTCCAACTAAAGTTGAATCATTCGATTTCTTTTTAATTCCATAGTAGGAATCATAGGGTGGGGTGTTCATTATGTAATTTTTTAAAAGGTGATTAAATCCAAATGGATCATCAGTCCATTTGATACTATACGTAATTCATGGTATTATTTTTTTTGTTCTCAATCTTTTCCCTTATCCGGAAAATGCTTTTTTATAAAAATCTTCCATTCCGGCAACGCTCGGAGTGAGTTAAGTTCAGCATCTCTTTCCAATTGTTCGTATCCAATGCCTTTCTGGATCGCTGTTTCCAAATACGATAAAGCCTCGTGTGTTTTTTCCTCATGCGCGTAGGCATAAGCCATAGAAAGAATAGCAGGTACATAATTTGGATTTATGGAAATGGCCTTCTGAAAACTTTTGCGGGCCTCTGCTGGTCGCTGCGTCTTAAGATAAACCATACCCAGGTGTTTGTGAGGGTTTGGAAAAATTCCGTGATCTGCTAACGATAATCCTTTTACAAAAGTTTGTTCTGCTTCAGCCAAACGACCTGTTGACAAATAACCAAATCCTAAGGAATTGTAACTTTGCAAATACATGGAATCCAAATTGATTGCTTTTTTTGCCATGTGGATTGCATCGTCAAAACGTCCCATCATATTTAACATGCCGCTATATTCTGTCATCATGTCCACATTTGTTGGATCAAGTTTTATGGCTTTTTTAAAAAAAATTTCTGATTCTTCAAATCGCCTGGAAACTCCATAAAAAGAAGCAAGCCTGCCTACTGTGTAAGTATTCATAGAATCTAATTCAACAGCCTTTTTATAGGCATTTTCTGCATCTTCAATACGTCCTGTGTTGGCATATACCCCTCCCGCACAGACCCATGCGACTACATTGGTGGCATCAAGTGCTAAGGCTTTATTACAGGCGTTCTCTGCTTCATCGAATCTTCTCAATTGTGCATACAAACTTGCTAAAACATCCCAGGATCTCGACAACATGGAATCAACTTCTACAGACTTTTTTAATATGATCTCCGCTTCCTCAAATCTATACGACATCATATAAACAATTCCTAAATTGGACCAATGAAGGGTTGATGTACTGTCAATAGATATGGCTTTCTTTAACATCATTTCCGCTTCATTGAGCCTCTTTGTATTCATGTATATATAGCCAAGATTGTTTAGTATCAGGGCATTGGTAGAATCCATTACATAGGCTTTTTTAAATTTATGCTCCGCTTCTTCCTGGTTTTTCAGGAAATAGTAATAGGTACCCCAGCTATTTAAAACACTTATGTCATTTGAGTCAATTTTTTCAGCTTGTTCCAAATAGTGTTTTGCCCGTTCAGGTAAATTGTAATTATAACTTAAAAGATAGGCTATATCGGCAATAGGCATAAGCCAGTTTGGATAAGCCTCAATGGATCGCTTTGCATAATATTCCATGGAATCGACATTCATAATATTTGTACCATAGATACGGCTCATTTGCCAATACACATGGGGTTGATCTTGCTGCCATTCCAAAGATGAACGAAACATTTTTAGCGCAGACTCACCATTTTCTTTGTCTATATTCAAATTGGAATTTGCAATTATATAGGCTTCAAAAAAGTATTTACGGGCGATTAAGTTACTATACATATAATGCGCTTTACCTAATAGCTCAGCTGCCCGATCAAGACACCTGGGATATGCCTTAATCCTTTTAGAGAATTCTTTAACCGGAAGCGATCCTTTTTGATGAATCTCAGGTGAAATAATGGTTGTGGTCAGCCATTTATTAAGCGTCTGCTGTGCGTCATCCTGTAAAGCCGCAGCATAATGACGTTTCATAAATCCAAACAATGGCTCTAGCTGTTGAATCTGAGAAAGTCGTTGGTAATAGTATTCAGAACAGTCATTTTGAGGTTCAAAAAATCGCTTTTCCTTTACAGCTTTCTTAAAAGCCAGATATTGAAGTCGAATAGTGCTATCCAGTCTTTCAAGCATTAAATCTTCTAATCCACGTTGCTCAATGGGCATAAAAACAGCCATTTGTTTGGTTTTGAGTCGTTGTAGTGCCGATAAAATCTGAGCATTTACTACAGATAAACGTTCTGTTTTATTTCCCATAAACATAGGTACCTGACTTTGTGGTGCCACTTCTGCCGTGACATTGTCTTCCAGATACCTGTCAATTTCGCCTAAGGTGACTATGCCATCAGCATTTCGATCAGCAAGCCCAAATAAACCATCCACCAAATGATAACTAAAAACGCCACGGCCACCGCCCCATTGTTCGCCTTCAAGGGCAAATTCTCCTGGCTGACAACTCATAATCTTGATTTCATTGGCAAATTGCTTAGCAAGATTTGCCGTGGTCAATTGGGCACCACCTATCTGACTTCCTGCCAGTTTACCAGCATGACAGGCGTCAGTTACTACCAAAACTTTTGCCTTGTTTTGAATGGATAGGGTAGTTATGATTTCTTGTAAAAACGAAAGGGAATAGGTTCCTCCACCCATGTAAATACGACCGGGAGCATCCCAGCAAAGTAAAAAACCGGGTTGGGAAATCGTCTTTCGCTCTACATCCCCGTGACCGGAAAAATAAATAATCGCTTGTTGTCCTTCCTTGGTTTGCTCTACCAGCCAATCCATAGCTTCTGCAATACGACCGGCAGTAGCATCATGATTTGTAAGAATTTTTAACTGGTTGTTGTCAAGAAGACCTCCGGCAGGACTGCGCAAGAAATTGGCAAAGGCTTCAGCATCCTTGTCAGCAAATTGCAAATCCGGAATACCGGGATCCTGATAATCAGAAATCCCAATAACTACAGCAAACGTCTTTGCAGACTGAATCAACTGTACAGATTGGCTTGACTTTGCACCTTTTTCAGTTTGTGAAAAAACAAGAAAAGGTAGGATAATCAATGGCAGTACTCTTTTCATGGAATGGATTTTGTACTTTAATCTTTCTTAGGTAATGTACAAAAGAATAAACTTGTGATCTCTTTTTTTAATAAAATTCCCCTTTTGAATAACACCTTTTTATACTTATGGCTTCGCCTTGACCAGTCCCAAACCTTAGAAACAGGTCAAATCATTTGTATTCTTGTCTGATACCTATACTGGCATCAATCGGCTGGTAGGTATATCAATAGCAAAATCTAAAGTCAATTCCTTTAATATAAGTCGCACTCTTCGATTTCCTAATTGTTCAGATATTATCCCTTTCATACCTTGCATCAAGCCTGCACTTATTTTAACCAAATCCCCCCTGCCAAAATCGTACGGGCTTTTGGAATTGTCAGCTTTATGATGTTCAATATTCCGGATAAGTTGTATTTCATTTTCAGAGATACATGCATCCCGGTTTTCGGTTCGAACATAATGCAAAACACCTTTTGCATTAAACACCTCATTCCTGTCTTTATTTGGGACTCGCACAAAAATGTAATTAGGAAATACAGGTACCATCAGCTTCTTAACACGATCTGACCATTGTCTCCTTAGCTCAATCCTGGGTAAATAGTATTCAATCTTATAGCGATCAAACTGTTGCGCTACCTTGATTTCATAAAAACTTTGTGTGTAAAGTACTTTCCAGGGCTCCATATAAAGTTCTTTATCTGTTGCAATTTAGTAATTAGATGACATATTTGGAAAATACATCAAAAAAAAAAATTTGAGATAGAACAGCTATAATGTCCAGTTTTATTGAATTTCAATAAGAATATTTCTCCTTTTATGTACATCTAATGGAAATGAAAAGCAAATTATTGAATTATATATTCCAAATCAATTATATATAAATTCTAGATTTATAGTGGTATGTAATTTATTAAGGCTTGCATTGGTTCCCTTCATTCCATTTCTGGATTATCCACAAACTTTTCTTTCATCTATTTTATTATCTTGCTTAAAATTATACGGTATGATTCGATCAATAGTGTCTATCCTGATTGCCCTGTTTACTGCCGTAATAATTATTTTTTTAGTAGAATACCTAAGTCATAAATTATATCCCATGCCTGAAAATCTGGATTATAATGATTATGATGCTTTAGGTTCCTGGATTAAATCCCTCCCTCTATCAGCCATGATTATTGTCATTCTGGGATGGTTTGTGGGTTCCTTTACAGGAGCTTATATCGTTAGTTACATCGACGAATTTAGTGCAATCCGAAGTACTGCAGTTGTAGGCACTTTATTGCTGGTTTCAACCATCATAAATTTAGTTCAAGTTCCACATCCAAACTGGATGTCTTTTGTAGGTGTCGTCAGTATACTAAGCGGGACATATCTGGGACATTGGACATGGCTTTGTATTCAAAAAAGAAGTACGGTAAACTAAATAAATGACCTTGGTATAAATAAATCGAATGTTCTTAAATTAACTTAATTAAACATACTCAAAGGGTCACTTTGTATTATCTCTGTGCTCCTGATTAATAAAACAAAATTAAATCTGACTTATGAAACTCATTAAAGTGCTTCTAAAATTATTGGGAATTCTAATCATAGTTTACCTGATCAGTGCCTTTATGGCACAGTCCTCCTATAGGGTTGAGCGTTCAGCTGAAGTAAATGCTCCTTTAACCATAGTCTATAACCAATTGGGGATGTTGCGCAATTGGGAAAGTTGGTCACCCTGGAAAGAAAAAGATTCCACGTTAATTAATGCTTACCAGGGTACAGACGGTCAGCCAGGTTCAAAAGTGAGCTGGAAAGGCGATGAAGAAATTTCAGGTACCGGCGAAATTGAATTTACAAGTGTCAATCCACCGTATGACATTAATTATGATCTAAAATTTACCGGCTCACCGGAAATGATATCGTTTGGCTCGTTTCAACTCAGAGAAACGTCGGCAGAAAAAACCCGGGTAAGTTGGCTAAATAGCGGTGACATCCCGTTTATCATCCGACCAATGATGATGTTTATGAATATGGAAGAAATGATGGGTCCTGATTTTGAACGAGGCTTGGCTAAACTGGATTCTGTTTGTGCACTTCAATACCAGGAATTTTTAGCCACTAAAGTACAGGATACAACCATCGTACAATAGCTAGTCTATTCGTCAAACCATATTTTTGCAAACCAACCGGAAAGACAAACCCCGATTGTTACGATTTCGAGTCACTTTTAGTTTCCATCAAACAAACTAAAAACGAGGGTCTGTTTTTAAGAAGAAACAATTGATGACAAGCGATTTTGATGTGGAATCAATCTGTCCTGAAACAGGCTAGGATTTTCAGGTTGTTTATAGGAATAAACACAGTGGGTTCAATTCTAACTTTTTTTCAGAACCAATAGATCCCGACACCAGATGCACACAATGTATGCATAAAAATTTCAACTAAACACAAGATCCCTTGTTTAAATTGGCATTGTTTAAAAGCTATCATCTCGTGATTCATAAATCCCGGTTTTTAAAAAATTTCATCTACATCGTTTTTTGTTTGCTGCCGGCATTCGCTGTAACACAATCCCTTAGACTAAACCTCGATACTTGTTTGGCATTATCCCGAAATCATTTTCCGGCCATCCATCAACTTCAGCTTATCACACAATCCGAAAAATATACACTATCCAACATTACCAAAGCCTGGTGGCCACAACTGACAGCCCTTGCTCAGGCCAGTTATCAATCGGATGTTACTCATTTGGATATCAGGATTCCAAACTTTCCTTTACCGGAAGCTCCGGATAAGGATCAGTATAAGGTAATTATGGACATCAACCAGTTAGTTTATGACGGAGGACTGTTAGCAGCACAAAAGAAAATTGCATCCACTTCAAGTCAAATTGAAATTTTAAGAACGGAAACTGAATTATATAAAATCAAAGAACGGGTCATGCAATTGTATTTCGGCAATTTGTTAATCCGGCAACAGCTAAAAAGCGTCCAGCTGCTATCAGATGATATCGATATTCAGATAAAAAAAGCCGAATCAGCCTTAAAAGCAAAAGTTATTTCTGCAAATAATCTGTATGTTTTACAGGCAGAAAAAATTAAAGTTAATCAGCGAATGGAAGAATTGGTTTCCATTCAATCACAATGGCTGTTGATGATGTCACAGTTTATCGACATTCCTCTGGATAAAAATACGCAGTTTGAAATGCCAGAGACACCTGTACTTCATGATCAGATCAAGCGTCCGGAATTGGCCTTGATCAACCAACAGATCGATTTGCTGGATTCCCAAAACAAACTCCAGTCTAGCCAGAAAAGTCCTCGCTTATCGGCATTTGCTCAATTGGCTTATGCCAGTCCCGGCCTCAATTTTCTCCGTAATGGATTCCAATCTAATTATATCGGCGGCATTCGTTTCAGCTGGAATCTTTCTTCCTTCTATACCCAGCGAAACAACCATCGCATATTAGCTAACAATAAAAATCTGGCAAGCCTTCAAAAGGAAACGTTTGCATTTAATACCGAACTTCAGCTCATCCAGCAAAGAGAGGAAATCCGAAAATATCAGGCACTTTTAAACGATGACCTGCAGTTAATTGAATTGCGCAAAAAAATTGCGGAGGCTGCAAAAATTCAATTGGAAAATAATATCATTACTACCAGTGATTTTTTACAGGAGATTACTGCAGAAGAACAAGCCCGCACCAATGCTCTGGTTCATCAGATACAATATTTACAATCAATGTATTTATACAATTATTATTCAGGAAATTAATAAACCGTCATGAAACATTATTTAATAAAATTTTTTATTCTTTTCCTGTTGATAATTGCCTGTAATAGGCATGATCATACTTACGACGCCACCGGAGTATTTGAATCTGATGAAGTAATTGTATCCGCTGAAGTTATGGGCAAAGTCATCGAAAGCCAAATCGAAGAGGGTAGAGTGCTGCAACGCGATTCTGTTGTTGGAAGAATAGACCCATTGCAACTGACATTGCAAAAAGAGCAGCTGGAAGCAAGTATTTCTGCAGTGGATAGTAAAACCTTATCGGCAGAACCTCAGGTTAAAATTTTGGAATCCCAGGAAGCCTCTCAACGCGAACAGGTTGCTGCCATTCAAATACAATTAAATACGGCGATTCGGGAACAAAGCAGAATTGAAAACCTTGTCAAAGCCAACGCAGCACCCGGCAAACAATTGGATGATCTGAATGCACAGGTTGATTTGTTGAGTCAACAACTAAAAGCTGCTAAAAGTCAGATCGAGGTAACCCGACAACAAATAAAATCACAACGCGAGTTGGTGGCTCTTCAGAATCGCGGCATTCGTGCTGAAAAAGAACCTTTGGAAAAAAGAAAAGCCATGGCAGACGATTTTCTGCAAAAAGCCAATATTATCAACCCGGTCAACGGTACCGTCCTGACAAAATATGTCAACCAGGGTGAAATTGTGAGTCCAGGCAAGCCATTATATAAAATCGCCAACTTGAAAGATCTAATACTCAGAGCTTATATCAGCGGAGCTCAGCTTAGTCAGATTAAATTGAATCAGGAGCTCAGAGTATTTGTCGATCATGGAAGCACTGACCGGAAAGAATATCCCGGTCAAATCATTTGGATCAGTGATAAAGCAGAATTTACACCAAAAACCATACAGACAAAAGACGAACGCACTCATCTTGTCTATGCCATTAAAATTAAAGTAATCAATGATGGCTATTTAAAATTGGGCATGTACGGCGAAGTGAAATTTTAAATGGGATGAACGCAATCGAAGTACATCACATTTCTAAAAGCTATTCGTATAAAAAGCAATTCATTAAGGCTCTGGATGATGTTAGTCTAAATGTACAGCCGGGTGAATTATTTGGTATTATCGGACCGGATGGAGCAGGTAAAACCAGTTTAATCAGGATTCTTTGCACTTTAATATTGGCAGATTCAGGTCAGGCTTCCGTCGATGGTTTTGATGTGGTATCAGGAATGGACGAGATCCGGAAACGGGTAGGGTATATGCCGGGTCGATTTTCACTTTATCAGGATCTGACCGTCGAAGAAAATTTAACCTTCTTTGCTTCAGTATTTAATACCAGTATTTCAGAAAATTATGATCTGATCAAAGATATTTATCAACAAATTGAAGCCTTTAAAAATCGTCGCGCCGGCAAGCTTTCCGGTGGAATGAAACAAAAATTAGCCCTTTCTTGTGCCCTTATTCATAGACCTTCAGTTTTATTTTTGGATGAACCTACCACCGGAGTTGACGCTGTTTCCCGCAAAGAATTTTGGGAAATGCTTAAAAAACTTCAGCGGCAAAACATCAGCATCCTGGTGTCTACTCCCTATATGGATGAAGCAGCATTGTGCGACCGTGTTGCTTTAATGCAACATGCAAAAATTATGAAAATTGCCAGTCCGGAACAAATTATCGGAGATTTCAAAGGTAGCTTGTATCGCATTCGCTCTAAAACAATGTATGAGTTGATGAATGGGCTTAAATCCTGGGATAAGGTCTATTCCTGTTTTGCTTTTGGTGATAGCTGTCATGTTACATTTCGGGATTCAGATTTTAATACCATTGAATGCAGAGTTTATCTGGAGAAACTGGGGCATTCAGACATCATCATTGAATCAATACAGCCGGGCATTGAGGATTGTTTTATGCAGCTAATGAAACAGCATGTCGGATAATCACATTATTAAGGCTTACGAACTAACAAAATCTTTCGGCGGGTTTGTGGCTGTCGATAAGATTACGATCACAGTCGGCAAAGGAGAGATTTTTGGTTTTCTGGGTGCCAATGGAGCTGGCAAAACGACGGCAATAAAAATGTTGTCAGGATTATTAAAGCCGACATCCGGCCAGGCATCTGTCCTGGGTTTTGATGTGTACAAACATGCCGAAGAAATCAAAAAGAATATTGGCTACATGAGCCAGCGGTTTTCATTATATGAAGATTTGACTTTAATGGAAAATATGAAATTTTATGGGGGAATTTACGGAATGTCATCTTCACAGATCAAAACCAAATCAGATGAAATCCTGAGCATTCTTCATATAGAAGAAGAAAAAAATAAACTTGTCAAATCCCTGCCACTAGGTTGGAAGCAGAAACTCGCATTTTCAATTTCCATTTTTCACAACCCCCCTCTGGTTTTTTTGGACGAACCCACGGGTGGAGTTGATCCTATCACTCGCCGGGAATTTTGGGAGCTTATCATTGAAGCTTCGCATTCAGGAAAGACGATTTTTGTTACAACGCATTATATGGATGAAGCTGAATATTGTCATAAAGTTTCAATCATGGTCGATGGAAAAATTGAAGCGATGAATGCTCCTGATTTGCTAAAAAAAGAATTTCAAGTGCAAACTATGGAAGATGTATTTATAAAGCTTGCACGTAAATCCAGCAGACAAGAAACCTAAAGTACGATGAAACAATTTTGGGTATTTGTACATAAAGAATGGCTGCATATCCTCCGGGACCGCAAGACCTTATTTATTTTGTTTGGTATGCCCGTTGCTCAAATTTTAATTTTTGGCTTTGCCTTATCCAATGAAGTCAAAAACTCCAGGATCGCCATTTACGATCAGTCAAATGATCCAACAACACAATACCTGATCGGACGTATTGAAGCGAGTCGGTATTTTGAAATTGTCGATTTTATAAAAACCGAGCAAGACATCGATGCCTCCTTTAAAAAAGGCATTGTTAAAATGGTTGTTGTTTTTCCACCCTCTTTCGAAATGCAGTTACACCACCATCATGAAGGTGCGATTCAACTGATATCAGATGCTTCAGATCCCAATGTTGGTACAACCCTTGTTGCCTATATGACGGCAATTATTAATGAATATCAAAATGAACTGATCGAAAATCAAAAACTGCCTTACAGAATTCTGCCAGAGATCAAAATGATGTATAATCCACAAATGAAAGCAGCTTACAATTTTGTACCTGGTGTGATGGCAATGGTCTTATTATTAATCTGCTCATTGATGACGTCAGTCGCCATTGTGCGAGAAAAAGAATTGGGTATGATGGAAGTATTGCTAGCATCGCCGGTAAAACCTGTTTGGGTAGTATTGTCAAAAACAATTCCGTACCTGGTACTTTCGTTTGTCAATATCTGTTCGATCTTATTACTGAGTTATTTTGTATTGGATGTTCCTGTAAAGGGAAATTTATTTTTATTGCTGCTGGTAAGCACATTATTTATCATAACCGCCTTATCCCTGGGTATGTTTGTTTCCTCTATTGCGTCAACCCAGACGGCAGCCATGTTTGGTACTCTGGTGGGTTTGTTTATGCCAACCCTGATGTTTAGCGGATTTATGTTTCCTATCGATAACATGCCATTACCTCTTCAGATTATTTCCAATCTGATTCCTTCAAAATGGTTTTTTTATATTGTACAATCCGTTATGATCAAAGGACTTGGATTTTTTTCTATTTGGAAAGAAGTGGCCGTATTATTTATTATGACCACCGTTTTGTTTATGATAAGCATTCGAAAATTTGATAAACGCCTGATCCTTTGATATGAAAACTATTATTGTAATCATTCGCAAAGAATTCAGCCAGTTTTTCAGAGATAAGGCCAATATCAGGATGCTTCTGGTAATGCCCATTTTACAGCTCATTTTGTTGCCTATGGCGGCAAATTATGAAGTTAAGAATGTCAAACTTTGTGTAATCGATCACGATCATTCAACGTATGTTTCACAAATGATTCATAAAATTACATCCAGCGGTTATATAAAATTGATTGCTTATGAAACTTCGTACAAAACAGCCATAAAATATCTTGAAGATGATAAAGCGGATATATTGCTTGAAATACCTGCAGGTTTTGAAAAAAACCTGATTCGTGAAAATGAAGCAACAATTTCTGCATCGGTGAATGCAGTTAATGGACCTCGCGCCAGCCTGGGTTCTCAATACCTACTAAGTATCTTGCGGGATTTTAATCAGGAAATTCGAACACGCTGGATACAGTTTCCAAAATTTAATCCGGTTCCTATTATCAAAACAGACTATTCTTATTGGTATAATCCATTTATGAATTATCAATATTTTATGGTGCCGGGTATTCTGGTGATTTTGCTAACTATGGTTGGTGCCAATATGTCAGCATTAAATCTGGTAAAGGAAAAAGAAATAGGTACGATCGAACAAATCAATGTATCACCGGTAAAAAAACACCACTTTATCATCGGTAAGCTGATACCTTATTGGATTATGGGACAAGTTGTATTGACCATCGGTTTGCTGGTTTCGTACCTGGTCTATGGCATTGTGCCACTGGGTTCGGTAGGTTTGATTTATATTTTTTCCAGCGTTTACCTCCTCGCAATCCTTGGATTAGGATTATTGATTTCGACCATTGCAAACACTCAACAACAAGCTATGCTCATTTCTTTTTTTATTATGATGGTATTTGTCCTGTTAAGTGGATTATACACATCGATTGATGCGATGCCCCAATGGTCACAATATATCACCAAAATAAATCCAATAGCTTATTTTGTACAGGTGATGCGAATGGTCATCATGAAAGGAAGTGGTATCAACGATATTCTTCCACACATTACTGCGATGGCAGTGATGGCGGTTATATTAATCAGCTGGGCGGTTGGAAATTACAGGAAGAATAATTAATTAACAATGCTTGCCTGCCGTAGGTAGGTACAATTAACAATTGATGTCCCCATGAATTTGATTGACAGAAGCAATTAATTAATAATTAATATCCTCCGCTTTCGGCGTGTTTGATGTTTTGGATAGCTTCCGCCTGATAAGGCCAGGATTCGATTATTTTTTCATCGATGTCTTCAAATTCGATCATCCATTTTTTGAGGTCAATCCTTGAGCTGTTTTTAATCTGATCGAACGTACGGACACCCTGAGCCTGTAGTTTTTCAGAAATTTCCTCGTCGATACCTTTAATCAAGTGCAGTGGATCGGAAGGTATGTTTTTCTGTGTGTATTGTTCCATTTTTTCGTCGCCGATGATATTGCTGATAATGGCAAGATGTTGATCCAATACTGATTTTAATTCAGTGACGATTTTAGAATCTGCTGAGGCAGTAGAAGGTTCAGGGGTGGTATTTTTTAAACCGGAAAGCTGCAATTCAAGATCATGAATTTTGGCCGATAACATTTTATTCTCTTTTTCCAATAACTGCAATTCAGTTTTTAAAGAGTCAAGTTCTTCATGGGAAGTAAACTCAGCTTCTTTTTTTAATTCGGTGAATTTGTCTTCCAATAAAGCATATTTGGACTTCCAGTCTTCGTAAGCTACTTTATAAGTACGTTCCTGGCCCTGAATCTGAGCTAAATTATCCTCCAAATCAAATTTTTCCTTACGCAATTGATCGTAAAGTATTTTGAGTTCATTTTTTTCAAAGGTCGCGGCTTTGGATTCATTGATAGCTTTTGAAGAATACATCCAGGCAGCAACCATCGTAATGACGACCAAAGCCCCAAAGAAAACAAACACCATTATGGAAATACCTGACATTTTTTAGAGTTTAATTGTGCTTGCAAAATTACAATAATTTTGAACATTAATTATTTACATATACAATAAATGTATAAGATGATAATTAATCTCTTTTTGGATACTCTTTATTGTATTCGTAACGAAGGATATCAAATGATGTCACTATGCCTTTTAATTTTCCATCCTCGACAACAGGCAGTGCATGAAATAAATGCTCCATAAACACCTCAGCAGCAGTACCTACTTTATCAAAAGTCTCCAGAGTTGCCAGTACTTTGGTCATTACATTGGCTACTTTGGTATTTGGATAATCACTGTGATTGACATTCAATTTAAATAAATCATATGTCGTAATAATACCAACCAGTTTGTTGTCTTCTTCAACTACCGGTACATGATGTATCCGGTTATTGATTAAAAGTTCCTTCACTTTTTGCAAACTATCAGAGGGAGATACGGTAATTACGTCGCGCACCATAATAGTCGCTACAGTTTCATTCATCATAAATTTGAGATTTTAAGACTCGAAAGATATTACAAGTTTGATAAAAACCAGTACGCTCTTAGAATAAATTTTCTAATATTCCATCCTGAACCTCATTTGCCAGGGTGACTTTCAGCATGGGCTCCTGCTCCATTGCCTTTAAAATAGAGCTTACGGCGCCATCGTTGCGGGCCCAGGCTCTTCTTGCGATACCGTTATTGACATCCCAATGCAACATTCCTTTTACGCGATTTTCAGCTTCCTGGCTTCCGTCCAGAACAAGGCCAAATCCACCATTAATCACTTCTCCCCAGCCAACGCCACCACCATTGTGAATAGAGACCCAGGTGGCACCCCGGAAACTATCACCAATCACATTGTGGATTGCCATATCAGCTGTAAACCTGGAGCCATCATAAATATTGGCCGTTTCCCGAAACGGCGAATCCGTACCTGAAACATCATGATGATCCCGACCCAGCACCACCGGCCCACTGAGTCTGGATTCAGCAATCGCCCGGTTAAACGCCAACGCAATTTGAATACGGCCTTCGGCATCTGCGTATAGAATTCTGGATTTACTACCCACAACCGGCAAATTATCCATGGCTTGCTGTATCCAGGACAAATTATCCAAATACTGTGCCTTGGTGTTGCCTTCATTATTGCCGATAAGCGTTTTGATGACTTCTGCAGCAATTTGATCTGTTTTTTGTAAATCTGTTAATTCTCCTGAAGTACACACCCAGCGAAACGGTCCAAAACCATAATCAAAACATAAGGGCCCCATAATATCTTCCACATAGGAAGCATATCTGTACAAGCCTTTTTCTTTATCCTTCCAGATGGCTGCATCCGCTTCGCCGGCTTCTTTTAAAAAGGCATTGCCATAGTCCCAAAAATACATGCCTCTTTCACTCAAAATATTAATCGCTGCTACGTGCCGCCTTATACTGGACTGCACTTCGCTGATAAATTTCTTTTTGTCTTTTTGTAGTAATTCCTTGGCCTCGTCAAAAGTATATCCTGCCGGACAATATCCTAAATCATCAATATTGTGCAGTGAAGTCTGATCCGAACCCAAACTGATATGGATTTTATGCTGAGCTGCATATTCCCACACATCCACAATATTTCCGGCATAAACATAGGCTATGCCCCGGTCTTTGTTTGAATACTTTATTGCAGCTTCAAACAAAGCACTGAGTTCAGTAAAAATATGTTGCTGTACGATATAACCATCGGCAAGACGCTGCTCAATTGCGTCCGGATCAACCTCAGCAATAATACAGGTTGCCCCGGTAATTACGGCTGCAATAGCCTGTGCACCAGACATGCCTCCCAACCCGGATGTTATAAAGATTTGGGATCTCAAATCGTCGCGACCTTCATTTATTTTTCGTCCGGCATTTAATAATGTAATCGTCGTGCCATGCACTATGCCCTGAGGTCCAATATACATAAACGATCCTGCCGTCATTTGCCCATATTGAGTTACACCCAGTGCATTGTATTTATTCCAGTCGTCTTTTTTACTGTAATTGGGAATCATCATGCCATTGGTCACCACAACTCTGGGAGCATCTTTATGGGATGGAAACAATCCCAGAGGATGTCCCGAATACAATACCAGCGTTTGACGTTCCGTCATCTCGCTCAGATATTTCATCGTGAGTAAATATTGAGCCCAGTTTTGAAACACTGCACCATTACCGCCATACGTGATCAACTCGTGAGGATATTTGGCTACTTTAGGATCCAGGTTATTTTGAATCATCAACATAATCGCTGCAGCTTGAGGGGTCCTGGCCGGATAATCCCGGAGTGGTCTTGCATACTGATTATACATAGGGCGAAAACGGTACATATAAATCCGGCCATACTGTTTTAGCTCTTCTGCAAATTCGATGGCTAAAATATCATGGTGTTTTTTTTCAAAATAACGCAAGGCATTGCGCACCGCAAGTTGTTTTTCTTCACAACTCAATACGTCTTCTATATTACGCTTAGGCGCATGAGGCACATGAGGATCGAGTCCCGGATGTGTCGGCAGTTCTGATGGTATGCCCTGTAAGATTTCTTCAGAAAATGATAATTTAATCATCGTATATAATTGTAAAGTGAGCTGATTTTGATTTGCTCTTTGTCAATAACAGCATTGCTGGCACGACATTTTACATAAATCGTTTCGCCAGGATTGATATCAAAATAATTTGGAAAAAAATGCAGCTCCTGATTACTGCTTAATTTAACCGTTTTTGCCAGATATTTTGACGTAATTGCCATCTGATAAGCTTCTCTTTCTGGCGACCATTCACTAATAGTGATTTCCGGATCGGGTAATTTCAGATTTATTAATGCATCAAGCAAGACTAATTCAGAATAGGTCTTACCATTTCGATGCCATTTTAACAAAATATAATAGCTGTCACTGAATTGTAAGTCCTTAAATGGAATATCTTCCGAATATAAACTCGTGGCAGCATTGGAAGGAATGACGCTTACCCATTGATCATAAAAAATCGGATTACCGGCAAAATCCTGGAAGAATAATTCACATCGAATGGTATCAGAATGACTTAAATCTGAAACAGCTTTAACAGTGATTCGATCATCTTCCACGGAAGCACAGAGTATTACATCCTGAAAAACATTTTGTACCTTATATTGAAATGCCTTCCAGTTGCCATAATAATCCATTCCCGACCAGCTGATTCCAGGCCAGCAATCATTGTATTGCCAATATAAACTACCCATACAATAGGGTTTGGCCAACCGGTGTGCTTTAATCAGCTCACCCATGCCTTCTGCCTGAATGTACTGATTCAAATAAATGAGTCCATTAAGATCTTTGGGATAAGGACATTCATCTTCTATATATTTACGGATAAGCGAAATTCCTCTATTGTGTTTTTGTCGAAATTGTACCTGACTTGAATCCATATGAAGATTATCTTCCGGAATAACCCGGGCTAAAGTTTCAATATCAGGCATAGATTGCATTCCAAATTCACTCATAAACCTGGGTATCCTTTTTTTGATGAATTTGAATGTATAGGCATCATGCCACAAACCCCAGTCATGGGCATCTCCGTATTTTGTAAATCGTGGATCTCCCCGTCCATATAAGGGCGAACTTGGCCAATAATTGGTTTGAGCTGAATGCTTTTCAACAATAAGAGGAAGGATGTTTTCAAACAAGCTTTCGTAAGCATGCCATTGTTGTTGTATGGCTTCAGAAGGCAATTCGTCCTGCCAGCCCCACCGATGCCATCCTTCACTGATCTCATTATTACCACACCACAATGCAATACAGGCGTACTTCGAAAGCCGCTCCACTTGTTCCTCAGCTTCAAGGGTGGCATTTAACAGAAAGTCATTGTCTGCCGGATACATCGCACAGGCATACATAAAATCATGCCAGATCATGATGCCCATTTCGTCGCAAGCCTGATAAAATGCGTCAGATTCATATTTTCCACCACCCCAGATTCTCAACATGTTAAAGTGGCAATCTACCGCGGTCTTTAAATACACCGAATAGTCAACGGATTGAAATTGAAGTATATCTGATGGTACATAATTGGCTCCTTTACAAAAAACAGGAACTCCGTTTACTAAAAAGTAAAAACTACCTCCCAGAGTATCAGATTTTGAATGTAGCTCTATTGACCGGATTCCTGTTTTCCAGTTTTTTTCAAAACACAAAACCTCATCTCTGAATATGCGCAAACCTGTTTCATAAAGATTGGGATGACCTATGCCATTAGGCCACCAAAGCAGAGGTTTTTCAAAATGAAAATACCGGCTGATGGTTTGCATGCCTGGCTCATCATTAATTGGAAATTCAAATTCATGAGTTCCTAATTGCAACTTCAAACTATAGCTTGAAGAAGTATCCTGTATAAAAAGCCTGACATTCAATTTTAATTCAGCGACACTGTCGTGTATGGCGATGGTCTGAACAGAAGCATCGTAAAATTTTAATTCATTCCAGGCTACCAGACAGATGGAGTCTGTAATTCCGGCACTGACAAATCGTGGAGAAAAGTCCCAGCCAAAATGGAATTGAGGCTTTCTGGCCATGACCCGGGAGCCCCCACCCGGTAATTTGTATTCCAGATTCTGATACAAAGAATCAACCATCCTGGCAGCTGACCGGATTTTAATCAGGAGTTCGTTGGAACCCAATTGTGCAAATTTTTTAATATCAAAAGTCCAATTCCGGAATGCATTATTGCTGGTCCCTGCAAGTTGGCCGTTTATGAAAACTTCACAGTAGGTATCTAATCCCGGACATTCCAATTGAATAAATTGGTTTTGTAAAAATTGACTATCCAGGACAAACTCTGTTTTAAACAACCAGTCTCTGTAATCAATCCATTGAAGTTTTTCTTCGTTGGTTCCTTTATACGGATGAGGAATTTTAAAATTTTCGAATAAAGCAGTGTAACAATTTCCCGGAATTTTACAAGGCAACCAGTGTATATATTCCGCCTGTGTAAATTTCCAGGTTGAGTCAAGCACGATTTTTGACTGTGCATGGATGGATTGACAACAATTTAAAATGCTGATTACAAGAATCAGGAGTTTTGATTTCATTGGTCACAAAATAAAAAAGGCTTTCCAAATGGAAAGCCTTAAAAAAATATTTTTTAAGTTATTATTCTGATTTAATATTTTGAGCTGGTGCTGCATTTTCAGGAGCAGAAACAGAAGCCGTTCCTTTGGATTTGCAACAAGCTTTTCCAGATTTTGAACCTTTGGAGCAACAAGCTTTGGATTTCGAACAAGATTTAACAGCACCTGCAGCTGCTTCTGTCGTCGCATCGCTTTCGGCTGGTAAACTGACAAACTGAGCTGTAGCTTCATCGTACATTACTTCTGCACTGGCTACATTGCCTTCAGCATCGGTAGATTTTTTCAAAAAACAAACTTTACCACTTTTTTCGCAAACTTTAGTTTCGATAGTAGCATCCATAGAGGCTGCTTTTAAAGCGGCTTCACTCGGTTTTACACAAGTTTTAGCGCTGGCTTTACTTGCATGTGAACAACTTTGGGCATAACCTGTACCTGCAACTGCAAATAAACCCATAACAATAACAAGAATTAAATTTTTCATATTCGTATTTTTAAATGAATTAATTATTTAGACAAAGATAAACGCGTTATTTTTATATTTTTATAACTTTCCGAAAGCTTTAACGTAGATTTAAGTTTTTAAACATGAAAAATCTATTTAATTTGCAGATATTCAGTTATTTATTATGTATAATTGCCATCGGATCATGTAGCCAGTCAAAATTGATACAAACCGTGGATTATATTCAAATTGGACATGGGGGTGGATTTTCTGGCCAGGAAACAGTTTATACCATTTATAAAAATGGTCACGTTAGCTCTAAAGATACATTAAAATGCCGACTAAAACCAACGGATGTGGATCAAATTTTTAAAAATATCGAAGTGCTGGATCTAAATAATTTACATTGGACGAAACCCGGCAACTTGTATCAGATCATCGAATATACCTTAAATGGTAAAACCCATAAACTAGTTTGGGATCCGAATGCCCCGGATGTTGAAGAAAAATTGAATCTTTTTTATAACCATGTTAACCACCTCATTCAAAATTCTTTAAAATGAAGTATTTAGCTAAAATAACATCCCTTTTTTTAGTCTTCCTTTTTTCCGTTTCTGGAAATGCTCAGTCATTTAAAAAACCACATAAATTTAGTTTGCCTTCAGGCATACAAATACAGGATAAAAAATTAGTAAAGCCGGTTTTTATTCCAATTAACCTGGATCATCGTGCATTGACGTATTCTACACCTACCTATAAGTCCATTTCGGCTAATGCACTTCCGGTTTCTAAATCGCAAATCCGAATTCAGGAAATCGATGCAAATGGTTATCCAGCCCGTATCCGTTTTTTTCTACCTACTCAGACATCCACTCAATTTAATGACCGGGATTGGTCAGGCATATTGACAAATAAACTTGAGTTAGGGCCTGAAACCGGTATCGACTATATGTTAAAAGAAAAACTAACGGACCAGCAAGGTATCTTACATTTAAAATTTGACCAGTACTTTGATGGAATGCCGGTTCTGGATGCAGAATATTTTATACACCATTATCCGGATGAAACCGTTTTGGCTCATGGCAACATTTTACAACCTGTTCATGTCATAGATCCTGGAATAAGCAAACTGCAGGCTTATGATTTTGCAAAACAACATTTAAAAACTAAGGGTATTCAGTGTTTGGATACCCAATATCCATACAGCTGGTTGAAAACCGGATTGCAAAAATCAGTATTAGCTTATTGGTACAATACCGGTCATAAAAGCTGGCATCTGGTCTATGAAATGGATATCTACCCCAATGTAATGAACCGTTGGCTGGTCCTGGTCGATGCAGTGACCGGAAACATTGTTAAGTCACGGTCAAATCATTGTTCCCTGTTTGCACATGCGACCAATTGCTCTGGTAATCACGATCATGTAACGTCATCTCCACAAGGCGCTGAAACGACAGTAGCAAGAGATTTATTTGATATAAACCGCACCGTAAATGTCTGGAGAGAAGTATCGACAGTGTATTTAATAGACGCTTCCCGGCCAATGTTTAAAGCCAGTCAGTTTAAACTGGATAAACCAGTAGGTGCCATCTGGACCTTGGATGGTCTGAATTCCAACCCCAATAATATCAGGGTGGATCAAATCAAATCTACTTCCAATACCTGGCCTAAAAATGGCATCAGCGCTCACTATAATGCTGGGCTTGCGTTTGAATATTTCGCTAATATACATACCCGCAATTCGATCAACGGGAAAGGAGGAACCATTATATCGGTAGTCAATATTATTGATGAAAATGGGGGTGGCTTAGACAATGCTTTTTGGAATGGTGAGGCCATGTTTTACGGAAATGGAGCACAGGCATTTAATGCGCTGGCAAGAGGTCTGGATGTCGGAGGTCACGAAATGTCTCATGGTGTGATTCAAAGTACAGCGAATCTTGCTTACGAAGGGGAATCCGGTGCAATTAATGAGTCATTTGCTGATGTGTTTGGGGTTATGATCGATAGGGATGACTGGAAACTGGGTGAAGATGTCGTCAGGCTGAATGCTTTTCCCTCCGGTGCACTCCGCGATATGAGCAATCCTCACAATGGCGCTCAAACCAATGATTTCGGAAGATGGCAACCCAAACATGTAAACGAACAATATCACGGTACACAAGACAACGGTGGTGTGCATATCAATAGCGGTATTCCAAATTTTGCATTCTATTTGTTTGTGCAGGAACTGGCAAAAGGCAGTAACGAAGAACAAGGAAAAAAGACCGCAGAAAAAATTTATTACAAAGCACTTTCCCAATATCTGACAAGATCATCTCAGTTTAAAGATCTTAGAAATTCTGTCGAACAGGCGTGTATCGATTTGCACGGTGCCAATTCTGCTGTTCATAATGCTGCAAAAAAAGCATTCGATCAGGTCGGCATAGGAACCAGTAATAATCCGGGCGGGCAGAATTACCAAAAAGATCTTCCTGTAAATCCGGGTAAAGAATTTGTTGTTTGTACCAATAACAATAATAGTGGTGTCTATCTGAT
Organism: uncultured Saprospiraceae bacterium; assembly: GCA_964486185.1. Classification (GTDB taxonomy): domain Bacteria; phylum Bacteroidota; class Bacteroidia; order Chitinophagales; family Saprospiraceae; genus Vicinibacter. The sequence goes on from CAZALD010000037.1 coordinate 21,343, forward strand.
CGAGTTAGCAAATAGTCTGATCACACAACTAAGCCTGAGATCCGTTAAAAGTAAACCCTGTGTTACAGATGATGGATCTGAAATTTATTATGTAGGTTTTGATTCGGGTTTATACGCGTTGTTTTTTAATAAAACAACCGGGCGTTATGAAGAATTTGTCCTGGATTCTGATCCAATCTATCGGAACGCCTCGATTTCTAAAGATGGAACCTTGTTGTCAGTATTATACGAGCAGGAAGAAAATAAAATTCATGTCTATGAATTTGCCAAAAATCTTTGGAAAACTTTTGTTTTAACCAACCCGACAACATCAACCGGTGTGGCCACATCCAATGTGCGGTATGCAGATTTTATGGACTTTGACCATTCCGGTCAATACCTGATGTATGATTGTTTGAGTAAACTGGATAGAAGTACAGGAGGGTCTTATGAATACTGGGATATCGGCTTTTTAAGAGTCTGGAATCAAACCACCAAAACATTTGGTGACGGGCATATCGAAAAATTGTTTACAAACCTACCTGAAAATACCAGCGTCGGAAATCCGGTGTATTCTAAAAATTCACCTTATATCATGGCCTTTGATTATCTGGAAGAAAGCATTTTTGGCTCCTCATTTTCGATACTCGCTGCGAATATCGAGACCGGTAACATTGGCGAAATAGCCATTAACCGAGATGATACGGGTTATCCGGTTTATTCTGTGCGTGATGACTATATTTTATATAATGGCCTGAATTCTACACAGACAGAATCACTTAAATTTAAAAAACTGGCGACTAATAAAATCCAATCCAATGGTCCGGAAGAACTCCTGGTCAGTAGCGCCCGATGGGGTAACTGGTTTGCCAATGGAAAACGCAGCCTGGTTAAATCGGATCCCGAAATCAAACAACTGGACGGGGTGAGGATCAGTCCGAATCCATTTAATTCACTGTTGCGCGTAGAAATGGAAAGTAAATCCAACCAGTTTGTTTATTATGAAGTCATCAATACTATGGGTATTGTAATTAATCAATCTTCCCGTCAATTATTTTCAGGAGATAATGTATTTGAAATATCTCTACACGAGATTCCTGCAGGTATCTATTTTCTAAAATTAAAATCTCAGGACGGTGAATCAAGAATTGCAATAAACAAAGTTGGAGAATAAAAATCAATCTGACATACAAATTCATGAATTGATCAATATTGAGATTCTACCATTCAATTAAACATAGTTCATTTGTTTCGTAAGATTTTAATCATTCGGTTTAGTTCGATAGGCGACTTGGTTTTAACCACTCCGGTCATTCGATGTATTAAAAAACAAACAAATGCCGAAATTCACTTTTTAGTAAAATCAAAATTTAAATCAGTCGTATCAGGGCATCCTTACATTACTAAATTATGGACCATCGAAAAATCTACTTCAGAAGTATGCGATCTGTTGAAAAATGAATCATTTGACCTGATTGTTGATTTGCATTATAACTTCAGAAGTGTATTTTTAAGCTGGCAATTAGGTATAAAAACAATCCGCTTTCAAAAATTAAATATTCAAAAGTGGTGGATGACTTTTCTGAAAATAGACCTTTTGCCTGAAAAGCACCTTGTCGATCGGTATTTTGAGACACTGCAATCCATTGATATTTTTAATGATGGGGAAGGTCTTGATTTTTTTATTCAAGCCTCTGACGCTTCCGTTCTTAACGAGATAGTGATACCAAAGCAATTCGTGGTAGGTGTGCTGGGAGCAACCTATGCCACCAAACAAATTCCTCAATCTAAATGGGAGGAACTGATTCCGGTTCTGGATTTGCCGGTTGTACTGCTGGGAGGTCCGGCAGAATCAGATTCAGGTGATCTGCTTTACCGTCAATGGCCGGACAGGGTCTTTAATTTAGCCGGAAAATTGACGATCGGGCAATCAGCGGTTATCATCCGTCATTCTGAAATGGTGATTACACCAGATACCGGAATGATGCACATTGCGGCTGCATTTAAAAAACCCATTCATGTGATTTGGGGAAATACCATTCCAAAATTTGGAATGTTTCCGTACATGGGCACAAACCGGTCTAAAATAAAATATCATGAAGTACTTAATTTAAAATGCAGGCCCTGTTCAAAACTTGGATACCCCAGTTGTCCGGAAAAACATTTTAAGTGTATGAATGATCAGGTTTTTACACAAAAATCAATGGAAATAGAATGAAAGAGCTGCAAGCACATTATTATTCCGGCATAATGCCAAAGGCCCAAGAAGTTATTGTCGAGCTGAATAAGGAGCATTTTAACATTCGCCTTGAATCGACGGTTTTGCGATGGGAAATCCATCAGATCAGACCCGATACAGACAATGAAGATAACAAATTGATTCTCAGTTATGGTAAACCAAAACCTACTGAGTTTCTCGAATTTTTAGATCCCCGTGCGCTGGAGATTCTAACACAACAATATCCGGCTAAGCCTTGGGTTACTTCAAAAAACTGGTTGGAAAAAAATCCGATGGGTATGATGATCGCTGCAATGGCAGGATTTATATTACTCATCATAATATCTTATAAAGTATTTGTACCGGGAATATCAGATTTAGTATCCAGAAGTGTTCCTGTAGAATGGGAAGTCGAGTTGGGCTCTAAACTCGCATCTGGAGTAATTCCATTTCAAAAAGAAGATTCTGTTAAATCAAAAATGCTGGATTCTTTTTTTCTAATGATGGATATACCCAGTAAATATCCTGTCAAGTTGTATTTTATCAATGATTCAGTAGTAAATGCTTTCGCAATGCCGGGAGGAAATATAGTTATCTACAAAGGACTGTTTGATAAAATTACAAGCTATGAGTCGCTTGCCGGATTGATCGGACATGAATTCACACATGTGGAATACAAACATAGTTTGAAATCAATCTTTCGGACTGTGTCTTCTTTTATCATATTAGCGGCATTTTTTGGCGACTTAACCGGATTGGCCGGGATCATTTTAGAAAATGCCAACTCAATACAAAATCTAAGCTATTCGAGGCATTTTGAACAGGAAGCAGATGCCAATGCCGTGCAAATTTTGCTGGATCGAAAAATTGGTCTAAGCGGAATGTTGGATTTATTTAATGTCTTTCTGACGGAAGGAAAAAAGGGTTTGGATATCCCAAAATTCTTAAGTACACACCCGGTGACCCAGGACCGTATCGATTTTGTAAAATCAAAAATGAGTAGTCAGGAATCCGACCTGGTCCATTATGAAAATTTGTTGAGTCTGTTCAAACGAATGAAAAACGGATCCTGATCCAAGTTTAAACTAATCGTTGAGCTGGATAGAATCATGTCCTGCGATGCTGGCAAAATTAATTTTTGATAAAGGACAATGTATCTTCGCATAATTTTTTACAGAAAATCGAATATTTATTGACAATCAAGCGTTTGTATCTTTTCAAACGAAACTAATCAAAACACATGGAGATTTTAAGTCTTAACGAACTCATTCAAATTATTTGGAAAAACTTCAGGACACTCGTCATAATAGCAATTATCACGATTATTGTATCTGCCATAGTTTCCCTGATTTTACCTGTGTATTATGAGTCCATGACCACCATATTTCCTGTAAAACTCGCCCAGGCACCTGTAAATGAAACGGCTTTCAGAAGAGGAAATATTAGTGATTTTGGTGAGACAGGTGAAGCCGAACAGGTTTTGGAAATTCTGAATTCCAATACATTGATGGAACGAGTTATTGATAAATTTGATTTATACACCCATTATGAAATACCTAAAAATTTGCCGGCAGCTAAATTTTTTGTATTTAAAACCTACCAGGGAAACGTCGATATCAAAAGAACCAAGTTTAATTCTATACAGATTACAGTAAAAGATAAAAATGCAAAGATGGCGGCAGATATGGCCAATTCAATTGCTGATTATCTGGATACCCTGAAGTATGAAATTGTTTTAACGCGTGCGAATGAACTGATCGGAAATCTTGAAAAACAATACCAAAAACAAGAATCTGTCATTCAAAAATTAAAATCAGAACTCGATTCGCTGACTCGCCTGGGTATTATGAGTCAGTTTCAAAGAGGTTACCTGCTCGAAGCATTTGCCCAGTCAACCGGTACCGAACGCCAACAGTTGAGAAAATTGGTAGACGATAATATCAGACTGGGAGAAGAATTTGACCGCGTAGAACGACTGTATGAACGCGAACTCGATAATTTGTTGCTCATCAACAAATATCTGGTACAGACCAGAGCCGATGCCGAATTGCAATTTTCTCAAAAGTTTGTTGTCGATAAAGCCGAAGCTGCTGAACGAAAATCCTATCCGGTCAGGTGGTTGATCGTAACACTGAGTTTGATATCTGTTATGTTGATCTCTATCGGCTTATTGCTTGCTAAAAAGCGTTGGCCAGAGTATAAAAAATTTATACTATCCTGATGCAGGAAACGCTAAGTTTCAACTATCGTCAGATTGGGCTGATTGTATTCATGGCCATTGCGGTAGTGGCAGCTTCCTTTGTATTAGAAATATATTATCTGGCATTATTGCCATTGGTATTTTTTTTGTCACTTGGATTTTTTTTTAAGCCGGATCTTTTATTTTTTACACTTGCTTTTAGTACGCCGCTTTCAATCAATCCAGCTGATGCAGAGTTGGGAAAACTCAGCGTTTCTATTCCATCAGAGCCCCTGGCAATTATACTCGTAATGTTATTTGTCGTTATGGCTATTACGACAGATAAATTAGATAAACGGTTTTTAAAACATCCCATTAGTATCCTACTGTATATTTATTTTTTCTGGTTGTTGGTGACGACAGCCACAAGTGTAGACAAAATAGTTTCTCTAAAATTTGTGCTGGCAAAAACTTGGTTTATTGTACCTGGTTATTTTTTAGCCGGGGTTTATTTCAGAGAGTCTAAAAACAGGCTGAGGTACTTGTTTTATTTTGTCTTTGGGATGTCCTTAATAGCTACATTCAACGTGGTTCATTTATCCTTTTTTGGTTTTGAAGATAAAGCATCACAGTGGACGATGCAACCTTTTTTTAAAGATCATACTATCCTGGGTGCTATTGTTGCGATTGCAGTTCCTCTAAGTTTGGGTTTAAAAAAATTGGCTGGAAAGGACATTGTTAAAAAGTCTATCCTGTTTTTCTTTTTTGTCATGTTATCTGTTTGTCTGATTGTGACATATTCCAGAGCGGCCTGGGCCAGCATTATTCCGGCATTTATATTGTATTTGGTTTTTTACTTTCGAATTGGATTTAAATGGATTTTCGCAGTATTCGTATTAGTGTTTCTCTATCTGTTCATGAATATTGAAACCATTATCATGGATATGGAACGAAATAAAATTGCAGGTAGTGATGATCTCGTTGAAAATGCTGAATCTATTTCCAATATTAGTTCTGATCCATCAAACCTGGAACGCATAAACCGCTGGTCGACTGCTGTCGAAATGGGAAAAGCAAAACCACTGTTTGGCTGGGGTCCCGGTACTTATATGTTTGAATACGCTCCCTTCCAGTTGAAACGAAACTATACTTCAATCAGTACTAATTTTGGCGATGTCGGCAATGCACATAGCGAATATCTGGGGCCTTTGGCCGAAAATGGAATACCTGGATTATTAATTTTTATTGGTCTGTTATTTGCCACATTTTATGTTGCATTCAGAGCTCACCGATTGTCTAAGGACAAAAAGGACAAAATACTCATCTGTACCGTCGCCTGTGCTTTAATCACTTATTTTACACATGGCTTTTTAAATAATTTTCTGGATACTGACAAGGCTTCAAATATTTTTTGGCCACTTATTGCCATCATTGTAGTCTTTGATCTTCACTCCCGTGCTGCACCTTCTGACGCAACTAAAACAGATTAATTCATATAATGTGCTTTCTGTACAGGTAATCGGAAAAATAACTTTGGAAAAAATTCAAATCACTTTTGAGCTTTTAGAAAAGCCATAGATAAAATGCTCCTGACGGTTTACTCAAATCTTTAAGACGACAACCAACGGCTTATTTATACTTTTGAAGCAAACGCAAAGCTGCATTGACTTTTTTATCTTTCTGAGGTTCAGCAAAATTATCCTGGCCTGACATGCTTATATCGGGATTGACAAAACGCGGATAGATGCGTCCCTTTCGGTCGGCTGCAAGTGCCTCAGTCAAATGCAAACTGCAATCTTTGGTAATGCGGTGAAAAACAGTGGAGCCAATATAACCATGGGTGGTTATTTCGCCGATCAGGGTGGTATTGGGTCTGTACTTAAAAGATATGGCAGTCAGACTTCCACCATTTTTAGTTTCTGATCCAATGAGCACAACGGCCGGAGTTTTGACAAAATGATCCGACTTGTTGTTGAGCGTCGTAATCTGACAATGATTATCCGTAAAATTTCCATTCACAAGTTTCCATTCTTTGGATTTTTTTCCATTGCGATCAATATCATATCCTAATGTACCGGAGCCCAGCATACTATGCAATCCAGAAAGCATCGATGGAAAATGTCCTGCGTGAGCCAGTCGTAAATCCAGAATAATTCCTTTTATCACTTTGTTTTGATATTGATTGAGGCTATCTGCAATGGCCTGTGCCGTATGATTATTATCAAATAATCGGTTATTCCCGGAAATCAATAAATAAATATAATTTTCATTCAGCAATTGTGTTTGGATAATCAATGGAGCTTCTTCACTCAAAATTTTATCAGACCGCACAGCGCCATCCTCTTTCGGACTAAAAGAATATTCTTTATTTTTATAGACCAGGGTACTTTGAAAATCATTGGAGTATTCAAATACTTTTATAAAACATGAAACGATATCCTGTTCTCCCTTGGTTTTTTTAATGCAATCGTAAAACTGTTGGTCAATGGCTTCCCAACTGGTAGTATACTGAAAAACTGTATTGGATTTAATCAATTGATAGGTACTGTCAATGGGAATGCGTCCCTGCGCCAAAACCTGGCTTATTAGTAGAATACTAAAAAAAATAGCGTGGTTGATACCAGATATGATAATTCGCATTTTATTGGTTTTAAATATATTGCATATTCCTTTTAAGGCCGGCAAAGTTACTGCTGTTTTTAACATATATAAGTT
>CAZALD010000038.1:0-23145 GCA_964486185.1 uncultured Saprospiraceae bacterium
AATGTACAATTAACAATGTACAATTAACAATGTACAATTAACAATGTACAATTAAAGTTTTTTCAATTAACTTACTCTTTCTATTACCATAGCACTTGCTCCACCACCGCCATTACAAATTGCTGCAAGTCCATATTTCGCTTTATTCTGAGAAAGAACTTGAGAAAGAGTACAAATAATTCTTGAGCCGGAAGAACCCAAAGGATGACCGAGAGAAACAGCACCTCCATTGACATTCATTTTTTCTGAAGCTATATCTAATTCTTTGGCAAACACCAGGGGAACTACCGCAAAGGCTTCATTGACTTCGTAAAAGTCAATTTGATTTAGACCCAGTCCGGCGCGTTTTGCTGCAAGAGGGGCAGCCAGAATCGGCGTTGTTGTAAACCATTGGGGATCTTGTTCTGCATCAGCAAAAGATACGATACGGGCCATAGGTGTTAGATTTAATTCTTTTAGCTTTTGCTCGCTGACCAAAACCACTGCAGATGCTCCATCATTTATGGTAGATGCATTGGCAGCGGTTACTGTACCATCTTTGCTAAAAGCGGCTCTTAGTCCGGGTATTTTACTAAAATCCACTTTAGTGTATTCTTCATCTTTAGTTATTAAAATTGGATCACCTTTGCGTTGCGGAATAGAAATCGGAATAATCTCTGCATCAAATCCTCCGGAGTCCGTTGTTTTTGCAGCCCGTTTATATGAGTTGATTGCAAATTCATCTTGTTGTTCGCGGGTGATTTGATATTTTTTAGCGGTTTCATCTGCGCTGATTCCCATCGACGTTTTTGCATATGCGTCTGTCAATCCATCGATTTGTAGTCCGTCAATTAATTCGGCACTTCCATATTTAAGTCCCCAGCGAACATGGGGCAGATAATAGGGAATATTGGACATACTTTCCATACCACCGGCCACCACGATATCTGCATGACCCAATTGGATAGATTGTGCGCCTAATGCGATAGCTTTCATTCCGGAAGCACAAACTTTATTGATAGTAGTACAAACCGTGGATGGCAAAACTCCGGCACCTAAACCGGCCTGTCTTGCAGGCGCCTGACCTAAATTGGCCGCACACACATTTCCCATTAACAATTCCTGTACTTGTTCAGCTTGAAGTCCAGCTCGCTCGATAGCTGCTTTTATGGCTGCTGATCCTAAATGGGTTGCACTGACACTCGATAAGCTTCCACCAAAACTTCCCATCGGAGTTCTTGCGATAGATACTATATATACTTCCTGCATGTTTTTTAATTGTGGGGTAAAGATATTTTAGTTTCAATAAGTAATTAAATGAGTCAATTCAATTATAACCAAAATTGATGATTATTTTTTGTTGAATAAATTAAACAAAAAAAATTAACAATAAAATTTGAATTGGGTTGTGATTTTCTGCTTTAAACTGAATGATTCACCTGAATTCAGACAAAATCGATATGTTTTATTTTCTTATAAAACAGTCTGGAATTAATTAAAAATATTTATAACTTTTCTTCGGATCAATATTTAATAAAACGTCGTAAATCAATTTAATTACATTTTCTATATCTTCGACATGCGCGGATTCAACGGTAGTATGCATATAGCGCAATGGTAACGAAATCAATACAGAAGGAACACCACCATTTGAGTAAGCAAAAGCATCTGTGTCAGTGCCGGTAGTTCTGGAAGCTGCATTGCGTTGGATGGGTATTTTATTTTTTTCGGCAGTATCCACTACCAGTTTTTGTAAAATATTGTGTACTGGAGGTGCATAACAAATCACAGGTCCCAACCCACATTTAATCGAACCTTGTTCTTTGGTTTTTAACATCGGAGTGTGCGTATCATGTGTGACATCGGTTATGATCGCAAGATTGGGTTTAATCGATTCAGCAATCATCTCAGCGCCTCTCAAGCCGATTTCTTCCTGCACCGCATTGACGATGTATAAACTAAAAGGTAATTTAACTTTATTTTTCTTTAACAGACGGGCTACTTCAGCGATGCAAAATCCACCCAATCGATTATCCAAAGCCCGTCCAACATAAAAGCGATCATTTAATTTAGTTAATCCATCTTCATAAGTTATACAACATCCTACATGAATTCCCATTTTTTCTACTTCTTCCTTGTCTTTTGCTCCGACATCGATAAATATATTTTCAAGTGTTGCCAGCAAATTGGTGTCATTGCCTTTACGGGTATGAATGGCAGGCCAACCAAAAACACCTCGTACGATTCCTTTGGGTGTATGGATCAAAACCCGTTTAGAAGGAGCTATGGACTGATCGATGCCTCCATTTCGGATTACATAAATAAAACCATCGTCTGTGATAAAATTAACCATCCATGATATCTCATCTGAATGGCCTTCAATAACAACTTTAAACGGTTTTCCTGGATTGACAATGCCATACAGAGTACCATAATTATCTAGTTTCCATTCCTCGATATATTCTTTAATATAATCAAGCCAGATTTTCTGACCTTCTGCTTCATAGCCGGTCGGAGATGGATTGTTGAGGTAATTATAAAGAAACTCTTCTGATTTCCTGGTGATGATTTTCATAAATTAGCTTTCTTCAACTGGTAGGTTTCCGACCATTTGCCAGGATCCTGATTCCAGCTTAATAGGTTTTCGTATGTCGTTTGATTGATATAATTTGCCTGCAAAGCTCGTTCCAAAAGATTCGGAAAGTCAGTCAAACTCATAAATTTCAGGTTTTTTTCCGAAAATCGTTGCTTTGCTATGTCAAATCCATAATGAAAAATAGATAATAAGCCCAAAACGGTGTGTCCGCCACTCTCAAGACTGGCAATGGCGTCCAGTGAGCTACCCCCGGTAGACACCAAATCTTCAATTACCAATATCCTTGAATTAGGTGCAAGTTCTCCTTCCAATAAGTTTTTTAATCCATGTTCCTTAGGTTTGCTTCGCACATAGACAAAAGGCAGATTGAGAGCACTTGCCAGCCAGGCTCCCCAGGCGATCCCTGCCGTAGCAACCCCTGCTATTGCTTCAATCTGTGTAAATTCGTTAGAAAGTGAGACGAAGCCCTGCACAATATCCGTGCGTATCGGAGGATAGGATAGTGCTTTGCGATTGTCACAATAAATAGGAGAGTTCAATCCGGAAGCCCAGATATAGGCTTCATCTGTATTTAAACGAATCGCTTTGATTTGCAATAAATGATCTGCTATCTTGTGCGCTAAATTCATACGCTTATTTCAGTGCAGCAAACATACAAAATTAACATTGACGGAAAGACCCTGATCCTTATGAATGAAGAGCTTTTATCTGAATCAGGTCCGGGAAACAATCAACTGGCATTGCCTTACAGAGGTATAAAGAACAGCTTATTTCAATATCTCGACACCCTGGAAAAGTCCAGCCGTTTTGAATCGATCAAGATATATTCAGATGATGTCAAAACCTTATATACTGACCTGAAAAGCCTCATGCTCTGGGTTCCAGCCGCAGGTGGTGTTATTGAAAATTCAAAAGGGGAAATATTATTGATATTCAGAAAAGGATTCTGGGATCTGCCTAAAGGAAAGCTGGATGGTATGGAAACTTCAAAAAGCGCGGCTATACGTGAATGCATCGAAGAAACAGGTTTAAAAAATATCCTGCTAGGTAAAAAAATTCATGAAACATTTCACATCTACCGGGAGAAAAAAGATCAACGGGCTCTTAAAAAAACAAAATGGTTTGCCATGAGCTACAATGGTGACAAACCGCCCAGGCCACAAAAAGATGAAGGAATTACAGAAACCATTTGGATTGCCCCCGATAAGGCCATGCTAAAAGTGCCGATTTATGAAAATATTAAAAATGTACTTCAATCATTTATTCACCACAAAAATAATTTTTAATCATTTGAAAAATTGAGAATTAAAATTAATAGCCTCTTTCAACTCCCAACTTTTCAAATTCATTTTCAATTACGTTCTTAATTTCCATTTAATACCGATATAAGGTTTTATACCGGAAACTGGTGCAAAAACCTCTGCTGCATTAAAATAGTTTCCGTTTGGATTTTTTGCATCAATAATGGCTTCATGCTGTGTATAATTCAGCAAATTTTCTATTCCAGTATAAAATTCCCAATCATGGAAAGTAAAATTCAGCTGGGTTTGCATTAAGATATAATCATCTGAAAATCCCGTGTGATGATGTATTAATTCGTGCGGGACATTTACTTTATCGGCCAGTCTCATTTTACCTACATAGACGGTCGTTACATTCCATAACCATTTTTTATTTCCGGATTCAAAATCAAGAGAAACTAATCCACGGTATTTAGGCACCAACAGGTTTTGTCGTATTCCTTTTTTAAACTCAGATTGTGAATCTGTAAATTTTCCACCGATTTTTACGTCAATCCGGTCATGCACCGGGTATGAAAGGGTAGCAATAGTTTGAAATGCAAAAGATCTTCCATCCAGGCTGTATACATGAACAGATCCATAATTCTGATCCAGATCAACAATGAGTTGATCGTCAAACCAGGTATAATATGCATCAACATTAATCGTCAGTTCTTTACCATTAATATAGGGTTTGCCGACAATATTTAAGCCGGTATTCCAGGAGGTTTCAATTTCCGGAAACGATTGAATGTCCCAGATTTTAGAAGTAGCAAATAAAGATGTGTGATCAGAAAATATCCGGGCAAAACGATAGCCTCGTCCAGCTGAAGCTCTAAGTGTCCAGTCTTCGGCAAATAAATATCTGGCATTGATACGAGGCATATATAAGATTCGTTCACCGTTTATTACATCCAGCCTTTGACTAAAAGTCAATGAAAAACTATTATCCAGATGTAAATTATTTCTAAAAGAATAATCCATAAAAACACCGGCTATGGTTTCATTATATTTAATCGTGTCATTCTGCCAAATCTCTTCTGCTTCATTATATTGGAAAGCGGGACCCATCATAATCTGATGAATTCCGTCTTTGAAAGGTTGATTGTAAAACAACTGAACGAAAGCCCTTTTCTCATCTGCTTCAAATTTTTTAGAACCGAATTGTGAGCTGATTTTAGAATAACTTAAATCATAAATAGAACCAGCATTTTGCAATTCTTGCCTGAAGTCTACGAAACCTAAATTACCTGAAAGATTCAGGTGTGAAATTTCCTGATCAATCAGATAAGGACTTTCAGAAATTAACTGTCCTGATTTTCTTTTTTCAATCGTTCCCTGAGCATTGAGCTGTCCTTCCCAGGTATTGCTGAAAAAAGTATTTCGAATCATGCCATTAAAACGGTTTACCCGGGCATCATCCTGAAATGAATCACCATTGTGATCTTTGGTGGCATCGTGAAATGTACCATTGATATAAATTCCGGAGGCATTTTTGTCACTCCATTTTTTGTTTAAATGCAAATTCGCTTCCAGCCTTCCATGTAAATCGCCAAATAAATTAGCATACACTGGAAAATCATCGTGTGGTTTTTTCAATTGGACATTTATAGCTCCGGCCATACTTTGTGCCCCATACATAGCCGTAGAAGCACCTTTTTGAATATCGACTCTATCCAGCCAGGTGCCCGGAATTAATTCATAGCCCATCGTGGATAGTATTCCACTAAATACCGGACGATTTTCGATCAATAGCTGGGTATACAATCCTCTCAATCCGAGAAATTGAATTTCTTTTGTTCCGGTTGCAGCATTGGTATAACTTACATCAACTGCATTGCTGGTTTGAAAGCTTTCAGACAAACTGCAACAGGCTGCTTTCTTAAATTCTTTCTTTTCCAATCCTTCGATATTTAAAGGGTTAATCCTGGAAAATGTATTTGAACTTCGATTGCCTTCCACTTCTACGGCATCAAGCTGTATGCCTTCTTTGAGATGCAGAATGCTAAAAATTTCATCTGCAGGAATTTCAAAAGTGTCTTTTACGAATCCCACATATGAAAGTACTAAAAATTGGTTATTTGAATTTCTTGGAATCCTGAAATAGCCATTTTCATTTGTAGTAGTTCCGATATTGGTTCCCATCCAGTTTACTACGACACCCTGCATAGCTTTTTGCTGTTGATCGAGCACATTGCCACTTAGATTTTGGGCATAGTTTACTTGTATGCCCGTAAAAATTAGTAATATGATAATATTGCGCATAGTTTAAAAAGAATAAAAATTAAAAAATTTTGTTAGAAAAGCGTAAGGAATAACAGTCCTATGGCTAACATCTGAATGAGCAATATAATTTTGGATAATCCAAAGTCGGAAAAAAACGTTGATTTTTAAATGATATTAAACGATGTTGAAAAGTAATTTTATTTATCGAAGTCCAGGGTGAGACAGTTTCAAAACATTTCAGATCTAATGAAGGATATTCTGTGGAGCCCGGTTTTTCAGCTAAAGTTTGTAAAGATTTATGATCTATCGTTTTACTTCCACAAGGAATTTTGCTAAGGTTTTTTTCAGCGGCGCAGCTGTTTTTGGAACAGCAGTTTTTTGTTGTTTTGGTGCTTGTGCATTTAGCTTCCTGAGGTAGCAGCGTATAACTAAGATCTTTGGTGCAACAACAGTAAAATAAATAAATGTTATAACCACACTGAGATGAAATCAGGTTAAAACACAAAAATGCTATAAGTATTGACTTTTTCAGATTGGCAAATTTACGTGGTTAACATTTTATTCCAGAGCTAGTTTTAATAATCAGTCATATTAATATCCTTTTAACGCTTCTCTTGAAATAACCAGTTTTTGAATTTCCGAGGTGCCTTCGCCGATTGTACACAATTTGGAATCCCGGTAATATTTTTCAACCGGAAAGTCTTTAGTATAACCATATCCCCCAAATATTTGTACAGCATCTGTTGAAACGGCAACGGATACTTCTGAAGCGTAATATTTTGCCATAGCGGCTTGCTTTGTCATTTTTACACCCTGGTCTTTCATTTTTCCAGCCTGTCGGGTCAATAATTCAGCCGCTTCTATTTTGGTACACATATCCGCTAATTTGAAAGCAATACCCTGAAACCGGCCAATCGTCTTGCCAAATTGCTCACGTTCATTGGCGTATTTAACAGAAGCCTGATAGGCGCCTTTGGCAATGCCCAGAGCAAGCGCAGCGATGCTGATTCTGCCACCATCAAGGACTTTCATCGACTGTATAAAGCCTTCGCCCACTTCTCCAAGTACGTTCGATTTATGAACTCTGCAATTGTCAAAGATCATTTCGGCGGTTTCTGAGGCACGCATGCCTAATTTGTTTTCTTTTTTACCGGCTGATAATCCCGGTGTATCTCGCTCAACAATAAATGCCGTCATACCCCGGCTATCCAACAATTCCCCTGTCCTTGCGATAACCACAGAGACATCACTTGATTTGCCATGAGTAATCCAGGTTTTGGTACCATTAATGATCCAATCATCTCCTTCCTGGTGAGCTACACATTTCATACGGATGGCATCGCTTCCGGTATTAGCTTCTGTAAGACCCCAGGCTCCAAGCCATTCACCGGTAGCCAGTTTGCTTAGATATTGTTTTTTCTGGTCATCATTTCCAAACAGCATAATATGTCCTGTACAAAGCGAGTTGTGCGCTGCAACCGATAAACCGATAGATCCGCAGACCTTCGCGATTTCTTCGATGACGGTAATATATTCCTGATATCCCAGGCCAGAACCACCATATTCCTGAGGAACCAAGATTCCTAAGAAGCCCTGAGCTCCCATTTTGTGGAATAAGTCTTTCGGAAAATGCTGCAATTCATCCCATTCCATCATTTTTGGTCTGATTTCTTGTTCTGCAAAGCTCCTGACCGACTGCCGGATCATTTTTAAATGTTCTGTTTCTATTGGAGACATGTATTAGCTACTGATTATTGGACAAAGTTACAAAAACAGGAACAGCTTCAATAGTTGTAATAGTCTTTCCAGAATTGCTGTAAGGTATTTCTGAATTTCTCTTCAGCTGAATTGGCCGCTGGATCATATAGTATGGTACCTTTAAGATCCTCTGGCAAAAAGTCCATTTTAACAAAATGATCTGGAAAATCGTGTGCATATTGGTAATTTTTTCCATAATCCAATTTTTTCATAAAACCGGTGACGGCATTTCGCAAAGGAAGTGGAACAGCCTGATTGCCATGAGCCCTGGCCAGATTCAGAGCTGCTTCAATAGCTACATAGGACGAGTTGGATTTGGGTGAACAAGCCAGATAGATGGCTGCTTCAGACAGTATGATCCTTGATTCCGGCCAACCAATCATCTGAATGGCCTGCAGACAGGAAGTAGCCATTAATAATGCATTTGGATTGGCAAGCCCGATGTCTTCAGCTGCTGAGATTATCATCCGTCTTACAATAAATTTGGGATCTTCACCACCTTCAATCATTCTGGCTAACCAATATAAAGTGCCATTAGGATCTGAACCCCGAATGGATTTAATAAATGCCGAGACAATGTCATAATGCATTTCACCACCTTTGTCATAGATAGCCGGATTTTCCTGAACCAGATTATAAACCAGTTCATCCGTAATCACCATAGGATCCGGACTAAAACCTGCCAATAAATCCAATATGTTGCATAATTTTCGGGCATCCCCATTGGATAAATGAATTAAAGCCGTCGTTTCTCTTAATTCAACTACTTTATTTTTAAAATTCCAGTCTGTACGAATGATGCGATCAGCCAGTTTGAGCAAATCCTGATCCGTAATTGGCCTTAATATGTAGACCTGACAACGCGATAATAAAGCTGCATTGACTTCAAAAGAAGGATTTTCAGTGGTGGCGCCGATCAGGACGATTGTACCGTTTTCGACTGCAGATAATAATGCATCTTGTTGGGATTTATTAAACCGGTGTATTTCGTCGATGAATAAAAGAGGAGAAGCCTGGTTAAAAAATCCTTGATTCTTTGCCTTATCCAGAACTTCTCTGACATCTTTAACACCTGCCTGAACAGCACTTAGGGCATGAAATGGCCTGCCCGCTTCTGCCGCTATAATTCGTGCCAGACTAGTTTTGCCTACTCCGGGTGGTCCCCATAAAATCATGGAAGGAATGTGTTTGGTTCGAACAGCATTATAGAGTACCTGACCTTCACCAGTCAAGTGTTCTTGTCCAATAAGATCCTCCATCTTATTTGGACGCATGCGTTCTGCCAGGGGTTGCAATTTCTTAAAATTAATTTTAGGTAAAATTAGAAGTTCAGGCAGTTATTTGACGTTAAAATTCGTATGGAATTACTAAAACTTGCTTTATTTCCATTTTGAATGTTTAATTTTGAATTTAATTTATGAAGAAGCAACACCAATTCCTGATTTTTATTTTTCTGGCATTTAACTGTAATAGCCTTTTTTCCGCCCATATTATAGGAGGAGAAATGTATTATGAATGTATGGGATATGGAAATAATGGTTTGGACACCACGACCCGGAGATATCTTATTTCCATTAAACTATACCGGGACTGTGCCGGAAATGGAGCTCAGTTTGACCCGAATCTTGGGTTTACTATTTTTAGAAAGAGTGGAAACAACTACATAAATACCAAAACTGGCACCGGCAATAATTCAGAATACAGGATACCTTTTAATAATATCATTCAAAATATTCAGCCTCCTCAATATCCCTGCCTGGATTTACCCAAAAACATTTGTGGACAAGCAGGGACATATGAGATTTTTGTCGAATTGCCCATTATCAATCAGGAATACGTGATCGTATGGCAGCGTTGTTGCCGCAATAACACGATTACCAATATTATGGATCCGGGCAATACCGGGGCAACGTTTACCATTGAGATTCATCCGGAAGCACAGCGATCTTGTAATAGCTCGCCGAAATTCAGATTATTTCCTCCTACTGTATTATGTGTCAATGCACCATTTAAATTTGATCATTCAGCAATAGATAAAGAAGGTGATTTATTGATTTATGAATTTTGTGAGCCTTTAAAAGGCGGCGGCCCCCAGAATGGAAATCAAAATAATTGCGGTGCAGTAATTCCAACACCGGATTGTCCGCCACCATTTGCTCCTGTGGATTATAGTTTTCCATATTCAGCAATTTTTCCTTTAGGTGGATTCCCACCCATAACGATTAATTCTGTTGATGGATTTATCAACGGAACTCCTAATACCATAGGTCAATTTGTAGTAAGTGTCTGTGTATATGAATACCGCAATGGTGTCCTTCTTTCTGTACTAAAAAGAGATTTTCAATTTAATGTTGCCGCTTGTGATGGTGCTGTCGAAGCCAAATTGGTCGGTGCCAGTCAGCTTACGCCCGATTATTTCGAAATCACAGTTTGTGGTACAAATGAGTATCAGATTTTAAATGCAAGTACAGATCAACGGTATATAAAAAATGTGTTATGGACTTATGAAAATGGAGGTGGCATGGATACATTTTATGGTTGGGCTCCCTATATCAAGTTTGATGAGGGTGGAATTCATAATGGAAAGTTTATTTTGAATCCCTTTACTAATTGTGGTGATACCGGCTATTTTAAAATAAATGTAATTCCCGATATAAAATCAGATTTTACGGCGATTTATGATTCGTGTAAAGCAGGACCTGTGAAATTTACGGATTTATCGACGTCTACTTACAGTATGATCTCTAACTGGAACTGGAGTGCCGGAGATGGAATTACTGCATTTATTCAAAATCCGGAAATTCATTATCTGCGACCCGGTGCTTATCCGGTTCAATTGACGGTTAAAGACAATTATGGCTGTGAGAATAAAGTATTTAAAGAAATTAAATGGTTTCCGGCTCCGGATGTTATTGTGTTCAGACCTAATCTAAATGAGGGATGTGTTCCGCTTGAAGTAGAATTTAAAAATGTATCTTTTCCTACAGATAATTCCTATAAGTTTTTATGGAAATTTAGTGACGGTGGTATTGATTCAGGTTATACAGTAAAACATGAATTTCTGAAAAAAGGAGTTTATGATCTTAAACTTGAAGTCACATCACCTCTTGGCTGTTTTAATGAAGGTAGTTTTAATAATGTCATTTATGTATATGATCCACCGGTGGCTTCATGGACTGTCGATACTAATATTCTCAATTTTAAAAATCCGGTGGTCAATATCAAAGACGAATCTGTGGGGACAATTGGCAGAACATGGATCGTCAATGGTAAAGAATATTTTTTTAGTCCGACATTACAAATTGAATTAAAGGATACAGGTTATCACAATATCCGGATGATAGCCACAGATCGATTTTTATGTACCGATACCCTGGATACACAAATATTTGTGTACAGAGATTTTACCTTGTTTATGCCCAATTCCTTTACACCGAATGGCGATGGCAAAAATGATGAATTTGGTCCGGTTGGCCAGATCCATTCTCTGGTATATTACCAACTCAACATATTTGATCGTTGGGGTGCAAAAGTTTTTTCGGCAAATTCACCTGACGAAAAATGGAATGGCCAGTTTGATAACGAAGGCAATGAATTGCCTCCGGGTGTTTACGTTTATGATTTGGTGTATAAAGTAATTCGCAAGGACGAAATTCACGAGCGAAAATTTATGACATTGATTAAGTAAGTCGGACGTTCAGCCAGCTTTTATTTTGAATCTTGATTTTAATAAACTTCGTGCCATCCTGGAAATTCAGGGGGATCCTGTCATAGCCAATGGAATGAAGAAATACATGAGAAATCAGTTTGACTATTTTGGCATTCCTTCACCCAAACGCAAACTACTCGTAAAGGATTTCGTGAGTTCTTATAAATTAACCAATCGCGATAATTTTTTAGAATTTATTGAAATGTGCTGGTTGCAACCACAAAGAGAATTTAAGTATGTGGCTATGGATTTATCGCTACGTCAACTAAAATTTATGAACAGGGATTATATACAGTTTTTTGAAAAATTAATTGCGATGGATTCATGGTGGGACACGGTGGATTGCCTGGCGCCACAAATTCTTGGGAAAATAATTCTAAAAGATCTGGATTTAAGATTAATCTATTGCGAAAAATGGATTGAGTCAGAAAATTTCTGGTATCAGCGGGCAGCAATTATTTCTCAACTGATGTACAGGCATCAAACTGATTTTCTTCTATTACAGGCATTGATTCTCCGGAGGGCCGATAGCAAAGAATTTTTTATCAGAAAAGCTTCAGGCTGGGCTTTGCGCCAATATTCGAAAATAAATCCAGGCGCTGTGAAAGAATTTATCTCAACCAATTCACTTTCGCCTTTAACGGTCAGGGAAGGAATGAGGAGAATTAATAATTAATTATTCTGTCAACCAAATTCATGGGGACATCACTTATTAATTATTACCTATTAATTATTACCTAATAATTATCACCTATTAATTATTACCTATTAATTGTCTTAAACACTTTAAAGTCATCCGGATTATTGACTTTAATGATATAGGAGCGTGAACAAACTTCATGTACATACATATCGTAACCACTGATTACACCGGTGACAATAAATCGTTTGTTGGCTGGATTTTTAATATCAGCATATAATTCAAGGGGCACACTTTCGCTGAATTCAATTTTTATAGTGTAATCATAATTAGTTGGATCTCTTGCAAAAATTGTATTGCCGGCTGTCATCAAATTATTATTGGCAATTTGCATTTCCAAAGTCAATGTTTTTCCTTCACAAGGCATGGGTTTGTGACATGGACCCTTGCAGTCAGGCCTGCTGAGCAAGCCTTTTATTCCATTAATGGCGGAACTCCCGGATGAACAGGAAGTCAACATAAATAAAACACTAATTAATAAAACGAAGGTATTTACTATTGAACTTGGAAATGCATTGCCACTTTTCATAAATCTGATTTGCTATATAATCAAATAAGCTTTGTAATTATTATTTATTACCGGAAAGTTCGTTTGCCAGACGATCAGCTTTGTAAATGTGTTTCAAAGCAGCATACATACCACCTGAATGAACAGAAACGGTTCTGTTTGAAACTTCATCAAAAATAAAATTCCCTGGCAAGGATTCAATATTTCCATCAAAAATCAAACCAACGATTTCTTTATTCTTATTGATCAATGGGCTACCAGAGTTTCCTCCGATAATATCATTGGTAGAAACTATACAAAGTGGAGCCGCTAATAATTCTGTGGGTGGATTGTTCCATTTTGCCGGCAAGGACCAGGGATACTGCTTGTTAAAAGAATAATAGCGATCATAGAGTCCAAAGAACGTAGTTTTGTAAGGAGCCGTAGTACCATTATAATCATATCCTTTAACTACGCCATCGGCCAGGCGTAAGGTAAATGTAGCATCCGGAGGTAAATCTGAACCTTTCACTTTAAAAACAGCATTTGCAATTTTTGCTTCCAAAGCCCGGCGTTTTGGAGTTGAAGTTTGAAAAGCACTTACAGCTTCATTGTATTTTGGTAAATAAACTCTGGATGCATCTAAAAGTGGATCACTGAATTTCTTAAATTTTTCAGCATCCATGTTGAATATTTTTTCCAAATCAGATTCATTGGCAAAATCTGTTTTATCCAGAATTTTTTTAGCCACTTTTTCAGGAGTTTTTCCATCTAGTACTAAATCAGCATATTTATTATCTGGATGTTCAAATTTTTTGGTTTCTGCCAGAAATACTTCAAAATATTCGCGTTCCTTATCCGATTTTAAATCTTTGGATAATTCTTTTATTTCAGCTTTAGCCTTTTCAAGTTGTGCTGATTGATCCGGAGCATTTAAAGCTTTTTCATATCGGGCTAAAGCATGAATCATATTAACGGCTTTACCTTTAATCGCAGAGGGTCCCAGGATCGTCATAGTAGCACCATAACGACGCAATTGTTCGAACGACTTTTCTAATTCCACCCAATAATCTTCTCCTTTTAATTTTGTCTTACTTCGGATCTCATCTTCCATCGCTTTTTTTCGTGCCATAAGCTCTGGGGTTTTAAGTCCTTTTAAAATGCCGTTAAACGCTTTCATGCTATTGGATAAACCAAAAATATCATTTTGTAAATCGACATTCGGATTTTTATCATATTCCTTTTGCATTAATCGGTGACGGTTTGTCAGCATTTCAATCTGAGATGGAAAACGAATGTCTCTGTCGTATTCCAATTGTTTAGTGGTACGGTATCGCTCCGTGTTTCCGGGATTACCTATCACAAATACCGGCTCACTTTCCTGAGCTCCCTGAATATTAAATTTAAAATAGTTTGCACTGCTGTTTATCGGATTTCCCTGATCATCATAAGCTCTCCAAAATGTACAGTCAAGAGTATATCGTGGATAGGTGAAATTATCCGGATCACCACCAAAATAGCCTAAATCAGTTTCTGGAATAAATACCAGGCGGATATCGCTGTATTTTTTATAACCATATAAACTAAATTTACCACCACTGTAAAACGCAACAGATTGCACTCTTAATCCTTTCCAGGCATCATTGGACTGATATTCCCTGACCACCTGAGCAATTGCCGAGTCCTGAAAAACTTTGCGTTCAACATCGTCTTTTGCTTTATTCATTTTGTCAAGTATTCGGTCAGAAACATCGACTGCAATAATCATTTGTTCGACAAACAATCCTTCCGCTTTTCGCTCGTCAGCCTGAGATTCTGCATAAAATCCATTTTTGTCAAAATTTTCTCCTTCTTTTTGTAAGGGAGTGACAACGTCTCTGGAACAATGGTGATTGGTCATAATTAAACCATTGGGAGAAACAAACGAAGCAGAGCACCAACTGGCAAAACGCAATGCCGATTTACGTACATCGTCAAACCAATTGTCATTCGGGGTAAAATTATAGGCTTCTTTAAACCATTCTTTTGGAGGATGCTCAAAAGTCCACATCTTACCATAATCAAATCGCTTGGGTTGGCTGGAATTCTGGGCTGATGAAAGAGTCAAAAAGCCAATAAATACCAATACAGTAATTAAAATTCTTTTATTCATTGTAATATTTTTTATTAAAAAATCAGGCAAAGATAATAATTACGAAATGTTTCGTACAATTTATTTGTTTTGTAGCAAATTATTAACAGATTCTAAAGCTAATGGATGATAACCCGTTTTAGCTGACTCAAAAATATTTCGTGCCTCTGACTCTAAATTGTTTGTTATCATTGATTTATAAATAGGCAATAAAAATTTTCGACGACCTGTCTGTTGTAAAAAGATCGCAATTTTGCCAAGTATGTCCTGGCCATATCCATTTTGGATACAGTATTCAAACCATAAACACCTGATTTCTGAATTTTTAGAAGAAAGTTTAAACCGGGATTCAAGTTGTTGACAACGATTCCGGTTTTTATCTTTTGGAAGGCTCCTGATAAAATATAACCATTCATGGGTTGACCAGTCGGTTGTATGTAACGAATCGGTATTTTCTGATTTCAGATACAGTGTAAGCTGATGATCGATCAATTTAAATTTTTCCAGATCATAAGATGGATAAAACAATATGTTGCCTGGCTTATAAATCCACAGATTAACTGTATCCAATAATTTTTTATCGATATCCGGAAATTGTGTTTTAAAGAATTCGAGAAAACCTTCCGATGTATTCGATTTGAATCTAAAATGTTGGAAATATTTTTTTAAGAACGGATCTAACTGATGACGGCCTAAACGCTCTTCTAAAAATCTTAAAAGCGCTTTTCCTTTTTCATAGGCTACATCCGATAATGCATCTTCAGGATTTTGATTTTTTAGATCAAGTTTTAATTTTGTCAAAGGACTGGTATCACCCAATTCGCCAATTGTTTTATTTAAATCTTGTAATCCTAACACACTCAGCATATCCGCATAGGGTTTTCCATATAATGACTCCATAATGCGACTTTCAAAATACGTTGTAAACCCTTCATTAAGCCAGAAGTCATTCCAGCTGGCGTTGGTTACCAGATTACCTGACCAGGAATGGGCTAGTTCATGAGCAAGAAGGGACGTCAGGCTTTGATCGCCTGCAATGACACTCGGAGTGAGAAATGTCATTTGAGGATTTTCCATGCCGCCGTATGGAAAGCTGGAAGGCAAGACAATGACGTCATATCGTTGCCAGGGATATTGGCCATACAAATGCTCGGCGGCATTTAACATTTTTTCCAGATCAGAAAACTCAAATGCAGCTTGTTCTAAAAGTGCCGGTTCTGCATAAACTCCAGTGCGATCTCCAATTTTTTTGAAAGCTATTTCACCACAGGCTAATGCCAGAAGATAAGCAGGAATCGGATGATCCATTTTAAATTCATATCGTCCGCTTTCATTTTTTTGTTGCACATTGCTGGCGCTCATGACAGCCATCATGCCGACCGGGACCTGAACCGTAGCCTTATAGCTAAATCGCATTCCAGGACCGTCAGGACAAGGAATCCAGCTGCGTGCATAAATAGATTGACTCTGTGTAAATAAAAATGGAAACTGCTTATTTTGAGTTTGTTCTTTTGGTATCCACTGCAACGCTACCGCTTCGCTACCGGTGGAATATTGTATACAAACTTTTTTAGTGCCGGATTTTAACGGGATTTTAAGAGCTTTCCCTAATATAGAATCAGAAGCTAAAAATTCAAAAGCCACTTCCTCATTTTGAAAACCATCATTCAGTTCTACTTTGTAAATGTTTAGTCCTATATTATCCAGGATTAATTCATTGTCAGGAGATTCATTTAATTCGTAACAAGCGATTCCTTCTATTGATTTTTTGTCAAAATCAACTTTAAGATCTAGATCGAGATGTTTTACGCTTGAAATATCAGGTCTCGAAAAACTGTGTGGATCTTCTTCGAATGAAGTTGATGAGTTTTTGGAATTTTTCTGGCATGAAAAAGCCAAAATGCTAATTAATAGAAAACTAAAAACACTTTTTTTATTCATGGAGCAAAAGTAGAGTAAATCATCGGGATGAAGAAAATTGTAGACCTAAAGGACCAGGCAAATTTTTGTCAAAGTATATTGGTCAAAGCATTTCCAGTTCTGATAAATACCCTAAAGAATCGGGCCCTAAATGAAATAACAAATCCAAAATGCTCAGATTTGGAATAAATCCGCTTGAAGAAGAATAAACCTGGTAATATTCTGGAAAAGAAAACCGACTCAACTCCCGGGGTATCATTTTTGAACGAAAATCGAGAATGGATGGGTCGGTTGGGTTGACGGCAAACTCATGAGTCTCTCTAATTGAAATTTCTATTTCCAGTTCTTTACAAAGGGTTTGCAAAATAGTATGATTCAGTTGAAACAAATGTCTGGGTTTTGCAAATAATAATTCCTGAATCATATCCTTGTAATAAATAAAATAGGCAGACTTGCCATAAGAGGATTGAATGGCTTTCCAATGAACCGATGGCCATGGACTTTCGTATGAAATAGCAACCTCTGTAATCAGCTGTTGATTGTTTTTACCTTTTAGTAAGGGAACAGACAATGCCAATAAGCCCTGATGTGATCCAATGTGATACCGGTTTCTGAACGAGCGCTTTTGATAATTTTCGCAAGCTTCAATACAAAGACTATTTGAATGAATAAACAATCCCATTGTTGCGATAGGCGGAAAGATCTGAGTTTCGATCAATAGGTTTTGATAGCTTTGCCGGAATAATTTCATGATAAATCTGATTAATTGCAAAGTTATCTACAAAAGAACGCTGTTTCCAATGCTTTGGTAAAAGAAGGTCCCTCCTCAGACATTATAGCCAGCATTGTTATTCCTTCTTTTAACGAACCCCTTTTGTTTTCAACAATACAAAGTGTGCTGGATGCTCATATCCCTCCGGGAAGAGTAGAAATTCTGGTCATATTAAATCATCCGATATCAGCGGATCAGTCTGTCGCAGAATTTCATCAAAGTCAATATGATCAGATTTGTCAATGGTCTGTCCGAAATCTGCAGGATAAATTTTATCTGGCATGTATTCCTCCTGTTGTTCTGCCGAATAAAATAGCAGGAGTGGGTATGGCGCGTAAACTAGGGATGGATGAAGCGGTTCGTCGATTCGAATTATTAAATAGAGACGGTATCATTATAAATCTGGATGCTGACTGTTTGGTAAGTAAAAGTTATCTGAATGAACTCATCGATTTTCATCATACACAAGCTGATATAGATGCTATAAGTATTGGTTTTGAACATAATCTTGATATAGAAGACCGTGAAATTAGGGAAGCTATTATTTTGTATGAGATACACTTAAGGACCTATATCGGTTGGCAAAAGCAATTTGCTTATCCTTTTGCATTCCAAACTTTGGGATCATGTTTTTCAGTAAGGTCAAAAGCTTACCAGGCATTAGGCGGCATGAACAAACGAAAAGCCGGTGAAGATTTTTATTTTTTGCATAAATACAGCGTCTTGTCAAAGCTGGCAACATTAAATAAAGCATTGGTTTACCCATCGGGAAGAATTTCACACCGGGTACCGTTTGGAACCGGAAAAGCTGTTGCCGATATCATTCAAAAGAAGAAAAAGTTAAAGACCTATAATCCAGAAGCAATTCAGGCGTTTTGCAATTTTATGAAAGAAATTTCAACGGCTTATTCAGATTTTCAAGGAGAAGTTGAATTTAGTTGGTTCAGCCCGGTTGTTTCTCTTAACGAGTTTCTTCATGCTTCAAAATTTGGAGAAAGTTTAAAAGAAGCAAAGGCAAATTCAGCTGGAGAATCCAGTTATCAGAAGCGGATCAGCAGGTGGTTTGATCCATTCCGGCTTATGAAGTATTTGCATTTTGCCCGTCAACATGAGTATCCTGATATCGATGTCCAGGATTCCGCCCAGAAACTCTTAAGATCCTGTGGTATGTTTTGTGACCAAAATGCAAACATGGAAGAATTGCTTCAGGCTTTAAGGCAAAAAGATTATCCTGAAAGGATATTATAAAACTTAAACTCAGATTTGGTTTAGTTTTGCGTCGATAAGTTGAGAATCTATATGAATTCATTCGGACAAAGTTTTAGAATTAGTATCTACGGAGAGTCTCATGGTGCTGTAGTTGGAATTGTATTGGATGGTGTTCCACCCGGTATATCCATCAAAGAAGAAGATTTCAAAACGGATATAGAGCGAAGGAGGGCAGGAAAAAAGGGAACGACCAGTAGAGTGGAAGAGGACAAGCCAAGGATTTTATCAGGTGTTTTTAATGATTATACCACTGGTGCGCCCCTAAACATTGATTTTGTTAATAGTGATGTACGGTCTTCTGATTATGAAAAAATAAAAAATTTACCACGTCCGGGTCATGCAGATTTTGTAGCACATCACAAATTTAAAGCTTTCAATGATTATCGTGGCGGTGGTCATTTTAGTGGCAGGCTGACTTTGCCAATCGTTGCGGCAGGAGTCATTGCAAAAAAAATCATAGCTCCTGTAAGTGTCTGTGCAAAGATCAGCGAGGCAGGCGGGCTGCAGGATATTGAGCAAGCCATTGAAATTGCCGTCCGGGAAAAAGACAGTATCGGAGGTGTTGTTGAATGCAATATATCTAATATACCAATTGGACTAGGGGAGCCATTTTTTGATTCAATAGAATCGGTAATCAGTCATTTGGTCTTTTCGATTCCAGCTATTAAAGGAATTGAGTTTGGCAGTGGATTTGCGGCAAGTCGCATGAGAGGATCTGAACACAATGATTGGATTGATAATGCCCATGGAACTACCCAAACGAATCATTCAGGAGGTATAAATGGTGGTATCAGTAATGGCAATGAAATTTATTTCAGGGTTGCGGTCAAGCCGACTAGTAGTATATCCAAAATTCAACAAACGCTTAATCTGCAAACAGAATCCAAAGAGTCTTTGCAAATAGAGGGGCGCCATGATGTTTGTATTGCTTTGCGGGTTCCGGTTGTTGTGGAGGCGGTAGCTTCCATTGCGATGGCAGATTTTATTTTGCGAAATGGCTTAAAATAAAAAACTCCGCCTGAGCGAACAAGCGGAGTCAAAGTATGAAGATTAAATCTTTAAGACATCATCATATCTCCCATTGGCGCCATTGCTGGAGCCGCTGCGGGACTAGCTTTCTTTCTGCCTTTAGAGGCTGCTTTTTTCTTAGGAGCCGCTTTTTTAGCAGTTGCTTTTTTAGCGCCACCTTTTTTAGCTGCTGCTTTTTTAGGAGCTGCCTTTTTAGCTGCTGCTTTTTTCTTAGGAGCCGCTTTTTTAGCAGTTGCTTTTTTAGCACCACCTTTTTTAGCAGTTGCTTTTTTAGCGCCACCTTTTTTAGCTGCTGCTTTTTTAGCGCCACCTTTTTTAGCTGCTGCTTTCTTAGGAGCTGCTTTTTTAGCTGCTGCTTTTTTCTTAGGAGCTGCTTTTTTAGCTGCTGCTTTTTTAGGAGCTGCTTTTTTAGCTGCTGCCTTTTTCTTAGGAGCTGCCTTTTTTGCTGTTGCTTTTTTAGCACCGCCTTTTTTAGCAGTCGCTTTTTTAGCACCAGCCTTCTTTGTAGTTTTCTTAGCAGTTGAACGTGCTTTTGCCATGACTAGTTTTTTAACGTTAACGAATAAAAATTTTCAAATAATTGATTCTTGAAAAACACTTCTGATTATCAAAAATCCTATCAAAGGTATAACATTTTTTAAATATGCAAATTTTTTTTAATATTTTTTTGCATTTGAGCAAAATTTTTTGGATGGGAGAGGAATGGTTTTTTAGAAATCTATTGCAGCATTTTCATTTTTAAGATTTAAAATCATTGTTAACCGGTTCCTTATTTGTAAATTTCTAAAAGTATTATTTGACTCCTTTTGATATCCTTTAAGTTTCTAAAATTGATATCTGATTTGAATTTTTACTTCGGTTTTATAGAAAGAATTGATCAAATCCTGTCCAGTTCCATTCTGATTTTCATCAAAATAATAGGTATTTGATAGTCTTGATTCCAGGGTAAGCCTGGATATTGGCCTGTATCGTAAATTGATGTAAGCCCTTATTCCACGGCCATTATAAGCCGGCAAGCTGTATTGATAGAGGACGTCATTTTCAAAATTGTAGATTCTGGCTTCGTAATCTGAGATATCAAAAATAGCAAAACGAAGATTTCCAGAAAATTTCGATTCATTGGATTTAAATAATACGTCCTGGGAGATGGCTAATCCATTTTCCCGAACATTTTTTTCAGAAATCCAATGAGATTCTACCCGGACTCTCCAGGTCCAGTCAGAATTTAGTTTTGACTCCAGATGAAACCTTAGTTGGTATCCATGCTGAAAAAAAATTTCTTTTTCTTTTCCAAAATCTTCAAAAATTTTATTCAATTCCTTGTCTTTTTTTCGAAATTGGACATAAGCGAGCCATTTTTTTCGCTCCGTATATTGTACTCTGAAGGAGTATTCTCTTCGGGATGTAAGCAAATCATTTTGATATTTTAGCCAAGGGAAATGGCTAAAATCTGCCGAACCACTCATGCTGATCTTCTTAAAAGGACTTAAGTTGATAGCCAGATAAAGTCCTTTTTCATTCCAGCTCAGCGTGCTCGAAGAGATTGTATTGGATGCATCACTGTAGAATCCAGGATGAAAATTGCGGTAGGAGAGCATGGTCTCGGCTTTCTTACCCATACCAATTATCACATGCTGAACCAAAGCATGGTTTCCGTTTTTATTAAATGCCCATTCACCACAAAATGTGAGATTCTTAAAAATCCATTGGTGATGAGCTGAAGAAAAGTATTGTTCCGAATCCTCCGATACAAACAAGCGATCCAGTCGTTCATCATTGCTAAATGCTGGATTTTGCTTCTTATACACGCCATTCAGCCCCAACTTTAAATTTCTAAAATGATAATCGATGGCACCACCTGTGTAGTTAACTGAAATGACTTCCTTGTCTTCAAGTTCAGACAAACTGCGGTGTAAACCTGAAGCTTGCAATGCACTCAATCGGTTTTCTACCTCCAAGGAATCATTGCTGTTGATAAGAACAATATTTCCATCCACTTTTTTGGAAGAATAAAACAATACTAAGCTTGCTCTTTGATTTAGTCTGAGTTTTGTAGCAATTCCGCGAAACATTTCCGATTCGCGTACGGACTGATAAGGTTTGATTATGGAAGGTGCTTTTACTACAGAGCCAAACTGAAAGGTCTTACCCAAGCTAAATCCATTATCCAGAATGAGTCCCTGACCGAGGCGGAGGCTATAATCTCCAAGTGCCAGAGTTTTAATTTTGGTAGTGAGATTTTCAAAAAATAAATGGGCAGAGATAAAATCAACTCCTTTTATATAAGGTGTCTTAAAAAATGCTTCGCCTGCATCTTTTTCTGCGATCAGTGCGACAGAATATCTGCCGGGCTCAGCGGATCGCAATTTCATATAGATTTTATCCGGGCTTCCCAGGTAGGCAGTACGTGAATTGCTATCTGGAATGTAGCCTTTGGATTCCTGCAGCAAGCGACTCCATCGAAAAACCAATGAGCCCTTATTTGCCTGGGTGATGGATTTCCAGACTGGAATTCTGGTTTCAGCGTCATTAAGCCTTATATAGGGCATAATACTCCGGAGTAAATCGGTGGAGATTCCTTTGATGCTTTGGAGTTCGAGAACTGAGATAAGAGGTCTGTGTTTTGAGAGATAATCGTTAATTAACTGTGCCTCGATAGCATTGAGCAATGGAAACTGAATTATTTCTTCACGACTGGCATTATTCAAATCAAGTGGATGTAATGTATAATAAGTCAGATTTTCTTCCGGAATGTAGTTATCAATGCGATCGATGACCTCTTCAACATCAGTATCAATAAGTTGCTGATCTGGTAAGGGTACCTGAGAATAAACCTTGGATAATTGCAGTATATCCAAGATCAATAAACTCAATACCAAGTAGTGTGTTTTCAACGTGTAAATACTATGATATATGTAGCAAGATAAGAAATAATAAAAATTGCGTTCAGGCAAGTTCTGGATTACCCAAAATAAGGTAATCTGAATGACAGGCTAAAGATTGACGACATTTTATACCTTTGTGGGCTATGCCTTCGACAGGCAGGCACACACGCACACACCCACACCCACACTCCTGCCTTCGGCAGGCAGGCATGCCGAATTGGCCCTGTAGTTCAACGGATAGAATAGAAGATTCCGGTTCTTCAGGTTGAGGTTCGATTCCTCACAGGGTCACAAAAAAATTTTTCAGGTTGAGGTTCCCTGCCCGGCTGCCGGATTGGAAAGCATTTATTTTAAATTGTAAAGTTGTTAGGCAGACGGGGATTCCTCACAGGGTCACAAAAAAA
>CAZALD010000038.1:23245-27492 GCA_964486185.1 uncultured Saprospiraceae bacterium
CCGGCTGCCGGATTGGAAAGCATTTATTTTAAATTGTAAAGTTGTTAGGCAGACGGGGATTCCTCACAGGGTCACAAGAAAATTTTTCAGGTTGAGGTTCCCTGCCTGGCTGCTTATGCGAAAATTATATTATACGTGATGAAAAGTTATAAAGGCAGACGGGGATTCCTTGTAGGGTAACAAATTTTAGAGATTAAGATTATAGGATAATTATTGCACGGCATAAAATAATCTTCTCATCTTTAGATTCAAGTTTTAAAGTTTATCTTTATAGGACAATGAAATGGCACCAACAATCCCTCATCTTCCTATATGGCCTTCCTGCCGTTTATTACCTGTATCATGCCGGCATGTATGTATTTGTATATATTGCCAATAGGAACCTGGGGCATGAAGAATCCTTTGGACAAGCAGGCAGGTCTCTGATTTTGGCGGGACTTCTAACGGGTTGTACTGTACTTTCCTGGTATGTATTTAATCATCCGCAGTTGTCTAAAATCTGGACCATTCTGACATGGCTGCCACTTATTATTGTCGCATTGTTTTTGCTTTGGATGATACTGGTATTGATATCTTCCGGTGGTACATGGAACTAAGGCCGAAATAGTTTCAATTGTTTAAAAATTGATTTCCTCAAGTTTCGAAACCCTTTATAATTTTACAAGATCACTTTGTAAACTATTTCTCAAATGATAAATCTGTTAATCAAGCTTTGGTTTGTACTTTCTATGACTAATACTGATTTAAGTTGCGATTCAAAGAATCTTCATGATCAATGCGATATAAAACCTTCCATAATTGTATTTTCAGATTCCACCAAAATGGTGCAAACCGTAAAACAATTCATCAGATGGTATAAACACAATTATCAGAAAATGTATTCCAGGCCACTTGTAAAAAAGGATACAGATGGCAACTATGAAGTCGATTTACCGGAATGCAAACGATTTCTGGAAACCCTCCGGTCCAGCGGATTTATATCAAACACGTATTGTTCATTAAGGGAACAGTATTTTACAGACAAGCAGAAAAATTTTAAAGAGTTTCCTCAGAATGAAGGGCCGCCTGAAGGTTTTGATTTTGACCTGGTGCTGATAACACAGGAACCGGAATATATCTGGAATGGGATTGACACATTTCAATACCCTATTCTCCAGCTCAGCGACGGAAAAGGTATTGTCGGAATGAAGGGTGGTTATGATTTTGATTATGAGTTTGAATTGGGAAAGGAAAACGGGATTTGGAAAATAGACTACATTGCCACTCCAAATTATGATTAAAATACCCTCATACTCCAGCCATCATGAGAATTTTTTGTGAGAAGATCTTCAGATGTTTTCGTGCAATAATTTCTATATGACAAATTATGCAAAACTTATATTCCTTATATCATTAGGGTCCATTTTTACATCTTGTTTGCCGACTTCAAAAAAACAAGATAACAAACAGCTAATTCCCCAATTTCCTCAGACAGACAATCCAACTTGCACTGTACAAGTAGTGTTATACGATACCTTGTTTAATGCACAATCGTTTATTATCGTCCCGGATAAACGACATGTCTTTTGCTTATCTTATACAATCCTTCAAGACGATAAGGCGGTTGATTATTCTTTACACCGGATTAATTCTGAAGGGGTCATAGATGAAACAATAACACTGAATAACTTTAATTGGACCCGATATGCCTGTTTTGCCTGGGAAGACGATGGTAAACTTAGATTGTTTTTAAATGATGAATCTATTCTGTCTGATCCGCTTAATCTAAAAGACATTCGCAGAGATAAGATTTATCATTTTGAAAACTTTTTAAGTCAAAATGAAAAAATGAAGTTGGTCTTTGATGAACAACGTGATGCTTATACAAGCCAACTGAAAAATGCCCTGGATAAGAGTCTGAAAACTATTGTTCGCCGCCTGCCCAAATTGGGAGTGCTGGAACTTAACGATTCAAACAATCAGCAGGCGTATTGGCATATCCGCGATGAAGAAGACTTATCCTATTATATCAAAAAATTTGGTGAACATAAAGCGGAGGGTGTTGTAGTAAACGATTCGATTGATGCGGAAGCATCGATCAGGCATTCATCCCATCAGATTTTAGATTATAAAATGGCTTATCCGGATCTGGAATACATCGAAGAAAATGTGTTTGAATTAATATATAAAAATCAAAGGGCACGTTTCAAATGTACAAATAAAGAAAAACTTCCGTTGGAATTTTCAATGGCAGATAATAATTACTTGCTTACAACGGGAGGATCGATATGGATTTTATACAATGCTCAATTGTTTCGGATCTATTTTCAATAAAGAAACTATACTTTGGAAATTAAGGTTTGAATAGCAATTGCTCTCGTTTTAAATCTCCGTTTTGTTTATAATAATAATTCATCCAGTTATCAGTTTCTGCTAAATCATTCCATGCTTTGGAAAGTGCTTTTTTTACAGCAGATCCTTTTTTTCCTGCAATACTATTTTGCAATTTGTATCGCCAGCGGAAATGATTTACCACATCCAGTACGTGTGCACTATAGGCTTTAGCAATATCTGTATTTCCTTTAATGATCAACATGTTTTCGTCATTGGAGTAAGAAGCCTTCAATCCTAAATTATGACTTCCAGTGATGACAGCACAATGTTTTTTATCAAAAGGATCAATGACCAGAATTTTATCGTGAATGGTGGCAAACCCTAATTTTAATAATTCTTTTTCCCAGTAACTAAATGTACCCGGGATGGCAGCAACGCCGGTGACTTTATAGATATCGGAGGGTAGCGTGGCATCTTTGGAAATAATATTGGTTGTAACACGTTGGGCAATTTTTGCATCCGAAACGGCACCACGGACAAAGATTGGTTTGCCAGCTTTTTTAGCTTTTACCGCTCTTTTAACAACATGATCTATTATACTTGGATTGCCAGGATTAAAGACCAGATACAAAATTTGTTTTTTGGCATTTTTTATTAATTCAAATACTTCCTTCATGTCAACCGGAATGGCTGCAGCATCAATCAATTTAGGTTTTGTTTTTTTCTGGGTATTCGGAGAAAACCAAACATCAAGTTTTGATTTACTGCTGATGGATACCTCAGCCGGATGGTCGTGGCACCAGGTTCGTAAATCAGCTCCTTGTAATCCAATACCATCTGCACTGGTATCCTGCAATAATTCATTCCAATAATTAAGATAAGCTTGCGCTAATAATTTGTTTTTAATAATGACCAGATTATTTGTTTGTCCGCAAAGTCCGGTAGACGTCCAGTTGGTACTGCCTGTTAGTATTGAAACGGGGTTTCCTTTCTGATTAACATAAACTGCAAATTTATTATGACCGATACTATTGGATTTCATCAGGCGGTCATAAACTTTTAATTTACCGGCATCCATAGCTTTGTGTAGCTGAACTCTTGAATCGACGTTGCTGTCTGAACTGGATAAAATGATTTCAGCATCTTTGGTTTTTAGTAAAATATTGATTAATTCTTTATCGCTGAGTTCGTACAGCGCGCAATAAATTTTTCCTTTTTGACTAAAAAATTCATGGAATTTTTCGAGCATTTGACCAGCAAGTCTTTTGCGCCAGACATTTCCCACTTCCGAAATTAATCCTTTTGCGCCTTGAATTATTTTTTTAGAATTTGATTTTTCCGTTTTTTTCTTATGCTTTGTAAAAGCCTGTGTCGATAAAAGCCCTCTGTTAAAGACAATATCAAGTGACCCGTGCGTTGAACTTCTGATAATTTGATTTGTGGTAATAGAGTTTTTGAGATCAGGGTTTAAATTAAGCCAATCCCCATGTTCCATAACCATCGGAATAATTTTATACGATAATTTTTTGTTGGAGGGAGCATACAGATCTTTCCAGTTAAAGCTTTGAATTGGCCATTCATCCGTGGTCTGGGGAGCTTTACGGGGGTCCGCTTTCATATCGAAACCAACCATAGCCATTAATCCCTTCTTCTCTTCAACTCCATCAATAATTCTGTGGATTGAAAAACCAAGGCAATCTTTGATTTTTTTAGGATAAGTCCACCATAAATAGACGATATCATTATTTGAAATGACAAGACTTTTTCCTGGATGTTGTTTTTTAGCTGGCATAAGGATGTTTTTAAAGTTGGCAAACTAAGACCTTTGACTTAAAAGGATAATCAGTATTATAAACTACCTATAAATCTACGACAAATTAATAACTCAAGTTTCGCATGTCTAAGATGCTAATTTAAGAAAGGTTTTCAAATAT
>CAZALD010000039.1:0-24742 GCA_964486185.1 uncultured Saprospiraceae bacterium
GTTAATTGTACATTGTTAATTGTACATTGTTAATTGTACATTGTTAATTGTACATCGTTAATTGTACATCGTTAATTGTACATCGTTAATTGTACATTGTTAATTGTACATCGTTAATTGTACATTGTTAATTGTACATTGTTAATTGTACATTGCTAATTGTACATTGTTAATTGTTAACTATCCTTTCCAACACTCCTTTCCGTTTTACGATATTTTTATAATCCCATTGAATAGATTTCGATTTATCCAGCCAGCGCTTTAATTCCTTTTTATTGATTTGATCTGCTTTAGTATATCGCTTCTCAGCCGCTTTAAATTTTCCTTCAGGATCCAAACCGGGTTCTTCAAATGATTGTCCACTCCAAAACAACAGGCGTACACAATTTTTTAATTTATGATAACCGACGATTGGATTTTGATTAATAAACCAAACGGGATGAGCATGCCAGATTTTATTTTCAGCTTCAGGCAGATTTAGTAGTATTTCATGGGCCAATGCAATACAAATTTCCTTGTCTTCTGGTAGCTGTGCATCATTGTAAGCTTGTATGTCAGGATTCATTTTAATTATTTTGGACAAAGATGATAATTTCTCCAACATCCTAACCAAAATCTTATGATATTTTAATATTGACCATCTATTACCAAATGAATATTATTTTAATGCTTGTTATTTGCTTTTCCATATGTACAATGCATTTACCTTAAGGTCTTTAAATTTGTCTTCGTCATCGATAATTACAAATGCCGGCAAGGTTTAATAATATCTTCCAGGCGGATATTACCCTTCATACTTCCCTGGTGCGTAAGAACCAATGTATATTGTTTTTTTGCCATTGTTTCATCCCATGCCGCCAGTTTGCTTACTGATTTATTATAGCTTAAAATAAGCACTGAATTTACCTATGACTTAACACAAATCGATCTTCAGCAAATCTTCCAAATATTTTTGATCTGAGTCCTTAAGCTGTAACTGATTCTCTGCTGCCTGATACTCAGAATTTTCAGTTATATGCCGTAAGTTGTAGTATTACTTAAATTCTGTAAGCTCATATCTTCCTTGGCCCCTAAAATTACTTTGGCTGTCATAGTTTCATAGACTTTTCTATTCTTTCGCTGAATCAGATTGTGAATGCTATTATATTATTTTTCCGAAAATAATCTTAGCTGTATTCCAGTTTTGGCCAAGAATTAAATTTCATCACGACCGGTACTGTATTCATTTTTTTTACAGATTAATATTTTTGTGACTTCTGTAAATTTATAGATCAGAGGAATAATAAGAAAAATAAATACTCAAATTCCGGTCACCATATGACTACCTTGATTTTTAATAGGAAACCCGTTTGGAAAGCACCAGCGAAACCTGTATCAAGCAATGACATTATATTAATAAGCTCATTACCTGATACCATTTCCAAAATGAACAATAATATGATTTTATATATCCACTTGCTCTATTATTAGCTTAATAAGAATTTCCTTCGACTAGATTTTTATTTTCTAAAATAACTTACAAAATGGAACAAAAGCTACTCATTTATCACCAGGTTATTTATATCTAAATCACAGTCGGTACCATTTACATGTATTTTTTAAGTAAGTACCATAATATAAATCAGAGATTAGATTACAGCTAATGACTAAAATATGAATTTCATATTTATTCTACAGATTTCATTAGTCGCGATAAGCCGGTATATGGATGTAATTCTATAATATCAAATTCAATTATCTTTTTTGCGACTAATGGCAAAGAACTTAATAAAATTCTTGCGTCTTGCTTGTTCTGACATTCCAGGATTAATACTGCATGGAAATGGTCATTGAAGTAAATCTCCCGTATAATCCCAGACAAAATTAATTTATAAATGGACCGGGCTTCTTCTATCAATATAAGGGATTCATTTTCCCAATTTACGGATGTTAATTGTTTTTCCAGGGCCAATATCTTCATTCGTTGACATTTATTATTGTAAAAGCTTGTGTGCTTAGTTGCGAATAGAATTACGACTTTTGAAGATCTTCAACACATTTTTCCCGGATCTCCCATAGTTGTTCGGGTGAATAGTCTATTTCCGGATATTCAGATAACCATTTTAATAAATAATTTTTATGAAAATTATTTTTAAAATCTGTGATTTGACCGGGGTCTATTTCTATTTCTAGTTTTAAATCTTTTCTAAAATTATCTTCAGTCCAATTTATTTTTGTAATGTCTATAATTTCATCATTTACTCTTAAATAACAATGAGCTTCCGGTAAACAATTCAAATTATAATCTGTCAGTGTCGCGGCGACTTCTGGCATAGTCATTCCATTCATGTAATAAATTCCAAGATATAACTTAATCTCATCCACTTCATTTTCAATACATAGCGTTTTCAACAGTGCATGCTTTGTACTACAGGTACCACATTGTTCTCTAAAAACACTTAACAAATTACTTTTATCATTATTTCTTTTATAAGCCAAAGTTTGAATATAATCTAAAGCTGAAGTGAAATCATAAATAGTACGATTAAGAAATTCAGAAGAAATCTCTTTTGTGGAATTTATTTTAAAATTCATTCTTTATTCATTAACTCTTGTTATGTTTATAGAAATATTTTCCTGCGATTATATTATTCTCATAGTAACTAATCCATTGTAACTTATTAAAAATCTGAACCTCCTGACTATCTTATAATTACTATCAGAACTAAATTTAATTCCTTAATGAAAATTCCACTGCTGCTGTAGAATGTATAATTGTAGTATCCAGTATTGGAAGTTCACAATCTTCTTGTTTAATTGCAATTCCTATTTCAGTACAGGCAAAAACAATTGCTTCTGCTCCTTTGCTTTTTAATTGCTGAATGGCACTTTGAAATTTTACTTTAGACTCTGAAGTCAAAACACCAGAAGATAATTCTTCCAGAATAGCAGTATGTATCTCATTGCGTTCCTTCTCTTCGGGTATAATTGTATTGATACCTGCATTTGCAAGGTGCCAAATAAAAAAGGAATTTTCCATAGTATATTTTGTTCCAAGAAGTCCGACAGTTTTTAATTTTCGTTGTACGATTTCACCAGCTGTTTCTTTTGCTATGTGAAGAAATGGAATATTAATTTTTTTAATTAATTTATCAGCAATGATATGAGCTGTATTACAACAAAGCAGTATGCAATCTGCTCCTGCTTTTTCAATTTTAATAGCCATGTCACCTAATAAAGTTTCGACGCCTTTCCAGTCACCGGTTTTTTGAAGTTTTTTGTAATCTTCGTAGTTAACCGAATGCAAGATGATTTTAGCGGAATGTTCGGAACCTAATTTCTGATGAATTAACTGATTAATCTGATTGTAATAAACCGCGGTAGAATGCCAGCTGATACCTCCTATAATTCCTATTGTTTTCATTTTACTTTTTTAATAAACAGATTACATGAAATTATTCATTAATCCTTATCGGATTTTATCATACTCTTCGTTTTCTAATTTTGCAATAAATAATTCTTTAAGTCTCAACCATTCGGTATCGATAATGCTAAAATAAGCCGAGTTTCTAAACGTCCCATTTTCTCTTATAAGGTCATTCCGAAATGTTCCTTCATAGCTGGCGCCAATTTTTTGAATAGCTTTTTTAGAACGAATATTATTTTCGTCAGTCCTCAATTGAACCCTAATTGTGTTTAATTCTTCAAAACAGTGCGTCATCAGAAGAAATTTACATTCCAGATTTACCGGCGTCTTCCAAAAATCAGGATGAAGCCAGGTCCATCCGATTTCTAATTTTCGGTGTTCAGGTTCTATGTTCATGAGACGGGTACTTCCGATAATTTTATTTTCACTTTTATGTAAGACAATAAATGGAAGTTGTGTCCCCGCATTTTTTTGAATCAATGCTTCCTGCAATTTATTCAATACCTGATCATCCGAATTCATATTAAGTGGTATAAATTCCCAAATGCGTTTATCCCGGGCTAACAAAATCAATTCAGGAAAGTGATCATTTTCCAAGGGATGTAGTTCAATTATATTCCCTTTCAAAACAATAGATGAATTCAATTTAAACATGGCAAACTATTTGTTTTGTTCATAATACGCCTTAACACTGTCGCACAAATTTAAAGAAACTCCAAATTTAGGATCCTGCAAGGGTGTCAATGCCTTCATCACAAGAGGTATAGTTCCGCTCCACACTTGATCGGTAATTGATTCGTCGCCTGCAGGTCCGTCACTTCTTATTTTTACCGATGCAGATTCGATAATAAATTTGACAACCATCGTTGCTTTTAACTGATTTTCGTCCCCCACTTTTACCTCATTCCACCTACCCTTTACTATGTTTTCCGTAATGCATTTCATACCATCCATTCGCTCCTTCTCATCTGTTACTAAAATAGCTTTTCCAAAAAGTATCAAGGATCGATAATTAACCGAAGTATGAAATAGAGATCTTGCCAATACAATCCCATCCAGATGTGTTACAGATATACAAAGCGTTTGACCATTTATAATTTGATTGAGCATAAAATTTTTAGTCGAACCATGCAGATATAAAAATTCTTCGCATCTTCCGTAAGCCGTTGGAATTATCATAGTTTGATCCTTATGTTGAAAAGCCACATGACACAAAAATCCATTATCCAGTATTGACTCCAAATGCTCCTGCTCATTCCTTTCGCGTTGAGCGCCCCTGATGATTTTATTAAATATCATTTCTGACTAACTTTTGATTTTACAAACTGAAATATGTTACAAAAATATGGCCCGAAAATTTATTAATACAGATACAAATTTAATTATTTCGACCAGTACAGTTAGATTTGCGGTATGAAAGCAAAAGAGTTACTTTATTTAAAACTTGCCAACAATGTTGAGCACCAGATTAAGTCGGACGTACTTAAAATAGGAGACAAATTACCATCATTGCGAACGGTTGCAGCAGAAAAAGGAGTCAGCTTAACAACGGTTCAACAATCGTATTTTGAATTGGAAAGCAGGGGACTGATAGAATCAAGGCCTCAATCCGGTTATTATGTATCATTTGCTCATAAACATTTTAGCAAAACGCCACAAACAAGTCAACCTATCGTCGCAAAACCCGAAGATGATACTGAAGAAATTATTTATACAGTTTCCCAAAATAGTGATCAGGCGAAAATAGAATTGTCAACAGGGGTACCATCCATTGAATTACTTCCTGTGGCTAAAATGAACAAAGCAATTGTCCACGCCACCCGGACTTTAACTGATAGTGGATTAAATTATGACAAATACGGTAATCTAAATTTAAAAAAGCAAATTGCCAAACGATCATTTATGTGGGGTGGCAAGTTAAGTTCGGATGATATTATTACGACCTCCGGAAGCATTGACGCTATTTCCTATTGCATGCTGACACTTACTAAAAAAGGAGATACAATTGCGGTAGAGAGTCCGGTTTACTTTGGTATTCTTCATCTGGCCAAAAATCTCGGTCTGAAGGTTTTGGAACTTCCTACAAATCCGGTTACAGGAATAGAAGTGGATGCTTTAAAACATGCTATTGAAAAAAGAAATGTGAAACTCTGTATATTAGTTAGCAATTTCAGCAATCCTCTGGGAAGTTGTATGCCGGATGAAAACAAAAAAAGCATTGTAAAATTAATTGAAAAACATCATGTTCCCTTAATTGAAGATGATCTGTTTGGCGATTTATATTTTGGTCGAAACAGGCCTTCTTGCTGCAAATCTTACGATGAAAGCGGAATGGTTTTATTATGCAGTTCTTTTTCTAAAACTCTGGCTCCTGGTTACAGGGTGGGGTGGATGGCTCCTGGTAAATTCAAGAAAACTGTTTCTCAGACCAAATATTATCACTCGTTATATACTACATCGATTACACACGAAGCTGTCGGAAGATTTTTAGAAAATGACCGTTACGACAATCACCTCCGAAAATTGAGACAGACACTACATAAAAATTCATTACAGTTTTTAAGATGTATCAGTCAGTATTTCCCAGGCGATACTAAAGTAAGTAGTCCCCAGGGTGGTTTACACTTATGGGTAGAGTTAAACCGCAAAGTAGACACCGTGGAGTTATACAATATCGCGATGGCTAATAAAATAAGTATTGCTCCCGGAAGAATGTTTACACTTCAAAATCAGTATAATCATTGTTTAAAACTAAATTTCGGATTAGTCTGGAATGATAAAGTGGAGAGCGCTTTAAAACTATTAGGTAAATTGATTGCTAAATAAAGTATTTCCTATATCCAGTTTAGGATTTTGTTGATCATATTGAATTAACAAAAGATAGGGAACATTTATCACCCTTAATGTAGTTTTATTGGATAGCATATCATACCTAAACGGAAAGTGAATTTATAATTTATACATTATTAATTTAAAACAAACAATTGTACACCCCGATTTTGTTTTTACATTACTGATTACGACATTTATGACTTATATAATCCAGTAAATATCAAAATCAGTTGATTTTTTATTGCTCTTAAATAATCTATAATCACTATACTTTTGACAATTAAAAGATGCTCTGGCATGATGACCATATTATGGCCTTTGTTCATTTTTTACAAGATCTTTACGATTCCCCTGTTGATTATCTGTTTTTTAAAATAAAAAGCAAAGGAGGTAACAGCAGGAGGCAAATTAAAAAAAGCAACCAAATATATCCCTCTAAAATATTATAGTTTTGTAAAAGATAATCCCACGATTTATTTGATAATCGGCCAAGTGAAAATTCAAATACCACGGTTAAAAGGACCCAACTAAATCCAATTAATAAAGCTTGTTTTGAATTTTGTATGTTTAAATATGGAAAAACAAACCAAATATAAATGGAACAAAATAGTATCAATGTTAAAGTAGACAATTGATGTGCTCTAAATTCGCTGAATTCTTTTATTAAAAACAATTCTCGCAGCGTTGCATTAATAAATGCGATT
This sequence comes from uncultured Saprospiraceae bacterium, assembly GCA_964486185.1. Classification (GTDB taxonomy): domain Bacteria; phylum Bacteroidota; class Bacteroidia; order Chitinophagales; family Saprospiraceae; genus Vicinibacter. Next base: position 6,943 of record CAZALD010000039.1, read on the forward strand.
ATTATCATTGGCAGCCAAAGTAAAAAATGCTTAATTTCCATCCGCTTGTATTTTTAAGCTTATTAAATTCAGTTGGTAAGATCTGTCTTAAGAATCTTTCCAAACTACTTTTGCTTTTATATATGTATTTACAATTAAAGTATAAGAAAGAATAGCCAAAAGATTAGTAATACCACTCTTTCCGTATTAAATATCAGAAGCTTTATAATTGATTCACAGAGATCAGATCCTATGATCAACTTAATTTAAATATCATACAGAACTAAACAAATACTAAACAAATTATTTTTCAAGTCATTGAAAAGTAGCTTATTTAAACCATGAATCCTATTGTACATCATTCCGCCAATTTTTTTAATTACAAAATTAAATTGTACATTAAACTCAGTTTGAATTTATGTTTTTTGTAAGTTCTTGTTGCCAATCACAGTTGTTTAAAATTTTTATAAAACATACATGCAAGCATTAGCATTGCAGTAGGTGCTGTAATTGCCCAGGGCAAGCCCAGAAGTAATAATCTATTAGAATAGTCAGGATAAAAATAGACTATGGAGATTAAAGGAGTAACGCTTGCATTTGCTATAAAAGAGCGTCTAACCCACATCTCAAATCCCTGCTTTTTAAAAACCGGAACAGCCATCAACATGGCCAAACCCATGAAAATGTAACCTAAAGCATCAAAATTCCAAAATAAAGAATGTGGCGTTTGTTCAAGCAATGTAACTTCTTCTCCAAGGCCCTTTAATTTCATTGGAATTACCGTCGCCAGTTGTACAACATAATTAGAAGTAACAAATACAGCATAAATTACGGTAAATATCAAAGCCGCGTGACTCCAAAATTTTTTTTCATCGGGTGAAACATAATGTAGTGCAAGCATTTCAAGTAAAAAAGGTATAACAATACAAAGTGACGAACTATAAATTAATATTTCATCAAAAGGGTAGTTTATCATCCCTAACAGCTGCAGCAACTGTATAACTACATACAACATCGTAAATGAAAATGCAAAGAACCCCCATCGATAGCCCCACTTATTAACAATTGTATTCATAACTTTTAGAAATGATATAAAAAAGTAAAGTTGAGCTATTATTCCATACGCAATAATGTTATTTGTCACTTTAATCCATGATCTTTATCAAGTTGAGGCTATTTTGAAAATATGGAAGTCGGGAAAACAGTTTCATTTTAATAAATACAAAATGATAATTGATGCAACTAATTTTTGCAATGAGATAACGTTATAGTCACTCACTAAAATTAATCTTAGAATCTTATTTTAGTTTATTCGAACTAAGCTCTGATTAATAAGCTAATCACTATCAGGAAGTAATTTGAGCTATCAAGCCATGCATATCGAGTATACCCCAGTGCGCAATATATTTTCCGTCGCGTAGCTGAATAATGTCAATGACATCCATCCTTACACTTTTTTGTGTTGGTTTTATGCCAAAAAATTCACCTAAATGTGTAGCATAAAATGATTTTCTGGTAGTGACTTTGTCAGCTTCCGCCATCAAGTCGTGTATTTCAACTTTTAAATCCGGAAAAGCTGGTTTTAATAGTTGATTAAAAAAATAGATAACCCCATCAGGGCCTTTTGGTGAGCCCTTAGGTGCCGTGTGATTAATAAAATCTTCTGCAAAGATTTCATGAAATGTGTTGATATTGCCGCCTTCAATAAACTCCTTATTTACCCTGCGCACAATTGTTTTGTTTTGTTCAGTAGTCATAATACCATTTTTTTAGTTAATAAAATTACGGAACAAAATTCAGTTTATTTTGTCATTCTGCTGTTGTAAAAAACCGACTTAGTTTGGACTTATTCCGACTTATTTATACTAAGACAGATCGCGTCGAAATTCAGAAGGCGTTTGGTTATTACGTTTTTTGAAAAACCTATTAAAATGTGAAGGGTCAGTAAAAGCTAATTTGTAAGCAATTTCTGATATGGTTAGTTGTGTATGAAGCAGATAAACCTTGGCTTCCATCAAAAGCATTTCTTCAATCAGTTCATAAGCTGTTTTATCAGAACAAGCTTTTATTGTTCTGTTGAGGTGATCAGGAGAAACATGAAGCATTCTGGCATATTCGTTTACTTTCCGGTTTGTTATAAAATGCCGGCTGACTAATTTTAAATACTCAGTATAAAGATTTTGAGTTGGGTTTATTGAACCCTGTTTGGAAAGTTGCATTGAATCGTAACTTCGGCTTGCATGGATGATGATAAGCTGGATATATAATTTTATCGAATCACTGCATAGGGTTTTCTTATTTTTTATTTCTTCATTTATTTTAAAAATAATGTTTTCAATTTCTGATGCTGTTTCTTCTGTTAATTCAAAACACTGTACTCCTGAATAACTTAGGAATGGGAACTGCCAGGTTTTGTTTGCAAAAACTGAAGTGCCTGAAATAAATTTTTCAGAAAAGAGCATGTAATATGCTAAAAAATCATTGCTAACATCATAAAGTGAAAAAATCTGTCCCGGTACACCGAATAAAATATAATTCCGGCCAGTTTGGTATTTTTCAAGTCCAATGTCAAATCTTGCATTACCGTTTCGAGTTAGAGAAATCCTGAAATACTCTGTCTTGATGTGTTCTATTTTTTTCTTAACATCAGTCGTAGAATAAAGCCCAAAACCAGCATCCAATAGCTCAGAAGTGTTGTCCATACCAAAATTGCTTTTTCCAGTTCCCTCTTTATGAAGTTTATACAAACCGGAATCAAGCTTAATTTTTTTTATATCTTTCGGTACACCTTTAAACATGCATAAATTTAGTGATTTATTAAACATTTCATTTTGACAGTAATTTTATTTTTACATAAAAATGAGAGATTTTATATAATATCCTTAAAAGTGAGACGATTCCGTTTTAATCAATTATAGATCCGGGGTATTACTTATTACACAAATAAGCCGAAGTGCTTAAAAGTACACGGCACTTGGTTGTTGGAAGATACCTGTAAAATAAATAATGAGAATTCTATATAAAAATCAATCCGGGCATGTTTAACTCCAGTCATTCTATTTAAATACGGTTTAACCCTTTGTAAAGTACAAAAATTAAAGTCGACTCAAGGTATTTATATCGTCGTCACAAGCCATTTTGCAAATCCTTGCCAGAACTGAGTTTCCGGAAAAAACATGATTAATATATTAGGAATTAACCAAATGATAAATGAGATAGTATACGGATTTACAGGAAATTTTTTCTTTTTCATCCTGTCATAAACTATTAAAGAAATAAAAGTAATGAAAGTAAATAAAACCACCAATTGAATGGCTATAAAGATGTCCATATCAAACCAGCTCATAAAGATTCTTCCTAAACCGGGTCCTCCGATTATAACACCGGTAGCAATCATATATCTCATATGCTTTGGTGTTTCGCCTTTGTTTATAATAGCAAGAGTATAAAGAATTAAAAAGGGTATTGCATCAGTAGCAGGTGAAAACACAAACGACAAGACGAATTTTTCCGTTTGTCCTTCACTTATAAAACGGAGGTATTGGTTATGATACGCCAGTAACATGGATATAAAGGCGATAGGAGCTAGCAAATAGGAAATCTTCCCCAATGTTTTATGGATGCTTAGACTATTTCTAGCAATTAAAATAGGTTGCACAATTAATAGCCCAAGCCAAGTGATTAATAACACCGCATGAAAATGGTGAATGTTTTTAAGTCCCGGAAAATCCGGTGCCAGCGAAAAATACTTTTTATAAAATCCAACAAATGTGATTAGTGCAATGACTCCAAAGAAGAAAACCAGATTTTTGTATCCTTTTTCCATAAGTTATTATTATATCTTGTGAGTATTATTTATTTTCATTTAATTCTTCAGAAACACGCTCAGAATTTCTTACACTGACTGTTTATCATATGTGAATTGTTTTCAAAAATATGAAATTAATCCAAAGTAAATTATTAAAATATGTTTTGATTCTTAAAAATAATTAATAAATTAAGGAAGGTCCGACTTGAAAGTTAAGATACTAACCAAGGGGTATTGTTAAATTAATAACAGTGCTCAAAAAGTCAGTCTTTCACCTTTATTAAATTTGTTTAAAGGATTCGTCATGGCCCTATTGCATAAATTACGATGGATAATTTGCTTGATTATAAATTTGTTGCTGGCATGTACTTGTCAAAAACTTAGCTTCTTCGTTAAGTTTTTATCTCATTTCTCAAAATTGGTCGATAATAATCTTTTTCATTCCCATCATATTCCTGAAGGCTCCCGGTTTTTTAGTCAACTCTTCCCAATTTTCAGGACATACCTGCCAGCTCAATCCAAATTTATCCTTTAGCCATCCACAAACACTTTCTTCTCCGCCATCTGAGCTTAGTTTGTTCCAATAATAATCTATCTCTGACTGATCTTTGCAGGGAATCATAAAGGAAACAGATTCATTAAATTTAAACAATGGTCCGGCGTTAATACCGATAAACCGCATTGCCATTATTTCAAATTCAACTGTCAGCACTTTGCCTGCAAAATCTTTTTGAAAATCAGCCAGGCCTTCAGATTCATTTTTTGGATAATAAGTTGTGTTTATTATTTTTCCATCTGCGAATATGGATATATAGTATTCCGCGGCTTCCATTGCATTGCCATCAAACCAGAGGTTTGGTATGATACGATTTTTTTTCATTGTTTAAAGATATACTAATTGCCTTTCATTTATCTATACTTAACTAGTATCCCAATTTAGGATCAGTGATTGGAAGAAGCCTTTATTTCCTCAATGCTGTAATAAACCGGTTTGTTATTGGATAATATTAAATCCCGTTCTTGATTGGCTCCAGGACTTTCACCCAGAAATAATAGAGCGTCACAGGCTCCAATTAATGCCAGTGATATGTCCATCATAGATTTATATTCATCATTAAGCTTTGCATGTTCCAAGACAGGTAAAGCTGCATTGACTCCAATCAGAGGAATATGACCCAGCTCTAGAATTCTGGCAGCTACTTTATTCATATGGTTCAAGTTTGTTTGCCTTTGTTCTGCCGTTCTGGCCGAATAAGGTCCTGCAATGCCGATTATCATTTGAGTATTATTCTAAATACAAAACTAGTATTAAAATCATAACACGCTCCCATTTTTGTTGATTGGATCTTTTTGTATTTCCGTATTCTATCTGGAAAACTTATATCCTAAATAACTTCCAATAAATTTTAAGCTATTTGCTACTGCAAAAATGACAAAGAAGTCCGACCACTTTACACCTGCAGCAAATATAATTATTATGTCCAACAAGATATAAATGACAGGGAATAGAATGGCCAATTGGAACACATCCGGGTATTCTTTTTTCTTCCAGTACCTGACTACCAAAAAGAACAAAATAAATCCAAAAATACCGGAGATGTAAGGTGCAGATAATTCAGCATGAGCTTCATAAACGCTTTGTTCTTGACCAGGATTGATCAGATAAGAATAAATTGCAACTTCAAGGAATGATATAATTACCAGGGTTACCATGGTCAAGAATGCCAATCCGATTAATTTTAGAATCATGTACTTTTTCATAAGCAAATTTTATATTTAGTAACATAAATTTAAATACATTTTTTATATTTTTATCAATAAGATGAATCCTATCTTTTTCCATACTATTTATGCGCTTTCTACTTCTAATACCTCTGTTCTGGTTTTTATGTTTAATGTCAATTTTCATTCGGTATAGCTCATCCCGGCTTTATACATTTATCTTTATAAAAAAGATACTTGCATTTTTTTGATATCTTACCCGAATTTGAAGTTTGTTTAAAATGCTTTATGAGTTTTAGATGTGGTACTCAATTAGATAATTTTTTTCTCTTTAGATATAAAATAAAGCCGACTAAAACTATACAGCCAATTATTAAATAAGTCCGGGTTTTAGAGTTAGTATGATTTGGTATAACAGAATTTATAGAAACCGTAGCTGCTGAAATGACCCTGACATCATTATTCGCGGAACTTTCTAAAACCCACAGAGTATTTTCATCGTCAAATATACCGTGTAAAGGTGCCCAGCCATCATCGGACTGGTAGATAGTAGAGGTATGTCCCCCACGTTCAATTTTTCTAATCGTTTTGTCGCTAAAAACAGCCGCATAGATATTTCCAGCCTGATCTTGCCATACACCCCAGACCAATACATCGTCTTGTGCTTTAGCTAAATGCGTGTTTCGCAATTGGTCGGTAAGCCTTTCAATTTGACCCAAACTATCAACGCGGTAAACACAATTTTTTGAAACATACAATAAGCGTTTGTCTTTTTGTGGATGAAGCCAGTTTACATCGTTAAAATTGCCGGTTGCCAGTATGGTTTCAAGTCCATTTGGTGACTTTTTGTAGATATGATGAGTGTCAGTATAAGGAGCAATAAAGCGTTTCAAATAAAATTCATTTCCGTCGCTGTCTTTTGCCAATGAAAAATCCGGCCTAACATAAGCTTGAGTCATTCCAATCACTGTATCTATACTTCCATTTGATCGTAAGACCCAGAGGTAATGGTAGAATTTATTAGTCTGACTATCATAATAACCACCTTCGCCAAAAAGATTATCATTTTGATCAATATACAACTCATGCGTATGAACATCAGGGACGACAATAGTTTTTACTCCGGCACGTATTTTCCAAACTTGATGTAAATCTGTGTAATAGATATTGCCTTTACTGTCCTTCACAATTCCGATCCCTGGATGAGCAAATAGCCACATCGGTATTACTAATACTAACATGATACAAAGTCTTGTCATTTCTTTTTTAGCTTTGGAATAAATGAATGATGTCAAATGTTTTGCTTATTAATCAATTGTTTTTTATAGGATAAATTTAGTCAATACTTTTCTGATTAAGTTCTAAACCAGTTTAATTCAATTGTCTGAATCACGGATTTCTATGGATTACTCTGATGACACGGATTTTTGGATTTTATGGATTTGTCAACAATCAAACTCTTTTATCCCTCCAATCCGTGACTCAGACATTTTATTTCCTTCATAACACCAATCTTTTAAAACGTAAACTTTTACTTCTACTACAAAATCTGCCCTTCGAGTTCCAATGGGTTCTTCTAGTTCTTTATAAAATATTTCCTGATCGATTTCTCTTGCAAATTCTAATCCTGCTTTTCGCATCTCGTATGCTAATGCCCGTTGATATATTACTTCCTGAAAGCCATTGCCCAAAAATTTATGTACCTCAAATGAAGCTCCGATTATTTTCTCTGTTATATCCTTATATTTTATATCTCCTCCCATTATGAATCTGTGAAATCCTTTAATCTGGTAAATCCGTGATTCAGACATTTTATTTCCTTCATAACACCAATCTTTTAAAACGTAAACTTTTACTTCCAAAGTTAATGAGCAGGCCTACATCCAGTTTATATGCTTTCAGATAATTGAGTGCCTGCGCCCAATGCACATCTTCTAATTGGATGACGGCTTTTATTTCTACCAACACTTTTCCTTCTACTACAAAATCTGCTCTTCGAGTTCCAATGGGTTCTTCTAGTTCTTTATAAAATATTTTCTGTTCGATTTCTCTTGCAAATTCTAATCCTGCTTTTCGCATCTCGTATGCTAATGCCCGTTGATATATTACTTCCTGAAAGCCATTGCCCAAAAATTTATGTACCTCAAATGAAGCTCCGATTATTTTCTCTGTTATATCCTTATATTTTATATCTCCTTCCATTATGAATCTGTGAAATCCTTTAATCTGGTAAATCCGTGACTCAGACATTTTATTTTCTACATAACACCAATCTTTTAAAGCTTAAACTAACTCTGCTATAAATTAATAGTTTAATTAAAGAACAGCAATTGATATTTACTCAAATTAAAAATCCTAGTCATAAACCTTTTTTTGGATAATAACATGTTGTGCATTGTTTTTTTTCTCAAATTATAGGTCTATTCTTTGACCCACTTTGACATATCGGTATCTGTCACCAAACTCCTTTTTAAACTGTTCAATGACCTGATCGCTGCTGTCATGTCCACCAACACCGACGACCTGAATATTTAAATCTTTAAGCAATTTAATATTTTCATCAACATCTTTTTGGGTAAGCTGATCGAAAGGTCCATTCCCTGAGCCGACACGTTGGGCATCAACAAGTCCTCCCAACATTTTTAATCTACCTTCTGGTATTGGAAAATGCAGACCACCTATAATACCATAAATAGGTTCAGAAAATATATCCTGAGTGCGTTTAATAATCTTTGGAATCGTCTGATGACTACAACCCACTACCAGAAGTATCCCTTTCCCTTTAATATTGATGGCTAATGCCTGTTCGTCAATTCTGCCTATTATTAGTTCAGCAGGTATGGTGCCGATGGTAGCCAATCCGCTATCAAGTATTTGAGGAGTTTGCGTATTTACAGGTGCTTGCCCGGGATACGTCATGTCGATGGGAGTAAATATTCTTTTTTGTCCTAAATCAATTTGGGTATTACCCGTTGAGAAAGTATTTTCTTTCATCCATTTAAATCCTCCGACATGGTCAAAATGATTATGCGATATAAAAATCATATCGATATCATTTAATGACAGGCCAAGTTTTTGCATATTGTGCATTAGAGGTGATGGTTCCTCTTCTTTTTGATTAAAACCTAAGTCAAACAAGATGTTGTGATTACCGGCCTGGACAAGATAGCTGACACCTGCTTCTGTTTTATAGTCAGAAGAATGTGCATGCCAGTCAATAAGTGGGATAATGGAAACCGAATCGACTGTTCCCCAGTCTGAAATTTTGGGTGGAGTGTAATTGGTAAACTCGATGTTTGCTTTCTTAATTGCTTTTTGTAGCGTTTGATTTTTAAAGTAAATCAATCCGCCTATTATAAGAAATAAAACTAAAACCGAAAGTAAAATCTTTTTCATCATATGAATTTGTTTTAAAAATAAAATTTTTACTGTGCATCAAGGGCTAAATTTTTTAAACTTCCACTGCTTAATCAAATCCACAAATTACTGAATTTTCATACATCAAATTATCAACAATTAATTTTTAGTTCGTCCAGGTTTCTTTATTTTTAGCGTCAATAAATTGTTTTCCATCAAAAATACATAGTCCTTGCCAGGTACCAAACCAAAGTTGTCCTTTATGATCTTCAGAGATACTTTGTACGACATTAGTAGTTAATCCGTTTTCAGTTGTAAATTGAGTGAAATGAGTACCGTCATAGCGATAAACACCATAGCCTTCTGCGGAAAACCAAATATTCCCTTTGCTATCTTCATAAAAATTATAGGTTTCTTCTCCTTTAATAATACCTTCTTTGGTAATGTGATTGAATGTCTTTCCGTCAAATTTACTGACACCGCCATAAAAAGTGCCGATCCATATAGTTCCTTTACTATCCTCTAAGACATCAGCAGAATTGTTGTCGGTGAGTCCGTTTTTAGTTGTTAAATGAGTAAACTTCCCCTTATTGTATTTAAAAATTCCATTTCCATCAGTGGCAAACCACATAGTTCCATTTTTGTCTTCTATAATTTTAAAAACTAATTTATGAGACAGCATAGACTTCGGATTTTCAACCATTGAATCCGGCAAAGGGAAAGGTATAAACTTTTCTCCGTCAAAATAACAAACTCCTCCTGTCGACCCCAGCCAAATAAGTCCCTTTTTGTCAATTGCTAAGCCCCAAATTTCTTCATTCTGTAATCCTTTTTCTTTCGAAAATGTTCTAAATTCTTCACCATCGTATTTAATAAGTCCTTCTGAAGTTCCGAACCAAACATTACCTTCTTTATCTTCTATTATTTCTAATACCCGCATAAATGGGTGTACGCCTTCGATTGAAATTTTTTCCAATGAATGTCCATCAAAACGGATAATCCCATTTCCATTGGTTCCAAACCAATAGTTTCCTTTTTTGTCCTGATGTATCGTCCTTACAAACTCACTCACCATACCCTTTAAGTTTGTGTGAATCTGTGGAAATGTAGTGCTTTGATTAAGAGGTAGTTGTTGATTACTTTTTTCAACTTTTAAATTATTATTAAGCTCTTTATCTTTCACTTGTCCTGTGCAAGATGACATTTGAAGAGTTAGTACAATTAAAATTGTGTTTCTTGCTTTTGATGCTATCTTTTTACCAATGTTTGTCATTCTTTGCTTTGGGTTTTATAATTGTTGCGTACGGTTCGGGGGCATGCTATGGCGGGGAGTTTTAGCACAAAACGTCATTCGGAGAACTTTACTTCCACCTTGCACAAATGTGTCTGCAAGGCACGGAGCCCCCGCTATAGTAAACCTCTTGTTATGCGTTCGTGCAGGTGTTTGCTCAAGGTATAACTGATAGAAATACTTCCGAAAGCTTAATTGATATAATGTCTGAATATTCATCTCTATCAAGTCAACTTGATATAGGATAAGTGAAGTGCTCTTGCTGCAACTACTAAAGCAATAATTCCAAATAGGATTCTCAAATGTTCACCGAACACCCAATTGTTTACCAAGTTTAATGTTTTAAACGAATCTAATGTTATTTCCTTATTCCAAAACAGATAGTTATTTATCGGAAGGAAATAAAGCATGGTGAACAGAAATGCACCCAAAGTAAGGACAAGGTGGATACTCAGCAGTATTTTAATTCGCTTGTCGAATTTCAAGTATGCAAAGAAGCTAATGGCTGATATCAGTACCGAAGCAGGAACAGCTATCCGAAAGAAATGCCCAGGGTCTGCGTTAATAAAAAACGTTCTGTAATTGGTTAGTGATTCTACACTTCCATCCCTCCAATTTGACATTACGACAAAAAAATCAAACAAGTGTCCAGTTAAGTAAACTGTAGAAATTAAAGTGTTAATCCAGAGAAAAATTCTTTTTGTCATTTTGATTTATTTTAGTTTGTCAAAGTAAATTTATTGCACTTTAATTCAAGTTCTCACTGTCACCCAAGAATGACGCATAATGGATTTGGCATAGACGCTGCACCGCCAAACCAATAGCAGCCAAAACTAAAAAAATAATTTGTCATTACCGATAAAAATTAAAAGAGAATAATTTTCGCTGGTTGGCGGTGTAGTGTCTATGCCGTGTTATGGGCTGCCTTACTTGTTAATTAGATATACATTATGCATTTTAAAGTCCTTAAGTTGATTTCGAAAAGATGGCAAATAAGTTATAAGTTCATCGACATTACTTGTGAAGCTATTTAGAATTACAATTACTAAAGGATATTTTTCAAGGGCTTGTTGAAATTGAATATTCTTATCAATAGTAAGCAAAATATCAAAATCGTTTTCGATGCACAACGAGATAAGTCTACCATTTTTTATTCCACTCTAATTCATTTCTCTTACAGTATAAACTTCAAGATCTGTTAAATGAGGTTTTAAATGTTTTGTAACACATTCGTCAAGTAAAATTTTCATGTAAAATGTTTGAAGAAGTTTCAATTAGTTTTTGAGACATTTCAAGAATTTTAATTACTTGCTCTTTTTGTACACCTTCAAAGTCGTCCAAAAAATAGTCTATAGATTTGCCAGATTCAATATAATCGAATAAATTTTTAATTGGAACACGTGTACCAAAAAATACTGGAGTTCCTCCAAGAATCTCAGGGTCTATATTTATAATGCGTCCTTCCATGTGCGTCTAAATTTGAAACAAATATACGCTATTTTACTTATTGAGTGGGGACTATATTACGTAGCCCATAACTTATCTATACACGCAATTCATTTCCTTAAATCCTAATTACATTCAAATTAATTATCAGAGCTTTTAGAGAAATTCCGTAGCTAAAATACACATTGTAAATTAAGCATTCTCTCACAAAAATAAAAAAACAAAGATCCAATTAACAACTCCGAATGTATTTTTTGTAGCTTAAAGATTTAATTCTTTACTACTTCCGCTGCCAATTTTCAGTTTCCGTAATTCACTAAATCGTAAGGACTTTGTATTCCGAGGTCCTCCAAAAATTGTTAGGCTGCAGTTTTAACCAAGCCGTCTTCCGAAAATTCCTTGCTCATTCTGTTGTCAGCATTTTATATCTTGTTTGATAAGCTTGTAAATAGTTGCGTTTAGTTTTCTCATTTAAAAAGGAAGCTTTAATAAGTGCAGCTACTTTATCTTCACAGGACAATAATTCATCCCATATCTTATTTGTTAGTTTTTCGTTCAGTCCTGCTTCCTTCGCCAGGACATAAAACTGTTTCATCACATTTCCCTGAGCCATATTTTTCGGTAATAAGCCATCCTCAAGTGCAAAATCCTGATCACTGATATGAATTCTGCTATTAAGCAAATCATAAGCAGGGCTTAAGCGGAAATCACCTTGCGGGGTCTCAATCAATGAAAAATTTTTAAAATGAGCATCACCATTTGAAAACAAGTAGTTAAAACCAATCAACTTATAAAGTTTCGGAGCTTCAATCGCGTAAGCGGGTAAATGCTTTTTCATCAACTCAAATAGTTCGAAGTAATTACCAAGGTATTTATAATGATCTCCATGAGTATAAGGTGTTCTGCCTGCAATCGATGCAAAATCTTCTTTTGCCCGTTTAGTGCCATCATCTTTTACATCAAACCGCCTGGTAATATAAGCGGGGGCTCCGTTTTTAAAAAAAATCATTGCATTTGCTGCTGTTTCAATGTGAAATACCTTCTGTGCGATTTGCATGCTAAGGTGCTCATTGGCGGGCGTCTGGTCATTATTTTTTACTCCTGGAGAAACGGGCTTCAGAATATAAGTGCCCCGCTCGCCCTCTTTTGTCAGACGTAATTTATTTTTTTCAAGCAATAAAGAGTATTTAATCTGAATCCCAGAAATGGAAATGTGTTTCTGATTTTCTAAAAAGAGTTCATCGGTGGCTTCGTCTGTTGCCGGAGCTTCATAAGGCAATATATGACTGACGGTTCTCCCGTTGAATAGATGATTAAGACAAGCCCGGCTGTAAGTGTTATTACCTTCAGCCAATGTACCGGGACAAAAATTTATTTCAGGCAAACTCATGTTATAATTTTTTTAAGCGTTACAGCTCCTATCGTATCATATTGAGCTGTGGCAACTAACAAGCCGAAGGTATCATCCTTGTCTATGCGCAATTGTCGGCATGCCGCTTGTTTGTTTGAACCTTCGGGCAGCATATTAAAAAAAAAGGGGAACATGTATTTTGAATGATATTCTGTTGCGGTTTTAGGCAATGTTAAGCTGATGGCTGGTTTTGCTTTATCTGCCATCCACAATTGACTGTAGCGGAAAATAAAACTTCCATCATCGGCTTGTATAAGTTCGCCTGCATCTTCTCCTTTATAATATACAACTGCTCTTCTCATCTAATTATCATTTGATTTTTTTAACTACAAGCTTTAACTCCATTCCCAGTACATCAGCAAGCTTTTGAAGAGTGTTGACAGTTGGGTTTCCTTTACCACTTTCAAATTGTTTGAGCGTGCGCAAGCCCACCCCTGAAAGTTCTGCCAGCTGCTCCTGGGTGACTTTTAGTGTTTCACGTCTTTCCTTTATTGTTTCTATTAATTCTTTATGGTGCATTATATCGCTCTTTTACAAGTAAAAATAATCATTTTACTATTAAAAACAATAAAAAGTGTATTATGTAGCACTATTTATAGAATATTTTATTGCTGACAGGAGTGTTAAATTGAAAAGTGCCCTTTAAAGCACTTGTTAACTGTAATCAAACCGGTTACCTGAGATGGTAATAACATTTCTTTTGCCGGTTTCAGCAAACGGTTATGATGTCGGAGCTTGTAAATTGGTTTGTAGATAGGCTCAATTATTTAATCAAACTCTTTCCATGTTTTATCATCAGGCTATAGATTCCGGTCCAATCTGAGCCACTGACGGATGACATTCCGGCAGAAATTAAGCCCTCAGTACATCATTAGGGACAATTAGATTAGTAAATCAGTCCTTGTCATTTGACTTAATAGACATAGCAGAAAACAAATATAAATGGAGCAATTAAGGCTAATATCCCTGTCAGTAATGATCTGTGATAGTTTTTAAAGATTCAGCGTATAATATTTTTTATGGACAATGGTCACCATGTACATGCCGAACTGATTCCAAAATTAAAAAAACTTCAATTCGTGTACACCATGTTTTAATGCATTTAAAGTTTTTTAATTGGACTGATGTACTCGATACTCTTAATGGAATCAGTTATTCTGCCAATAATATACACCGCGACAAAATCAGTCTTGAATTTAGATTCATGAGTTAATTCAAACACCGCGGAACATGGACCAATCCCTAATTCAATGATTTCTCCTTAAGGTACATTAATATATGTTCTAATACTCCCACTTGTTAAGGAAGTAATCGTCATTTTTAAATAATATTCGGTATTACTTGCAAAATTCAGTACCAGTAACATATTACTTAAATTGATTCAAGTGGACCTCCTATATGTAACTTACAGTACCCATCACTTTGCTCGGCTAAATTGCATTTACTATTAGGTATGTCATCGTATTCCCTTTATGTAATAAATCACAGGCTAAAAATCTAACTCTGATCCATAGAACTTAGTAAAATTTGAAATCTCTCCAAAATCATTCTGTAAACATGGTAAGTTTGTGTATTTGATTTGATCTATTTCAAATATATACAGTATTATAATTTCCTGTTACTTTGCTCGTTGTAATAAAAACTGAATAATTCAAGATTTAACAGGGTAATTGTCTATAATAAATTCTAAATTTAACGTGAAAATAAAAAGAAATGATCTTTGAATAACGCTTCAATTTAGCTGTACATAAAATATTTTATAAATTTAACTCCTGCGTTCCAAAATTACCATTATTTATTAAAAATAGAAAAATGAAAAGTAGTTTATTTGTTTACCTTTTGCTTGTCCTGTTGTATCAGAAATCAACTGGCCAGAACTGGAAGGAATATCCACATCCTTCATTTGGAAGTGCAAAGTATATTGAGATTTACCAAGATTCAATGATACTAATCCAAAATACAAATAATCAATGTTATGTCACTTTTGATTTCGGTCAAAGCTGGATATTAGCCATGAATGGTTTCTCAGGTAATGATTATCCTGAATATGTAACCTTAGGAAAAGACCTAAACTATTATGCTCAGATTCGAGATAATATATATAGATATTCTATAAAAAATAATTACTGGATCTGGTTATTCGGAGGGTATAATTGCAAAACTAACAAGGAATACGGATTTCAAGTAGACGGTGAAGGTAATATTTATTCTTATTGCAATTTTTATCCGTACAGTACATATAAAAAATCTAATTATAAATTAAAAAATGGAGACCCTTATTATCCCGCCAAAATGATAGTTCTCAATAAAGAAAAAGTGATCAATTATCATTCGGAAAGAGGAACGATAAATTTTATCGACAACGATGGCGGAGTAAATCCAGCAATTACAGTTTTAAAAAATAAGACATATCTTTTCTTTTCTGACCATTTTCAAAACATGTATTTTCATGATAGTAAAAACTTATTTATCATTAACATTAATACTTTACAAATTGATAGTATTTCGCTTTTATCAGATGGTAATTCTCAGGTAACCAAAATTTTTGAAAATCAAAATCATAACTTGTTAATTTCAGGATTTTCTAATAACGGTACTCATTCGGGTAAAACCTTATTGTATTCTAAAGATGGGGGTTTTAATTTCTTACCTTTTGAGCATTATATAGGAAAACACTACCAAACAGTCAATTTTCTTCACTTTCTATCTGACAATAGTATTCTCATAGAGTCAAAAGGCATTGTCCAAAGAATTACCGATACGCTAAAAACTGTGCATTTTATTCCGGGTAAAAATTATTTGCCTCATGTGTTTATCAAATCAAAAGATGCAGAATATTTCAATTTTACTAATGGAGCCACATTATATAAATTAAATCATGAAACAGAATACATGCCACTTGTCATTGATGGTGACTTCGAATTTAATAATTTATTTAAAGATAATGCAGGGACAGTTTATATTTACAATACAAAAGTTAAAAGTTATTACTATAAATTAATTAATTCGCCAGATTGGATAAAGGTAAATTCTCAACTATTGAACTATCCGATAGTTAAGTATTTAACTGATGAAAATGGAATTATGTATGCTCTTGACAGCTTTGCGATTTCATATTCCAAAAACAAGGGTAACAATTGGAATGAATTATTTTTACTACCGAGTGGAAAAACCACTAATAGAATTACCTCAGTTGATAATGCATTCTATTTTACGATTAATGACTCTTTGCATATTGTTAATCCAAATAATCCTGATTCGAAGGTAATCGCATTTCCCGGTTACTATGACATAAGTAGTAATAATAAAATAATCTACTACGAATATTTTCCGGAATTCGTTAAAGGTTTTTATAAATATTATATATTAGATCAACTTCAGGCTAGTTCAAGATTATTTTATCAATCCACTGAAGGGTTAAGATATAATAAATTTAATAACAGTTTCTGGCTATTTAACAATAATGGAATTTATAATTTATTAAATAAAGATTATTACTATTCCAGTTCAGGTTTGCCGGATAATTCTTCGGGTAATATTGTAATTTTGAATATAATGGTTGATGATTATGGCTATTTATATTCCATTACAGATATGGGAGTATTTATTTATAAGGAAAGAGTAAATGATCAGGTCACTTCAGTATTTGATTTAGACACTAATTCAAATATTACAGTTTTCCCAAATCCGGCTAGTTCAAACTTAAATGTCAAGACCCGAACCCGAATGGAGAGTGTTGAAATTATTTCAACTGACTTAAAAATTATAAAACGCGTAAACGTCCAAAACAATGTATTTCCATTGAATATTAGTGAACTGACGCCAGATTTGTATTACCTAAAATGCAATTTTGGTAAAGGTAAGTTTCAATTCACAAAATTTATAAAGCTTGAATAGTACAACCAATTGCCTTTGTTCAATTATAGGCCGTTTATAATTTAAAGTCGATTTGAAAGTCTAAACAAAATGATGGCCCAGTTGAATTGCTAAATAATTGAGAACTAGTTTTATTCGGACTCGCCGATAATGTTTGAGACACTGAAATGTAATCATTAAACTTAAATATAAAATTTATCATAAAATTATAGTTAGCTGGATGAAATATATTACTCAATCGTTCAAATACCGGGTCCGTATTATTTATCACTAATTTGTCTCGTCCTTCATAAAACACATAGTCATATGAGACACCTGCACCTACTTTAAACTTATTATTTAAAGTTACATTCATAATAATTGGAATAGATAAAATATTTAAATTGTATTTATCATAAATTTCAATAGGATCCCATCCTTTAATAAATGTTTCACTTGTTGTTATCCCACTTACGACAGTTCGAAATTGATTATACTTGTAAACAAAACCAGTTGAAAATTGAATAAGTGAAGAATTTTTGTACTCTACAATTGTTCCAATTGAGAAATTAAATCCAAAATTTGAATTGGTTGGTATAGATGGATTTGGACTTTTTTCACTTACAAGCAATTTATTTGTACCAATTCCTGAACGCAAATACATATTAAATTTGGTCGTTGTACCTTGGGCACATAATGTTGATACGATAAGAATACAGATGAAGATGGAAATTTTCATATTAAGTAAAGGCCTATAACGGTTTGCAGCTTGGCGAAGGTGGGGGTTAGAAAGTACTAAAGTTCAAATATTGTACAAAAGCTATTAGAAAGTATAAATGTTCACCTAGTACAAATGGCCCACTTTTGCCAAGCCCATGTTGAACTAAACCTTCGGTAGTTTTTGGTAAGCATTTTGCTTCAGTTTAATTAT
>CAZALD010000040.1:0-23866 GCA_964486185.1 uncultured Saprospiraceae bacterium
CAAAGCCGCCAAGACGCAAGGTATTTTTTTTTCTCGCAAAGCCGCCAAGACGCAAAGTATTTTTTTCTCGCAAAGCCGTCAAGACGCAAGGTATTTTTTTTCTCGCAAAGCCGCCAAGTCGCAAGGTATTTTTTTTCTCGCAAAGCCGCCAAGACGCAAGGTATTTTTTTTTCTCGCAAAGCCGCCAAGACGCAAGGTATTTTTTTCTCGCAAAGCCGTCAAGACGCAATGTATTCTTCTTCTCTCCATTTCATTATTAACTATTAACTATTAACTATTAATTGTTAATTGTACATTGTTAATTGTACATTGTTAATTGTACATTGTTAATTTTCCCTCATCGCAATTTATAATCACGCTCCATGCTTCGTTTCTCGTCTTTTTCTTTTATGGACTCCCGTTTATCAAATGCTTTTTTACCGGATGCTAGAACGATTTCTAGCTTTATAAATCCCCGATCTGTAGTATAGATCCTGTAAGGGATCAAAGTGTTGCCTTTTTCATTGATTTTGCGTTCGATTTTATTAATCTCAGCTTTATTGAGCAGAAGTTTTCTGTTTCGTTTTGGATTATACTCAAGTTCTCTGCTTTGTTTGTATTCCGAGATATGCATATTCTTAATCCATACCTCGCCGTTTTCTATCATACAATATGCATCACTTAAATTGGCATTTCCCGATTTAATGGATTTAACTTCGGCACCCGTCAATGTAATTCCGGCTTCATAAGATTGAAGGAAATGATAGAGATGGCTTGCCTTTCTGTTTACTATTTCTAATTTATTCACTGAGTCATAAATCGAGTGTAATCAAATACCATTTTTTTTGTACCCGCCATATCCGAGATACTTGCCGACATTACATCAAAAGCTTCCCGAGTATATTCAATGCGTTGTGGAAAATCGTGTTTTTCATTGACAAATTTTAATGTAATAACCGGATCAGGTACCCATTTGAATAGTACTGGTAAATTTTTATTTTCTTTTACAATAGCTTCAAAATACCATTCGTCTTTTGATTTCATAAAAATGCGCATACTTTCTGTAATAGTGGCGTATCCGGCATCCATATTATAGGCCACTCCTTTAAATTCTGTATCAGAAGCTTTATACCATTTCTCAAAATTATCTTTGTCTTTTAACTTCCATATACCAACAATCCATTCGACTTCGATAGGTTTTTTATTGACCAAGGTCGTCGAACTTCCACAAGACAAGAGTAATATTCCAAGCAGGCAAAAAACTGAGATTGTATTTTTCATTGTAATTATATTTTTTCTAACACAAAAGATGTCATTTTTGTAAACAAATGGATTCTGGCATTTTGCCCGCCGATACCATGATTCCGGTTTGGGTAAAAATACGTATCAAATTGTTTTTTATATTTAATTAATTCATTGGCCATTTCAGCTGTATTCTGAAAATGTACATTATCATCTGCCATTCCATGTACCAATAAATAATTTCCTTTTAATCTATCTGCAAAATTTACAGGTGAATTTTCTTCATATCCTTTAGCATTGTCTGATGTGCGCTTCATAAACCGTTCAGTATAAATGCTGTCATACCATTTCCAATTAGTAACCGGCGCAACGGCAATTGCTCCTTTAAACACATCATTGCCTTTTAAAATACAAAGACTGGACATATAACCGCCATAACTCCAACCAAATATTCCGATCCGGTTGCCATCTACATAAGGCAAACTGGCCAAATACTTAGCAGCATCTATTTGATCTTCGGTTTCGTATTTTCCTAACTGCAGGTAGGTCATTTTTTTAAATTCTTCGCCTCGTCCGCCTGTACCCCGATTATCCACTACGCAGATAATATAATTTTTTTGTGCCAGCATCTGCAGCCACCAGTAATAACCAAAACTATTCCATCGATTCATCACCTGCTGACTTCCCGGACCTCCATACAAAAACATAAATACAGGATATTTTTTTCCAGGATCAAAATTTTTCGGTTTAATGATTATAGAATTGAGAGCTGTTTTTTCACTATTAAAAATTTTTGTCAATTCGACATCAGATACCTTGTATTCTTTGATTCTTGTTTTTAAGACAGAGTTATCTTCCAACACCCGGATCGTTTTACCCATTCCATCGGTGATCTGATGCAGTGGAGGTGTATCTTTATCCGAACTTGAAAGTACCATATATTTCAATCCCGGGCTAACTTGAGCAGAATGTGTCCCTGGCTCATTTGTCAGACAAATTAATTTTCCGTCATCCAGAGATAGTTTGTAGAGTTTGCGTTCCAGTCCGTCATTTTCTGACAATTGAATGATTGTATGCCGTTGGTTTTCATCCAGTCCATAGACTTCCATAACTTCCTGATGAGCCTTTGTTACTTTCCGGATCAGATTACCCGATAAATCATAGAGATAAATCTGGTTATACCCATCCTGCTCACTAGTCCATAAAAATTGCTGATTCCTTAAAAATTTTAAATTGTCGTGAATGTCAATATAGTATTTGTTTTTTTCTTCCAGCAATACCCGGTGTTTCTTTGTACCTGTATTCACAAGAATAAGTTTGAGATGATTCTGATCGCGGTTCATCCATGTTACACAAAGCTCTGTATTGGAGTTTGTCCATTGAATTCTGGGAATATAGTCATCCTCTCTTGGGCCAATATCCAGGGGATAAGATTTTTTCTTTTTTAAAGAATAATTCCAAACTGTCAGGACTGCATTGGCTTCACCTACTTTTGGATATTTGAAGGTATAAGGTTCAGGATAAACGCCATTGCGATAATACTCCAGGGTAAATTCTTTCACCCTGCTTTCGTCAAACCGGATATACGCAATCTGATCTCCTTCCGGTGACCATTCAAAACTACGGGTCAGGGTAAACTCCTCTTCATAAACCCAATCTGAAGCTCCATTGATAATCGAATTCTTTTTACCATCTTTTGTAATCTGAATAATCTTATCTGTTTTCAAATCCTGGTAATACAAATTATTGTCGTAAACAAAAGCTACTTTATCTGACTTATCATTCAGTTTGGCATATTTGACCTTTGCTTTGGGAAAAATGCGTTTTAATGATTTGGCAGCGATATCCAATACATAATATTCTGCAATGTAGGAATACCTGTAAATGCGTTCTGTACCCGATGTAATCAGAATTTTGGATTCGTCTGCACTAAATTCGTAAGAATCCATTTTGCCTTTTAATACTCCCTGGGCATCCTTATCAGCATCGAAAACAGTTGATACCTCATTCCCCGATTGCATATCAAATTTTACAATTCTCGTACCCAACTGACGGCTGAAGTATAAACCATCTTTGGTAAAATTAAAACCGGGTACTCCTTTTCCTGAGAAGGTATTGGTTTCGTAAATCTCTGCAAGGCTTATTTCTTTTTCCTGGGCATGAAGGATGATAAAACTCAACACCGAGAATCCCAATATTTGTATAATTGATTTCATATTTTTCCTAATAATTTAAGTGCAATATTTTTTATTCGTTGTTTGGATAATGTGTAAGGTGGAGAAAAAAACCTCAGAGGATTTAGAAATTTTCCCTGGATACTCACAGGACGTTTATGAGAAAACGTTTCAAATCCATACTGACCATGATGCGCTCCATAACCACTTAACTGATCTCCACCAAATGGCATATTAAAATTGCAATAATGCAAAAGACAATTATTGATAGTTACGCCACCAGAACGCAAGTTGTTTAAAACATGCTCAATCCGTTTTTTATCATGACTAAAAATATAAAGGGAAAGTTGCCGGTTGTAATCTTTTAATTTAAGCAAGAGCTCATCAAACTGTTTATAGCTGATTACAGGCAATACCGGACCAAACAATTCTTCATCCATCGAAACGTGATGCCAATCGGAATTTATTAATACAATGGGTTTTATTTTTAGAGTACTTGGATCAATGGTCAGGGGTTCTATTAATGCTGCACCCTGATCGAGGCTATCCTGCACGATGGTCAATAATTTTGAATAATGCCCTTTGTGAATGATTCCGCAATATTCGGGATTGGAAAGCATATTATCACCATACATTTCAGTGACAGCTTTTTTCCATTCATCTGTAAATTCAGTTTTCTTGTTTTCAGGCAATACGATAAAATCCGGAGCGATACAGGTTTGTCCTGCATTCAGACATTTTGCAAATACGATATCTTTTATTATAGACTTTATCGATACTGTTTCATCGATCAGCACAGGCGTTTTCCCACCCAGTTCGAGAGTCAGCGGGACAAGATGTTCTGCGCTGGCTTTAATAATTTTTTTGGCTGTTGTCGCAGAACCCGTAAACAGGATATGATTAAAGGGCAGTTGAACCAGTTCCTTTGCGATGTCAGCATCGCCATTTACCAATACCACTTCGCGATCTGAAAAAGTGTCCTGAATTAATTCCTGCAATACCGTGATAGTATGGGGTGTAAACTCGGAAGGTTTTATCATTATTCGATTTCCGGCAGACCAGGCGGCAATCAAAGGAATCAATGTCAGATTTATAGGATAATTCCAGGGAGATAAAATTAATACCACGCCTTTAGGTTCCATACGGATATAATGTCTTGTGCCCAATAATTCTGTCGGTGTTGAAATGGTTTTGGGCTTCATCCATCGATGCAATTCGCGTTTTGCTTTTCGAAGTTCGATCAGGACTGTAAGGATTTCTGAAGTATCTGTTTCGTACTTGGGCTTTTTAAAATCAAGCCATAAAGCTTCCTGTATTTTCTTGCGGTAAGCCAGGAGATTGTGTTCCAGCTTGTTTAATCCGGATAATCGCTCTGCAAGACTCGTGACCGGGTTTTGATCATAGGCTGATTTCAGATTTGTAAAAACCTGTAAGATCTCTTGTTTTATATCGCGTTCCGTCGTAATCATTGTCATATCGGACAAGAGTTCCAAAGATAGAGAATACCGGGCAGCCTTAAAAATGGAATCCTTTAGACGAAGGTATCTACTACAGCTTTTGCAACTCGGTGTGCGATAGAATCGTCGAGTGTAGGAGGAATGATAAGATCCTGACGGGGAGATTCAATGGCATGGGCAATGGCTTCTGCGGCCGCAAATTTCATGGCAAGCGTAATCCGGGGCGCCCGGGCATGCAGTGCTCCCAGGAAAATACCTGGAAAAGCCAGCACATTATTGACCTGATTGGGAAAATCAGAGCGACCGGTACAGATAATATAAGCACCTCCTGCTTTTGCTTCATCGGGTAAAATTTCCGGGATCGGATTGGCCAATGCCAGGATCAGGGGATCCTTGGCCATAGTGCGTATATGCGACCGATCCAGAAGGTTGGCTTTGCTTACACCGATAAAGACATCTGAGTCAATCAGAGCTTCCGATACACCTCCTGAGATATTGTTTTTATTGGTAAATTCCAGTAATTGTAGTTTGATACTATTGAGATCTGTACGTCCTTTATGGATAATCCCCATGGTATCGCACATGATAATTTCTTTGGCAATATGCTGATTGAGAGCTTCCGGATCTCTTTTGCCGAGATACCTTGCGATGGCAATACCGGCAGCGCCAGCTCCATTGATCACTATTTTCAGATCTTCCAGTTTGCGGCCTGTGAGACGGCAGTAGTTCATTAAAGCGGCCAGAACAACTATGGCTGTACCATGCTGGTCGTCATGAAAGACTGGGATTCCTATATCCTGGAGTCGATCTTCGATTTCAAAGCAACGGGGTGAGGCGATATCTTCCAGATTGATACCTCCAAAGACCGGAGCTATATTTCGCACGATATGAATGATTTCTTCAGTATCCTGGGTATTAAGGCAAATGGGAAAGCCATTGATCCCGGCAAAACGCTTGAAAAGCATGGCTTTACCTTCCATGACAGGTATGGCAGCATGTGCACCTATATTGCCCAGACCCAATACGGCGGAGCCATCGCTGACGATAGCGACGGTATTCCCTTTGATGGTATAATCATATACCTTATTGGGTTTCAGATGAATCTCTTCACAGGGGGCAGCCACACCCGGCGAATAAGCCAGGGACAGATCATCCTTGGAGCGGATGTCCAGCTTGTTTTCTACCGTTATCTTTCCCCGTAATTCTTCATGCAATTTGATAGAACGCTGAAAAATATCCATATCCGGATAAAGCTATCAAAAATGTTGCCAGTTGTTGCAGTAAGGGATTCAAGCAAAGCTATATTGAGATTATTTAATCTTTAAGAGTACACATCATATTCTGAATCTTACGAGATCTAACATATTTAAACAATATTCCCAATATTTTGTATTTTAAAGCATTATTATTATTTACTCTTTAAATAATTTTTAGACTTACTTTATACCTAGATATCTTAAATTTGATTTAAATCACGATCCATAATACGCTAGATGAAACTTTATATTAAATATATGGTAAGTTTAAGATGCAAAATGATGGTGAAGGAAGAGCTGAATAAATTAGGACTACATTACGTCATTGTTGAACTTGGCATGGTGGATGTGCTTGAAGATATTTCTGATCGACAACTTGAAGCACTAAAAGAAAATCTATTAAAATCAGGATTAGAATTGATGGATGACAAAAAAAGCATTTTGATCGATAAGATTAAAAATGTTATAATTGATATGATCCACCATTCCATTGAAATTCCAGAAATGAATTATTCAAATTATATCAGTAATAAATTAAATTATGATTACACGTATTTATCAAATATTTTTTCGGAAGTAAAGGGTATCACAATTCAACAGTTTATTATAATACACAAGATTGAAAAAGTTAAGGAATTGCTTTTATATGATGAGCTTAACTTAACCGAAATTTCTTATAAATTAAATTATAGTAGTGTAGCCCATTTGTCCAACCAATTTAAAAAAGTGACTGGACTTACGCCAACTTTTTATAAGCAGTTGAAGCAAAAAAGAAAATCCAATTTAGAAAATATTTAATAAGATCCAAATAATTCTGGCTAATTACTTCTTTTTGATTTCATCCTTTTTTAATTCTTGCTTAGGAATTAATAATATATTGCTACCACTTTTACTTTCTGATTTGTAAGCTGATACTATCTTGGTCTCATGCTTTGATGGATCTTTAGGTGCCTTTTTCGTGTTTTTTGTTCCTTTGTCTTTGCTCATCTTATTGTAATTTAATTTTATATAAAACTATAAATGATTTTACATCAATGCTATGATGTCAGTCTAAATGTAAAAGACATTCATTTATTTCAAATAATCTGTTACATTTTAATTTTTTCAAAATTACGACCATACTTATTTATTCTATTCATCTTTAGTGGACTTTACAAGGCTGATTCCTGTTATAAAAAATAACAATCCTAAAATCCCAAAAATGCTGAGTGATTTAATAGTATGCGTATTACTCGAGGCATTTACAAATAAAAATGAAGCATAAATTAAACCACTAACTCCAAGCACCGTAAGTAAAGCACCAAATATTCTTTTAATATTCATGATACCTAAATTAATTTTATATAATAACTAATGAATATTTTACAGGCGAAAATTCATTATTGAACCCAGTATCCCAAAAACTTTTAGTAACCAAATGACTACACAAATAATTACCAGGATATTAAGAATACTTTTGATTTTTGAATCCATTGGAATATAATTATTAACTAACCAAAGGAGTACGCCAACAATGATTAATACAATTACTATGTTAATAAGTGCCATAAGTTTATTTTAAAATTGTTAATAACTAGAATAAAATCGAACCGAGTTGAAGTTTATTTTTCATAAACATGAAATAATCTAAGCTTTATCAATATAGCTTTTTATTTTTAATAATTTTTCAATGCAATCATCATTTTTAATATGCTACAGCTTCTGCTCCAATTTAATATTCCTCTTTAGGTCAACCAGTACTATGGATTTTTCATCCTTAATTATCTTTATTGAGCCTTTAATAATTTGATTGCAACTTTTTAATGAAAATGCATATCATTCATGTATTTGGTAACAGCACCTGATAAAATAGCAATGTTTCTGTATTTTATTAATGAAATAAAAATCAAAAAATATTAAAAATATAAACCGGATCAATGCACTTATTAACTAATCACTTTTTATGGTCCACCATAAAGTCAGATAATGATTTGCCAAGTTCATCCATGTCATGATTAAATTCGTGTTTGAATGCTTGCCAGTCACTTTGATTTTTTTCATAATCACTCATTTTAGACTTTAATTTTGTTATTTTTTGTTCCAAAATCATGATTTGTTCCTCATATACCTTAGTCATTTTCTTTCCTGACTTTTTCATTTTCAGTTTAAATTCTTCAATTTGTAATTCAAAACTTTTAATTGCTAAATCAGTTTCATCTTTAAATGTTTTGATTTCTGCAGCTTGGGCAGCTTGTACAGCTTCTGCATTGGCATATTTTTGCGCATCTTTTAAATCTGTATTTGCATTTTCTACATTTTCCTTGGCATCTTTTACTTTTTGTTCACCAGATTCACAGCTAGTGATGTTAAGACAGGCAATTATCATGACAGATACTCTTAATAAATAAATAAATTGTTTCATTTTAAATGTTTTTAGTCCTATAAATAAGGATATGTTTTAAATTTCTGAATTATTAGTTAACAATAGCGGTTATTGGTTATAAAAAAAACGGCTTCTAATAATATATTGACTCTAGTTAAAGTGATTCAATAATATTTTTTAAACTGTCTTTTGTTAAGCCCAGTTTGATTTGTAGCTTACCTAACATTTCATCTTTTTTGCCTTTCAGAAACAACAAATCATCCTCTGTTAGTAATGCATATTTTTGTAGAAGTTTTCCCTTCTGTACATTCCAGTTTCCTTTAATTTCAATGTTATCCATACTTATTATATTTATCCCGAAATATTGAGTTCTGAATGTTTTCGGGTAAACTATCAAAGCTTTTGTGAAATATTTTCACAGCTCAAAATTGCAAATATATTAGTCATGAAGTATTACATAAATTGAGAATTTAATTACATAATTCGCAGATAATATGAATAGTCAGATCTTCGACCTGAAGCATATAGAGTTGCAAAAACTCAGCAGAGTATCGATGTTTACTTTTATAGAGTAATTTGTTAGCAAATTCGATTTATATAAAACTTAATCCATTGAATAATTTACGAAGTCTGTTTAAAATAAAACGCCCACAACATAACTGCTGCGAGCGTTTTTCAAAAACTAATTTTTAAGACTGCTGGATCAATTTCTAATCAAACATCATACACTAATCTTTTGGTATAATATCAATGATAACTGTTCTGTTATAAGATCTTTCTTCGGGATAACGGTTTTCAAAAGGTGAAAGATTTGTATCTTCTCCAAATCCATATACTTCGAAATTTACATCTGATCTACCCGATTTTAATAAACTCTTATTTATTATGTTACGTACTTCTTCAGCACGTGATATGGATAAATTTATATTATACAATTCGTCACCTATAATATCAGTATATCCATGGATAATTACCATTCCATCCTTTGGAATTTTAGGAGCAATGATTTCAGTAAGATACTTTTCGTAAATAGTTATTGCTTTAGATTCATCGAATCCGAATATCACACTAAACCGAATTCCTTCCTGAACTTTAGCAGGAGTCCAAAGTACCAGGTGTGCTGAAGATGTTTTTTTAATCGTCATTCCATCTTTAGTGCGACCTATCATGGTAAATTTATAATTGCCTTCCGGTCGATCTCCTAAAAAATAAAGACCGGGCATTGTTACCATTTCTCTTGTAAAGGGACCGAATGATTTCGTGTTACCAAATTCATCTTTAGATTCCAAATGCCACGAAGTAAACGCTTGATTTGCACCTTTCACATTAAATGAAAGATAACTATCCAATGGGGCTATTTGCAATGCATCGATTTCAACAGGTTTTAAATTAGCATTGGGGCCTCCTTGAAACTCCATTAACAATGCAGGTGAATTACTTTCTATTGAAACTTTTCTTTCACCCTCCCGATATAAATCAAGTTCCGGAATACCGTCCGGTTGTGTTGAGGGCGAAATTGGTTTGATCTTGCCTTCTATAGAAATTCTTGAATCTGCAATTCCAAAAACATTGATTAAATAATTTTTAATCGTTTGTGCCATAGCAGTACCATCCTCTGTACTTTTTTCTGAAGTACCCACTAATTTTACAATCGAATCTGGATTCTTTCCTAACCTGTCTCCAAGAATATTTATAATATTGTAATAAACAATCATTTGACGGTTGGAACGTCCAGATAAGTTATTAGGCGCAAACATATCCAATTGATCTTCTTTGAAATCTTTTACCTGGGCTTTTTTAAGTGTTTTATAACGTGTTGGAATTTCGGTTGAGCCCAAATCGAAAAATACAAAATTTCGAAGTGGAAATATTTCTCTTACTTTTCTTGATGTTGGAATATTTTTGGGTACATTTACTTTAAATGACACTTCCGGCGTGATAGATTCCTGTTCTGCTGTTGTTAATATCTTATGCCCTTTTCCAAACTTTATGGCTGCACCGATTCTTAATGTCGTCAAATTCCATGTTTCTATAGAACGAGGTGCTTGACCAAAATATGGATGAAATGATATAAATGGAGATAAAATAAATTGTGTCTGTTGATTTTGAGAATTTAAAGGAATATCATACCCTGCGCCGATTTGCATTGATATCAAAGTTTTATTTATATTACTTAAATCACCCTTTACTTCCGGTGTTGGTAATTGATCAGGAATATCAGGATTGATTCCTAATTGATAAGTGAATGATTTATTAATATTGAATGCAAAACGCGGCCCCCCAAATAAATATAATCCTGAATCGAATAGTCCCAACCGCAAACTGGGTTCAATTGAAATATAACCAAGATCCGTACTTAAGTCTGCGGGGCAGTTACACGGTGTAATCACTTGATCAAAAGAACCTTTGCGACTGTCGTATCCTGCCTGTAACATAATCCCCAGATTTGATCCGGCGGGATGATATTCTACCAGAGGTGCCAAAAAAAGTGAAACACTATTGCCATCTTTAAAAACTACAGGTATTGTTAAATCCGTATTTAGATTTTGAGTAGAGCCTCTATAGTAATTTAAATTGGCAGCACCAGCAACCCCAAACCACCAGGATGGTTTCGTGTATTGATCATCCTGAGCTAGAAGCGTTGTGTGCAATCCTGCAAAAATAAATGCACTCATTAAAATATTTTTTGCAAGCAGTTTATGCAAAAACCAAGTTGTCCTTGATCTTTTATTATTATTATTGATTTTCATGTTCTTAAAATTTAAGGTTTTATTATTAAATTGGTATTTGTCATGACGACAGATCCGTTTATTGCAAGCATTCTGCCAGAGGCAGTTGCGGTAGAATTCATAGTAATGGATGTTAAGGCTAAAACATTTCCCTTAAATGAAGTACCATATCCAATTGTAGCTGAACTACCGGTTTGCCAAAATACATTGGCAGCTTTGGCACCTCCTTTAAGTATAACACTACCTCCTGCTCCACCGACAGTGGTAAATGAATTTTCAATTTGAAAAATCCACACAGCATTTGTGTCTCCCTGAGCTTCCAGTGTCAAGTCACCTGATTGTATTGAGAGTGATGATGTGCTTTTATAAATACCTGATGTAAGTGTTAATCCACCCTGATCACCAGAAATTGTTATTGGTGTGGGTATCGAAGCTCCTTTTGTATAATTGTAAGCAGCTTTGAGATCATTTTTTGCAAGTAAAAGAAGTTCTTCAATTCCTGTTGGATTGATATCATCCGAAGCATGAATTGATCCGTTCACTACAATCGCAGGAGGAAATCCAAATATGGAAGAACGAATTCCAGGACTTACGCCAACATTCAAATCTTGAATTTTGCTAAATCCAGCATTATTGCGAATTCCAACACCGGCAAGAATTCCAAAGTTACCAGCTGATTTTAGATCTACAAACGGTGGATTAATATTTGTTTGAGTTGTAAAAGTCCAAACATAATCATTAGCAACTGATACACCATTAAGATTCTTTACATCCGCAGTGATGGTCCCTGTATAAATTTTATTGGGTAGTAAGGGGCTGAATGGTTTGAAAGATGCAGTAGTTCCGGAGTATGTAATCGTTCCTGATACTAAGCTTGTTCCTTGCCTAATGGTAAAACTTGAGCTATTTATAGTCAATGGATTCATCACTTCATTAAAGGTGGTGTTTATTGTTTTATTTAGTAAAACATTAATAGCATTATTTGAAGGATCGGTAGATATAACTGTCGGAGTTAAAGTGACACCAGTACTAAAAATCCATATATAATCTGATACCAAATGAGTACCTAATACATTTGAAATGCTGGATTTTATTGTCACGGTATACGTTGTGTTTCCAATTAATGCATTTGAAGGTTTGAAAGTTATTGTAGTGCCAGAATAACTTAAGGTTCCTGCTACTTGATTTGCACCTTGTCTGACGTTAAAGCTCAATGAATTAACACTTACAGGATTTAATGGCTCATTAAATGTTGCAGTAATTAATTTTCCTACTGAAACATTCGTTTCATTATCAAATGGATTAGTTGAAATAACTTTTAATGGTACTATTGTAAACGTGGAAAATGTCCAAACATATTGATTCGCTATTGAAATACCCATTAAGTCTTTTGCATCTGTAGTCACAGTTGCAGTATAAATGGTATTTATAATTAATGGAGATGTTGGAGTAAAACGAGCCGATGATCCAAAGTATGTGACGACTCCTGGTACTGGAGTAGATCCATTGTAGATAGTAAAACTCCCAGCATTGAGTGTGGATGGATCCATAGGTGTGTTAAATGTAGCAGTAATTGCCTTATTCAAATCTACATGTGATTCATTGTTTGCAGGATCAGGAAGAATAACATGGGGAGCTAGTGTTTCTCCTGTAGTAAATGTCCATAGATAATCCTGTTGTATTGCATTTCCTGTAACATCTTTAACGGTAGTTTTAACTTTACCCGAATATGTAGTATTGGGTTCGAGATCACGAATGGGTTTAAAAAATGCTGTTTTACCGCTATAACTAATGATTCCGTCAATCGCTGTACGTCCATTAATCAAAAGAGATGTATTGTTTATTGTCAATGGATTCATCTCGACATTAAAAGTTACTGTTATAATCTGGTTAAGTGGAACATCAGTCGTTTCAGTTGTCGGAATGGTTGAAATGACTATTGGACAAATGCCAACAACGCCAACAAATTCATCTTTTGCGCATCCCGCAATTAAGAAAACCGAAATCATAGCAAGGTGTGCTATCCGTCTTGTAATTATCATATTATTTTATTTATGTGTACAGCAAACTGCCAAACACTGTGAAAGAATTTCCACACCACAAAGATGACTCCTGGAATTTCGAAAACGTTACAAAATTTTGTAGATTAATTACATCATTTACATATTGTATTCCGTATTATTTCGGAATTACTTATAGAATTTAACAGATATTTATGATCATTATAATACCGATAAATATAGATTTTAAATACAAATACACGATAATTAAAATTCTGTAAAAGATGTAACTAAATTATAGGATTGTGTAACATTTAAACGTGGAATGCATTACAACTTTGCCGATCAATTATAAAATACTTATGATGAAATTCCCTTTTGTATATCTTATACTGTCTTTTCTTTTAGTTGGTTGTTCAAAAAATTTAGTTACGGGTAGAAAACAATTAAGCCTGGTATCAGAATCAGAATTACAAGTTATGGCTTTAAAGGAATACAATACTTTTTTAAGTGAAAACAAAGTAGTTGGTGCTAATAGTAAAGATGACGACATGGTACGCCGTGTTGGAACTCAAATTGCATTTGCAATCAAAGCATTTTATGACAGCAAGGGACAAACATCTGTATTGGAAGGTTATCAATGGGAATTTAATCTTATAGAAAGTAAAGAAATAAATGCATGGTGTATGCCAGGTGGAAAAGTTGTTGTATATACCGGGTTGTTGGCAGTCACAAAAAACGAATCAGCTTTGGCGATTGTCCTAGGACACGAGATCGCGCATGCCGTTGCACAGCATGGAAGTGAAAGAATGAGCCATGGATTATTACAGCAACTTGGCGGTGCCGCTTTGCAGATTGCATTAGCAAATAAACCAGTTGAAACTCAAAATCTTTTTTCAATGGCATATGGCATAAGTACCACAGTAGGAGCAATCCTGCCATTCTCGCGAAAAGAAGAATCAGAAGCAGATGAATATGGTTTGTACTTTGCCGCAATGGGTGGATACAATCCCCAGGAAGCTGTGGCTTTTTGGGAAAGAATGTCAGCAGCTGGTGGTTCCAAACCCCCGGAATTTTTAAGCGGCCATCCATCTGATAAATCACGGATAACAAAAATCAAATCTATTATGCCACAAGCAATGAAGTATTACAATGATTCAAAAAAATAAACTAATACATTTTACAAGTATTGTGAAGAATTTTTTAAATACCAATGTAATATTAAATAAATAATTCTCAGGTATTATTTTTATTTTTTATTGAAATTTAAAATTAAAAAATAGAATTCCCAATCGAAACTTCAAAAGTCCGACATAGTTACTTTATTGATCATCAAATCATGATGTTTTACACCATAATTTCAAAAGTGTGTTATTCCAAATAAAGTAAGAATTATTTAACTAATATCTATTTTGATGTAATAATTATCACAATAAGTTCAGCAACTTTGATTATTAATTACAAATAAAATTTAAAAACATGAAAATAGTAATGTCAATTCTTTTATCGACTGTCTTAATTACATTTGGCTGCGCCTCCTGGAGTAAAACTCAAAAAGGAGCGGTTATTGGAACAACTGGTGGGGCTGCGGCAGGTGCAATCATTGGCAAAGCAGCTGGCAACACCGCCTTGGGCGCAATAATTGGAGCCACTGTTGGTGGGGTTACTGGTGCAGTTATTGGACATAAAATGGATAAACAAGCAGAAGAGTTAAAAAATAATATTCCCGAAGCTAAAGTCGTCAGAGTTGGCGAAGGAATTATAATTGAATTTAGTGATAAGATATTATTTGGCTATAATAAATATACTCTTTCTGCCTCATCAAAAAAGAACTTATCTAAATTAGTTTCCATCGTGAATAAATATCCGGATACAAACATCGAAGTGCAGGGTCATACAGATGATAAAGGGACATTAGCATACAATCAAACCTTGTCAGAACAACGAGCTATTGCTGTTTCCTCTTATTTATCTGAAAATGGGATCTCTAATTCCAGATTGTCAATTATTGGATTTGGTGAAACAGTGGCAAAATATGATAATAACAAATCAGTAGGCAGGGCGCAAAACCGTCGCGTCGAGTTCCTGGTAACTGCTAATGATAAAATGAAATCAGATGCTGAAAAAGAAGCGGTAAAGGGTAGTAACTAATCACTAAAATATCAGCCATTAGATTATTGAAAATAATAAATCAAGTTAAAACACATTCAATTAATAAAAATAACTAAAATGAACAAATCAATCAGTTTAATTTCTATCATTGCATTATTAACTTTTAATGTACATGCTCAACAGGGAATAAGTTTTGGCCTTAGAGGTGGAGTTAACTTTCAAAACTTAAATGGTCAAGATGTAAATGGCGATGATTTAAAAAATGACCTAATAATTGGTTTTAATTTTGGTATTAACGCCGAAATTCCAATTGCTCCGGAATTTTATTTTCAACCTGGTTTGCTTTTTACAACAAAAGGGGCCAAAAAAGAAGATTTCCCATTAGGACAAAGTATAAAAAGCAGAATAAATATTTCTTACATAGAATTGCCACTTAATTTACTTTTTAAACCAATACTAGGAAATGGCCATATATTGTTGGGCCTTGGACCATATATAGCTTATGGAATATCCGGAAATTCAAAACAAGAAGGTGGAAATGTCAGTCACACTGAAGATATAACATTTAAAAACAAAGTATCCATTGGTGATCCAAGTGGTACTGTGTATATTAAAGCATTGGATTTTGGCGCAAACCTATTTGCCGGTTATGCATTCAGTAATAATCTTTCATTTCAATTGAATGCCCAGTTAGGACTTTCAGATATAAATCCAGAAGTTGAATTAAACACGAATGATAAATCCTCCGTTAAAAATACTGGTTTTGGTTTTTCTTTGGGATATAAGTTCTAATATTTACACCAATTTATTAAATCATAAAACTATTACTGCATTGATAGAAAATATTCATTTATTAATTTGAATTTTTTCTATTAATGCGGTTTTAGATTTCCCATTAATTCCCCCCAATGTTTTATGGATTCAATACGATCAAAAATTAATTTCATGATCGCCGTAAGTGGAATAGAAAGAAACATACCCGGAATGCCCCATAAGGTCGCACCGGCAATTACAACGATGATAGAAACTAAAGCATTGAGTTTTACTTTCGAACCTATTATTTTGGGGACTATGTAATTGTTATCCACTAGTTGAATGAATGCATAGAGTATAATAACATAAAGTATATAAATAGGTGTCTTTGTAACTAATGCTATAACAATATACAAAGCAACCGCAATAACTCCTCCAATATATGGTATCACATTTAATAAAGCACCGAAAATGCCAAATAAGAAGGCATAATCCATTCCCAATATAAAAAGACCAATAGAATTTAAAACAGCAATGATTCCAAATTCTATAAAGAGGCCTCCCAGATAATTTTGAATGATAGTTCTTGTCTCAGTAAGAATTTCATTTACTTTGTTATTATTAGAAAATCCAAAAAGTGTATGTATAAATAGTATTAACTGAGGCTGATAATATAACAATAAAAATGCATAAATCGGCGTCAATATGGCTGTTACAAAAACACCACCAATAGTGGTTAGAGTTGAGCCAATCGCAGCGTTACTGTTCTGTAATAAATCTGAATACAACGCAGCCATCCAGGTATTTATTCTTTCAACATTTATACTAAAATAATTTGATACCCATAAAACCAGATTGCTTAGCAGTTCTTGAAATTTGTTACTCAATTCTGGCAATGCATCACGAAATAAACTGGCCTTAAATGATAATAACACAACCAATGCTATTAATATTAAGGAGATTACTATCAATATTCCTGCAATCGAAACGGTCCGGTTAATCTTTATTCTGACTAATCTAATTACTAATGGGCTTATTGAAATAGCAAGAATAGCACCATAAATTAATGGCAGTATTATTTCCTTGGCGATGTAAAGCATGCTTACTAAAACATACAATCCTATCAAAAAAATTGACGATTTAAAGTAAAATGAATTTATTTCTGACCTATTCATAATGATAAATTTTGTGGAACTACTAATTTTTTATAAATGCACAATTAATGGGGTTGCTTCATGGATAGTAAACAAGCCAAATAGATCTCAATCCTCATGGTTTCTTTATATAGAAAACTTATAAATAACTAATTAAAGGATTTACATATTTTAAAATAGCATTGCTCTAACCCGACTACAAATCGGAATTAAAACTCAGCATATTATTCATAAAAATATTTCTCTTTGGTATTAGACCCTATTTTCATCAACTACTACTTTGGCATTTTCTGCTAGTTCTGAGTATCCTTTATTTAGTTCGATGATTTCTTCTTCGGTTCTTAATTCTACATTCATAATTTCATTTTTAGCATATTTGTGTGAAGCAACGAGTTCGTTGATTTTAATGTGTAACGACGCCGTAAAATGATTAAATGCCTTTTGGATAACAAACAAGGTTAAAAAAGATGCACCTACAATGACATCATGAATATTTTCATTTATTTCATGAAGATTAAAATGGCGATTGTTTAGCCAGAATAACACCAAAAGGAATGCCAATATAAAAGTAATGGAATTTCCCAGAATAGCACTTATAAGAATTGTAAATTTTTCGAAGTACATTTCTATTTGGTTGTAAATAATTTTCATTATTGGCTATTTTGTTGCTTAGATTAATAATAATTTTACCATCATCAATGACTGTGGTTTATTAATTCAAAACAATTCTTATTTACCCAAAATAGATTTTAAATATTTATAATTTATAGAATTTGCAACGCACAGTGTTTAAGATCTAATCATTGTGAGTCTTAGAGAAGATAACATTAAACAATGAATGCAAATCATTATTTTGCACATCAAGCTAATTTATTAATTATTCTATTTCGATAAACAAAGTTAATGTAATTTGGCATTAACTGTTATTTTTGGATTTATTGGTTGTAATCACTAAAATACCACCAGCAATTAACAGTACTCCTATGATTGGAGACCATTTAATAGGATGGTTTTCTTCTGCAGTAATTTGAATTGGCCCGATATCTACAATATTCTTTTCGGTTACATAATTAAATCCGGTGTAAATCATCATGATAACGCCAATTATCACAATACCGATTCCTATATATTTTGTTTGCATATTATTAAATATAAAATAGTTAAATTACACTATGATTTCAATGCCCATCTTATCTTCATTATTTTTTAATAGGACTAGGACCTACAAATCCAAATATCCATTGACCTGCTTTTAGGTATTAATTTATTTTGGATAGATGTTACAATATTAAATGTAGATTATGTAACAAGTAGTAGCTTGATTATAACTTTTGCTACGCTTAACTTACCCTAATTTTTTCCCTTGAATAACTCTTAGTAAAATTGCAATAACTGCAATAACAAGTAAGATGTGCAGTATACCACCTGTTCCATACCCTATGAATCCAATAGCCCAAGCAACAATCAATATAACTGCAATGATGTATAATAAATTTTGCATCTTTATTCTTTTTTTAGTATTTGTAAATTAAATGTCAATCTTACTCTATATAAATTATAACAAAATGATTAATAAGATAATGACTAGTAGAAGTGCTCCGGTCGAAAGATAAACTCCACCATTATTTGCTTTTAGTTTCTTTTTAATAGTTTTAACTTCGTTTCTTAAAAGCTTCCTTTCAGAGTAATTCAAACTAGATTGATCTAAATTTTTAATTTCCTGCAATCTGAGAAATAACAATTCAGATTCTACAGCTTGAATACTTCGGCTCGAATCTGAATAAACCAGCGGAGCAAACGCATTTAATTGGGATGAGTTATTAAAGACCAAAAAGAAATTGATCATAATAAATATTCGTAATCTATTCATTTTTTATTTTTTTTGTTAATTACTGATTTTTATAAAATTTATTGTAATAAGCAAATGTCATATAATTTAGTAATATAAACATTATAAAATAAAATATAATAATTACATTATTCACATATTTTAGCAATTGATACTTGCAATTTGTTAATACATTGAAAGTCTGTTGTGTCTTGATCCATTGTATGCATCTAGTATGATAACTTGATCTAATTAAGATCTTTTCACATTCTTTCCTTATACCAATTCAACGTTTTCTCCAATTTTTTATATTGAAAAATTGAACTAATTATTTTAAGTAAACGGACAAAAGCTGTCTCACTTTTTACAACATAGTCTGAAGCTTTATGGTGCATGCAATTGATTGCTACATCAATTTTGTCCTGAGATGAAAGCATGATCACAAAAATATCCGGATTATAGGCTTTTATTTTGTCAAGTGCGTCTATCCCATTCATTGCATCTTTATTTAGGCCATTCAAATGATAATCCAGGATGACAATATCTGGATTGATTATCAAAGATTCGATACATTTCTCGCCATCTTCAAATGTTTTAATATCAAAATCTCCATGTTGCTGAAATTCAATTTCTAAAGATTTTAAAAACAATGCATCATCATCAACAAGAAATAGTTTTATTTTATCTGAATTCATGTGTTTGCTGATTTTATCAATAGATACTCTTTTTCTAATTCGACACAAGCTTGTGAGCAAACTTTTTCAAGCTGTAAAATATAATCGGATATAGAATCCGTTTGACTTTGTGTATTTGCAAACTCTTGAACCTTTTTGGCAATATTTTCATAATCTGAATTAATACCCATTATTGAAAATGAAGGAATCATTTTATGTGCGGCTAAATACAATGCATTCCAATCTTTGTCCTGAAAACTTTGTTTCATACTTCTTATAAGTAGTGGAGTTTGCTCCAAATAAAGTGATATCATCTCCATCATTAGATGAGGATCCGACTTTGTACGTTGTAAAAGATAATCCAAATCAATACATCTCAATTTCAAATTCTTCTCATTTTTATTAAGTTCAGGTCCTGTTTTGGGGATAGACTTATTAACCAAGCCTATTATTTTAGTAAACAATACCCGTTCATCAATTGGCTTTGCAAGGTAATCATTCATACCTACGGCTTTGCACTTCTCTACATCGACAGTGGTGACATCTGCTGTTAATGCGACAATAGGAATATTGGATTTCATGACATTCCTGATATAAGCTGTAGCTTCAAATCCATTCATTTCTGGCATTTGTAAGTCCATTAAAATAATATCATATGTTTTAAGCTGAAGTCGCTCTATGGCAATTTTCCCGTTGGAGGCAATATCTAGTTCAAATCCAAAATCATCTAATAGTGTCTTCATCAATAATTGATTAAGGGCTATATCCTCGACAACTAAAACCTTTATATCTTTTATTTCTGTATCTAATTCTACTAATTCAGCTTCAAACGCTGCAATGGAATTTGTTTTTTGAAAGTTTAGGACAAAACTGAATTCAGAGCCCTCATTTATTTTACTCTTCACATGAATTTTTCCTCCTTGAGGCTCTACCAATTGCTTCACAATAGCAAGTCCCAATCCAGTACCTCCATAAACCCTTGCTGTTTCGCTAGATGCCTGCTGAAAATTTTCGAAAATTGTATCTATTCTATTTTCAGGTATTCCTATTCCTGTATCTTTCACAACAAATTCTACTGTGACCTTCTCTTCATCTTCGTCCAGCATGTTAACACTTACAGTAATTTTACCTTTGGATGTAAATTTAACAGCATTACTAACTAAGTTCATAATAATTTGATGTAATTTAAGTGAATCCCCTAGTAGTACTTCAGGAATCCCGGCGTCATATATCTTAATCAACTCTATATTCTTTTCATGAATTTTGGCTTCAAATAGATGAAGCATGGCAGTGATCGACTTAGACAATTTAAAGGGTGATTGTTCGAAGTCCATCTTTCCTGCATCAACTTTTGCCAAATCCAGAATATCATTGATGAGCACAATTAACGCATCTCCGCTCATTTTAATAGCCGTTAAATATTCTCTCTGTTTTAAAGTTAAATCAGTTCTCAATACCACTTTTGTAAATCCAATAATTGCATTCATTGGAGTCCGAATTTCATGGCTCATATTTGATAAAAACTGTTGCTTAGCTCTTACAGCAGTTTTAGCCATTTTTGCTGCAATTTCTGCCTTACGTTTTGCATCTTCTGCAATTCCGGTTGCCAATTCCGCTATTACTAAGGCTTCCGTTAATTCCTTCTCTATCCTTTTTTGTTCAGTAATATCTCTTGCTACGACTACTATACCCAGTACATTTCCTTTTGCATCTTTATATACAGACCCGTTAAATAAAACTTCAGTTAATTTATGGTCCCTTATTGTTAAAGGTGAATCTGTTACAAATCCATTGGCGAACACTTGGTGATAAATTTCCTGTGCTTTATCAGGTTCTGTAAAATATTTAAAAAAATCTGTACCAATGAGCTCCTCCCTTGAAACTCCTGTAATGTTTACAGATGCATTGTTTAAATCGGTAATTTTACCATCAGGACTGATGGTAAACAATGGATCTAAACTGGCTTCAATCAAACTTCTTGCATACCAGTTTTTATGAGAAAAACTTGTTTTATTCATTTCAATTATTTACCGCATACAATTTTATTTTCACTTCTCTCTGCTATTCCCATTGTTCTCATTGAGGTGCCGATATCTTCCAGATTGGTTCGTACTTTATGTTTCATTAGTCTAAATTGAGATGGCGTAAGTCCCGTGATTTTCTTAAATTGATTAGATAAATGCGCCACACTACTGTATTTCATTTTCCAAGCAATTTGAGAAATATTTAAATCCCCATAGTTTATCAATTCTTTTATTCGTTCTACCTTATGACAAATGATAAATTGCTCTATCGTAATTCCTTGCACTTCAGAAAACAAATTTGACAGATAAGTATAATTGTAGTTTAGCATTTCACTCAAATATTCAGAAAAATTAATTTTGATTAATTCTTCAGAATAATGGATCAATTGTATAATAATATTTTTAATTTTTTCAATTAGTATCGACTTTTTGTCTTCTATTAATTCAAATCCATGTAATAGCAAAGCCAACTTCAACTGCTTCTTTTGCTCCATGGATAAATTTTCCATAATTTCTACTTCCCCTAAATCAACTACAATAAAATGCAGACCAAGCTTCTTTAACTCATCGGCAACCGTCATTTTACAGCGCATACTTACCATGTATTTTATATGTATTTTCAGAATATTTATATCTTAATATGGAATCTGACAAAGTTGATAAAGAAATCACCGGTTTTGTTGCATAAATCAATATATATGTTACATATTTCACTGATTTATAAAACGATTTGAGATTAATAATTCGTAATTTATTTTATTTTAAATGATAAGAGATTTGATCGCTCAATTATTTTATAAACAAATAAACCCGTTTAATTTATAAACGGGCTTATAGTTTCTGAAAACATCTATTTCAAGGAATTCTCTTAAACTCTTTTTTAAAACTATTCTACTAAGAATTAGAATAGGGTTGGTTAATTATAATATTATTGATAAACCTGCGTAGGCAGAGTATGTAGTGATATGCGATCTATCCAGAACGTAATAAGAATCTGTAGTAATGGTTCTGCTATCGTCACTGATGTCAATCATACCAAGAACACCTCTGAAACCAAGTCCTAAACGAATCGATTTTGACGCATTAATTCCAAAATCAATTCCTGCGCCATAAGCTAATCCTAAATCTCCTTTTTTAACCAGAAGTACGGGTTCCTTGGCAGTAGTGCCATTACTAAAAATATCACTGCCGACACTAATACCAATCTGCGGACCTCCCACAATATTAAAATTTACAGCATTAGACTTTCCGGTATTGAGCGATAGCAATAATGGGATATTTATATACTTCAATTTGATATCCCGTTCCACATTTTCTTCTCTGTACTTTTGGCTAAAGGAATTATAAATAACTTCAGCCTGAAAACCTAAATAATTAGTTACTTTAATTCCAAAAAATCCACCAATACCATATCCACCTGAAAAATCTCCAACTACTCTTCCTTCTCCAGGTGTACTTATTTCTAAAGATGAAACGGTTGGCATATAGCGCAGGCCTATTTCAAAAGATTGGGCGTTTGCATAGTAAACGCTCACTCCTATAAGTAAAGTCAGTAAACTGTATTTCATTCTTTTATATTTATCGTTTTTCATATGAATACAAAGATGGGGCATTAAATTTTTAAAAAATTACACATTTAAGACGATTCGTTACATTATTCACACTTTTACAGTAAAGAGCGTTAGATGATATTTTACAAAAAATCGATAAATCATTACCAAAGATTATTATATATCATCAATTAGTTGATGTATAAAATTTGCGAGTAAACAATTATAATTACTTTTCATTCACCTGATGGCAAATCACATGATACCTGTTTCTTTTTCTCGTTGAGACTCAAAGACACAATGGATAAAGAGGAAAATATAATGAAGGGTGAATTTTGCTGCGACTCCGGTACTTCTTTGACAAACATTCAAATTACTTTTTTCATAATTCTTCGTGTTTGCAGCCATTGTGCATCATTGTGTCGTTATGCCATTGTGGCCTTATTATTTTTTGACCACAACGACTCAAAGGCACAAGGGTTCACAAGGAAGAAATTATGAATTAATAGATAATTAGTAACTCAAGTTTCGCATGTCTAAGATGCTAATTTAAGAAAGGTTTTCAAATATTT
>CAZALD010000041.1:0-21874 GCA_964486185.1 uncultured Saprospiraceae bacterium
AATTACTCAACTCGATTTTTAAATTTGGGTGTTAAAATGCGGAAGTCAGGAAAAATCCGAGTACCCTTGTTATAAATACCTGGTAAGCTTATTAAAAGATCACTTATGTCCAACCATAAATTTTAATCTAGCAATCTGGAATAGTATCCTTATCGATTAGTTGAATACTTAAAACATTAATCATTATTTTCCAGTAAAATAGATTCTATTCGTTTAATATTTTCAAGGTTCTTTCCATAGTCCAGTAAAGTCATTTTCAATTTGGGAGTACTTGATATCTGATATTCGTATAAGTTTTCATTTAGTTCATTTTGATAAATATTGATTTCTTCGCCCCAGGATCGGAAGGAAACTTCAGTTTTGATGATTATGTGATTATTAACTGAGCTTATATTATTTTCATTAAATAAGTCACTGGATTTTAATTTTTGTAGAATCTGATTTAGATTTGTTTGGATAGCAGATTCGTTTTCTGAGTCACATTTATTGCGGAGTCCGTCAGATCCTTCACTCCGGCTTTTTTCAGTTTTCGGATGTGGAAATAAACAAAGAGTAAAGACAAGGCCGCAAACGGGATGGCACTCATGAGAAAATATCGGACCTGAAACTCATGGCCTTTCATCAACTCAGAAATTGACATCAGTCCACCAAAGACAAGCCCGGAGATCACACCCGTTTTCAAATACATTTTTAAAATTGGGTTCATATTTCTATATTATGTTTTAATGAATAACATAAGTGAAAGAATACTTTTTTCATTCGGTTTAGAAATTAAAAATACAAGTATACTTTGTTTTTTAAGCTATCACAAATATAAAAATGAATTAAAGCGCCTGATTAGCAGCTCCATGGAATTAATCCCACTAAGTTTTAAAAGACAAGGTTCTTTTTAAAATACAATTTTCTTTGTCCGTTCGGTTCCATTGATTTTATAATTCAGGAGATAAAGTCCTTTCTGATCTATATTTATCGAAGCTTCCCTTGTTTTTTGCCCGGATGCAATAATTTTTCCACTGAGATCACATAGTGTCCAAAAATCGATGAACCTGTCTGTTTTAAAATGAAAGCCATTTTTAATAATAGATACAACCAGTTCTGATTCCGCTAAGATTTCTTGTTGATTAGTTACTGTCTCAAATTGCCCGGTTTTAAAGCGCAAGGTATTGTCACCAGCATCCTGAAAACACAGATAAAAATTTCCATGACTATAAGCAATATCAGGTGCTGCCTGATTGCCATTCAGATCACTGTTTATCCGTACCGTATTTTTAATCAGATCGGCTGAATTATCTCCGGTTACATAGGTAAATAAGACATCCATTGCATTGACTAGTTCTGCCCACACAATTCCGACTGTGTCGCGATAACCGGCCATTCTGGGATAGGTCTGTTGGAAATTGCGGCCAACATTGTGATTCATAATTTCAAAATCATCTATTTTTTGTGTCGTCAGATTGAGTTTGGAATAAAACACTTTTGAAATTCCGGTGCGGGCACTGGTCCAGGTAGAATGAATAAAATCCTCATAAAAAAATCCATCGCCGCCTGTAGATGGACAAGAAAATAATTGCCAGTCTGCAATATCCAGTTCTTTGGTAATAGGGTACGTCAGTCCATTATTAAGAGAAACAGATGCTGTCATGTTGCGGATATTATTTCGGTTGTTGCGGTAGAAAACAACAATCCGGTCTCCGTCAGTCTCCATGGATACAGGGCAACAATCACAAGCTTCACCTTTTGTCTTGTCCGTAACTTCGGTAAATAAATCAAAACTTTGTCCAAAATCAGAAGATCGAATACTCACATATTCTGGCTCTGACCAATCCGTTTTAAAACGCATATAACTAATTATTGGCTGATAATCCTTATCTATTGCAATTCCGGGAAATCTGGAATAAAAACCAACAGGATCAACTGCCACGATTAGAGGACTAAATGTCTTGCCATAATCATCCGAACGCAGTAAATAAATTTTTCCGGTTTCAGCGGGTTCTTCTTTATATACGATATATACATACTGATCTCTTCCTGCAATTTCTGTACTGGCCCAACTCGTAATGAATGCTTTACTACCTTTCATATCCAGGTTATATACTGCACTTAGTTGGTTATTTTCCCAAAGGCAATAATGAATACTCTTGGCATGTTCATTGCCCCAAACAACAATACCGTGAGCTTCATCCAGTGCCAGAATCCTGGGTCGTGTATTAGTACCATGTC
Source organism: uncultured Saprospiraceae bacterium (assembly GCA_964486185.1). Classification (GTDB taxonomy): domain Bacteria; phylum Bacteroidota; class Bacteroidia; order Chitinophagales; family Saprospiraceae; genus Vicinibacter. Next base: position 2,221 of record CAZALD010000041.1, read on the forward strand.
CTCCGGTCACAATTTTTTGTTCGGCAGACCATAAAATATCTTGTGCCTGAAGGCTTAGCACGAAACAGACAATTGGGATGAATACACTCAAAATACGGTTCATATTGGTTTTTTTTGGAGTTCAATAACATCAAAGTTAAAGGTTTCCCTCCAATTTCATAGGTTTGGTACTGTGTGATATCGGAAAGTCGAAGTCTCTGAAGTGATATGACAGCTTATCAAGGATTTAATTTCGGCCTGTTTTTTGCTTTAAAACCTGCAAATGAAGGCAATAATTCCTGTAGCGGGTGCGGGTACAAAGCTCCGGCCTCTAACCTATAGTCAGCCCAAGCCATTGATACCGGTTGCCGGAAAACCCATCATTGGCTATATCCTGGATCAACTGATCGAAGCGGATATCGGCGAATATGTATTTATACTGGGATATATGGGGGATAAAATCAGAGAGTTTTTGGAAGAAAATTATCCGGATATCAAAAAGCACTATGTTTATCAAACGGATCGACTCGGATTAGGACAAGCCATTTTCCTTTGTAAAGACTTGTTAAATGAGGACGAAGAGGTTTTGATACAACTGGGCGATACCATCCTGGACATCGATATTAAAGTATTTCAAAATTCGAAATCTAATGCACTTGCAGTGCGTAAAGTACAGGATCCCAGAGAGTTTGGTGTAGTGGAGTTGGACGAAAAAGGGATGGTTAACCGACTGGTTGAAAAGCCTCAGATTCCTAAATCCAATCTCGCCATCGTAGGCTTGTACTTAATCAAAGAATGGCAAAAACTACTTAACTGTCTGGAAACCAATATCCGTACCAATCGAAAAACCAAAGGCGCATTTCATCTGACGGATGGATTGATGTGCATGCTCGAAAACCAGAGCCGGTTTGAAGTTATGGAAGTCAAAAACTGGTTTGATTGTGGTAAAAAAGAAATACTTCTATCGACCAATGCCACTATGTTGGCCAGACAGATTCATAATCCTCAGGCAAGCCAATACGAAGAAAGTATATTTATTCAGCCGGTGAGTATCGGTAAAAATTGTCAGATAAAACATTCCATAATCGGCCCCAATGTATCTATTGGAGATCATAGTCAGGTGGTAAATTCTATTCTGAAAGATGCCATTATTGGCAATTTTACCAGCCTCGAAGACGTTGTACTGCAACATTCCATCATTGGAAATGATGCAGTTATAAAAGGACGCTTTCAAAGTTTCAATATTGGGGATAATACAGAAATCGACATGATCTAGTATTGTATTAATTTTGCGTTCTCATTATTGGTTATTTATTTATTACGATCTGACATTTTAGTTTATGAAATATATCTATCCTCTGGTAATTTTAACTCTTCTAAATTTTTCCTGTTCGAAAAAAGACCTTTGCCCTCCTAATGAATATTTAGGAAATTTGTCATTGATGAATGACAGCAAAGAATTTTTGCCTTTTGAGCATCATCATTTTATACAATATGTGGATAGTGCAGCCATGGATACAGCTGTATTATTCAGTCAGCTTGGATTAATCAGTGATATCAGCAGAACTATTGTGGAAAATATTTGTATCGAGGAAATAGAACGGGCAGACAAATATTATAATTCAGAACACAAAACGATCGACTTTTTTGACCTGGATACAAGCCGGAGATTCCGCATAATTGGTAATCTTGGTATCAATCACGACTATCTTTCCAAAGCATCTACTGCGGCAGATCCCGTTGTATATGACGAATTAAAATTAACAGTACATCGAAGCAACCCGAGCATGAGTGGTGCTGTAGCCACGTTGGAATTTGTGACAAATACCAGAGGTCTTTTTGATCGAATGAGCGATAGTTTAAAGATAAAAAATGCGAGTATAAGGCTGGTTCCTCAGGTAGTGATCAATGATTCAGTTTATACTGACGTTTATAGCTTTTATGGCCGCGATTCCGTACCAATTTATTACTTTGCACCTTTACGCGGGGTGGTAGCATTCAGAGATCTTTCAAATAAATGGTGGAATTTACATAATAGCTTTTAGGCTATCTAAAAGTGAATGCAAGCATTCCTTATTTACTATAGCAATAAATAAATACTTTTTTAATTGGCACAGTGGTATAGCGCTGTAATTTTCAGGGAGATTAAAAATTCTCCAAAACAATTCTGCTGATTTCTGTCAACAGAATTGTTTGGAGATCTATAATTTTTACAGATGCAAACTATTGCAAAAATAAAAATTAGTAAGCACTGATTTTAAATTTTCGATGAAGGCAAAAAGCTTTAAAAGAAAAATAAAGCCAGTAAGATATATCAGCTTTTAAACTTAAAACTTTTATTAGCTGATAACTTCTACATCGACTGCATTCAGACCTTTTTTACCTCTTTCAACATTAAATTTCACACGATCATTTTCTTTGATCTGTTGTTTTAATCCGCTTGAATGTACAAAAATGTCTTCATTGGAATCAGATGGTTTAATGAAACCGAATCCTTTGGATTCATTAAAAAATTTTACAGTTCCTTCACTCATTATAAAAAAAAATTAATTACAAAATATTCTTATATTTATTTTCACAAGGTTCTAACACAAAACAACCTGTGAAAGTTTCTTTAATCTACAAAGGTATATGCTTTTCCACTTTTTCCGGCTCTTCCGGTACGTCCAATCCGATGAACATAACTATCCATATTTTTGGGTTTTTGAAAATTGATAACATGTGAAACATCCATTATATCCAGACCTCTTGCAGCAACATCTGTGGCAACCAGTACCTGAATTTTTCTGTTTTTAAACGATTCCAATGCTTTAATACGGTAACTCTGAGATTTATTACCATGTATTTCATCAGCTCTTATACCGGTATTGCGAAGTTGCCTGCATATTTTTTTTACCAGATGTTTGGTTTCTGCAAAGACAAGGACTTTATCAAATGAAGTATCGCTGATCATTTTAATCAATACATCCATTTTCTTTTCGCCGAATTTAAGTTGAATGATTTCCTGATCAATATGATCTCCTGTGGCATTTCCCGTATTTAATTTTACTTCGACTGGATTGCGCAACAAACTTTTTATCAGAGTCTGTTGATTTTTTTCTTCTGTTGCAGAAAACAAAATAGTTTGTTTGCGTGATTGCATGGCGCCTACAAGTTGTTGAATTTCTTTAGCGAATCCCATATCCAGAAGTCTGTCAAATTCATCCAGTACCAGATAATGAAATAATTTGATATTTAAAGCTCTTTGTCTGACCATATCGGCAAGTCTTCCCGGAGTACCAATGACGATATGAGCTGGTCTTTTGAGTTTTGCAATATCGCGTTCTACAGAAGTGCCACCAATCAGACAAAGGCTAAATAATTGTAAGCCCTGACTGATACTTTTAAATTCCTGATCAATTTGTAATGCGAGTTCCCGGGTGGGTGATATTATCAGTATTTGAAAATCGGGTTTCTGATCCAATAACATATGGATTAGTGGAATTAAAAAAGCACCTGTTTTTCCGGTGCCGGTTTTTGCGAGTCCTAACAGGTCCTGACCATTGAGAATTGCTTCTAATGATTTATCCTGAATTTCTGTAGGCGACTCATATCCTTTTTTAAGTAAATTGGCGATTATGGACGGATCTACAGGTAGCTGATGGATGGTTCTGGACGGTGTAAAATGAATTTCTTTAGGCGCTATCGCCGTTTTTACAAATTGATGAATATCGATTTCTTTGGAGGCGGATTTTTTTGAAACCGTAGCTCTGGAATGTCGGGATTTTCTATTGGAAAAAGGTCTGATTTCTTTCTTGGTAATTGTTGTTGTGGATTGCATAAAATGATTTACATGGTTAAAATACTCAGAGTAAATTTTATTGAATAACTAGACAGACTCATAAGTACTTCTCGGTATTGATTTTTATTGGTTTTTTAGCGAGATATAGAAAGGAAGTGTTCCGCAATCGGGTATAAACCCTCAGAAATTCTTACAATACTGATCTTTGCATTGCCAAATAGACCACATAGATACGGCGATTTTCAGAATTTTTCTAAATTAACTTTCTAAATAACAAATAGATAGGAAGCCCTTAAGGCTTATTCTACACCTTTCAGCATCGGTACAAAGCGAAAATTTCCGAATGCTTCCTTTTTTAAGCTACCGTCCTCTTTTTTAATGATTTTGAGCATTTTTTGAAGATTTCCTTCATTTAGTGGAATGACCATGATGCCACTTGGTTTTAACTGCTCCAGCAATTTGGCCGGAATTTCAGGTGCTGCAGCAGTAATGAGTATCTTGTCAAAGGGTGCAAAACGGGGAAGGCCCTCAAATCCATCTCCGTAAAATGTACGGATATACGGATAGCCTATTGTCTGCAAGCGTTTGAGGGTCATATCGTGGAGGTGCTTGTGCCGTTCGATAGAATAAACTTTTGCACCCATCTCATATAAAACACAGGCCTGATACCCGGATCCCAGACCAATTTCCAATATTTTATCCTTGGGTTTTACCTCCAGAAGGGAGGTTTGAAAGGCTACCGTATAGGGTTGGGAAATCGTCTGCTCGCAATCAATTGGAAAAGCATTGTCTTTATACGCCCATTCATCAAAGGCATTATCCAGAAATAAATGCCTCGGTACTGCCAGAATAGCCTTTAATACACGCTCATCAGAAATTCCTTTTTGTGAAAGCTCTTTAACCAGTTGTGTTCGTAATCCTTTATGACGGTAAGTATCGATACTCATGCTTCAAATGCAAATATAGATCAGTCTGATTTAACAGTTCATTTTCGACATTAATCTGTATTTTATCAATCTTTGCAGTCAATTAAAATAAAATGAATGTACGCAATTAAATTTGGGACCGATGGTTGGAGGGCTATAATTGCCAGGGAATATACGGTAGAAAATGTGCGGAGAATAGCAGCAGGTACGCTAGCCTGGTTAAAAACCAAGTCGTATAGTAAAGTGGTCATCGGGCATGATTGTCGCTTTGGTGGTCCTATGTTTCTGGAAGAAATTGCGACCATCCTGGCGCAGGATGGAATATTGTGTTATGTCTCCAAAGAATTTGTCAGCACTCCCATGGTTTCATTGGGTGTATTAACTCATAAAGCTGATTTGGGTATCGTCATTACGGCCAGTCATAATCCACCTTCCTACAATGGATATAAACTAAAATCTTCTTCCGGAGGTCCTAGTATCCCCGCAGAAATAGCAGAAGTGGAAGCCTTGATTCCGGATAAGGCAGCAGAGTTAAAGAGTAGCTTTCAAGAATTGGCCGCCGATCAAAAAATCCGGTTCGTAAATCTTGAAGCTGAATACCTGGATCACGTAAAAAAATCATTCGATCTGGACGAGATGCGATCCCGTTTAAACATTGCGTATGATGCCATGTATGGTGCCGGACAAAACGCTATGAAAAATCTGTTTCCTGCTTTAAAAGCCTTTCATTGTGAATTCAATCCCGGTTTTCAGAATACGCCACCTGAACCCATCCTAAAGAATCTTACTGAGATTCAGGATTTTTTGAAAACTCATAGCGGTCAATACATCGGTATAGCCAATGATGGTGATGCCGATCGTCTGGCCATGCTGGATGATCAGGGTTATTTGGTGGATTCACAGCATTTGTTATTGTTGTTGCTTCATTATCTGGCCGGTTATAAAAAACTAAGCGGGAAGGTGGTTGTCAGTTTTTCAGTGACTAATAAATTGAAAAAACTGGCAGATTTTTATGGACTCGAACTAATAGTAACTAAAATAGGATTCAAATATATCTCTGAGTTAATGATGCATGAGGATGTCCTGGTGGCAGGTGAAGAATCAGGCGGACTGGCGATTAAGGGCCATATTCCGGAACGCGATGGGATCTGGATTGCTTTGACAATTCTGGAATTTATGTGTCAAAGCAAAAAATCGATCAATGAGCTGATATCGGAAGTGTATCAATTGGTAGGTCCTTTTCACTACGATCGGCTGGATTTACAGCTCAGTACAAGTCAAATTAACTCCGTAAAAAGCCAACTTCAGCAGACCATTTCGGATTGGGCAGGTTATCGGGTGATCCGGTTTGAAAATCTGGATGGACATAAATATTATTTTGAACAGGATGCCTGGTTGCTCATACGAACTTCTGGTACAGAGCCTGTATTGCGGATTTATGCACAAGCGGAAAATACGGAAGGGGTACATTCTATTTTACATGCGGCCCGATCTGTATTGAATGTCTGATCATAGCATGATGAGGAATGTTATCTTCCAGATATTCGCTTCCGGTTTTTTCAAATTGTAAGGATTCATAAAATGGGATGAGATACGATTGCGCCGAAATTTTTATGTTGTAACCCGGAAACAGTTGCTCACATTGTGCAATACTTTTTTCCATAATCAGCTTGCCCAGACCGGTGCGTCGAAAATCCGGGTGAGTTACCACCCGGCCAATAGACGAATATTTTTCATAGGAAACTTTAGGTGGTACCAGGCGGGTAAGGGCTATTAATTGTACATCCTGATACATTAAAACATGATAGGAATGAAAGTCCTTGTTGTCGAGATCCTGATATGGACAATTTTGCTCTACGACAAAGACTTCGATTCGCAATTGAAGTAATTGATACAATTCCAGTGTGGAGAGTTCGTTAAAATGTTTTATCTTGAAAACCATGAGAGTACTACATTGATAAATTTATATAGCTTCCTATGAATCGACAAGTTACAAAAATACCTGTTCCGGCTGCCTTAGTTGTTTTTGTATACATCAGTTTTTCGTCTTGTATTCTGATAAAAAAAAGCAGTATGGAAGATACCCTGCCTATTGTTTGTGCAGAGCAGGACTCAGCATGTATTCTGAAGGCCATTGACCGTCTGGACACCGCCAATATACCTGACTATATTATTTACGTAAACCTGCATTATACTGGACATCCGACCATCGGAAATTTTTATCGCGGTATTTCGGGAGATGAAAACCCGGCGAATGGATTATTCTGGGCAAATTTATTTATCAACCATGTCAATTATCAATTAGATAGTCTGGGTACCAGTAAGACATCGATTAAAAATTTTAAGGGGCGAGCCAGATACCGCATTGCTTTGTATACTCAAAAGTCAAATCTTCGGGATAGTTTTGGTGGTATATGGTTTTGGGACAAAGGGTTTAACTACAATTTTCCATATCAGGATACAGTATTAAATATCATTTTCAGGAATGACGAGAAGAAAAAGCTGAATGGAGCTGCATGTGGTCTTTATTTGTGTCATTATATGAATTTGTATGGAGCCTATGACAATATCATCAACAAGGGAAAATTTGGTTGGTGGTCTTTTGCGGGATTATTTAACCACGAGTTAGGCCATTTAATGGGCTTGTGTCATTCATTTTATTGTGATAATCCCTGCAACCATATTGATCTGGATGTCAGAAAAGAATGTATGATTTCCGCTTGTTATAATGATTGTGGAGGACCCAATCAGGGTGTTTGTAACAATTGGGATTCCGGTAGTTCTAATATGATGGGATATAATCCTGATCAGAATGCTTTAAGTCCGTGCCAATGGCAACAGATCATGCGGTCGCTGTACTTAACAGATGCACTCTATGTATTTAAAAAGCCATTAAATAAGCGATTTGATTAAGAATGCATAAAAAGAGGAGAGTTTCTATCAAATACATCATTAAATAAAACCTGTAATAAATTGGATTTTGAGATAAAAAACCGATGACTTGCCAATAAAAAGAGTCAATGATTTGGTAATAATTTGTTTTTTTATAAGTGATACCCTTGCAAAATCAATTAATTAGCTAATTTTACCACTTATATTTTAAACATTTAGTAATATGAAATCAACTATTTTATCCATTTTATTTTTAGCAGCTGTCGTTTGCTTTAGCTCTTGTAAAAGTGAAAAGAAAGACGATGCTGCAACAACTGCTGATCCAGCTGCAACTGAGATGCCAGCAACTCCGGCTGCTGACCCAGCTGCCACTCCAGCTGCTGGAACGGATGTCCAGGCTGCACCACCTCCTGCAAGTGCTGAACCAGCACAAAATGCAAAAGGTGTTTGGCATTATATCTGCGCAAAAGGTTGTGAGGGTGGTGCCGGAGCACAAGGTACTTGTGCAAAATGTGGTGGACCTTTACAGCACAATGCTGCTTATCACCAGTAATAAATTAAAGCTATTTTGCTTCTAATTTGAAATAATCAAGAGTCTGAAAGAATTCTAAATTCAGTTTTATTCAGAGTTCTTTCAGATTATTGATTAAAACTCTTAGGCTTGGATAGGGTGAATACCCTCGAAAGATTAAAGCCAAAATGTATCTGAGATTTTGACCAGGAATCTACAGTCTCTCCAATAAATCCTTTATAAATCATCGCTGTAGCATTTGTAAAATGCAATTGAAACACATGACCTCCTGTTTCAATATCGAAGCCAATAGAAACCGGATTTTTAAATTGGGCATCCAGCTGATTATCTAAAGTATAAAAATACTCTGCATTAAAAGAAGTCCGTTTGCTTAATTTATAACGGAAGCCAATCCCCAGACTATAGACATCGTTTTTTTCTGTATTTGTTTTTACCAGATTGCGATGAACTAAAGTTGGCATTAGTTGAATAGATAAAGCTTCACTGAATTTTCTGGCTACTAGTAGTTGTTGAATAAAATACATTCTGCTTGTAAAATAATTGGTACGGGTCTCATCTGAAAATTTCTGAGTTTTCAATTCGATTGATGAAAACCAGGATACCGACACTGGCATGGCTCCGGGTCCGGTACTTTGTTGAAGAATTTTGTATTTTAAAAATCCATCTACAGCTTTATCTAAACTGGATCGCCCAATTCCAATCATCAGATCATTGGTCAGACCGTAATCACCACCGATACGGATCGTAGCACCATCTAAACCAAAAAATTCAGACAAGCCTCTGTCCAGGCTCGAAAAACGATGCTGAATTTTTATATCCAGCACACCTTTGGCTGTATTTTCGATACTTTGACTATTAATGATCCGGGTCGATTTGAATGTTGCCGTAATCTTCTGACTAACTTCTTCATCACCTAACAAACTCAATAAATCTTCCTGAGCAGATAGCTGGTGAGTCGCTAAAAATAAAATACTGAAGACAGTAAGTATAAACCAACTCTTGGATTTCATACAATTATTGACTTAGCAGATTATAATCCACTTTTACTGTGATATCAATTTCATTGGATACATTGTCTTTTACCAAAGAAGGAATTTTAATATTGTAATCACTGCATTTAACCGTAAACCTGGCATTGCCATGAACGCTTTTCCCATCAACTGTTAATTCAGCGGGAACATTGATTGTTTTGACTACACCGTGCATAGTCAGATCACCGGTAATATTGACTTTATAGGTGCCCGGAGTACTAAATTTTACAGTATTTAAATCCTGGATCATGCCTTTAAAAATGGTTTTTGGATATTTGCTGGACTCCATATAGTTTTCATTAAAGTGTTCCTGCATCAAGGCTTTTTCGAAAATAAAAGCCGTATTTAATGCAGCGAATTCAATTTTTCCGGAAGAAACATCTATAACGGTAGAGGCAGTAGAATTGACTGCTTCAATTTTTTCAATCGGAGAATCAGAATGAAATCGGATAATGGCATTTTTACTAAAATATTTCTGCGCGGTCAGATGAGTAGTTGCAAATAAGACAATCGCGAAAAAGAAAAATTTATTCATAACAGATTTTTTTTTATTTTTTTTTAATTATAGAATACACACAGTTTGATTTAATACGATATCCATAAGTTTTCCGGAACAAAATCCCTGAATGGTTACCTTGTTTCCAATTTTAACTTTATCCTGGATATCAGAAATATATCGTTCATCCATTTCACATTGAATATTACTTAAAGGATCACCGGTTGAAATGATCCAGATCGTTTTTTCTGCTACTTTTTGAATGTCCAGTAATACCCCTGTTATTTGAATGATTTTATTCAGGTATTTGGTTTGAGCTGCGGTTTCATCTGATTCAAATTCTGCCAGCAAATCGGCAGGTGCCACCATAAAGTCTGCTTTGACTTCATTCAGATTTTTATGTGACTTATTATACAGATTATAACCGTAATAGGCAGATGCGAGTGCCAGAAATAAAACGGCAATTAATAAATTTTTTTTCATAATTTAGTTATTCTGTTTTCCCTGGTTGATCCAGGCTTCTATTTTAACTATTTGACAATCTGGTAACTTATCAGATCCCAATGGCATGGCTATAGCACCCGGGCTTCTTTTGATGGCGCCTAGAAAATTTTTGCTGGCCAGTACCAGGATCAAATCAGCATATCCTTCAAATTCTATAGCAGAAACGGTTGTATTGTTACCATGACAACTATAACAATGTGTAGTAAAAATTGGAATAATATCAGTTGTGTAACTCATTGCCAGGGTATCGCAGGCAGGTGGATTTGGATACAGATTTTCTTCCGTATCGTAATAACAGGAGTTTAAAGCTGTAACTATGAGAATCGCAGATAAAATACTTAATAATTTCATAATTAATTATTCTGAGTGCCCTGATGAATCCAGGCTTCGATTTTTGAAATCAGGCAAGCATCCAATTTTTGTCCACCTTTTGGCATTTTAACGCAGGAAGTATTCCAGTTTATTACACAAATAAGTAATCCGGTTGTACTAACATTTTTAACCTCGTTATAGTTGTTAAGAGAAAGATTTCCCTGTGGAGTATTACCGGAGTGGCAGACTGTACAATAATTCTTCATAACCGGAAACACATCTTTAGAAAAACTGACAGCCAGGGTGTCACATGATTTTGGTAGATCACAACTGTCATTTTTAGCACCCTGGTTGATCCAGTCAAAAATTAATTTAATCTGATCCGTGTTTAACTCATTCATTGGTGGGGGCGGCATTCTTTTTTTTAAATCACGTTCTGTAATCGCTTTATAAAGTTTGCTGCCCCCGGGATCAAATGCTTTAATGTCACCTGTTCGGATGACATTTTCAAAACTATTTAAAACTACACCGTCTTCTTTTGTAATCGGATCATGACATCCGGTAGTTGCACAAGTATTTAAAAGTATGGGTAAAATTTGTTGATTGAAATATATTTTGGATGGATCGCAAGGTTTGGACATGGTATCCTTAGTGGTCGTATCAACGGGATTCATCGTCGTATCATTGGGCATGCCATCCGGAAAAATGGGTTCATGCACACACGAACCCAATTGGAATCCAAGTGCTGAACTCAATACCAGTAAAACCATTAATTTCGACAGGATTTTCATTCCTTGTTATTTTTCACAGACAATGTTAACGGAGATTTGCGGATACTTAATCCATAAATCCCTTGAGTTCGTAAAATTGTTTGACGAAGCGGTAAATTAAACCTACGTGTATTTTTGAGATTCTTTGGATTTTATAACAATTCTGACACCTCCTTGGGCCTGGGTTTTAAAGTGGGGCTTTCGTAGACCGGAGTTTGAACTATGATTTTTAACTCTGCAAATCAATATATTGCTGGATAGCGTCAGAATCAATAACTCCAATCACGGAATCTTCTTGAGTTACAAGTACTAGATCAGCTTGTGTTTTTAAAGCATATAAAGCATTAATAATAAAAGTATCTGCACTCAGGCTTAATAATTTTCGATTATAAATTTCAGAAATGCGTATATCCGGATTGGTTTTATGAGCCTGTTGTATTTGTTTGGATGAAACACTGCCGCAAAACTGTCCCATCAGATTGATAACCGGAAATGTTCTGTCTCTTCGATGTAACATAAAACCATAAGCTTCTTTGACAGTGGTGTATTCGGTAAAACTGTGGTATTCTTTGCGATAGCATTCGCTGATGGTTTTATCTTTTATAACAGAATCCAGGGCTACGCTGCGGTATTCCTGTGTAGCACTAAAAAAAATGAAAACACCAATCAGTGCCAAGGTATAAGCTTCAAAATATAATCCAATGATGACTAGAATGATGCAAATTATTTGTCCGACGATAGAAGCGATTCTTGTAGCTTTGAGTCGACCTAATTGCATAGCGAGCAGGGCCCGTAATACTCTGCCGCCATCCATTGGAAAAGCTGGAATCATATTAAAAATAACCAGCATGATATTGGAAATCATTAGTAATGGCAAAAAACCCGACCAGTCTGAAAAACTGAGATTGCCCAGGTTATCAATATCAAAATAAGAAGCACCAAACATACTCACCAGATACATAAATAATATGATCGCGATAGCCACATTGACCATAGGGCCCATTATGGCGACGATGAGTTCCTGAATCGGTTTATCCGGCAGGTTTTTTAAACGAGCCACACCTCCGATGGGCAATAAGATGATATCTTCTGTCTGTATGCCATAGTGTTTGGCCGTAAGGGCGTGGCCGAATTCATGCAAAACGACGCATAAAAACATGGCCAGTACAAAACTCAATTCGATTACTATAGACCACCAGTCCGACCCGGCAGATGCCGCTGAGGATCCGACATAGATAAGAATCAATATAAAACTCCAGTGAATTTTAACCGGAATGTTGGCAAATGTTCCAATATGCCAGGAGCGTTCAAACATAATCTTTATTTATTCTATCCACATAGGCTGAAACAATTCACCTTGTAAAATAGCACGTGATATAACAATACGCTGGACTTCTGAAGTTCCTTCATAAATCTGAGTAATTTTTGCGTCGCGCATTAGGCGTTCGACATGATATTCTTTGACAAATCCATAACCACCATGGATTTGAACGGCTTCCACAGTATGTTTCATTGCGACATCTGAAGCATAGAGTTTCGCCATACTGGCAGCCACAGAAAAGTCCAAACCCTGATCTTTCATCCAGGCTGCCCGATGCACCATCAGACGGCTGGCTTCTATTTCAGTGGCCATATCGGCCAGTTTAAAAGCAATGGCCTGATGACTGGAAATGGGTTTGCCAAAAGTTTTTCGTTCCTGGCTATAATTTAAGGCTAATTCATAGGCACCTGAAGCGATTCCCAATGCCTGGGAAGCAATACCGATACGGCCTCCCGTTAAAGTTTTCATAGCAAATTTAAATCCGTCACCGGCCGGACCGAGTAAATTTTCTTTAGGAACTTTTACATCAGTGTACATAATGGTATGAGTATCAGAAGATCTGATTCCCAGTTTATCTTCTTTCGCACCGATAGTAACTCCAGGCCAGGATGCTTCAACGATAAAAGTACAGATTCCCCGGCTGCCTTTTGACGGATCAGCCTGAGCCATAACCAGATGGATATCCGAACTACCCCCATTGGTAATCCAGTTTTTAGTTCCATTTAAAAGGTAATGATCCCCACAATCCACGGCCATTGTTTTTTGACTGGTTGCATCGCTACCGGCTTCCGGCTCAGAAAGACAAAAACAACCCAACCATTCGCCGGTAGCCAACTTCGGAAGGTATTTTAGTTTTTGTGCTTCGGTGCCCATTTTTTCAAGGCCCCAGCAAACCAGGCTATTGTTTACAGACATTATGACTGAACACGAATTGTCAATTTTGCTAATTTCCTCCATGGCCAGGACATACGAAATTGTGTCCATGCCGCCGCCGCCATAATCCGGCGACACCATCATACCCAGGAAGCCCATTTCAGCCATTTTTTTGACTTGTTCTTTTGGAAACTTCATATCTCTGTCGCGTTCAATAACGCCCGGTAATAATTCCATTCTGGCGAAGTCTCTGGCGGCATCGCGAACCGCCATCTGTTCTTCTGTCAGTGTAAAATACATGATTCTGATTTTGCTGCGAAGATAAGGAAGTTAGGACGGAAGAAGGTCCTGATAAGGCCTTGAATTCTCTAAAAACGTAAATGTCTGAATGTCAACGAAATGTTGTTTAGATTTGTCAACTCTTAAGAGTTGACAAATCTAAGGGCTATTGCAGCCTCCTTAATCCCATACAAACCGCCAGTTTCCATCCTCCTGTTTTTTCCAAACGGTATGAAAATAACCGGTAGATTCTATAGTTTTTCCCAGGCTATCTAGGGCTTTAAATGTATACGGACCATAGGTATAGGCCATATCGGCTGATTCGGCTACATCTACAAATTCTGCTGACCAATTCAGGCTGATTTCTTTGAGAGATGAATTGGAGAAATAATGCCTGATTTCTGCCTTTCCTTTAATCAGGCGGCTTCCACGTAGCAATACCGCACTATCTGCAGCGAAATATATAAACGCCTTTGTCAAACCGGAATCCGCCGCCATTTTTGCAAATGCTTTTTCCTGATCTAAAATCTCTTGCTTTGCATTGCTTGGTGCATGATTAGTATGTGGATGATTGCTTTCCATTAAGATGAACAAAAAGCAATAACTTATAAAAACAAGTTTTACCATAAAATTTAAACTAGCTGTTAAGATTACAAATCACTATCAATTAGTTCCAGATAAATGAAGACTAAAAAAAGTAATCCGATGATAATTCGATACCACCCAAAATATTCAAAACCATATTTTTCAACAATCCGGATAAACAATATAACTGCCAGCCAGGCAAATACAAATGATACCACCAATCCTATTCCCAATAATTTATATTGCTCTGCAGTATATACAACCGGAGTCTTATACAAATCATACACTGTCGCAGCCAACATTGTCGGTATAGCCAGTAAGAATGAAAACTCCGTGGCTTGTTTTTTATTAAAACCATTGTACACGCCTCCAATAATAGTCGCACCCGCCCGGGATACACCTGGAATCATAGAGATACATTGAACTAATCCAATGTAAAAAGAGTGTTTGTAAGAAATTTTTTCCAGGTCACTGTAAATACTTTCGTGACGGCTGATTTTACGATCCACCAGAATCAAAATCAGACCACCGGCAATTAAAGAGATTGATACAACCAGGGGACTAAATAAATATTCTTTAATCATACCATACGCAAAAAAACCAATTATTGCAGTTGGTAAAAAGGCAATAAATAATTTATAATAAATGTCGAGACTGACAAAAAATCGCTTCATATACATTAAAGCAATAGCCAGTATTGCACCAAGCTGTATTGAAATTTCAAAACTTTTTAAAAAATCATCATTGTCCATACCTAAACTAGCCGAAGTAAGAATCATATGACCAGTAGATGAGATAGGCAGGAATTCTGTGATTCCTTCCACAATGGCAATAATAATAGCTTCCGTAATCGTCATTTCTAATGCGCTGTTTAAAATTAAGTTGTTTAAATTCTGATCAAATTATTGAGAATATAAATACACCAGAATTCATTGACCGGTTAAAAAATAAGGCTTATCGCGTGCGGGAGGATTTTGATTCCTTTGAAAACATTTTCAGGTTTTTGAATTTTAGTTTTTTAAATTTTTCATTAAATTTATAATGTTGACGTTTGATGAAACCATACCGGGTAAGTTTATACAAGTTATCCATTTCAACAACATTCATTAAAATATCTCTTCGTTCCAGGTTTTTATTTTTTTCACGTAAATGACTTACAAAAGTAGAAGCCAGTAAAAAAAATCCTTCCGGAGTTTTTATACTTGAAATCAACTGACAATAATCTTTCATAAAATCAATGCAATTATTAGCGCGGAGACTGTATTTCTTTTCAGACCAGATTTTTTTTAATTTTAAACATTGCTGAAATTCCTGCTCCGATATTTCAACAGCAAAATCATATTCTCTCATAGAGGCGGCATCATCCCTCATTTCTCCATCCATAAAACCAAAAAATCCTTCAGTACGGATGCCCCCTTTTGGATAGAAACCAAAACAATCGACTAATACTTTTTTCTTTTGTATCGGTTCTTCCCAAATTAAAGCAATGTAGGCATGTCCAAAGGACTGTCGGAAAACACCATCAAAAAATCCTTCTTTAGCAAAAAAAACAATCCATTGTTTTGACTGCAATTCAAAACACATTAAAAAAAACAATAAAATGCAAACTCCTGTTTTTCGCATAAATCAATTACGTTGATCAATTAATTGACAGATAAATATAGAAAACTTGTCTTGATTCTCTAAAAATCCATTGAAATCTTGAGAAATTTTCTTAGATTGTTAACTTAAAAGATCAACATTTCAGCTTAATTACCAGCTACTTGTGTAATTTTGTGCCTCAATAAACGAATCTATGATAGCAGACATAGCGGTGTATCAACCGAAACATAAAATCCGTATCCTCACAGCAGCCTCACTTTATGATGGCCATGATGCTGCTATCAATATTATGCGCAGAATTTTGCAGAGCAGTGGTGCAGAAATTATTCACCTCGGACACAACCGCTCGGCGCTGGAAATCGTCGATGCTGCGATACAGGAAGACGTGCAAGGCATAGCCATTACTTCGTATCAGGGTGGTCACAATGAGTTTTTTAAATACATTTATGATTTATTAAAGGAAAAAGCTTGCGGCCACATCAAGATATTTGGGGGTGGTGGAGGTACAATTCTTCCATCTGAAATCGAAGATCTTCATCAATATGGGATAAATCGAATCTATAGCCCTGATGACGGCCGACACATGGGTCTGCAAGGCATGATCAATGATCTGATAGCTCAATGTGATTTTGCAACCGGAGCATCGCTCAATGGAGAGTTTAAAGCAGTTGCAGAAACTGACTTTAAGTCCATTGCAAAATTGATTTCTGCTGTTGAAAATTTTCCGGAACAAGCAGATAAAATTTTAAAATCTATTTCTGTCAAAACAAAGGATAAAGTAATTCCGATCCTGGGAATAACCGGTACAGGAGGTGCCGGAAAATCCAGTTTGGTAGATGAACTGGTCCGGCGGTTTGTGCTTGAGTTTCCGGAAAAAACAATTGCCATACTTTCAGTTGATCCCTCCAAGCGGAAAACGGGTGGTGCCCTGTTAGGGGATCGAATCCGCATGAATGCAATTCATCCGGAGTTTCACGGTGGCAGGGTTTATATGCGCTCTTTAGCAACACGACAAAGCAATCTGGCACTATCGCCACATATTAAAAATGCCCTTGAAATTTTAAAAGCAGCTTCGTTTGATCTGATTATTCTGGAAACTTCCGGAATTGGTCAAAGTGATACCGAAATAGTAGATTTTGGAGATGTCTCATTGTATGTAATGACCCCGGAATACGGAGCAGCAACACAACTTGAAAAAATTGATATGCTCGATTTTGCCGATGTGGTTGCCATCAATAAATTTGATAAACGAGGGGCTCAGGATGCCATACGCGATGTCAGAAAACAATTTCAACGCAATCATAAGGCCTTTGATAAAAAACCGGAAGACATGCCGGTTTTTGGAACCATCGCATCGCAGTTTAATGATCCTGGAACCAATTTGCTTTTTGTAAAGCTCATGGAAATTATTCAGATAAAAACAAAGCTGCAGCTGATTCCAAAGAAAACTGCCGTGACAGGAGAGTCCGAAAAAATATATATTATACCACCCAGCCGCACGCGATATCTCAGTGAAATTTCTGAAAACAACCGGCAATACGATCAATGGGTGACTCAGCAATCCGATTATGTACACCAATGGCAGGCCATTAAAACTGTACAGGACCTTATTAAAGACGATAATCAGCCATTGACAGAATCACTTTCAGCATCTGAAAAAGTATTGTCTGAAAAAATGGATGGTATTACCCGGTCAATTCTTCAAAATTGGGAAAGTAAAAAAAGCGCGTACGAGTCGGACGAATATGTTTATAAAGTACGCGATAAGGAAATCCGGGTTCCTACTTTTACCAAATCCTTATCCCATAGTCGTATTCCCAGGGTGGTGTTGCCCAAATACAAGGGCTGGGGTGATATATTAAAATGGGTATTGCAGGAAAATGTGCCGGGCGAATTTCCCTATACGGCCGGGGTGTTTCCATTCAAACGCAAAGAAGAAGATCCAACCCGCATGTTTGCTGGTGAAGGTGGTCCTGAAAGAACCAACCGTCGGTTTCATTATGTGAGTTTGGATATGCCGGCCAACCGGCTGAGTACTGCATTTGATTCCGTAACTTTATATGGAGAAGATCCTGCCTTCCGGCCAGATATTTATGGCAAAGTGGGCAATAGTGGTGTGAGTATATGCAGTCTGGATGATGCTAAAAAATTATATAGCGGTTTTGATCTTTGTGATCCCAGAACTTCTGTCAGTATGACCATCAATGGTCCTGCTGCCACTATTTGCGCTTTTTTTATGAATGCCGCCATTGATCAGCAATGTGAAAAATACATTCACGAGCATAAAATGGTTGACCAGGTGGAGGCCGTCTTACGGGCAAAATTCGATCAAAAAGGATTGCCCAGACCGCGATATGAGGGTGAATTGCCAAAAGGTAATAATGGTCTCGGCCTAATGTTGCTGGGTATTACAGGTGACGAAGTGCTGGAGCCTGAAATTTACAATCAGTTAAAAGCCAAAGCTCTTAAATCGGTCAGAGGTACTGTACAGGCTGATATTTTAAAAGAAGATCAGGCCCAGAATACTTGTATTTTTTCGACCGAGTTTTCGCTCAAACTAATGGGCGATGTACAGGAATATTTTATACGGCATTCAGTACGAAATTTTTATTCAGTTTCTATTAGTGGGTATCATATCGCGGAGGCTGGAGCTAATCCTATTTCGCAGCTGGCTTTTACTTTGGCTAATGGTTTTACGTTTGTCGAATATTATTTATCCCGCGGGATGAATATCGATGATTTTGCACCTAATCTTTCTTTCTTTTTTTCTAATGGAGTTGATCCGGAATACGCGGTGATAGGCCGCGTTGCCCGTCGTATCTGGGCAAAAGCGATGAAATATAAATACCATGCTAATGAGCGAAGCCAGATGCTCAAATACCATATTCAGACTTCCGGCAGATCCTTACATGCCCAGGAAATTTCATTTAATGATATTCGCACTACCTTACAAGCTTTATATGCCATTTATGATAATTGCAATTCACTTCATACCAATGCATATGATGAAGCAATTACGACACCTACAGAAGAATCCGTACGACGCGCTATGGCCATTCAGTTAATAATTAATAATGAATTAGGACTGGCAAAAAATGAAAATCCACTTCAGGGTTCTTTTATAATTGAAGAACTTACTGATCTTGTGGAAGAAGCTGTCTTATCAGAATTTGATCGAATGACTGAGCGGGGTGGAGTTTTAGGAGCCATGGAGACTATGTATCAGCGAAGTAAAATTCAGGAGGAGAGTTTGTATTACGAAACTTTAAAACATACCGGAGAATATCCGATTATTGGTGTCAATACCTTTTTATCCAAAGATGGTTCACCAACCGTATTGCCCCGTGAAGTGATCCGGGCCACAGTAGAAGAAAAAAATAATCAGATTGCTGCTTTGGAAATGCTGAAAAAAGCGAATTCAGAAAAGTCCGATCAGGCCCTGGAATTATTACAACAAGCTTCCCTGCACAATAAAAATATTTTTACACAACTCATGGAAGCTGTTAAATACTGTTCGCTTGGACAAATAACCACAGCCCTCTATGCAGTCGGTGGAAAATACCGAAGAAATATGTAGAAGTAAACATTCAGAAAACTGCTTATGAGATTTGACGTATAAATCTGGATTGATAGGAATAACTTTTGATTTTCAGATTATGATCAGAACATTTATCCTGGATTTATTTCACTTTTTTTTCAGCAGCCTGCAGGATGTATTTTTCCTGTCTTCCGCATTTTTTTTTATCGATTTCATAAGTAACTGATAAAGCG
>CAZALD010000042.1:0-19231 GCA_964486185.1 uncultured Saprospiraceae bacterium
TAGAGGGTGGTCAATTTGCTCCGGTATAGGGTGGTCAGTTTGACCGGATTTTGCAGACGAAGAAACAAAAGAAGTTACAGATAGAAATTACTGGGAAACAATTAGAGGTACAAAACAAACTGTTGCACTTGCAGACCAATTATTAGAAATTGTAAAAGAATTCAGTCCTCTTTTGGAATTAAAATATAACAAATATTATATTGGTCTTGCAAAAAATGGACAACCGAATAATTTTGCGATTTTCAAAGCCAAAAAAAGTAGCATGTTACTTGAAATCAGACTTAAGCAATCGCCCCAAATTCAAGAAAAACTTGATGAAGCAAAACTCGACACAATGGATTACGATAGTAAATGGGGGCGTTATAGAATCCGTGTTGACAAGGCGGATATTGCAAAGAATAAAGAGTTATTAAGCAATTTGATGAAACAAGCATATGGGATACCCGACAATGAATAAGAGGCAAATAGCTAACATGATATCAAACTATCAAGACCAATTTCTAAATTCAAATTAGTTGATAAGTATCAATCTCAATACCTCTTGTTCATATATTCAATCCATTCACTTTATAAAATAATACCCCCACCCTGTTACAGAATTAATAAAGCAAACTGAACAACGATTTCTTCCAATTGTTTCAATGGACAATTCATTATATGATAAAATCTCCAGAATCAAAAGCCCGAATCCGTTTTAAGGATTGTGATCCATTAGGACATCTTTATAATACACGTTTCATTGAGTACATGCTTGAAGCCAGGGAGGATCAACTGATCGAGCATTATGGACTGAATCTCATGGAATATGCGGATCAGCGTAAGATGGCTTGGGTTTTGGTAAAGCACGAGATTAATTATCTCAAAGAGGCTAAAAGAAATGAGACAGTAATCATTCAGACCCAGTTGATTCAAACCACCGACAAAAGCCTTATAATGGAATACAAAATGTGGAATGAAGATAAAAGTCAACTTAAAACAATCTTATGGTCCAGGTTTTCGCATATTGATTTAATCAGTAAGAGAACGACTCCGCATCCAAAGGATGTTCAAGATATGTTAGAAGCATTGCTTATTCCGGATGTTGAAGTAACGATTGACGAAAGGGTAAAAAGTTTATTGTTTAAAAATTAGTTTTAGTCATCAAGCAATGACTTAAGCATGGTTAATCTTTTAAATTCTTGTCGTGAACAACACTGACTTCTTAAATAATTATATTATTTTTTCTTCCTATAAACATTTTTTCTATGATCTACTTGACGGATTTCAATCACTTTATTTAGATCATCTATAGAATATACAATCCGATAATTACCTTTCCTAATTCTATACAAGTTTGAATAACTTGTTAATTTAATTACGCCATCTGGCCTTGGATTTCTTTCTAATGAAAGTATTGAATTATCAACTCTTTTTAAAACTGTTTTAGGTAGATTGTCAATTTCCCTTTCAACACTTTTTGAAAGGATAATTTCATAACTCATCGTTCAAAGTTTTCCTTTTTGAACTAATTCTTTTCTAAATAATTTATAAGATCGTTTTGGTTCGTGTTCTCTTGAATCCGCTATTAAAATAGAATAAAAATCTTCCCATGCTTCTTTGTGTTTGGAAAGATCTATTAAGACAGCAATTTTGTTTTGCTTATCATCCGTTACGAAATTGATACCTTCTAAAAATTTCATATCAATATTTATTTAATAACTGAACAAATATAGTGTAAAAACTTATCCCCTGAATAAAAAAAGGAAAGAACTTATCTAGATGAAAAAGTATCCTTCAAAAAAATTAATAAATCACAATTGAGCACCATTAGACAAAGCAGAAAAAGCCACTTTGATATAATCATGTATCTTTCCTCTTATCTAGCAAGTTACCCTCCGTTTCCCAACTCAATATTTATAAGCTTCGATGCCCCTACCCCAATTATTTTAGCCGCCTCCCTTTGTGTCTCCCCTCGAATAGCCCTAGCAAAATAAAGCAGCTTTCTGAGAGAAAACCAGCATGTGACGATTGGCGGGAAATAACCCAAAAAGTCAATAATCCTCTTAATGTCTTTTAGTCGGGGACTTTTCCGGTTCTTTTCCCAGGCCCTGACGGTATCAGGACAAATTTTAAGCAAGCTGGAAACGCTAATAAGCGACATGCCACGGTTAAGTCACTCTTTTCGAAGATAATCACCTAAAGTGTTTAAAATGAGCGGATGACATTGTTTTGTGGCTTTAAATCTACATTGACAAATATGACACACAACCTAATATTGGAGAGCAATACAAAAGTCAGGAGTCAAAAACATATTGGCAAGTTTAGGCGGTGGCAGGACTTGAACCAAAGGCCATCGCTTTATCATATTTCATTCATATTATAAAAAAAAATAAGCTATTAGTAACTCAATACCAATAGCTTATTTGTTCTTTGTGGCGGAGGCAGGACTCGAACCTACGACCTTTGGGTTATGAGCCCAACGAGCTACCAACTGCTCCACTCCGCGATTTGAGACTGCAAAGATACATCTTTTATTACTGGTTTTAAAATCCCTTTCCGTGTATTCCTTTAATGTTTTGTTATCACCTGCTTATCTGGGATAGATAACTTGCTCAACCGTAACTGCTTCATTCCATTACCTTAATCAATATTGCCATTTCTGCTCCAGCTTTGCTCTTCCTATCTTTATGCCATTGAAATACAATAAAAAATTATCGATCATCGGTGGGGGTGCAGCCGGATTTATGGCCGCTATATACTGTGCTATAAATCATTCCAATATCGAAATTACCCTATTTGAACAAAGCAAAGAAGTACTTGGCAAGGTAAGAATTTCAGGAGGTGGCAGGTGTAATGTTACTCACGCCTGTTTTGATGTAAAAGAGTTAGTAAGTTATTATCCAAGAGGTCAGAAAGAATTGGTATCCCCTTTTTACCAATTTAATTGCCTCCATACCATTGAGTTTTTTGAAAGCAGAAACGTAAAACTCAAAACCGAAGAAGATGGAAGAATCTTCCCGGTTACAGATGATTCAATGACAATTGTCAATTGTCTTAAAAATGAGGCTATTAAACTTGGGGTAAAAATTATATTGCAAACTAAAGTAATGAACCTAATTAAAAAGGAGAAATTTGAAATACAAACCACTGATCAATTGTTTCTTTCAGATTTTGTCTTGATTGCCAGTGGAAGCAGTCATACTATTTGGAATTGTCTTAAAACATTAAATCACTCTATTATAGAACCCGTACCCAGTTTGTTTACTTTTAATACAAAGAATACGTTGTTTCGAAATCTTTCCGGGATCTCCATACCAAACACAAGAATTAAAATTAAAAATTCTGGTTTTGAATCAGAAGGCATTGTACTCATAACACATAGCGGACTTAGTGGCCCTTGCATTCTAAAATTGTCAGCCTTTGGAGCCAGGTTTCTTGCACAATCAAATTATCAGTTTATAATTCTGATAAACTGGGTGAATCAAACCCGAAACGAAGTGGTAGAAGCATTGCAACGAATTAAAACGGAACATTCAAAAAAATCAGTGATGAATTATTCACCATATAAATTGGCACAACGGTTCTGGCAAAACTGTGTACAAGAATTACAAATACCAGAAACCAAACAATGGGCCAATTTAAGCAAACAAGAATTGTTGATGATTGCCGAAATTTTGACCAACTGTGAAATTTCCATATTTAGTAAAAGCACCCATAAAGATGAATTTGTTACAGCTGGCGGCATTCCATTGCATGAAGTTGATTTTAAAACCATGCAAAGTAAAATCGTACCGGGTTTATATTTTGCCGGTGAAGTCCTGGATATTGATGCTGTGACAGGTGGTTTTAATTTTCAGGCAGCGTGGACAACAGGATATATTGCGGGTATGCATATTTCTACTTAATACTACCCACAATAATGTTTATTCTAATCTCGTTCTTCCAAAATCCATATTTTAGGTTTTATAAAACGAAGCATTAATTTAAGTGAGCGAAATTTTTAAAATAATCCTTTGCTTTCTGTTTTTATCCACTTGCATTTCTTGTGAAAAAGAACAGACAATAACCATCAGCAATGCACCATTAATTAAAAAAGTCATTAACGGCTCTAACATTTGCGAGTATTTTTATAATAATCAGCGTCAACTTATAGTAATTAAGTGCCCAAATGGCCACCACACAAATTTTACATATTCCCGAGATACAGTTATAAGGTCATACTTTAATACCAGTGCTTTTGATACTACGATCTATATTTTAAATAAAAACGGACTTGTTGATTCTTCATATGGAATTTTACAAGGACCAAATATTAAATACATATACAATTTAAAGGACGAGCTGATATTGAGAAAAACATTTTCCGAATCCAATATTTTAACTGGTATTGATTCTCTTACAGTCTATCTTGGCAATACCCTTTCTACAATTTATACAAATACGGCAACTAATTCCAAAGTAATTGAGATGTCCTTTTTTGATTTGAGCAAAAAGAACACTTTGAGCAATTATAATTTTGGATTAGCTTTTCTTGGTATTGCAAGTAAAAATTTAATAACTAAATTATCCTATAAAGGAGGTGAGACTTCTTTTTATTATTATACTTTTGATAATCGGGGTCGCGTCCGGTCAGTTCGTTGTACAAATGATGGAATTTTAATTTGGGAATCAGCTTACGAGTATTATGATTAATCCATTGTAGAAAAAGCGTTTTTTAATAATTCAGTGCATCGTGAATTTTAAGTTTTGATTAAAAACGAAAGAAAAAGTGACTTTGATAAGTAATTCTCGATATAAAATTTCTCAAGCTTTCATAAACCATTCCTTCTGCCTGCGTGTTTTAAAATCCTTATCAGAAAATTAATTAAATGAAACTTCTCAATATCCTATTATTACATCTTGCATCTTGTAATGCCCCAGTAAATCCACCAGAAAAAATGGAAACCATGCCACCAGTTGAATTTGAATCAAAATCACTTGTTGAAGCACCTTTATCAGATAGTCTTGAAATTGCCACTTTGGCTGCCGGATGTTTCTGGTGTGTTGAAGCAGTTTTTCAGGATCTCAAAGGAGTCGTTAAAGTAGAATCAGGTTATTCCGGAGGCACCGTAAAAAATCCTGCTTACCGTGAAGTTACTTCTGGCACTACCGGTCATGCAGAAGCCTGTCAGATTTATTTTGATCCTGCCCAAATCAGCTTTGAAGAAATTCTGGAAATTTTCTGGACGACCCATGATCCTACTACACTAAACAGACAGGGCGCTGATGTGGGTACACAATACCGGTCCGCCATTTTTTATCATAGTGATAAACAAAAGGCTGTTGCTGAAAAATCAAAAAAAGAAGTGGGTTCCGTAATCTGGGACAAACCCGTTGTTACTGAAATTACCAAATTCACCAATTTTTATATCGCAGAAGATTATCATCAGAACTATTATAACAGCAATATGGGCGCACCTTATTGCCAGATAGTCATCGCTCCCAAAATTGCAAAACTCAGAAGTAAATTTGCCGATAAACTAAAAAAATGAAAAACAAAGAAGATTATAATATACTCAATGAAGAAGAGCAACGGATTATTCTAAGAAAAGGAACCGAAATTCCATTCTCCGGAAAATTCAATAAACATTATGAACAGGGGACCTATGTTTGCCGTCAATGTGATGCACCGCTCTATAGCAGCGAGTTTAAATTTGATTCCGGTTGCGGCTGGCCTAGTTTTGACGATGAAATTCCAGGGGCTATCCTCTACAAACAAGATCCGGACGGTCACCGTACGGAAATTTTATGCAATCATTGCGGTGGTCACCTGGGACATGTGTTCAGAGGCGAACGGTTTACACCTAAAAATGTTAGACACTGCGTAAATTCTATTTCTCTTGATTTTAAAAACACGGCAGAATAAAAGATGATTGAATATCAAATTATCGCCTTAAATGCATATTCCAATGGCCACTCTCACGTCCAAAATGTTTGAAATTCTGAAATTTTGGCATTGATCATTTCTTCTGCTTTTATACAGAGTTGTTCACCAGACGAATCAACTATTGGATCAAAAAAATGAATAAAAACAGGTGTATGCCATTTTGAATACGTTAGGATAAACTGATGAAACAAACCCGCATCATACCAAAAATCTCTTTTGGGATTTCCCATTTCAAGGGCAATCGGTACAACAGGACAGTCAGCAAGTGCTGCTGCTTCAAATGATCCTTTTTTAAAAGGAAGCGTTTTTACATTAGTACCTGTGGTTCCTTCCGGAAATAACAGAATCGATTTACCTTCTTTCAGAAATTGAAAAATAGAATCTTTGGTTTGATTGCGGCTTTGTTTATTAGATCGTTCGACATAAATGACTCCCGACAATTTAGCGCCTGCATTGATTACCGGATATGATGCTACTTCCGCTTTGCTTACTGCATATCCTGATTTTAAAAAGGAAAATAGCACCAAAGGATCAACTAGTGAACGATGATTAGCAACATAGAGAAATGGACGGCTTTGATTGAGTTTGCCAGAAACTTTAAGGCGTATTCCCAATAAGAATAATGCAAATTTGCACCAATACTTTCGAATTTTAAAAGCAAATTGCTGATCTGCAATTTTGAGTCGAAGTAAAATCAAACCCAATATTACGACAATCCCCATAATTAAAATAAGCAAACCAAATCTGGATACAGCTAAGGCAATTGAAAATGGATTCCAGATTTTATTCATTAATATGCGGGATTATCAGCTCCATAAATTCAATTGATGATTATTTTAACAAGATCATATTCAAATCTTGTCATTTCATCAATACAATTGCTTTACCAACATCTTGTACCGGAAGTTTGCAAACTTTGTTTCTGCAAACATAAATGAAGGTTTGACCTTCCTGTAATTTTTCTTTTAATAATTCCAGTGTTCCTTCCTTTGCTCCACCTAATAAAATAGACTGAGGTAAATAGTTGGATAAAAACTCTTTTTGAAGATTTTTAAAATCTGCCCCTACGATGGCTACTTCGTATAAAGGTTTACAAAACTCTATATAGATTCTCAGCCAGTTTGCATAAAAAACAGGTTCTTTTCCGGCAGGATTTTCTGCGATATAACTCAACATTTGCTGACTTCTGGTGATATATTCTTCGTTATAAAAAAACAAACCCAATTTATGAATTACATCACACATAATTGAATTGGACGCGGGAATAACCTGATCTACAATTTCTTTTTTCCTTGCGATCAACTCCGGATCAAGTGAGGAGTTATAATAAAAATAAACTCCTTCCTCATCTGAAAAATGTTTTATTACGTAATCCGTTAATCCTTTAGCTGACTGCAACCAGGATTCATCAAAACTCACTTCGTATAATCTAATAAAACTCTGTATGGTTAGTGCGTAATCATCTAAAAAAGCAAATTCCCCTTTTTTGCCAGCTTTATACGTACGATACATCCGGTGATCCGGAGTCAGCATTTCGTTTTTTAAAAAATTGCCGGTCTTTAGAGCGCGATCCAGATATTTTTCATCGCCCAACGCAGCATACGCATCTGCCAGGGCGGTAACCATTAAAGCATTCCAGGAGGCGATAATTTTTTCATCCCGTTTTGGCGCAATTCGTTGTTTTCTGACCTGAAGTATTTTTTGATTAGCATTTTGTAGCACATCTGCTAATTCTGATTTATTGATTTTGTATTTTTTACAAATTTCTTCCGGATTTTTTTCTATGATCAAAATATTTTTTCCGTGCTCCCAGTTACCGGATGAACTGATATTATATATTTCCAAAATTAGATCGAGATGTTTATCGCCATTCAAAATCTTTTTAATTTCATCTAAAGACCACACATAATATTTACCTTCTATTCCTTCAGATTCTGCATCAAAAGACGAAAAATACTTTCCATCCTGATTTGAAAAATCAGTTTCCATAAAATTGAGGGTTTGTTCAAGGATTCTTTTATAATCATCCGATTTGGTCAACTTATAAGCATTGGAGTACACGCTGATCAATTGAGCATTGTCATAGAGCATTTTTTCAAAATGCGGTACCCTCCATTTAGGATCGGTGGTATAACGTGCAAATCCGCCGGTTAACTGATCATAGATACCACCATACATCATTTTATCCAATGTGGTTTTAAACCAGTCATTCGCTTTTTTATCCTTTGAATAATGCGCATACTCCATGATATAATTTAGTAATGCCGGCAGTGGAAATTTCATGTCTCCAAGACGACCTCCATACTCATAGTCCAGGCTTTCTTTGAGATTGTTATGTAACAAGGAGAGCGTTTTTTCGCTAAACGATAATTTTTTGTCAGATAGTTCAAATTTATGATCTGCCTGCAGGTGATTGGCTATCTGATAAGCCATCTTTTGAAGTTCATTCTGGTCTTCATGATATAAGTCGTTTACTTGTTTTAATAGATTCATCCATTCATCAACTTTTAGATACGTACCAACCCAAACCGGTTTGCCGTCTGGCAAGGTGATGGCATTGAGAGGCCAGCCACAGCCACCATCAGGATTGGCAATTTGACAAGCCGTCATATAAATATTGTCGATATCAGGACGTTCTTCGCGATCTACTTTAATCGACACAAAATGTTGGTTCATCAATCGGCTTACTGCCGTATCCGAAAATGCTTCCCTTTCCATGACATGACACCAGTGACAAGATGAATAACCTATGCTGATAATCATTAACTTAACATCATTCCTCGCTTTTGTTAAGGCAGTCTCTCCCCAGGGATACCAATCAACCGGATTATGGGCATG
The DNA here is from genome assembly GCA_964486185.1 of uncultured Saprospiraceae bacterium. Classification (GTDB taxonomy): domain Bacteria; phylum Bacteroidota; class Bacteroidia; order Chitinophagales; family Saprospiraceae; genus Vicinibacter. The sequence goes on from CAZALD010000042.1 coordinate 8,744, forward strand.
AGCTAAAAGATAAGCCGAAGTTTCATTTATCAAATGATTAGCTTCCGAATGTTCTTTTGAGCTATTTGTATTATTACAGGAAACACTGATTAAATAACATAGCATAAGACATGCTAATTTGAGTGAGCAGTGAATTTTGCGACCTGACTGATCTGAAAATGTTAGATTCATTTGAATTTTTTAATACTGGTGAATGATTCGTTAAATTAGATTGAAGCCAACTCCAAACAGGCTGGAGAAATAAAGAAAAAGAAAGGGTAACAACGGAAATTTATAAATTGTGTTTTAGTAAGGTCGCAAAGTTCAATATTTTTTAGTAAATGTTGTGCTAAATCCTTTAAATCAATAATCTTTTCTATATTTAAGCAATTAATCCAATCTCATGAGCTGGAGACGTTTAAATGGCGAGCTGATTACCGAGCCCCTTTTACAGGCAGTGGAACACACAATCATTCGCGAAAAAGAAGCCGGGTTTAATTTAAAACTTTGTATTGGTACCGATAGTCAAACCCGTGGAAATCACGTCGATTTTGCCACAGTCATTGTATTTTTAAGGGAAGGCCGGGGTGGCTTCATGTTTATACATCACAGCAGCAGCTCAACCGAAATGAAAATTAAAGAACGTATGATCACTGAAGTGGCTAAGTCTATTGAAATTGCTTATCAGCTTTGTGATTTGCTGGAAAAATACCAGATTGGTCTGGAAGTCCATGCTGACATTAATACAGATCCTAATTTTAAATCCAATACTGCTTTAAAGGAAGCCATGGGATATATCTTGTCAATGGGATTCATATTTAAGGCTAAACCGGAAGCTTTTGCGTCCTCTTATTGCGCCGATAAAGTTGTGTAGTCTAAATCTTGCCAATTAAAAAAAATTCTTAAACAAATAGAAATAGAAAGGCCGGTTATCTTGCGATCACCGGCCTGTTCTGCTTTTGGGATTATTATATTTTTAGTCTTTTAAAAAATGTATTTTTTCAATTGACTGGTCGTTTTGCATAATTTCAATAAAATACATTCCTTTTATCAAATCGGTAATTTCTAAATAATACTTTTTATCAGATTGATTGAGTACAAACCGCGAATTATTTATTTTTCTTCCGATAATATCATACAGAATCAAATCTAGTTCTCCCAGATTCAGATTCGAGTCATTTTGAATAATAATGAAATCAGCCGCTGGATTAGGATAAACACCAAATTTAGAAATACCGGATTTACGTTGCTTAACAGTTATTATTTTAGAGTAGACATAAGATCCGTCTTTTTCAATCATTTTTAAACGATAAAGGACTGTTGCCGCAGGATTGTTATCTAAAAACTGATATTCTTTAATTTCATTAGAAACACCTGAAGTGTTATTGATCACTGAAAGCAGTTTGAATCCGGAAATAGTGCTTTGACTGAATTCCAGTTCAAAATGTGAAAACAAATTATCGGCAAGTGCTGTCCATTTAATTAAATTACCTTGTTGACTTGCTTCACCGGTAAATTCAATGAGTTTTACGGGTAAGACAACTCCACATAATATGATGGCCCCATTTCCATTAGGGCCTCCTGTATGTACCCGAAACTGTTCCCCCCCACATGAAGAATTGGTCCAGGCTCCTGTTGCCCCATCCCCTGTTACAGTTACTTTGGGTACATAGGAGTTGGGTAAAACCACACCACAATTAAATTTCACCATAAAGCAAAAAGGCGCCAGATTGGGAAATGTAGCTTTTGGTGTACCCAAGCCATTATCACCATAATTATTTTTTGGATTGTAGTCTCCGTCATCGACATAAAAACCAGGACCGGGCAGATTCAGGCTTTTGGCTCTGGCCGAATCTATAAATGTCCAAAACCGATTGCCATGTTGAGTTGGTTGAGATCCTGTAGGGCCTTCGCAAAGCCTCGCTCCTTTAGGAAGGTTTTCCCAGGAGATAAAAATACCGTGCACCCAATTTGTGCTTAATTCTGAAAATTTTTCCAGGCTAAAACAAAAATTAACGGCAATATTGCCGGTAGCCGGATCTGAATAAGTTCCTGTTCCAGAACCCATGGTATATCCGGATAGGGTCACAGAACCCGTGGCGCATTGTGCCAACAAATTTTCCTGAACCAACAGGAATATTTGGCACAAGACCAGATAAATCAGGGTACGGGTTGATAACATAGAAAAATGAACTTATTTCTGTTTTAAGTACCTAGAGTACGATCAAAAAACATGCCAAAGGCAGGTTCGGCAGATTTTATTAATTTTAATTTTAATGTGTAATTAATTGATTTAGTGGCAACTATAAATCAAATAAGTCAATTAAACGATCGAATTTGAATAATTTTTTTATATTTTATTTTTTTTGAAATTTGTGTTGCCAACTAAAGAGGCGATAATCAGGATCCATTTCTCTGAAATAAATTGAAATGGCCTCATTTTTGTTAGTTTTGCTTAAATCTTAAAATGGTTCCCAATCCTCCATTTATACAGATCTATGTTACCGGTGGCACCTTTGACAAGGAGTACAATTTTGTCACGGGTCAATTATATTTTAAGGACACCCGTTTACATGAAATGCTGGAAAGGGGTCGCTGTACGCTGGATATCGATATCAAGACCCTGATGATGGTCGATAGTCTTGAAATGACAGAAGCTGACCGGGAAATCATTATTTATAATTGCCGAAAAAGTGCATCGAATCATATCCTGATCACTCATGGTACAGATACCATGAATCTTACCGCAAAAGCCCTGGCTCTTAGCGATATTCCATCCAAAACCATTGTCATTACAGGAGCCATGATACCCTATGCATTTGGAAACTCATCTGATGGATTTTTTAACTTAGGCAGTGCTCTTGCTTTTGTTCAATTATTAAAACCTGGTGTTTATATCGCCATGAATGGTCGATATTATGATTGGGATAAGGTTAGAAAAAATAGTTCGACAGGTTTCTTTGAGCCAATTTAAACTTTAAATTTTGACAGAACGAAATGCGTATGAACAGCTTCATAATGATCTATTTAGCAGAATTTCACTTACATTTGCATGATTAAACTACTTGATATGAAACATTTGTTTGTTGCTTGTATCATCATACTCCTACTTTTCAATCCGAAAGTCGATGCACAATATTTTGATTTCAAACAAGGATTGACTGTAAGAAAGACCTTATACGATTATAACACCCTGCGAAATAAAGACGCAACTGCTTTTGTCAATTTTCAAAATGGTTTTGAATTAGGATATCTCAGAAATTTCTCCAACAATGTCTCTGTATTATTTCCACTCGGCGCCGGCATTTTCCGACAAAAAGATAATGAAGACAAAAAAACAGTCTTCTACACTTTTGGCGCTCAGGCACAATTACACTTATTTCAATCCAATAAATGGGCATATCCATTTGTCACAACAGGGGTACAGTTTATTTTACCAAAATCGGAAGACTTAGCCATCCAGCTACCTCTTGGATTGGGAATACAGTTTAAAGTTCATCCACAGATTTATTTGCATTGGCAATCAGATTATCGTTTCAGCCTGGCCAACTGGGAAAATCACCTGCAGCATAATTTCGGATTTACTTATTTGTTGGGCAATATTAAAATGAAAAAGGATTCCTCCATGGTGAAAGCTGATTCCGATAAAGATGGCATTATAGACGAGCTGGATTTATGTCCTAACATTGCCGGCCTTCCTCAATTTGCAGGCTGCCCGGATTCTGATGGCGATGGTGTTGAAGATTCTAAGGATAAATGTCCGGATCTTGCCGGAAGTATCGCTTTTAACGGATGTCCCGACACTGACGAAGATGGAATACCTGATATGGAAGATGAATGTCCGAATATCAAAGGAACCCAAGCCAACAAAGGCTGCCCAGAAGCTGACTCAGATGGGGATGGTGTACCTGATAAGGAAGATAAATGTCCAGATAAATCAGGACCAAAGGAAATGGGAGGATGCCCTGACTCAGATGGAGATGGAGTTTCCGACCTGGACGATAAATGCCCCAATGTACCGGGACTCAAATCAAATGCTGGTTGTCCGGAAACTGCTAAAAAAGACAGCGATAAAGATGGCGTACCGGATGATTTGGATGAATGTCCTTTTACAGCAGGATTGGCATCCATGAAAGGTTGTCCGGATACTGATGGAGATGGTGTAATGGACAAATTTGATAATTGCCCAACAATTCCCGGACCGGCCAGTAATAAAGGTTGTCCGAATATCGACAAAGCGGACCGCGAAACACTGGACTTTGCTATGCGGGCTGTACAATTTGATCTGGGAAGAGCTACGTTACGGGTAGAATCATTTACAATTCTAGACAAAGTAGCTAAAATCATGAAAAAATACCCCGATTATAATCTGGCTATCGGAGGACATACAGATAATACAGGTTCTGATCAATTTAATCTGGATCTATCTGAACGCCGGGCTAAAGTTTGTTATGAGTATTTAATTTCACAAGGTGTATCGGTATCCCGATTAAGCTATGCAGGATATGGTTCTACTAAACCGGTCTCCAGTAATGGCAATGAAACAGGCCGTTATTTAAACAGAAGAGTCGAGTTTAACCTGATACCCAGATAGCAGGATTCCTGATGCTCTAAATGAATTGTTGTAAACTACATAACTAATATTATTTTTATTGGTAATGTATAAAGATTTAATTTACATTCATTTAGTTAAAATAAAAGGCTAATTAATTCTTAGCAAGCCATTTTTACTACAGCAATTGAAAAGACTTTCAATGATTTAAGCACTCAACAATTCGCCATTAAAAGGGTGATTAACGTATCTTTGCGGCTGTTTCAAAAAAACTTATGGTAACAACTTCAGATATTAGAAATGGATTGTGTGTAAATTACAATAACGATATTTATGTTGTTGTGGAATTTCAGCATGTAAAACCCGGAAAAGGAAATGCCTTTGTCAGGACTAGGTTAAAAAGTTTAACTTCTGGAAAAGTAGTGGAAAATACTTTCGTAGCAGGTCACAATCTGGATGATGTACGTGTTGAAAGGCGAAAAATGCAATATCTCTATAAGGACGATGCAGGGTTTCATTTTATGAATTCGGAAACGTATGATCAGGAAGCGATCGCTGAAAAATTAATTGAAAATGGAGAATTCTTAAAAGATGGAATGGAAGTTGAAGTATTGTATCATGCAGAAAAAGACATTCCGCTGACAGTGGATCTGCCTTCTCATGTCGTTATGGAAATCACCTTTACAGAGCCAGGCATACGGGGCAATACGGCTACCAATGCTCAGAAATTAGCTACATTGGAATCCGGAGCTCAGGTTAAAGTACCTTTATTTATCGAACAGGGTGACAAAATAAAAGTCGATACAAGAACAAAAGAGTATCTCGAACGCGTAAAACAATAAACGATGAACTTCAAGGAAATTCAGGAATTAATCCGTCTGGTTAGTAAATCAGATCTTGCAGAATTCAAAATGAAGGAAGCAGATTTTGAAATCAGCATTAAGACAGGAAAAGCTATTTCGAGCCATGCTGCACCTGTCTCTTATACACCTCCGCCGGTTATTCAAGTACCCGCAACAGCTCCTGCGGTAATCAGCTATTCTGATTCTATTTCAGCTGGAAAACCTGCTGAATCTCCGGTATCGGATTCCGGTAAAAAACTACTGGAAATACGCTCTCCGATGGTCGGTACATTTTATCGTGCACCAGGTCCTGATAAACCACAATTTGTCAAAGTGGGTGATGCTGTAAATCAAGGAGATACCGTATGTATTATCGAAGCCATGAAATTATTTAATGAAATTGAAAGTGAAGTAAAAGGAACCATAGTTAAAGTAATGGTCGAAGATGCTTCACCTGTTGAATATGATCAGGTTTTATTTTTGGTCGAACCGTAAACAAAAACCTGAATGTTTAATAAAATATTAATTGCAAATCGCGGTGAGATTGCCTTGCGAATTATCCGTACTGCCCGGGAAATGGGCATTAAAACGGTGGCAATTTATTCGACTGCTGACCGGGAAAGTTTACACGTCCGCTTTGCAGATGAGGCCGTTTGTATCGGACCTCCCGCTTCATCCCAAAGTTATTTAAGCATTCCGAAAATCATGGCAGCGGTTGAGATAACCAATGCGGATGCCATCCATCCAGGCTATGGTTTTTTGGCAGAAAATGCTGAATTCGCCGAAATATGCACCCAATATGGCATCAAATTTATAGGACCGACTCCCGATCAAATACGGAAGATGGGTGATAAAATTACTGCCAAAGAAACCATGATTGCTGCGGGTGTCCCCGTTGTACCAGGTTCAGATGGCCTGGTAAAAGATATTAGCCAGGGCAAAAAAATTGCAGGTGATATTGGCTATCCGGTTATTCTTAAAGCAACGGCCGGTGGTGGTGGTCGGGGGATGCGCATTGTACGGGAAGAATCGGAGTTTGAAAATATGTGGAATGTGGCCAGACAAGAAGCTAAAGCTGCATTTTCAAATGACGGCATCTATATTGAAAAATATATCGAAGAGCCCCGCCATATCGAATTTCAAATTGTTGGAGATCAATTTGGCCGGGTCGCCCATTTATCCGAACGCGATTGTTCGATACAGAGGCGTCATCAAAAATTAGTAGAAGAAAGTCCTTCACCTTTTATGACTTCAGAATTGCGTGAAGCAATGGGAGAAGCAGCGATTAAAGCAGGTAAATGCATTAACTACGAAGGGGTTGGCACCGTCGAATTTTTAGTTGATAAATACCGGAATTTTTATTTTATGGAAATGAATACCCGTATCCAGGTAGAGCATCCGGTAACTGAAGAAGTCATTGATCATGATTTAATTAAAGAACAGATAAAAGTAGCAGCAGGTATTCCGATCACGGGTAAAAATTATTTTCCGGCAATGCACGCCATTGAAGTACGTATTAATGCCGAAGATCCGTACATGGATTTCAGACCTAATCCGGGCAAAATAACTTCTTTACATACTTCCAAAGGTCATGGAGTCAGGGTTGATACGCATGTATATTCGGGATATACGGTACCTCCGAATTACGATTCGATGATTGCTAAATTAATTTGCAAGGCACAAACACGCGAAGAATGTATTACGAAAATGGAAAGAGCTTTGGATGAATTTATCATCGAGGGTATTAAAACAACTCTGCCTTTTCATCAACAGTTGATGCGCAATCCGGATTTCAGAGCCGGAAACTTTCACACAGGATTTTTAAATACTTTTGTTCTGGAACCTCAGAAATAATTGTTATTTTATCTGTACCTGTCGCTTGATAAAATACCAGATTCAAAACAAGTCATTTTATCGGAATTCGTAAACTACCTTACTGATTCATACATTGTCTCAGGACCCGTTTTTAATAAAATTAAGAAAGAGCCGTATATGTTTGAAACCCGGGTAAAAAGAGTTTAAACAAATAAAGTCCATCATAAAGTGAAAGAATTTTTAAAACTGATCAAACTTGTAGCCCAATACCGGTATCGGGTCATGGCCCATTTTGTGTTTTACATTCTTTCTACATTTTTTACCATCTTGAGTATTCCAGCAATCATCCCCTTGTTTGAAATGCTTTTTCAAAAAAAAATGCCTGATCTCGTCGCACCCAATCAGATTGAAAATTTATCTGATCTCATTTCGACGATCAAATTTGAATTGGCAAACTGGATTAATCAGCACGACCGGACAGAAGCACTAATGTATATCTGTGGTGGATTGGGGCTCATATTTTTACTAAAAAATTTATTCCGGTATCTTGCTATTTATACTATGGCGCCGGTCAGAGTTGGTATATCAGCAGAGCTTCGACAAAAACTTTTCCAGAAGTGGTTGGCTTTGCCGCTATCTTATTTTTCTGAAGAACGCAAAGGAGATTTGATTTCCAGAATGACCACCGATGTACAAGAAGTGGAGACGTCTATTTTATCTACCCTGGAGGTATTGGTAAAAGATCCTTTGTTGATATTAGGAAGTCTCGCTATAATGATTTACACAAGTCCGGCATTAACGCTTTTTGTGTTGATGTTAATGTTGTTTACCACGCTTGTCATTGGAGGCATTTCCCGCACTTTAAAGCGTCAATCGACTGAGGCCCAACAACTGATGGGCAGTTTGATTTCTGTACAGGAAGAAAGTCTTGGCGGCTTGCGAATAATTAAAGCATTTGCGGCGGAGCAATATGTATCAGACCGGTTTAACTGGATTCTAAAAGAGTATCAAACTATGTTAATCCGAATCAACCGAAGGCGGGACCTGTCATCACCTCTTTCAGAATTTTTAGGAATCGCTGTAGTTTGTTGTTTATTATGGTTTGGTGCCAAACTGGTTTTTGAAGACCAAATGACGGGATCTGTCTTTATTGCATTTCTCTATGCTTTTTTTAATGTAATTGAACCTTCAAAAGCCTTATCCACAGCTTATTTTAATATTCAAAAAGGATTGGCCGCTTTAGACAGAATTCATCAGGTATTACAAACAGCTGAACAAATTAAAGACCGGGACAATGCCTGCGAGAAAAAAACTTTTGACCGCGAAATTCGATTTGAAAATGTCAGCTTTCGATATCCTAATCAGGAACAAGCCGTAATAAAAAATTTAAATTTAATCATTCCAAAAGGTAAAACCCTGGCTATTGTCGGAGCCTCGGGATCCGGAAAATCGACCCTGGTAGATTTATTAGCCCGGTTTTATGATGTCATTGATGGAAAAATAAGTATCGATGGCATTGATATCCGGGACATAAAATTAAAGGACCTTCGTAATTTAATGGGTATCGTCAGTCAGGAAGCCATTTTATTTAATGACAGTATCCGCAATAATATCTTATTTGGAAAAAAAGAAAGAAATGAGAATGACATCCGAGAAAGCCTGAATGCAGCCCATGCCGACCAGTTTGTACGAGATCTGGAAAATGGATTAGACTACAACATTGGCGATCGTGGATTAAAATTGAGCGGCGGTCAAAGGCAAAGACTTACTATTGCCCGGGCCTTACTCAGGGATCCTCAGATATTAATATTGGATGAAGCAACTTCATCGCTGGATTCAAGTTCGGAAAAAATAATACAGGAAGCTATGACCGAGATTTTAAGTAACCGGACGGCATTGGTTATTGCTCATCGATTATCGACAATTCAAAAAGCCGATGAAATCATAGTTTTGAAAGAAGGTGTCATTGTGGAACAAGGCACTCACGAAAGCTTGTTAAAAAATGCCGGCGATTACAGTAGCTTTGTATCTTTACAATCTTTCCAATAATGTAATTATGAAACAACTTAGCTTATTATTTCTTTCCTTAGTGTGGACGTCAGTTTCGTCACAAATCGTTTTGACCAATGTTCTGACTCCAGCCGTAGGTGATTCATTTTATTATGCCATTGATACGAATTTTCAAAGTGTGACGATTACCCCTGCCGGGCCAAATCAACATTGGGATTTCAAACATTTAAAACGTTTTACCTCCCGGTCTGATGTGTACAGAAATCCCTCAACAGGCGACAATAAAGCAAGTTTCCCAACAGCCGATATCATGGGTATGCAAGGTGTAAATGAATTGTATTATAAACTCTATGCAAACCGAATCGAATTATTAGGAACCGGTACGCGAAACGGTGGTGGACCATTTCCGGGTATAGGTGGTGCAACGGTATATTCAAAACCTGTCATTGTGCAACGTTTTCCTCAACATTACCAAGATACTCTTTCATATCAAACCACAAATTCAATAAAGTTGGCAGCTGATATCATTCCTGACAGTATTTTAAATACATTACCCATTAAACCAGATTCATTCCGGGTGAATTTTAATGCGCGATTTAAAAAAGAAGTGGATGCATGGGGTACACTTTCTTTACCTTTCAAAACCTGGAATGTACTTAGAGAAAAGCAGGTTACTACAAACACAACGACTGTGGATGCCAAGGTTGCCTTTTTTGGATGGATTGATATTACAACCCTCGCATCGGGTCTCTTTGCCGGATTCTTTGGAAGTTTTACAAGCTACAGTTATGCATTTGTTTCAAATGAAACAAAAGGTTTGATTGCTTTAGTCAATACAGATAGCACGGATAATGTCCAAAACGTACAATTTAAACCAGACGATAAAATTATTTTGAAAGCAGATAATACCGTAAGTCTTCAAATCTTAAATATATTTCCCAATCCAGCTTTGGATGAAATTTACTGCTCCACGGGTCGTTTGCCATTGGGACAGTATCAACTTACTTTAATTGATATGCAGGGAAAATCAAATTTGATTCAGTCTATTCAAGTAATTAATTCAGATGGTTTTAATTTGAATGTTAAATTATTACCGGCCGGCTCCTATATTCTTCAATTAAAAGATCAACAAAATACGACTTACCATTCAGGTATTTTTCACAAAAGTTAAACTAAGTTTTATTCGTTGAATGGCTGCTTCTGGATCACATGTTCCTAAAAAGCGTTGTTTAAAATAGGGAGATTCGGTAAATTTTTGAATTAAGTATAGAAAATCAGATTATCCGAATT
>CAZALD010000043.1:0-17275 GCA_964486185.1 uncultured Saprospiraceae bacterium
TTCCACTTTGCGCCGTCCAGCTGCCACTGCCTGTTGCACTCATTGTAGCACTGCCCCCCGGTAATACTGCACAATTCACTGTCTTATCGGTGCCTGCATCTGGCTTGGCGGTAACAACTACAGCAGCAGTATCAGTACAGCCGCTTGCATTGGTCCAGATAAAATTATATGTACCGGACGCACTATAGCTCGTAATCGTAGTTGTCGGTGAACTTGTATTTGTTATTGTCGCAGTTCCCGGATTTCCACCTTGTGCTGTCCAGCTTCCACTGCCTGTTGCACTCATTGTAGCACTGCCCCCCGGTAATGCAGCACAGCTTACATTTTTATCGGTGCCTGCATCTGGTTTTGCGGTGACAATAACAGAAGCAGTATCCGTACAGCCATTTGGGGCAGTCCAGATAAAATTATAAGTACCCGCGGCACTATAGTTTGTTATTGTAGTTGTCGGTGAACTTGTATTTGTTATTGTCGTTGTTCCCGGATTTCCCCCTTGTGCCGTCCAGCTGCCACTGCCTGTTGCACTCATTGTAGCACTGCCCCCCGGTAATACCGCACAATTTACTGTCTTATCGGTGCCTGCATCTGGCTTGACGGTGACAATAACAGCGGCGGTATCTTTGCATCCTGTTGATGCAGTCCAAATATAATTATAAGTACCTGCTGAGCTAAAATTGTTTATGGTTGTTGTAGGAGAAGATGGACTTACAATATTTGAAATTCCAGGATTGCCGGATTGTATACTCCAGGTTCCGCTTCCTGTAGCAGACATAGTTACAGTTCCTCCGGGTAATGTAATACAACTCACGGTTTTATCAACACCAGCATTGGGTTTAGCAGTAACTGTAATAGCCGCCGTATCGGTACATCCCCCAGAAGTCCAGATAAAATTATAGGTTCCGGCAGCACTAAAGTTAGTAATCGTTGATGTTGGTGATGTACTTGAAGTAATAGTTGCTGTGCCTGGATTTCCACTTTGGGAAGACCAGGTACCACTGCCTGTTGCACTCATTGTAGCGCTGCCTCCCGGTAATGCAGCACAAGTCACAGTTTTGTCTGTCCCTGCATCAGGCTTAGTTGTAACAACTACACTAGCAGTATCAGAACACCCATTTGTAACCGACCAAATAAAATTATAGGTTCCAACCTGACTAAAATTGGTAATGGTCGTTGTTGGAGAAGTCGGATTTGTAATATTTGCTGTACCTGGATTTCCAACCTGAGCAGTCCAGGTACCAGATCCGGTAGCAGCCATTGTAGCAGATCCTCCTGGAATTGCAGAGCAATTTGATGATTTATCAGCACCTGCATTTGGTTTTACACAAACCAAATAATCTTCTACTTCTCCGGAACCACCAACGCCGTTGGGTGTAGAAGAATTTAATCCTGCTGTACTTATTCTTAATCGCAAAAATATATTTCCTGGAGTTAATCCTGACAAGCCTGTCCAGGTTAATGTGACATTTTGTTGACTAGATGATGAAGACACAGAGGTAGATTGATATTCTGAAGTAGCATAAAGCCCGTTTGCATTTGAATCAAGCCAACCATGCAGAGTTCTTGCTATTCCTGTATTATTAAATACTGAAACTGTAACTGAATATGTAGTTGCTGTTGCAGGGAGTAGAGGAACAGAAGTAATTGCATCTTCATCATCTGCAGCCCCATTATCTTGTAAATCATCTCCATCAGCTAAAGATGAATTGTTAGCAGTTACTTCTGCATCGGTAGATAGACCCAATCGTAAAGTAGGAATTACCGCATCTTTTGCCGGGTTGCCTGCTTCATAACTTGAGGGAGCATCTCCAAAATCAAATGTGTTTGGATCAAATGCAAAAATATAATATCGGTCTCTTGAAGCACTCTGTCCTCCAGCACTTGTTTTATCAAATCCAGGTAAATCACTCATCCATTGAGAAGGCAGGGTGTTTTGATCTGAATGTACAGTTGTACCAATATAGGCAATTCCATTTCCTGAATGGTAGTATAAATGACCCAGTCCACGCAGTACCCCAGTTTCTCCTAAATAATCTTTTTCGGTTCCACCAATATAGGTCGAAAACAAATTAGTATTTAAATCATTAGACAAAGAGCCATAGGTAATATCAACGTATCCCCCTCCAAATGCACTTTGAAAGTAAGCTGACTCAGGGGTTGTATTTTGAACTGGATAATTATCTGAAAAAGTCGTACCAAAAAACAATACATTGTCATATTTGTCAATCTGTATCCCCCCCATAAATTCATCCGAATTACCACCAAAATAAGTAGAAGTAAAACCACTTCCCGCACTTCCATTTAATGGTATTCTGGAAATGAATTGATCGTATCCACCTGCATTACTGGTTTGATAAGAACCAGATACTCCTGGAAAATTTGTTGAAGAAGTGTTTCCTCCAACGTAAAAATAATTATTATCAGCTGTGATAACACATGATCTGAAATCCATAGCCAAGCCATTAAAATCAGACTCATCCCGCCCTTCGTGTTCATTCCCTCCTAAAAAAGAAAACACATCAAATCCAGAAGGCATACTGGCTTGTTGTGGAAGTACTCCCACAATAAGTTCAGTTTTGTCTCTTGAGTTATCAACAGCATTTACTCTGGAAGGAAATGAGGAGCTACCTCCACCTGATGCAATCGAGGCAAAAACAATTTTTGTTTTATTAGGTGTTAGAGCTATTGCGGTAAAATCTTCTTGTTGATCACCTCCCAAATAAGTAGCCCATTGTGCTGAAGGTGTGCTGGTTGCATTATTAAATCGCATAATAAATCCTTCCTTACTACCTGCAAATGTCGGATCGGGAGCCCCCGAGGTTAATCCACCTGATATAGTTGTTGATACCACACCACCGGTGTAAAAATTATCGTTGTCAACAATCGCCACTGAATTTATACCAAAAACTGAAACGGGTTCTGCACTATAATGTCGTGTTGCAAGATTGGCCGAAAATATTTGTATTCTGCCATCACTGTATCCTACCAGTATTCGTCCATCTGGAAAAATTCCCATATGCGCTGGTGCATTGGCTGTACCTGCTCCTGTCATTGTCCAGGCTGTAATGGCTGTACCCGTAGAATTCATTTTGTATATTAATGCTTCCAATCCTCCATTGGTAGAAGAATATCCCGCTGGAACATTACTCATATAAGATTGAAGTATGTTCCGATTTGACAGTCCTGCAACATAAACTTCATACGAATCATTAACTGCCACCGCATAACAGTATTCATCAAATGATAACTCATTGTTATCAAAATATGTTGACCACTGCATTACAGGGTCAATTACTAAAAATGCATCGGGATCAACAGGTCCGCAAAAAGAATAATATAATACGGAGGAATCAGCGGCGTCAATTTGCATAAAGGCATCTACCATTTCCTTCTTATTATCAATAAACTGATAACTTTCCGGAATAAAAAGCTGCATATTCTGATATCTCAAACCCAATTCAACATGACCGTCAAGATCAATTTTTAAATAATCCTGACCTTCAAATTTCATTTTTATCTTTTTGTAATCAATTGCCTTTTCCACCAACCAGTCAAATTCCATCACTCCTGCTTCTCCTGAATACATTCGCAAATGAATTCCAGGATAGATATTTAATATTGTAATTTGATCATAAATCTCTGGTGTAATTGTTGATCCTTCCAAAGTATTATAGGATGCTATCAAATCTTGCTTTGCACCGGGAATAATTTCCCACCCGCCGGTTGATCCCGGAAAATGAATATCAACAATTTGTTGACCTATTTCATCAACTCCACATTTTTGAATCGATGCTAACCTTAACTTATCATTGTAAACCTGTATGGCACCAAATGAAGTTTTGAATCCATACGATACTTCTTTGGAATATTGTCCTTCATTTTTTTCAAACCAGATTTTATTTGTTGAGTTTTTTAATTGATGTAAGGCCGATTTATCATGCCTTAACTTTTTCTCCAAATTATATTGAATGTCTTTTTTAGAATTTGACCATATGGAATCTTTACTTATTTTTCCAAGTTCTCTTTGTTGTAAATCCGTAAGAGATATTTCCTGACCACTTAATGGTATATTGGAAAATAGATATATCATTACGATATTAACTTTCCAATATCCAGAAAGAATCTTCTTCTTCATAAATATGCGAACGTTTTTCAGCTTGTAGTTTTTGTTTCTTCCCGATTGCGGGAATCACGAATCATTTAAAAATGGATACTATCAATTTCCTTTATCACCTAAATAAACTTCCTGTTCAGAAGTCTAATTAAATTTTCGATTTGTCTGGTTTCTCAATAAAACCAAAGCCAGATTCGTAATGTAAATTGATTTAAAGATGCTTAGACTAAAACCGATTTAAAAATCAATTTTGCATCTTGCTTGTAAATGATCAGAATTACAGAAATCTTAATGAAGTTTTTACCTGCCCGATTTAAAATGTATCCACCATATAAATGAATCATTTCTTTTTAATCAATTAGGTAGTTGATCCAAAGTATTCCTGAGTACAGTAAATTATTTTACAAGCCTCATTTATAAAGAATAGACTGTCCGGGGATTAGACATTTTGTGAGCCATCAAAGTAAACTAGCATTATCTAAATTATCCTAAACACTCACAGGCACAAATATATTTAGAAAAATAACATATAACAAATTATTTTAATTTATTTTTATCAATACTATATAACTAATTGTATATCAATTACATATTAAATTAAATTCATTTAAGACCAGTTTTCAGAAAAATTTTACCTGTTTACAAAGCTTAATTCTTTGTAATATTCTAATGTATTATCAGTCAGGTATTTATATATTTTGCAGAATTGACTCATAAACGCCTTCATACTGAGGTACTATTTTTTCAATATCAAAATCCTTAGCCCGATGTATCGCCGCTTTTCGAAATTGCTCCAATACAAGAACATTCGTTAATAAATAAATACCTTTTTCAGACATCTCTTCTGTATCACCTACATCGCAGGTAAATCCATTTATCCCATCGGTAATAACCTCTGTCAGACCACCAATATTGGAAGAAATAACCGGTACTTCACATGCCATAGCTTCCAATGCAGCAAGTCCAAAACTTTCATGCTCTGAGGGCAATAAAAACAAATCAGAAACTGCTAATAAATCTTCTACTATCTCTTGCTTCCCTAAAAATACCACATCATCACAAAGATCCATTTCCCTTGACATTAACTCCAATCGGGGTCTTTCCGGACCATCGCCAATCAATAATAACCTGGCTGGTAATTTTTTACGCACATTGTAAAAGATTCTAAGCACATCATCCACCCTTTTCACCTTTCTGAAATTGGAAATATGGCTAATAATCTTTTGATCCTTCGGTGCAAGATCTGATTTTAAAGATTGATTTTCTCTTTTTTGAAATCTTTCAAAATCAATAAAATTGTGAATGACATGAATTTCTTTATCGATCTTAAAAGTATCATACGTCTGTTGCTTTAGCGAATTTGAAACCGCTGTCACCGCATTAGATTGATTGATACTAAACTCAACCACCGGAAAATACGATCTGTCTGCTCCAATTAATGTAATATCTGTACCATGCAGAGTCGTAACAAAAGGTAATTTTTTATTCTTTGTTTTTAATATTTCCCGCACTAGATAACCTATCGTTGCATGAGGAATCGCATAATGCACATGCAATACATCCAATTGTTCAAATAATGCCACATCAACTATTTTGCTGGCCAGTGCAGTATCCATCGGTTTAAAATCAAAAAGTGGATATTCCATAGGTGCCACTTCATGATAAAATACATTGGGTAAATAATGCGCCAGCCTTGCCGGTCTTCTGTAACTTATGAAATGGACCTTATGCCCTTTTCGTGCCAGGGCCATACCTAACTCCGTAGCCACTACACCACTTCCCCCATAGGTAGGATAACAGACGATTCCTATATTCATCATATATCGTTTCTTAGTCAGGGTAAACAAATCAAATAGACAAATGTTATTCCTGCCTTATCAAAACCACGACCATTTGGCAATATACTCAATAGCAGATCTTGAAATGCTTACCGGCATTAAAGCCCATACCATCCGGATTTGGGAAAAACGCTATGGTGTCATTAATCCAAAACGCACCCAAACCAATATCCGCTTTTACGATGACCATGATCTTAAAAAACTTGCCAACATCGCTGTCCTTAATCAGAAAGGATATAAAATATCGCACCTGTCAGAAATGCCGGCTTCAGAAATTGAAAATCTCGTAGCTGATTTTAATGATGTGGAACTCTTCAACAGAGATGCAATGGATACTCTGACTTTATCCATTTTACAACTCAACGAAAAAAATTTTACCCACTTAATAAATACTAATATTCTTCAACTGGGTTTTGAAAAAACTTTTTCTCAAATACTAATGCCACTGCTCGATAAATTAAATACCATGTGGTTGAGCGGTAGTATCAAAAAAGTACATGAAGAATTTGTAAACCGCATTCTAAAGAAAAAAATAATCCATCAGCTTTGTCAACTGGAACATCAAGACAAGGATTGCAATACCCATTTTCTATTATTCTTACCACCTGATGAAAAACAAGAACTCAATGTATTATTTGTAGAATTGTTTATCCGGAATAATAATTTCCGCGTAATTGATTTGGGGTATGATTTAATGGTCAATGATTTGCTCGATGGTATTCAGATTGCTAAACCTCAGTTTTTATTCAGCATAGTTCATGAAGAAACTTCTATCAGGTTTATAGAAGACCTTTTGACCGGAATCAATGACCTTACAGATCCTCCCATTCTTTTACTCACAGGATATTATTCAAATCATTTTAAAGATCAGAGCAAATGGGTTAGAGTAACTCATGATTTTAACGAACTGGAACACTTCATACAGACTCTGAAAGAAATGAGCTGTATTTGTAAAAAATAAACAAGAGTAGTTCTTATTACCTTCCTATATATACTAATAATATAGAAATATCCGCCGGACTCACGCCACTGATTCGACTCGCTTGTCCGATAGACATTGGTTTAATTCTGCTCAGTTTGGATTTAGCTTCATTACTCAAGGCAGGAATAGCATGATAATCAAAATCAGCATATAATTTGACTCCTTCCAAACGCGACATTTTATCAACCAATTCTTGTTCCTTTTTAATATATCCTTCGTATTTCAAACTTATTTCTGCAGCTTCCAGCATTTCTGCATCATAGGGTTGTATTTCTTTGTAAAATTCAGGATTTAACGGAGCAAGTTGTTCGAGGCTAATATTCGGGCGAAGCAATAAAGCAGACATTTTTGTTTTGACTTCTATTGTTGAGGAATTCATACGATGTAAATAATCATTGACTTCTTCAGGCAACAAAAAACTTTTTTGCAATTTTTTATCTATGGTTTTAATGGCTTCGATTTTTTGTTGCACGCGCTCCAGACGTTCATCCACATTCTTCATTCCAATCTTTTTGGCAACCGGAGTTAATCGCAGATCGGCATTGTCTTGCCGCAATAAAATTCTGTATTCTGCACGGGAAGTAAACATGCGATAGGGTTCTTCAGTACCTTTATTCACAAGGTCGTCAATAAGCACACCAATATAGGCTTCTGACCTCGACAAAATCAAAGGATCTGTGTCTTTGATTCTGAGTGCAGCATTAATACCCGCCATCATTCCCTGGCATGCTGCTTCTTCATATCCTGTAGTACCATTGATCTGACCGGCAAAAAATAAATTTCGGATCAAATGAGTTTCTAACGAAAGCGATAATTGGGTGGGAGGAAAATAATCGTACTCAATAGCATATCCCGGTCTGAACATTTTGACATGCTGCAATCCCGGTATTTTTTGAAGTGCTTTGTATTGTACCTCTTCCGGCAATGAAGAAGAAAAACCATTGATGTAAATTTCCTGAGTATCCCAACCTTCAGGTTCAATAAATAGCTGGTGACGATCGCGTTCACTAAAGCGGTCTACCTTGTCTTCTATCGATGGACAATATCTAGGACCAATGCCCTGAATTCTTCCGGTAAACATCGGACTTTGATCAAAACCGGTTTTGAGAATTTCATGTACTTCCGGATTAGTATAGGTGATATGACAATTTAATTGCTTTTCCGGAACCCGTGTATTTGTGAATGAAAACCGGGAAGGATGTTCATCCCCTTGTTGTATTTCCGTTTGCGAATAATCGATAGTACGTCCATCCAGTCGCGGGGGAGTTCCGGTTTTCATACGACCGCTTTCAAATCCTAAAGAAACCAGTTGCTCTGTAATCCCTTTGGCAGCAGATTCTCCTGCGCGACCTCCTCCGAATTTTTTTTCACCAATATGAATAATTCCATTGAGAAAAGTCCCATTGGTCAGCACGACCGATTTTCCATAAATCTCCTGTCCCATACCTGTGACAACCCCTTTTACAGAATCTCCCTCAACAATCAATGATTTTACCATATCCTGCCACATATCGATAAGAGCTAACTCTTCCAGAATATTGCGCCATTTCCTGGCAAACAGGTTGCGGTCGCTTTGGGCGCGGGGACTCCACATGGCAGGACCTTTTGAGCGGTTGAGCATTCTGAATTGTACCCTTGTTTCATCTGTCACGATACCCGAAAATCCTCCCAGTGCATCGATCTCGCGTACAATCTGTCCTTTGGCCACTCCACCCATGGCCGGATTGCAGGACATCTGGGCAATGGTTTGCATATTCATGGTAATCAGTAGCACACGGCAGCCCATATTGGCAGCAGCAGCAGCAGCCTCACAACCGGCATGACCGGCACCCACTACAATGACATCATATACTGGAAACATAAAAGGACCGCAAAATTACGAAAAATAAGGCGTTCAAAATAGAATGTTCAATGCCTGACTTCACATTACTGATTAATATACTTTATTCTTTATTTAAATAAATCTGTCTGTTTCAAAAATACTTTTGCAATGCCCGGCAGTTTGTATCTTGCGAAAAATAACAAGTTCGAAAAACAAAAAATAAATTCAATGAAAGCTCTTTTTCCCCTTAGCATTTTTATTTTAAGTGTATTGTTAAGCCCATTTTGTCATGCACAAGGTTGCAGCGATGCAGGATTTTGTACAATCAACAGTTTAAAACCGCATAGCTCAAATGATCCGGAGAGTGCTTTAAGCAATCAAATAAAACTTGGTATATCCTTAGGAAAAGCGGATCACGATATTACTGTGATTAGCGAATTTTTAGAATATCACAAACAAGTAAGCAGTAGATCGAGTATTGACATCAAGTTAAGCTATATCTCTCAAAAAAATGATCTGGTATCCAGCTCTGGCTTTTCAGATTTATTCATCAATGCCAACTGGTCACTCACAGATCGATTAAAAGCGATTACAGGCTGCAAACTTGCCTTATCGGATGGCAATAATGATCACGAAGAAAATTATTTGCCGATGGATTTTCAATCCAGCCTGGGTACATTTGATCTGATCCTTGGACTCGCCTATGAAATTAACAAGCTGCAAATTTTTGTAGCGGCACAAATTCCCTTAAACGATTCGAAAAATAAATTTCTGGCAGAGTCTTATCCATCGGGTTCTGATTTCAGAAACTACCAATCCACCAATAACTACCAACGAAAAAGTGATATATTACTCAGATTAGCATATCCTTTTACACTTGGGGAAAAATTCAGCCTGACGCCTTCCATCCTACCCATTTATCATCTGGGCGATGATCAATTTACCAATGCATCCGGAATGACTGAGACCATCACTGATTCAAAAGGTCTTACCCTTAATGCCAATGTATTTTTGGATTATTCCATCAATGCAAAAAATACCTTGTCACTAAGTTTTGGTGCACCTTTGTCTGTACGTAAAGTACGACCCGATGGCCTTACCCGCAAATTTGTGGCGGGACTGGATTATGCCTTTAGGTTTTAGAATCGCGGAATCACTGATTATTGGATTACGCAGATGAACGAACGATTCCTACCGCCAGGTAGGATAAAGCACTAAAGTGCTTTAAGTAAGTGAACAGCAAAAGCGACTAGTACAACGCTAAATTCAGATTACACAGATTAATAGAAACAACATCATAGGGGTATACAAAATCTTCTTTTCCATTGTTACATCTTAATTGCCACTATGACAATACGACACAATGTTTCACAAGACTGTAATTACTCCATTGTTAATTGTTAATTGTTAATTTATTTCCCTCCCCATTCCGGCAATCTTCCCGGTGTATAAGGCGTTTTTGCCGATTCCAGGGATTGCTCCAGTTTTTGTAAATCTGAAGCTATGCTTTTTATTTCACCATACACTGCGGTAAATTGTTTTTTTGCCAGTTCATAGGAATTGAGATAGGTCTGTGTAGGTGCTGATGTCACATTCCACAAGCCATATACCATATTGCCGATACGTCCATTAATGGAAGGCAAGGTTTCAAATTCGCGCTTGGCAAGTGAGGCATCTCCATTTAACTGCAGAAATACTTTTTGCAAACGGGTTTCCAATTCATGCACTGTCTTTGAGTTTTGTAATTGCAAGTTTGGATTAACAATAATCGCCTGTTTGATGAATTTGATTTTTCCATTCATATCATTGCAATAGGCCGTAGATGCAGCACAGACCCTGCGCAATTCAGCAAGCTTTGCGGAAAAATCATCGATGGCTTTCTTATCGGGCACAGGTATGGACGCTGCATTCAGTGCCTTAACCGTAAATGCGGTAGCAGGTACCAGTTCAGAATAAACGCCATCTTCAAATTTACGCAGCGATACCTGATACTTACCGGGTAATGCCATATATCCGATCTCAGGTGAATTAAATACAAAGGACTCATCAAAACTACTTAAATCAACCGGTCCAAAAGGAGCATACCGGTAATCCCAGACAATCCGGTTTAATCCTTTCTTGGCAGCAACTTTTAAACGTCGCACCTCATTACCTTTTTCGTCAGCTACAATAAATAATAAATGTGGAGCCTGCTGTGCATCTTCCAATCGCAAGGAGTCAGCAGATGGATAAAAGACGTTTTCTTTGTTTTTGTATTTTGTTTTTTCGGCTTCTCTTCGTTTTTCTTTGATGGTCTTAATATCCTCTTTTAGATAGTATGTAAACACAGCTCCTGGTTTTGGATTGGGCGCCGCATAATGACTTTCACCTAAAAACCCTTTTCCCCTTACACCAAGAGGTACTGATTCTACATACATCCAGGAATCCTTAACCGGAAAAATCAGGGCCGGTTTTTCCAATTCTGTTTTAGATATACTGCGCAAAGGACTATAATCATCCAAGACATAAAATCCTCTGCCAAAGGTACCCAATACTAAATCATTTTCGCGGCGCTGGATTTCGATGTCTCGCACACTGATGGTAGGTACGCCTGATTTTAACTGTATCCATTTACCTCCTCCATCCAGGGATGTAAAGACCCCAAACTCCGTTCCCACAAATAATAAATTGGGATTGACATGATCCTCTGCAATGGTATATGTGGAGCCGCGTTCAGGCAAATTGGACTGAATGGCTTTCCAGGTTTTACCAAGATCCGTGGATTTGAACACATAAGGTTTAAAATCTCCGTAACGATGATGATTGAATGTCACATAGGCTGTATTTTTTTCATGCAGTGAAGTAATGATCTGATTTACATAACTGCGCTCCGGTACACCGGTGATATTGTCGATTTTTGTAAAGTTGGCACCTCCATCTGTCGTCACATGGATGAGGCCATCATCAGTTCCGGCCCATAATACATTTTGATCAAAAGCTGATTCTGCAATGGCTGTAACGTTGCCATAGATATCGGTAGATCCGTTTTTTGCAATGGCGTCCACACTCCAGATGCGGTCCATTACAACCAGTTTGTTGCGATCGATATTGCGGCTCAGATCTCCGCTGATGGCTTTCCAGCTGCTTCCCCGGTCGTCGGTGCGGAATATTTTATTGGCTGCAAAATACAGACGCTGATTATTATACCTTGAAATGACCAGTGGAGCATCCCAGTTCCAGCGATACGCCACCTCACCTTCCTGTTCGATCGGTTTTATATCCAGGAATTCGCCGGTTTTTTTGTCGTGACGTACCAGTCCGCCATATTGTGACTGAGCATATACAATATTGGGATCGGTGGGATCGATTTGCGTTTCAAATCCATCACCAGTACTGGTAAAATACCAATCATAGTTGGGTATGCCATTGATACTGGTGGTACGCGAGGGTCCGCCGATACTGAAATTATCCTGGGTTCCTCCATGAATATGATAAAAAGGAAACGTATTGTCGGTCGATACTTTATAAAATTGGGTTACCGGAAGATTGGGTTTATAATGCCAGTTTTCAGCAGCATCAAATGATTCATAAATGCCTCCGTCACATCCTACCAGGTAGTGATTTGTATTATTGGGATTTATCCACATGGCATGATTGTCGATGTGTTTGCTTTTTTCGCCGAGGATGGAAAAATTTTTCCCGCCATCCTTACTGACACCCAGATAGGTATTCATCACAAAGATTTTATCGATGTCTTTGGGATCGCAATAAATTTTTTGATAATAATTACCTGAGGTATAATAGGATCCTTGTTTGGTCCAGCTGGCGCCTCTGTCCATACTGCGATAGACGCCTCCGTCAGTATCCCCGGCTTCTACCACTGCATACAACACATCCGGATTGACCGGAGAATAATTTAAACCAATCCGGCCGATATCTCCTGAAGGCAGACCATTCATGATTTTGGTCCAGTTGGCACCTCCATCTGTGCTTTTATATAAAGCCGATTCCGGACCACCACCTATATAGGTAAATACTTTGCGCTGGCGTTGATGAGCTGCTGCATACACGATATTGGGATACCGGGGATCGACAAACACTTCGTTAAAACCAGTATGCTCGCTTACTTTTAACACTTGTTTCCAGTTCTGCCCTCCGTCGGTGGTCTTATAAATACCGCGATCACCACCGGAGTTCCATAGCGGACCATAAGCGGCTACATAGACGATATCCGGATTTTGGAGATCAATGGCTATTCTGCCAATATGTTCGGAATTTTTCAGACCCATGTTTTTCCAGGACTTTCCTCCGTCTTCTGATTTATAAATACCATCGCCATATGCCACACTACGCTGGTTATTGTTTTCACCGGTACCGACCCAGATGACATTGGTATTGATAGGATCCATGGCCAGGCAGCCTATGGAGTAGGAAGCCTGGCTATCAAAAACGGGCGTATAGGTCACTCCCGCATTATTGGTTTTCCATACACCGCCTGAAGCGACAGCTACATAATACTGATGAAAATTAGTTGGATTTACTGCCAGGTCAGCTACGCGACCGGAGGTTATTGCCGGACCTAAACTGCGGAATTTCAAATTATTAAATAATGAAGATTCCAATATATCTTTAGTTTCTTCATTAGTTGTAGGCGTGCTGGTTTTTTTCTGAGATATTCCCGGGCTTACAAAAAACATTACAATGGATAAAATCTGAGCAATACGTTGCATAGTTTACTATTTTGGGCTGCAAATTAAGGGTTTCAGTTTAATAAAGCGGATTATAAATTAGCTAACTAAAAAATAAATAATTGACTATTTTTACAACCCATTAAACGAAAACTACATCTTTTCTTATTCATTATTTTAGGAATTAATGATTAAAATAATTAATAATATGAAGATTAGTTAAGATCAAAAAATTAAAACCATTATTAATAAAATCAATTCATTCAATTATGAAAAAATTTATGTTTTCCATTCTTGTGTTGTTCATATTTTCTATATGCAGCACCAATTTAGTTGCACAAGGCAAACCGATGAAACTGCCTATGGACAATAAGGCGTCAGTTGAAAAATTTTTAGCTGATGTTTATACTGCCTATGACAAAATGAACTACAAACTTTTAAAAAGTTATTATGACAGGCAGGCAGGTGAAATCAGTCCGGATGGTAGCATGATCCAGGGTTTAAAACATTTAGAAGTTTCATGGAAAGCTTTTGATGCGATGGTAGATGAGCGACCAAAATTCAGTTATCAACTTACATCGTCCAGGATGGTAAGTCCTGAGATTGCAGTAGTCACCTGGAATAGCGATGCAGACATTAAAGTAAAAGGTCAGCAAGTAGGTGGCCCAACCATCGGAATGGCCGTTCTGAAAAAGAAAAATGACAGTTGGATTATTTTGTTTGATTCAATGACTCCGGTTATGCCGGCTCCTCCAATGCCTGTGGAAGAAGCCAAACCCGAATCTTCTGAAGAAAATCCTTCAGGAGAATAAATTAATCTCTTTCCAGCAGCTTTATATTTTTTAGTAGCTGACAAGAAATCATTATAGATGTAATGTCCTTTTATTGGGTTTTATACCATAAAAGGACATTCATTTTTTATAACACTGAATACTTTTTTTAATGAATCTTTACGTTTTTTGTTTTACATAGTTTTTATCCTCTTCGATTATTTATACTTTGTCATTGTTTAAATTATTACCTGGTGCTTCGCAGAATTCGATTTGAAATTATCAAACTGGCCAGGGCCAGGGCAACCAGTCATGAAATTGCCTACGGCGCTGCATTAGGTACTTTTATCAGTATATTTCCAACTTTCGGTGCAGGGACTCTCCTTGTGATTTTTTGTTATCGCTTTCTAAAATTTAACATGGTTGCTGCCATCAGTGGCAGTTTGGTTTCCAATGTTTTTACGGCGCCATTTTTTCTGGTGCTAAGTTATAAGATCGGGGCTTTTTTCTGGAAACCAGAAAATGCTTTTAATCTCAAAACCTGGTATACGCATCTCGATGAAGTGGCCATATCGGTTATGACCGGAAGCACTTTATTAAGTACTGTATGTAGTGCTATAATCTATTTACTCGTTAAATTTACGGTCGAATCCTATCGCAAAAACCGTATGAAATATACTGATGTAAAATGATTAATTCATAATGCAATTTATAAAGGGTCGGAATAAAGCGTATCAAAAAACGTTTACTGTCGCTGAATCTATTTCATTTCATCAAAGCGGTCCGGATTTTTACAATACCCTTCTTTCACTGATTGATCAATCAAATGAAACGCTTCATATCCAGATGTATATTATCAGCGATGATGATATTGGAAAAATCATACTCAATGCTTTGTTAAAAGCTGCCGCCCGTAATGTAGAAATTTATATTATCGCCGATGGATATGGATCGAGACATTTATCTGAAGATTATATTCAGAAATTACAGGATTCAGGTATCAATTTTCGATTATTTTCCCGAATTTCATTATTTAAAAATTTAAGTCTTGGCCGAAGACTTCATCACAAAATTGTAGTTGCCGATGGACAAAGGGCTTTGATTGGTGGCATAAACATTGCAGACCGGTATCACGGTACAAAAGAAAAGGAAGCATGGCTTGATTTTGCGCTGGAGATAAGAGGACCGGTATGCGAACAACTGGAAAAAATTTGTTATCAGATTGCGGAAAAAAAATTTATACGCAACCCTAAAAAAAATGCTCCCATTCCTGTAATTCAGAAACCTGTGAAAATTAGTATGCGGCAAAATGACTGGTTTCGCAAGAAGGAACAAATTTATCAAAGTTATAACCTGGCCATTCAAAATGCACAAAAGGATATCCTCATCTTCGCCAGTTATTTTTTACCCGGACTTCGCCTGCGAAGGGCACTTGAAGCTGCTTCAAAACGGGGTGTTAAAATCACCATTGTACTAGCCGGTATTTCGGATATTCCGCTTGCATTAAATGGTACGTATTATTTATATCATTGGTTGCATAAACACAATATTCAGATTTATGAATGGCAAAAGTCTGTACTGCATGCAAAACTTGCCATAGTAGATGATGAATGGATGACAATTGGATCCTTCAATTTAAATCATCTGAGTACTTACGCAAGTATCGAGCTGAATATTGATATTCAGAATCCAGAATTTGTTAGGCAAACAAAGACTTATCTTGAAAAACTCATTTACACAGGTTGTATTGAAATTCCTAAAAACAGGAAGAGATCCATTCTAACTCGTCTGCGAGAACTAGTTGCTTATTTCCTGGGCAGGACCTTAATTAAAACCATAACCTTTTTTCCGGATTTACGAAATTATTATTCGAAGATGGTTGATTGAGGAAATTAGTTGGACATTTAAAATAATTTTTATCTTTTGTCATGATAATCGAACAATACATTTTTCGACTTTAAGTAATCTGAAATTCCAGTTTAGAATAAAAAAATTAAGGTGTTTTTAAAACTAGACATGAGACTTATTATTAAATGAAAATGATGTACAACGTCTCGTTAGAAGGTTATACTTCAGAAACGAAAATCCTATGCGGTTTTGGGTTTGGCAAACACAAATATTATAACAAATTATAATTATGACATTTATGGTAGAGTTTCTTCATCCAATTCAAATTCTTTGATTCAACTTGGTAATAAATCAGCAGACATTAACTCGTATAAATACGATTTTGCTAACAATGTATTAGAAAAGAAGAAAACCTTAATGAAGGGAACAACGCCACAAAAAATTTGATCGAGAACTTTGATATTGATAATCAAGGAAGGGTTAAAAAAATGATAGCATCCGTGGATAATGGGAGTACTATTAAGAATTTATCAACCCTACAATATAATTTAAGGGATAGAATTAGTGAGTTGAAGCTTGGTGGTTTTGGTTCCTCAAGCTACATGCAGCATATAAATTACCAGTATAATGACCTCAATTGGCTAACTAAAATAAATACTGAATCTTTGGGAGGAGGAACCGGAATACCTATAGTGGTATGTCCTGTTAATCCAACCATGCCAAACTCTGGTTCAAATAGTGATCCGGCATTAAATGGATTGTTTTTTATGGAATTAAATTATGATAATCCAAAATTCAATAAGCTGGGAAGAAAAGACGGAAATATTGCACAGCAAATCTGGAAAACAAGAGGAAGAGAACGTCAAACAATTCATTATTCATCCCAATTCATGCATTAGACAACTTATAGGGAGGTCTTATCACCTCGAGTTTTTCAAATAAGTGTTCTAAAAAATGTCGTCGTTTACCTTCTGCGGAAAGCTTCATGATTAATTTTCGACTTCTTTTTGCAAGATACCTTCCTATTGCAATGCATTGGGAGAAGAGAGCCTTTTTAATAAGATGATTCAGTGCGTCTTTACTACGCTATCAATTTAATTCTACGAGAGAAGGGGCCCTCTTTGGGGATTATTGTTTCAGTGCGTCTTTACTACGCTATCAATTTAATATATTTACTGATGTTACAAACACACACCAAAGAAGTTTCAGTGCGTCTTTACTACGCTATCAATTTAAT
>CAZALD010000044.1:0-15741 GCA_964486185.1 uncultured Saprospiraceae bacterium
TTGTTAATTGTACATTGTTAATTGTACATTGTTAATTGTACATTGTTAATTGTACATTGTTAATTGTACATTGTTAATTGTACATTGTTAATTGTACATTGTTAATCACTTTCCCTTTCCTTGAATCAATACGGAAATTGTATAGAACAAAATTTTAAAATCCAGACCAAGGGATCTGTTTTCTACATACAGAATATCAAACTCAAGACGCTTGAGCATTTCTTCCAAACTGGAAGCATAGCCAAATTTAACCTGACCCCAGGATGTGATACCAGGTCTTACTTTTAAGAGATGCTTATAATGTGGTGCTTTCTCCATGATCTGTTCGATAAAATGAAGGCGCTCCGGGCGGGGACCTACTAATGACATATCGCCTTTTAACACATTAAAAAATTGCGGTAATTCATCCAGACGCCATTTACGCATAAAAGCGCCCCAGGCTGTTATTCTGGGATCACCATCGTACGAAAGCAAAGGTCCGTTTTCTTCCGCACCCATTGACATAGAACGGAATTTATAAATTTTAAAAGGCTTTCCATTTAATCCAATTCTATCCTGACTATAAAATGCAGGACCCGGACTGGAAAATTTAGTACGGAAGTATACATAAAGAATCACCGGTGACAGGATGACTAACGCAATCAAACTCACGACCAGGTCGATAATGCGTTTTACCACAATTTGCCAATTGGGCATCATTTCCTGCTTAATTTCAATTAATACAGCACCAAAAACATGATTTAGCCTTACAGTGCCAAGAAGGATATCATAGGTATCGGGTATAGTCCTCACCATGAGTTTGCTTCCAAATTCAAATAACACATCGACGATGGATTTTAATTTTTCATGCTCGGTTGATTCGATGGCAATAATTACTTCTTCAATCTTATAATTTACAATAACTGATTGAATATCTTTTAGACCACCAACCTCAGGCAAATATTGATTTAATTCATTGCTTTGATTTCCATTGGAATGAATGAATCCAATAAACTTATGTCCCAGGCTAAATTTTAAACCAGATAAGTCCTTGTACAATTTTACAGCTTGCTGATCGCCACCAATAATTAATGTATTAAAGCCAACAATCCCGCGCTTTAACCGGTTAGAAACCATAGTCAGAAAACAGATTCTGAATGTTGCAATTAATCCAAAGTGATACAGAAAATAAACCAGGATGGCACCAAAATAACGGTTTTCAAAATTAATTTCAGTATTATCAAGCAATACAAAAAATACGATAACACTTCCGATTAATGACAATAATAATGTACGGGAAAATACGGCCCATCTGGATAACCTGTAAACGTCTTTATATTGTTCGGCAAGTATATATAAAACAAACCAGGTAACGGGTACAATGATGATTCCGGATTGAAATAGTTTTTGATACGTAGCATCCTCATTTAATATGAAATAATCATTTTTATGCAGATAATGAATATATAAATACCAAGCCAGAATGGCAAGGATAAAATCCATAACGATATAGATAATATTTTCTTTTCTCCAGATCATAGAGTCTTACCGGTGAATTACTTTAATATTATCTAAAAATATTTGCTGTACAGGTTTTAAGCTGTCTTTTTGATAAGAAGCTGTAATAGCTAACTTATAATAATCAGAATTGGATTCATTAATTAATTTCCTAAAATCAAAATAAACTTTTGTCCATTCCTTTTTAGGAAGCAATCCTGCATTTATCAGGTTATCTTCTCCACGAAATTCTTTGTAACCTAAAAATCCTATCGAAAACGGAATATCAGATTTAAAACTCAATTCCAAAATAATTGGATCACCACTTTGAGGAATTACTTTTTCTAATACATTTTCTGCAAATAAAAATGGATGAGCACTGGTTAATTCTATTAAACCAGAACCAGATCCTTCAAATGCTTCAGAAGAAGAACTTAAAGTAATTTGTGTTTCCACATCATTGTCCCTGTCTCCTATAAAATAATGTAGTCCATCAAAATTTTCAATAGTTGAAAACACAAGATTGGTTTGATATGAGGAAGTTGGAAAAACAGAATCCGTTTGTCTGGGAGTAAGGACCATATGTTTTGTAAATGATTCCAAAAATGAATACCGGAAAGTATTGGTTATGCGACCATCTTGCCGATATCCCGGAAATAAAACCACTTCACAGTTTCCTTCTTCCAAAACCGGTATTGTTGCAGGCAGTTGATAAGCCCCATAATAATTGCCATTGACGTACAACCATCCGTCTGTCAGATTTTGATGAGAACTCCCTTCCTGCTGGCGAACGGTGAAGGAAAACTTATCCAAATATAGATAGGAAGGAATTTTTTCGTCTTCGGCATTACAAGATAAAAGGGCTATAACTAGTGCGAATAGGCCCCACAAGAGGTGATTTTTGGTCATTGACTTTCTTCGATTTGCTTCGTAATGGCCTGTACCAGAGTGAGAACCTGAATTCCCTCCTCCAGATTTACTTCAGGTACTTCATCATTAACGATACTTTTATAAAAAGATTTTAATTCTTCAGAAATTGCATTTACCGGAGTGATTTCAGGATTAACCAGAGAAATATATTTATTGCCTTTGTGTGTTTCCAACTCGATGGTATTATCCTGATATTCATCTAATAAGCGTATTACCTGTGCTTCTTTATCCAACATATCGATACTTATATAAGCATCTTCCTGAAATATTCTCAATTTACGCATTTGTTTCATGGAAATACGGCTGGCAGTAACATTGCATACCAATCCATTTTCAAATTCCAGTCTGGCATTACATATATCTGGCAAAGGACTAACCAGAGATACGCCATTTGCTTTTACATCTTTCAATGGACTTTTTGCTAACAAACAAATCAGATCAAGATCGTGAATCATAATATCATGGATTACAGAAACGTCTCTACCCCGAGGATTAAAACTCGATAACCTATGTGCTTCAATAAATTTGGGATTTTTAATATAATCGCGAATTGCCGCAAAACTTGGATTAAAACGTTCGACATGACCAATTTGTAGACAAACCTTGTGTTTAAAAAGTAATTCCCTTAGCTGAATGGCTTCTTCCAGATCGGCAGTGACTGGTTTTTCTATAAAACAATGTTTATCAGATTCAATTGCTTTTTTTGCTAATTCAAAGTGTGAGCTGGTCGATGTAACGATATCTACAGCATCGCAAGAGTTCAAGAGGTCCTCATAAGTATAAAAAAGTGGTACATTAAAATCATAGGCCACTTTTTCGGCAAGTTCCACATGTTTGTCATAAATGCCAGAGAGATTCAGAGAATCAATTTGTTGAATACACTTCAAATGAATTTTCCCCAAATGGCCGACACCCGCCAATGCTATATTTAATTTAGACTCATTCATTATGGTTACTTCTTATGAACCTAAAAAGAAAAGCAAAATCAGTACCACAAAAATCACTGTGGCAAATAATATGCCTGTCGTAAGCATATGTTTTCTGAATTTATTTAATAATTCTTCATGAAGCGGATAAGCCGCAATCACTTTTTGCCATTTATCAGCTGAAAAAATATCTTTAAAATAAAATTGAATCCGATGTTGTACTAATTGCTTATATAGTGCGAAAGTACGAACACGAATATAGATATTAAATGCGACAAAGATCGCAAAAATGAAAATGGTAATAATCAGAGGGGACGACATTGTTTTCGTTTTATTTAATATTTTAAATCTTCTAAATTATAATTAAATACAATGAATTTAAAGAATTCTAAACCTGCAAACATCACTTTTTAATTTTCAATACTTCGTAAACAATTTCTTTTGCCTGAGTAAGTGCCGGAATAAGTCCTTCTGGTTTTTTACCTCCTGCACTGGAAAAAAATGCCTGACCTCCACCTCCACCTTCAATATGTTTTGCAATTTCGCGAATCCAGAATGTAGCATTTAATTTATATTCAGACACCAGTTCTTCACTGATATAACACATGAGTTGTGGTTTATTATTTTCCAAAAATCCGACTATGATGATAGAAGGTGAATGTTCTTTCCCGATTTGGTACACCAGATTTTTTATAATTTTACTATCATCCAGATTTATTTTTTCAATGATAATTGAATATCCGTTTTGATGAGAAGCGCTTGCAAGAAGCTTGGTTTTAATATGTCTTGCCTGTTCTTCTTTAAATTCCTGAATTTGTTTTTGTAATATTTTGTTTTCGTCCAAAGCTGATTGAATGGCCTCAAGGACGTCTTTGGGATTTTTTAATAACTGTTTTATCGAATGAATCTGATTAAATTGTTCCTGAATGAGTTTTTCAGCAGCAGGACCTGTTACTGCCTCTATTCTTCTGATTCCTGCAGCTATAGCTGATTCCGAAATTATTTTGAAAAAGCCAATTTGTCCGGTCGCATCTACATGACAACCGCCGCATAATTCAATTGAAAAATCAGGATCAAATGTAATCATTCTGACTTCTTCGCCGTATTTTTCACCAAACAACATCATGGCACCAGATGCCTTTGCTTTTTCGATTGGCAAATGACGGAATTCTTCTTTAAAGATATTCTGTCTTATTTTCTCATTGACTAATTGTTCCACTTTATTCAATTCATCATCTTCCAATTTTTGAAAATGAGAAAAATCAAATCGCAAATAATCTTCTCTTACAAGGGAACCTCTTTGCTGAACATGAGATCCTAAAACTCTTCGCAATGCTGCATGCAACAGATGCGTTGCGCTATGATTGTTTTCGATTAATTTACGTCTGTAACCATTAACACTCATTCTGACACTAGCCTCCGGGTTTTTGGGAAATACTTCAGTGATATGTATAATCAAATCATTTTCTTTGACAGTATTAAGGACTTCTACAGGAAATTCATCAAAATAAACGATTCCTGTATCACCGACTTCACCTCCGCCTTCTGGATAAAACGGAGTGGTATTAAATACCAATTGAAATTGTTGCTGAGATTTAGCTTCCGTTTTACGCCATTTCAACAATTGTGCATTATCCAAATCCAGAGCATCATATCCAACAAATTTTGTTTCGCCATCTTTTAAAATGTACCAATCAGAATATTCTTTTTTTGCGTCAGAACGAGATCGTTCTTTTTGCAATTTCATGGCATCGTGAAAACCAACTTCATCTACCTCCCAGTTATTTTCGCGTGCGATTAATTGGGTAAGGTCAAATGGAAATCCATATGTATCATATAATTCAAATGCCAGCAGACCGCTGATTTTTTGACTTTTTGAATCCAATTGTTCGATTCGTTTTAATCCATCTTCGAGGGTTTTTAAAAAAGAAGCCTCTTCTTCTCTCATTACCTTAATTAATAATTCACGTTGCTGAATCAATTCTGTAAATACATCACCCATAGTATCAATTAAAATCGGAATCAATTGATAGAGAAAGGGTGTTTTGACGCCAAGAAATGAATAATAATACCGAATAGCACGTCTCAATATTCTTCGGATGACATAACCGGGACCTGTATTGGACGGAATAGAACCATCCGCTATTGCGAAACTAACAGCGCGAACATGATCAGCCAGAACGCGCATGGCCAGGTCAGTTTTGGCCGCTTTATCATAAGACCCTTTATAAGGAATTCCGGTAGATTGAGAAATAAACTGGATTAAAGGACTAAAAATATCGGTATCATAACTTGAATTTTTATTTTGAAGCACCATGCTGATGCGTTCAAATCCCATTCCCGTATCTATATGCTTTGCCGGCAATTCCTCCAAGCTTCCATTTGCTTTGCGATTGTATTGGATAAAAACGAGATTCCAGATTTCCATAACTTCCGGAGTACCTGCATTGACAAGGCTGGCGCCGGAAATTTTTTCTTGTTGTGATTTAGGTCTAAGATCTACATGAATTTCAGAGCAAGGACCACAAGGCCCTGAGTCCCCCATTTCCCAAAAATTATCTTTTTTGCCAAAAAATAAAATCCGGTCTTCAGGTATCCATTTTTTCCAGTGAGCAACAGCTTCAAGATCTTTATCCAAACCTTCTTTTTCATCACCGCCAAAAACAGAGACGTATAAATTTTCTTTTTTTAAGCCATATTCCTCCGTTAAGAGTTTCCAGGCCATTTCGATGGCTTCTTGTTTGAAATAATCGCCAAAGGACCAATTACCCAGCATTTCAAACATGGTGTGATGATATCCATCGGTACCGACTTCTTCCAGATCATTGTGTTTGCCACTTACGCGGAGGCATTTTTGAGTATCGGCAATCCGTGGAAACGCTGAGTTCTTATTTCCGAGGAAAAAATCTTTAAATTGGTTCATTCCAGCATTAGTAAACATGAGGCTGGGATCATTTTTAATAACGATAGGAGCCGAATCCACAATCTTGTGTTGGTGAGCTTTAAAAAAATCGAGAAATTTCCTTCTTATCAATCTGGACTCCATATTATATTATGATATTTAGTTATATTTATTTACTTAAATTTTAATAATTTAAACTTTAGATATCGATTATATCCAATTTTTTAAAATGTCATTTAAATAGTTCTGAAAAAATGTATACTTTTGCATTATTCAAACAAAGCGAGCGTAATCGGATCGCAAATTTAGTGTTTTTTAATGCAGTCAAGGATTGAAGAGATCTGAAAAATACGTTTATAATCCACAAACACTTCAGTTTGAGAAGCTAAAGCTTACAAGCGCTAGTTATCTATTCCGGATAGTAGGATTCCTTTCGGCTGTTATAGTCACCACTTTTGTTTTTTATTTTTTAACATCGGAATACTTCCCATCGCCTAAAGAAAAGGCATTAAAAAAGGAATTAAGCCAGGTTGAGTTTCATTTATTAAATATGAAGAGCCGACTGGCGACTATGGATAAAGTTATCAATAATATCCAGGACCGGGATGCTAAAATACACCGGGTATTATTTGGAATGGATCCGATAGACAAAGGACTTTGGGATGGAGGCATAGGTGGTCATGATCCAAATGTTGCCACTCAAGGATTAAAATATGCTGGTGGAAGTTTAAAAGAAACCCAAAGTTATATTAACAAAATGGAACGTCACGTCTATCTGCAATCCAAATCTTTAGATACGTTGGAAAAACTAGCTAAGAGCAGAGAAGACAGATTATTAAGTACTCCAAGCATTAAACCTGTCAGAATTGATAAACTAAATAGAGATCTGGCACAGATGTCCGGATATGGAATCCGGCTTCATCCAATACATAAAATCAATAAAATGCACGAGGGCATTGATTTTGCTGCACCTGCAGGAACAGCAGTGCAAGCTACAGGCAATGGCACCATTCGCAATATTGAAAATAAAAAATCCGGCTATGGAAGAAGCATTCTGATTGATCATGGATATGGCTATCAGACATTGTATGCGCATTTAAAAGAAGTAAAAGTACGGATCGGCGAAAAAGTAAAAAAAGGACATATTATTGGTTCTATTGGCAGTACAGGGACATCCACAGCCCCACATTGTCATTATGAAGTGAGACTTAACGGTAAAGCCGTTAATCCAATTCACTATTGTATGGATCAGTTAAGCCCCGAAGAATACCAGGAAATGGTCGATCTGGCCTCTGCTGCAAATCAATCATTCGATTAGAAAATTGCAGGCAGTCTGTCTTAATTCTTAAAAAAATTTCAATTTGATGGTATATAGGTAAAAAATCACTTACTGTTGATTATCAACGACTTAACTTATAGATTTGTCAACTCTTAAGAGTTGACAAATCTATTCCCCCTTATCCACCCTTTTCAGCCGTTTTCTAGGACTTTTTTTGGATCCATTATACTTATTAAGCTCAGGATAAATCTTTCATTATCCATCGTTATTCCCCCAATCCTGACAACTTTAGGTTTTCTCATTTCGTATGGATAACCAGTTTAATGTGCTAAATTTACAATCATGAAGAAGCTTATATATGTGTTTATTTTTTTAGGAGTGCAGGTCTCTCAAATTCAAAGCCAACCGCGGTTTTGGATTTCTCCTGCCTCTGTACGTTCTGATTTTTGGGAAATGTTTAGTCCAAATGCAAAATGGGATACCTTATTATCTAAAATTGATGTCTTTAGCATTCATGTTAATGCTTTGAGCAGCAACAGACTGGATTCGAATCTGGTGAAAAATGCCATTCAAAAATTAAATGATGCTTCCCTTGCCATTAATTTTGAATGTGGAGGATTGAGACCTTTTTCAGGTTGTGATTCTCTGGCAGGAGAACGACATGCCCAAACTGAGCTCTCTGATCTGTCCAAATGGATTACCCGAGGCGGAAAAATTGATATCATTACAATGGATTCTCCAATTAATACCATGATTAAAGGTGGTGACCCCAGCGGAACCTGTGATTGGAATATTGAAACGATTGCGAATGAAATGGTGGACTACATGAAAACGGTCAGAAAACGCTTGCCCAATGTAAAATTTGCTTTGGTCGAACCCGTTCCGTGGTATCGGGTTGGCAATTATCCCAATCATCCGGGAAATAATTATGGTGATTTGATTCAAATCCTGCAATCCGTTTTTACCATTATAGAAGCAAAGGGAGAAAAAATTGAAATATTTCATTCTGATTCACCATATGAATATTCTAATAATACAACAACACAGGGTTGGTTAAAAATTAAAGCAGTCGAAGAATGGTTGCATAGCAAAGGAATCCGCCATGGCAGAATCAACAATTCGTCCACAGGTGGTGCCCAAGACAGTAAATTGTTTTTTGATAATACAATTGATTCGTATATAAAATACCAACAAGCGGGAGGAAATCCCGACGAAATAGAACTCTGGAGCTGGTATCCATTTCCTGATAAAAATACTCCTGAATCAGAAGCTTATACCTTTACATACTGTTGTAATCAATTTTTTAAGTTTGTAAATGCTCAACATGACAAACGATTACTTGAACCAGAAGATGGATTTGTATATCATGGTACACAGATGACAACATTTGAAACGGGGCCTGATCCTCTAGCCGGATATTTGGGCGCCTTAAATGATTCTACAATTCAACCGGCTGTGCGTGGATTCTTTTTTAGTATTCCTGGTACTCGAGGACCCGATTTAAGTTTAGCCGGTTTTAAAAATTTTCTTCGCGCGGCGGATTCTATAGGATTTATACCAGAGTTAAGTTTATTCCTGGTGAGCAATGTGGCAACTGATAGCATTATTGCTGTTTCCAATCAGTATAACTGGATCATTGATAGCATCATCACGCTTTCAAAAAACTATGGTAAAAGCATGTTTGTGAGAATCGGCGGCGAATTTAATGGTAAAGGCCCTAATTGGAATGGCGGTGGCTATAAACCTTATTATTATGTTACAATGTTTCGCAAAATCGTGGATCGATATAATGCCAGGGGCTTCCGGGATTCTATTTCTACGGTCTGGTGTTATGAACCTGATGCAGCTAATGATTTTGATTCAGTGGATGCACGCGGTTATTTATGGTATCCAGGTGATGATTATGTTGATTGGTTCGGACTTGATGTCTTTGATTCTGATCATTTTGATCAGGCACTACCGGATTATAATAGAGGAACTATTACAAAAAAAGGAAAGTCCGAACGATTTCTATCCATGGCGCGGTCTAAAAACAAACCAGTATATCTAAATGAAACTTCAGCCAAAGGAATCAATATCAGCTCCGATCCTATCGATGGTATGAATGACTGGGAACGTTGGTTTGCAAAATTCTGGCAATTTATAGATGTACATAAAGAAATAAAAGGATTCAATTATATGAATGCGAACTGGCCGGCAAATGCATACCCTAATTGGGGAGATGCCCGGATTCAAAACAGTATATATATCACGGACAATTACCGAAATGAAATGATGAAGTCAAAATATATTCATCTAAAGACCAATGTTTCTAATCCAAATACAGATACTTTGCCCTTAACAGAATTAGGTAATGGATTATGGAAAAATTACCCTGGAGGCCTTTATACCAATGGACTTAATGAACGACCAACTATGCATGATTCATTTGGTATTGTTTTCGCAAATGCTATTGTTCCCCTTGATACATCAGGAAATATCGATGAACGGAATGGAAACATTGTTCTATTATCAATTGGCATGTCAAATGCAACTCAGGAATATTCTGTTTTTAAAACAATGGCCGATACATTTCAACAAAAAAATCCCCGGGTTAAAATCATAGACGGAGCTCAAGGAGGTCAAACAGCTAACGTTATTAAAGATCCCAATGCAAATTTCTGGCGAGTAGTGAATCAACGGCTTTCTCAGCAACAGGCTCATCCCTTACAGGTGCAAAGTGTTTGGTTGAAAGAAGCCAATGCCAATCCTACAGCTGCATTTCCTAAGCATGCAGAAGATTTAAAGTCTGACTTAAAAAGTATTGTTCAAATTTTAAAAACTAAATTTCCAAATCTTAAATCAGTATACTTGTCCAGCAGGACCTACGGTGGCTATGCAACGACTACCTTAAACCCGGAGCCTTATGCTTATGAAACAGGATTTTCTGTTAAATGGCTTATCGAAGAACAAATTAAGGGTGATACTGCATTAGTTTACTCCGGAAGAACGATTAAATCTCCCTGGCTATCCTGGGGACCCTATTTATGGGCCAAAGGTCTGACACAAAGACAGGATGGATTTTTCTGGGCGAGAGAAGATTTTGTAGCAGATGGTACACATCCATCTAATTCTGGAAGGCTTAAAGTAGCTCGTTTATTACTCGATTTTTTTTCAACAGATAGCACAACAGTACCCTGGTTTCTAAGGAAAAATATTACAGGGACCAACGATCTAAATTTAACTGATGAAAGCGCAATTGATCTGGTGGAAAACATTCCGAATCCATTTAACCATCAAACCAGTATAAAATGGAAGGCAAATAAAGCAGGTAAAACTA
The DNA here is from genome assembly GCA_964486185.1 of uncultured Saprospiraceae bacterium. Classification (GTDB taxonomy): domain Bacteria; phylum Bacteroidota; class Bacteroidia; order Chitinophagales; family Saprospiraceae; genus Vicinibacter. Next base: position 10,833 of record CAZALD010000044.1, read on the forward strand.
AATTAAGTATTCATGACATTTTTGGTGGTGAATTATATACAGTTTTGACATCGTATTTACCAGTTGGCAAACATGAATTTATATTTAATGATTATAAATTACCGGCTGGCATTTATTTTTATAAAATTCAGTTGGATAATTATTCAAGTTATCATCGGTTTGTAAAAACAAACTAAATTTAAATAAAATAAAAATATGACTACAGTAACTGTTTATTTGACATTTACTGGCACATGCAAAAAAGCCTTTGATTTTTATAAAACCATTTTCGGTGGTGATTATGCAAATTTAGGCAGATTTAAAGAAATGCCCGCTATGGAAGGAATGGATGTTCCGGCCTCCGATGCAGAATAAATTATGCATGTATCTCTTCCAATAAGCAAAGAAACCATGCTGGTGGGGAGTGATGCTGCCGAAGGTTTTGGACCACCTTTTGTTTAGGGTAATAATTTTTCTATTTCTATCAGCGCAGATACCAAAGAAAATGCAGATGAATTCTTTAGTAATCTTTCAAAAGGGGGAAAAATAATTATGCCTATGGATAATACTTTTTGGGGTTCTTACTTTGGAATGATTACTGATCAGTTTGGCATTAACTGGAAGGTTAGTTTTGGGGATGGGATGGAAAAATAAAAGATCCCTGAATAATATTTCCTATAAATGTAAACAAAAAAATATTTACCGCATTAATTGCATTAGCCTTTATTGGAAAATATTTACAGATATCGGGATCCAATATCCTTTTTGTAATTGGAATGATGCATTTTATAATTTTGTATTTATTTTTTGCTTTTTATTTTTTTTCTGTTAAAGAAAAAAGCTCTTTCACTTTGATTTTCTCCATAGTTTCCGGTGTATTTTTATCAGCTACCATAGCAGGAATTTTATTTAAAGCTATGTGTTGGTTTGATGGGGAATTATATGTTATAGCTGATACAATATCAGCCATTTTAATACTAGCCACCAGCTTATACTATACATTAAATAATCCGGAAAACAACAAAGATTTTTTTACCAATATGATTTTACGAGCCGGTACCTTGACAATCATTTCAATCCTATTGTTTTTGACACCTGCAACGACTTTGTATAATATGGAGTTTCGTAATGATCCTGAACTCGCCCGGCTCAAGGGATTGAATTATAACCAACCCGATAATACTGATTAAAAAAAGGCACTGAATGACTATTTAATGAAACGGGATTCATTGGATAAGAGTAAGTAAAATTTTATTTATTGGAAGATTACAATTCTCACTTTAGGTTATCCAAATAATAATTCTTCAAAAGCACATTCCATTCAAGTAATGCTTGAAGAGACACCAGTTCTTGTGAAGCATAATTTCGTTTTTATGAGATGTCAGGTCTTGAGATTGACTGTCGCCAGATATTTACGGGGATTAAGATTTTTAATTTCCAAGTTATAATGGCTCAATAAATCATTGTCTTTTCATTGTTCTGAATTCGTAAATTAATTTTAAATATGCTATATTTGACTTAGTTTCTAAGACGTAGTAGCTTGAAATACTTTATAAATCAGGGTATATGCAAAAACTTCTTCAGGGTTTTTCATGGTTTTTAATCATTACGGCTTCTATTAAACTTAATCCACTTTTTGCTCAATGCAATCCACCTCCAGCTGAGACCTGTGGTGAAGCCTTCGTATTTTGTTCATTGGATGAAATGAATGGTTATTCATGTTCAAATTACCTTACATTAGCTAGCCCATGTAATCCATTTTGCAGCAAAGGTGGCAAATCGGAAAACACAAGTTGGTATGCATTTATATGTGAAGGTGGAATTGTTTCAATCACTTTAAATGTTGGTTTTTGTCAAAAAACTAAGGGCCTGGAATGGGGTGTTTGGGAGTTATGTCCCAAACCATTTTGTGCCAATGAAAGAATGTGTTCCGGAGGTCAGGGACCATATTCTTCTAAAACTTTACAAGCCGATTTTAAGACTTGCAAGACTTATTATCTTGCCATTGATGGACTTGATGGAGATATATGCGATTTTACTATTAATACTTCAGGTGGAGGCCCACCGGTAATTTCACCTCTACAATGGAAAAATTTACCGGCAAATGGTATTAGAGAAATTTGCCTAAATAATTGCTTTTATATTGAACTGGTTCCACAAGTGTGCAAAGCAACTTTTCAATGGACTGTTAATGGTATTGTGGAACAAACCAGTTGGAGTTTTGACTATTTCTGGTTTTCAGGAACAAAAGAAGGAGACTTTGAAGTATGTGTTACCGCTTTCACAGGTGAAGTTGGCAATGGTTCAATTTGCTCAACTCAAGGACCGTTGTGTGGCACAATCAAAGTCCGAAAGTATCCTGACAGAATTGCAAAGCCAAGAATACTTTGTTGGGAACAGGCCAACCCTAAAGCTTATAAATGGCATTCTCAAAATGTAAACTCTTCAGGCACATACACACAGACCTTTCCATTAAATAATTGTTGTCTGCGCGACTCTTCCTGTTGCAAATTTGATTCCATAGTGGAGTTTATTATACTTCCCGAACCGGAAATAATTGATGTAAATTATATCGGATGTATAAATAAACCTTATGTAGATGTTTTGGGACGGGCTTATAGCCCTTGCAATAATAACCTGGAAGTTGTACTCCCTAAATCTACTGGTTTTTATAAATGTGACAGTACCATCAGACTTAGTTCTGTTCTTGTTGATTTTTCTGCCAAATGGATTATTAATTGTAATGACGGAATGGTCGAATTAAGTCCTAATGTCATCATAGATAATCCTTGTAATATCGGAGAGTCTTATCAATTTGAATTTAGCTGGTACACCAAAAGCAATCCGGGAAAAATTATCAGCAAAGAAGAGAATCTCCTCATAAATCCTGTAAATGAAGATTATTGCTTGAAAGTTGATGTATTCACAACTTTTGGTACAAACTCTTCTGTTTGTTCAAAAATATTTTGTGACCCATTTAATGAAGGTAATTATGCACCTGAATGTTTCATTTTGATTGGAGATACTCTCATCTGTAATTCAACAAATGGTACTTACCATATTGATTCACTCGATAATTCAGCAGCATTTATATTTTCCTGGGATGTCAAAGGTGGAAAGATTTTATCAAAACCGGATTCTAATAGTATTGAGGTGAATTGGAATTTAAATAGAAATGATACCGGATTTATCTGTGCCAACTATAAAACTGAATGTGGAACTAGCTGTAAGAAATGCTTAAAAGTTTTGCTTGGAAATGCTTCATATCCTTATGCAGGTAAAAATGACAGTATTTGTGGACTCAACTATACTTTTCAAGGGAAAAAAGATATTGGTGGATTTTGGACACAAATTGACGGACCATCCAAGGCCAGTATTAAAGATTCTTTAGATCCTGAATCTGAAATTATGGTCTCTAAGTACGGAAAGTATCTTTTTGTTTATAATGAAATAATTGGAGCCTGTAACAACACAGATACCCTTGAACTGACTTTTGGTTCAGCAACGGATTCCACAGGAATCAATATTGTACTTAATTTTTGCGACTCCGCCATTATTAATAAACAAGTATATCATAATTCAAATAATTTTACTCAGTTTTTAAAAAGCACACTTGGATGTGATAGTATTGTAAACACAACTTTAAATATAAACTATAGCAATAATCAGAATTTAGTGCTAAACGGTTGCGATTCAATACTAATAAATAATATTGCCTATTCTACGACCGGTCAATACACACAAATTCTTTCAAATGAATATGGTTGTGACAGTACATTAAATCTCAATTTGACAATCGGAAACAGTTCAGAAATTAAAGTTAGCTTAAATGCTTGTGATTCTATTGTTTTGAATGGCATTAAATATAATCAATCCGGATCATACCATCATATTCTTACAAATGCAAGCGGATGTGATAGTGTCGTTTTCCTTGAATTAAATATTCCTAAGAGTTTTAATAAATTATATTCATTTAATGATTGTGATTCGGTAGTATTTCAAGGTAAAACATATACAAAAACTGGTCATTATCCTGAGATCTATTCCAGTGTTAATGGTTGTGACAGCATTATTGACGTATTCATCAATATTACCAATAGCAATTCTACTTCACAATCCTTTTCTTCATGTGATTCCTTTATAATAAATGGCATTAGATACAATAAATCTGGTCATTATATTCAGAATTTAAAAAGTACAAATGGATGTGACAGCATAATTAATCTCGATTTAAAAATAGCTAATAGCAATACGTCTAAAATCAGCCTAAGCAGTTGTGATTCTATACAAATTAATGGTTATAATTATTTTCAATCAGGGAACTACACCCAACTATTAACAAACACAGGACATTGCGACAGCGTATTGTCAATTGAGTTAAATCTCTTTAAAAGCTCAATTGATAATTTCGAATTAAAAGCATGTGACTCACTTGAAGTAAATGGCAAATGGTATTTTCAATCAGAAAATACCAGTCAAACATTGATGAATTCAAATGGTTGTGACAGCATAATAAATTCTAATATTATCATCGCCAAAAGCAATTCTTCAAATCTAATTAAGTCTGCCTGTGATTCTGTAATAATTAATGGAACCAAATATTATCAATCAGGAAATTATATCCAAAATCTTAACAACACTGCATTTTGTGATAGTATGCTTACTATTTATTTAGATATACATAAAAGCAGTACTGAGGATTATTTTTATAATACTTGCGATTCTGCATACTTCAATGGATTTTGGTATCATCAAACCGGTAATTATATCCAATCATTAAAAAGTATACATCAATGCGATAGCATCATTCAACTTCATTTAAATATCTCAAAAAGTTCTGAATCAATGCTGGAAGAATTAGCCTGCGATAGTATATTAATTAAGGGTACTTCTAAATATTCACAAAAATATGTATCTTTTGGAAAAATTT
>CAZALD010000045.1:0-14299 GCA_964486185.1 uncultured Saprospiraceae bacterium
AGTGGAGGATCAGGGATTCCCTGTCTGCCGCCAGGCAGGGAACCCAGGACCATTTGAGCAGAAGTCACAAGATTACTGTGGAAATCAATAAAAAAGGACAATGCTGATATGCATTGTCCTTATAAATAGTGGAGGATCAGGGATTCGAACCCAGGACCCCCTGCGTGCAAGGCAGGTGCTCTAGCCAGCTGAGCTAATCCCCCAATTCGGTGTGGGTGTGGGTGTGCCTGCCTGCCGCAGGCAGGAGTGTGTTTGAGAGTGAAAGTGTGTGTGTGCCTGCCTGTCGCAGGCAGGGGTATGTTTTTTTATTTAAGGCCTCAAAAGTAATATATTCTTAGATATATCACACCCCTGCCTGCGGCAGGCAGGCACGCTCATGCCGGATTGTAGTCCCGGGCAGACTTGAACTGCCGACCCCTACATTATCAGTGTAGTGCTCTAACCAACTGAGCTACGGGACTATTGATCAATTTATCAATATGAATGCTTTTCTGATAGATTCCAGAATATTTTTATTATATTTTGATAATCAATGACTTAGCGTTCTAATCACGATGTTTTTAGACGAGATATCCACTTTGCCAAAAAGAAAATTCGCCTAAAGGATTGCAAAAGTATAACTATGAAACAGTTTGTCAAAATATCCAGCCAAAAATGATTAGCGGATTAGCGTAAAATCTCCACTAAGGGTTCCCGCTTCTCCATTGGGAAATCTCAAATGTGCATAAAAAACGAAAACCCCGGGATTCATTTTTTCTGATTTATAAGTTCCGTCCCAACCATCCTCAGGCCTGTTTGGCCTCGTATTGAAATTTCCAAAAACCAATTCTCCCCAACGGTCATAAATAGCCAACTCCAGAATGTGAATATTTTCATCACCCTGTAAATAAAAATGATCGTTGATATTATCGCCATTCGGAGAGAAAGCATTTGGCGCAAATATTTTAGTCATTCTCCTCAACCGGATAAAAATTGAATCGCGACTCTCACATCCACGCTCATCAATGGCCAGAGAATATATCCAGCCTTCTTGTTGTACATTAAAATCGATAACCGGACATTGAATACACGAACTTATACCTGCAGGAGACCAATAAATTAACGTGGGTTTCCGGTTGGTAATTAATTCCAGCCGGATTAGCTGACCGGGATCCGCCAATATATCATTGCCCAACTCACTGGAAAATACATCAGGGTTGCTGAATTGAAAATTTATGGTATCACTTAGACAGCCAAGCCGGTCTCTTATCGATAACTGGTATGATCCCGGAGCTAAGCGATTCAGAATAGTAGTATCCTGTATAATCTGATTGTTTATACTGAACTCCATAGGTCCGGAAAACCGGGAAGTATTTAAAAAAATGATTTTTCCATCATTCTGGTTATGACAAGATATTGAATCCAGTTGGAATTCTAATTTTTGTGGGACAAATTGTGTGTTGATCACGACCAGGCTGTCACAACCATTTTTGTTTTGCCATTTTATTGTATCCGTTCCGGCTTCAATAGGAATGCAACTTGTTTTTTGCAGGCTTACTGTATCGGATGCTACAAACTTGATATAGCGAATTGTTACACTGTCGCAAAAACCAGTCTGAACAATACTCGTATCGCGAATTTGTTTACTAATATCACAGGTAACGCCCGAAATTATTATAGTATCTGATGCAATAAATCGCGTCGTAGTGGTTACAATACTGTCGCATTGAAAACGATTTTTTAATTGCTGGATTTGAATTCCTGATTTCGATAATTCACAAGTTGTGGAATCAATAAAAACGGAATCAGATCGCAATAAAAAAACTTCTTCAATTACAAGGCTGTCACATCCGAATTGATTTATCAGATGAGTTTCAAAACTACCTGCCTTATTATTATCACAGGTCGTACTGTTTATTAAAACAGTATCTGAAGATAAAGCCATGTGTTTAGTAATAATTAAACTATCGCAAAAACCTAATTTAAAAGTTATTGTATCTGTATAATTTTGTTTTAATCCGCATATAAATGTATCTCTATAAGTAATTTGTATACCGGAATAAATAGTTTGCAGACTGACAATACTATCACATCCAAGTGAATTTGTAAATTGAAAAATTGCTGTACCCTCTTTTGATTTGTCGCAGGTATTTTGTTGAAGAAAAATACTATCCTTTCTTAGAGGAATGAACTCTGTGATTACAAGAGAGTCACAAAACTGTCCGATATGCGTCGTGGTATCCCTCGAGTATGTTTTATATGAACAATCCGTCAATTGCAATGTCGTAAGCTGAACCGGCCGGATGAGGTAATCGATAAAAATAATTGAATCACAGCCAGCGGAATTTATCAAAAAAATGGTATCAAAGAGTTTGTGTAATGGATCGCAGGTATTTTCAGTAATATAATTACTGTCGGGTAAGGATCGAATTTTTTCATGGATAACAATACTGTCGCAGCCATTTACATCATATCGGTTTGTGTCAACTGCATTCTGAACGTAATTGCATGAATATGTCTTAATCCTGAAGGTATCACTATTACTGCGATAAGTAAATTTAGCCTGACTGCTGTCAATATGGCCGCAACGATCCTTTGCATAAAATGTAATATGCAATGGATTTTTTGTCGAGTCACCGTCAAAATTTGAACTCATCAGAATCGTGTCGCAATGATCAGAAACCCTGGACTCGCCAAACAGCTCCAGCCAATAACGGAGAGAATCTCTGGGATTGCTTACACAAATTAGGTTTTTATCCTGAGCAGGAATAATAAATTTTGGTGCAGTTGTATCCTGTACTATGAAATTGGCATAGGCAATCATTTCGATACCACATACATCTTTGATGATAAATTCAACTAAAACGGTATCACAATATTTTTTGGGGTTACGCTCATAATTGGTACGCCAACTTAGTGCGCCACAATTATCCTTAGCAGAACCGTTTCCATTTTTGATTAACCAGTCATTAAATTCTTTAATGACATCTTGCTGACAATTCACAATTTTATGGGAAGGTGGAACTGTAAATTCTGGTGGAATTCTGTCGATAATGTCTATTATTTGAGATTGGTTTGTTTTATTTCCACAGGCATCCGTTATCTCCCACGTGCGTGTAATTTTTTTCTGACAGGGTCCAAAAGTTTCTTTGATTTCTTTAAAGACTATTTTTGGATTCGGATCGCAATTATCAGTAACATTAAGTTTGGGAGCAGAGGGTACTTCGCTATCGCAGGAAACCTCCAAGTTATCAGGAGGATTTGTCACAAGCGGCATTTCTGAATCAGCCGGACATTCAAAAATTTTAATGTCATCGATCAGCATACCACAACAAAGCGTTGAACCAGTACCAATAAACAGCATTTCAGCCGTTGGACCATTCGCCGTAAATTCATACATCGCCGGTAACCAGTTTATGTTGCCTGGATTGCTTGCATTCCAGCTTACATTTAATAAACTGCCATTTGCTACCATGAGTCTTGCCGATACATTGGTGCCAAAACTATGAATGGCATACCAAAAAGAAATAGTATATCTGCTCCCTGCTGTCAAACCTGTTAACAAATAACTTGCGGAACCCTGATCAAATCCATGTAGATCCATGTGTTGCGTTGAACCATTTGGATTTCCGGCACCAAGATTTAAATGCGCAGGATCATGAATACTAATAGATCCGGATTTAATGGTCCAACCATCATAGTTCTGTCCGGAAGAATAATCAATCCATCCACCGGGTGGTGCTGTCGGCGGACTTTCAAAATCCAGATTTTGAAAAAATAATTCAGTGGGTGATCCACAACAGCAAACACTTTGATAGAAAAATTTTGCCGTACTACTATCGATATTTCCGCAACGGTCTTTTATATAAAAAGTAACGACTATGGGATTTTGAGTGGAGTCCCCTTTGAAATCTGAAAATTGAAATACTGTATCACAAGATGTGGTAATTTTTGAATAGCCTGCTGTCGTTAGCCATTCTCTCAAGGAATCTCTTAGGTATGTTTTATTGCTGATTATTCTGTCCTGAGGTTTAATAATAAAGCGGAGTGGTAGACTATCCTTTACAAAAAAGTAGGCCGATTCCTGAATTTTATTTCCACAGGGATCTGTGGCTATAAAGTCCACTAAAATACTGTCGCATAAATTCTTTGGCGTTTTATGATAAATTGTTTGCCAGCTTACTGTGCCGCAATGATCACTCGCGATTGCATTGCCATGATTTTTAATCCAGTCATTAAAAGGCTTATTCAGGTCTTTATGACAAAATCCTGTTTCGTTTTGTGGTAATCGCGAAATAATGGGTGGCTCTTTATCAATTACATCTATAATTTGTTTTTGAATGGTTGTATTACCGCAGGCATCTTTTACCGTCCAGCTTCTTGTTATCTTTTTTGTACAGGCATCGATGATATCAGTGGATTCCTTATAATTCACGGAAGGATTTACATCACAATTATCTGTAACGAGAATTGATTCCACTTTTGGAATTTCAAAATTGCACTGAACCATAACATCTTCCGGCGGATTCAAGATTAAAGGCGCTTCATTGTCATTTGGACATTCATAGATTTTAATATCATCGATTAAAACGCCTATTTGCCCAAAGGAGGTAGTTTGACCAGAGTCTGTAAATTTTAACGATGTACTCGTTGCTTTTGCAATAAATGTATAACTCGCCTTCAGCCAAATCACATTACCGGGATTATTGGCATTCCAATTGACATTTAACCAGGCTCCATTGGCAACTTGTAAGTTGGCAGAAAATTTTCCGGGCACATCAAAGATTGCATAATAAAATTCAATGGTGTATTCATATCCAGGCGTCAATCCGGTTAAGGGATATTCCATAGAACCTGGTCCGCCACCACCACCTGAAGGCGATCCATACAAATCAATAAACGTGGAGGGACCATTTGGATTTCCTGAAGCGGTATTAAAATAATGAGACTGATCTACATGATCAATTGAGCCCGATGTAATAATCCAGGATCCCAAACTGGATCCTGTGCCATAATTATTAAACCAACCTGGAGGTGGATCCGGTGGAATTTCAAAATCAAGTCCTGGAAAATTTAATTCTGTGGGATTGCCACAACAACAACTGACTTGAGAGTAGGAATTTACAGTAAAATAGTAAAGGATAAAAACGTAGATCCCTATTCTGGCATATTTATAAAGTTCTATTGCAAATAAAGTAAGCATTACCTGATTAGAGTTACATCGCCTTTTAATTCAATTATATCATTAGCCAGGGTTCTGATTTTTGCAAAATACAGAAAGACCCCGGGATTCATTTTCTGAGCCTTAAAATTTCCATTCCATCCGGCAGTTGGTTCATTAACCGGTACTTCATGTGTTTCAAAAATTTTCTCACCCCAACGATTGTAAATAAATAATGTTTCCACAATGGCTTTTTCATCGCCCTGTATATAGAAATAATCATTTATATTGTCTCCATTAGGTGAAAATGAGTTAGCAACAAATACACCTGTTTTTTTATTCACCCTAATAAACAAGGAGTCTGTGGCAGGACATTGATTTTGATCCAAAGCCTGAGCAATAATCCAGCTGTCATCTTTTGCATTAAAAATTAATTCCTGACAATTATGACATGAATATGGAATCCATCGGATGTTTGTGGAAATTTTATTGCTATTCAATTTAATTTTAATTTCATCACCTTCGTTAGCAGTGATATCATTGCCAATATCAATGATAAAAGGTATTGGTTCTGTTAGCGTAAAATTATATTCCTGTGAAATGCATTTGTTGGCATCTTCAATTTTAATTGTGTAGCGTCCGGCAGTCAAATTTCCTGTTGTCGAGGTGGAAACAATTTCATTATTATTCAGGAAAATCTTTACAGGTTGTTGTAGGCTGTTCCAATTCATAATGGAAAACTGACCATCTTTAGATTGAAAACAAGTAATGGAGTCAATAATTAATTGCAGTGATAGTGGTACAAAAGTGGTTTGTACATAGACCAGGCTGTCGCACAATCTGGAATTGGTTAAATGCAATGTATCGAGACCAGCATCTGTTGGATTACAACTTGTTTTTTGAATCATAGACGTATCAGCTGGTATAAATTGAGTATTTCTGATGATCACACTATCGCACATGCTGCCCTTAAAAAGAAGAGTATCCAGTCCTTGTTTTAGTTTATCACAAGTGTATGCTTGAATGTAATTTGTATCAGAAGGGAAAAAAGAATAGTGGATAAAAAACACACTATCACAAAGCGAATCTGGTCGAATGATTGTATCCGTTCGTACATTTTTCAATTCACAGGTTGTCCTCTGAATAAAAACTGTATCGGAAGGAATAAATTGAGAAATGGTGGTAATGATACTATCACAGCCGTATTGATTGGTTAATTTTAATATGGATTTTCCGGCTAAGGACTGATTACAGGTACTGGTATTTATAAATATGGAGTCCGTGGGATTTAAATGTACAGTTTCGATTAGTAAGCTATCACAATTAAATTTATTTTTTAATAATGTTAAGAATGTTCCGGTTTTACTAATATCGCAGGATCCGGATTGAATATAGCTTGTATCGATGCGTAAAGGATTGTGCGTAGTGATCACCAGACTGTCACAAAGCCCGGTTGTGAATATCAGCGTATCGATATAGGATTTTGAAAGTCCGCATTCGTTTAATGTCCTGTATGTCTCCTGTCTGGGTTTAAAAACCGTGAATACGGTAACGATGCTATCACAACCCAGTGAATTTGTCAGATATAAAATGGAGGTATCTGCTTTATTGATGTCGCAGGTAGTTTGGCTAATTTGATTGCTGTCGTTTCGGAGAGGAATATATTCTGTGATGATGATAGAATCACAATATTGACCAGATAGAACGGTTGTGTCATTTGAATACACTTTTAATTTACAATCCTCAATTTTTACATTCATATAAACAGCTGGATGAAACAAGTATTCTAAAAAAAGAATAGAATCACAATCATTTGAATTTTTTAGAAACACCGTGTCAAATTTTGTTTGAGCTGCATCACAGGTATGAATCAATTGATAATTTGAGTCCGCTAATTGTTTGATACGCTGAAGAATGACAATACTGTCGCATCCATTCACGAAATAACTTAAAGTATCTAAGGAATTTCCAGTGAAGTCGCAGGAAAAATTGGTTATTCTGAATGTATCACTTCCGCTGCGGTATGAGAATACTGCATCGCTGCTATCTGCATTGCCACAACGGTCTTTAATATAAAAGCGCAGAGAGAGCGGGTTTTTAGTAGAATCTCCATCAAAATTTGTAGAAAATAAAACAGTATCACAGTCTGTTGATACTGTTGAATAGCCAAAAGTATTTAACCATTCTCGAAGTGAATCTCTGGCATTGGGAATGCAGATAAAGTTTTTACTTTCCGGTTTAATAATAAACTTAGGAGCCGAAGTGTCTCGTACTATAAAATTTGCAAATTCAGAAATTTCATTTCCGCAATGATCTTTTGCAATAAACTCCACGAGGACTGTGTCGCAATATTTTTTGGGAGGTCTGTCATAGCTCGTGCGCCAGTTGATATTGCCGCATGCATCCTGAGCGAGAGCATTGCCATTTTTTTTCAACCAATCATTAAATTCTTTGAGAATGTCTTTATCGCAATCCAGTATTTTTTGTTCGGGAAGTTTTGTAAATACCGGAGGATTCCGATCCTCCACTAAGATGATTTGATCTTCTTCAGTGATATTACCACAAGCATCTTTGATTTCCCAATTTCGGGTGATGCGTTTTGTGCAGGGATCGATAATTTCAGTGCTTTCTTTTAAAGTGATTGTGGGATTTGGATCGCAGTTATCGCTCACTATAATCCTGGGAGCTCTAGTGACATCTTTATCACATTCAAACATTAAATCATCGGGTGGGTTAATCACTTCTGGTTTTTCCGCATCTCCAGGACATTCAAAGATGTGAATATCATCCACAAGGGTTCCTGCAAAAACCATAGGACCGGTACTGCTGAATTCCATGGTAGCCGAGCTGCCCATTGCCATAAATTCATACATTTCTTTACGCCAGGCAACAGAACCAGAAACAGAAACTGTCCAGGAAACATCAAGCCAGGCGCCATTGGCTATTTTTAGCGTACCGACTGAAGAGAAACCACTGCTATTTTGAGCTGTCCAGAATTCAATCCGGTATTGATTACCGGGTGTTAAGCCAAAAAGATTATAGGAAATAGCACCCAAACCAGGTGAACCGTGCAGGTCAATAAAAAACGAACCGCCATTGGGATTTCCGGCGCCCAGATTACCCACGCCGGCATCACAATGATCAATGGTAGCCCGTGTAACCGTCCATCCAGCAAAGCTTTGACCCACCCCATAAGTAATAAAAGTACCCGGTGCGGGGGATGGAGGAGATTCAAAATCAAGATTTGGGAAAAAGATTTCTACGAATTCACCGCAGCAACAGGCACCACCACGGGTATGGGACGTATTTATAAGGTATTGGGAGAATGTAAGATTATACCCAATGCACCATAGCGATATAAATAGGATACGCTTCAAGATTTAAAGAATTAAGAATCATAAAGTTGAGAATAAATTTACTGAGAATCAAACATCGAAGCCTTTACTTCAAAAATGGTTCAAAGAAGTTTCGTCCTATAATTAATTAAGTACTTAATAATGAATATTATATAATTTTATATTATACTTAATATAACCATTTAACTCGAATCATTTTTTTGACAGAGCTTTTAATGGATTAAAAAAACCAAAAGGAAGGCCTGAAATTGTATAAACGAAAGTATATCAATGGCGTGATAAATAGATTTGACAACTCTTAAGAGTTGTCAAATCTATTTATCGATTTAATTAGTTAAAACGTTGATTTGCCTAAGAAAACAGCCTTTATGTTCTTACATATTAAAACTTAATAAATTGCTTTATGTAATATTTTTTTTGACTCTGAAGAATCAGGGAATAGACTCCGGGTTTTAAATTATTGCATTGAAGATGAATTAGTTCATTCTGTTTAATGAAGTTGGAAGAAAATATTTTACCGTCCAAATTTGAAATGCTGATTTTTTGAATTTTATCGGATGCATTTAAAATTCGAATAAATAATTCATCAAAAACTGGATTGGGATATATATCAAATTGTAATGCTTTATCCAAATGTTTTGTCAAGCTGATACAATCATTAAATTTGGGATCTTCCGGCAATAAACATTGATTGCAGGAATCGATTAGATGCCTTCCATACGCTTTGCCTTTACAATCACAAATTTCTTTGAATCTATCTGGATGAATCGGACTGGCAATTAATTCGAGTTCTCCCAGTGTAGCGGCATTCCAGTGATAAATCCCACCTGTAACTTCATTAAATTCAATTTTTAAAGACTGGACTTTTACTACACTATCCAAAAAAAACTTAGTACCAAAGGGTGAGATCGCTTTTTTAACAATAAATTCTTTAACCAGATTTTGGAATGATGAATCCTCAAAAACCTGGATTTTACAGGATTTTATTGAGGCTTTATTTGAATCCGGAATATTATGTAAAATAATACTTTTAGCATAAACAGGTGTTAACCATTTTAACTGAAGCCATTGACCTTCTGGATTTATACCTTCTGGTGTAAACCAATGTTTGGAAGCCGTAAAATTTTTTTTATCAATGACATAACCCGCTGGATTCATGCTTGTTGAGGCTTTAATTCTGGCGCCTGGAGCAAGATTAGTAAAAAATAATTTCTCAGGGTCTTCTGGTACCGGTATCATCGAATGCCCAAAATGACAACCCACACATGTTACTTTTTGTCCAGGCTTACCATAATTAAATCCTGACACATGAGCAGCACCATCCATGATTCCGCCTCCTGTTCGCGGGATGGTATATCCTTGCTGTACAGATGTACGTCCTTGTTCAAATAAGGATATATTAGCAGGAGCTTTAGTTTCTAATATTCTTGAAAACTCATCCACTTGAATTTCATTATACAATAGTGGATAATTTAACATTTCTAATGACCCATATTGATCATTTAATAAAGGATTAGCAAAAAAACGTACGGATGAAAGATTGCCAATGGCTGGTGCCGCAATGATGCCGTCGTCAACAGAGGTATTAAAAAAAATATTCCGGCAATCAAATTCAAAGCTTCCATCCTGAAATAATTCTGTACTATTTTTTGGTGCCAATTTCGAAATTGTGGATGAGTGTCTATCCAAAATTATGGGAGGAACGGGTCTGGCTTCAATAAATTGAGCATGGAGTTCAGTTGTGCCAGGATAATCAAAAAGTAATTGTTGGTTGGTGCCATCATCATTCATTATCCATATTCCATAGTCTTGAAATGGATTAAACGTTTTCGAAAATAATATTCTACCATCAATTGTTACATGTGGTTCAGCGGCATAATTTCCTTTAAAAATGCCATAAGAGACAGGATTTAAGAGATAATAATCTAACATGCCATAATCAGTAGTTCCTACAAGTGCTTGTGGTTTTAGTTTACTGCCTCGGAAATACTTTTTTATTCCACCAAATCCAGAAGATTCCGTTAGATGTTCGATTGGAAACCAGTTCCCGACAAAATCTCCATCAGGTGTAAAAGCACCTCCGTATATACTATTTTCAGATAACTCCCTGTAATTGGACGTAAATAGCCTAAGTCCAGAACCATCTGGATTAATTTCTGTAAGAAAGAAAGAATTATTATTGAACATATACTGTTGCCCATTCAATACATCATTAAGATTACTTGTTAAACCATCTTTATGCAACCATCCGTTACGATAATCCGGGTGAATTTGTGCGTCCATCGGATCATAAGGCCAATGAAAATTTCTCCACCATCTTGAGAATACAATTTTTCCGGTTATTGGATCAGCAACAGGTCGATCCGCTCCATTCTTTTCAGAAGTGATTCGATGCAAATCTGTCCCATCCGCATTCATTACAAATAAATTACTTGTACGTGTCACATTGTACATGGCTATATCTGGATATCTTGTACTGCTGAAACAAATTCTTCCATCCGGTAACCAGATTGGATCAGTGTCATCATGGCCCTTTAAAATTTTATGAGCCAATTGATTGTATTGGGATAAATCAAGAGGTGATTCGTCAAAACTTAATTGCATTAAACCGGTTCCGTCAATATTTATTTTATAAATTCTCCAGGCATTATGTTCCTGATTGGTCATATTTTGATTGCCTAATTGGTAAGTTCCGTTTTTTAATCCGGCAAATAGTATTTGCTTTGCATCCCAGGATAAAGAAGGTGCACTAACATCGATGAGTTGTAAATTGGATGGAGTGGGTATAGCTCCATTAATCAAAGTATCTATAGAGTTATCCGGATATAAAATACATAAATAACCAGGAGCGGCAATCTGATATTTAGAAAAACCGCCCACTCCGGGTAATGCGTTGGCAGTTTGCATATAGACGGATCCACAACAGGGAATTTGCCTTGATACAAATAATATCGGTTTTTGATTTTGAATCGTGCTAATAAAATGACCTGGAGATATAAACAACAGGATGATTGAAGTAATCAAAAAAATTATTCTGAATCTTAGTTTGGGTACTATTGGAATCATATAATACAAAGTTTGTTAAGTCAAAAATGCTTAATCAAATTTAAGAAACAGACAGCATTTTAACGAATTATAAAGGTAGTTACTGATTTGTGCGGCTCGATATTTGCTAAAATATTGATAATCAAATATTTATGCTATAGATTTGACAACTCTTAAGAGTTGACAAATCTATGTATCCATTTTATGATTAAATAATTGGGCTACTTTCAAACAATGATTGCAAATGTTCAATGAATCGGAGTGTTACTTTTGAGTTCTGAATCATTTACAAATGGATAAATCGTGACACTGTTCATTATTTATTGAAATGACTGGAAAAGTATTTTTTCATGAGTTTATTCCAACGTTCCGATTCTTTTCTAATGAGTTCTGTGTCAGGATCAGACTGCATCCAATTATAATCGGTATAGCCTGACTGAATGGCAGTTTCAAAAGCTTGAAAAGCTTCTTCCAGTTTGTTTTGATTGGCATTTAAATAGGCAATCCAAAAATAATAAATTGAATTTGGGTCTGTATTAACAGCAGAATACTGAGCGACAGCCTTAAACTCAATTTTGGCTTGTTCGATACGGTTGGTTAAGGTATAAATTTTTCCTAAATTTATTCTGGTATGAAAATTTGTTGAATCCGCTGCAAGAAGTTTTAAAGCATATTTTTCTGCCAGATCAAATTTTTTTGTTTCAATGTAAATTTTTACCAGCATATTTCTAGAGCAAGGCAGACAAATCGAAGAAGGCTCAATTTCAAGTATTTTTAAGATTAATTTTTCTGCCTCAGCATACATTTTTTGTTCAAAATAATAGTAAGCTTCTACTTCCAATAACAAGGCATTGCCAGAGTCATACTGTTTTACTAAATCCAAATAATATTTAGCTTTATCGAATTGATGCGAAGTGGAATAAACATCAGATAATTTTAAATAGGGTAGTACCCAACCAGCAGAAACGTCATTTGCTTTTTGAGCAAAATACAAAGCGGAGTCAGTCATTAATTTTAAGTTCCCGTAAGTAAAAACCAAACCATATAAAGCAAGGGGCATATTTGGATCAAATGACAGGGATTCATTTAAAAGAGTTATTCCTTTATTGTAGATTACATCATTATATTCTCCTCCATAAATATAATTGAATCCTTCAAAATAGGCTCTTCTGGATTGCAGAGTGTTATACATGTAGTGATCTTTTCCTAAGAGCTCAGCAGCTTTTGAAAGTTGTCTCGGATACGATTCATATTTTTTCATTTTAGTAATTTGTGATGAGCTAACTTCAAAAATTTCGGCTCTAAGAAATTTATTGATAACTTGTTGTGCATCATCCTGCAATGCTGCAGCATAATTTCTTCTCATCGTAGAATGCAATTTCTCCAAACTTTTTTCACTTTGGAGTTTATTAAAGTAATATTCAGCATTTGCATTAGGTGGTTCGAAAAAATGTCTTTTTCGTAAACAGTCTTTAAATAATCTATAATATTCCCGAAGCAGGGTATCCACATTATTTAGGACGATTTCTTCAATGCCGCGGGAATCAATTTGGGCTAATAGTAAATTTTGATCTTTTTTATACGAATTTATAGATGCCATAAACGAATCCGTTACGAAAGACAATCGTTCATTTCGATTGCCAATAATCATAGGCACTTGAGTAATAGGTGCTACTTCAATGGAGACATTATCTTCCAGATATCTTCCAATTTCCTGAAGTGTGACGATTCGATCTTTATTTCCATCAGCTAAACCATTTAAACCATTAATCAGGTGATATGAAAACACACCACGTCCACCTCCCCATTGTTCGCCTTCAATAGAGTATTCATTGGGTTGACATGACATGATTTTAACTTCATTTCCAAATTGTTTGGCCAGATTTGCAGCAGTGGCCTGAGAACCTTCGACTGAGCTACCAGCTAATTTTCCAGAACGACACGCATCTGTAATGATCAGGATTTTTGCCTTATTTTGTATCGATAAAGTCGAAATCACTTCTTGTAACATCGGCAATGCAAAAGCTCCACCAGCCATATACACTTTGGCTGGAGCATCCCAGCACAATAAAAAACCCGGCTGCGTTAATGATTTTTTTTCTACATCTCCATGTCCTGAAAAATATATAATGGCCTGATCACCTTCCTTGCAAACCTCCCACAACCAATCAAGCGCAATGGCAAATTGTGCCATGGTTGCTTGTTGATTAATCAATACTTTTAAATGATCTTCATCTAATTTACCTCCTGCATCAGACCTTAAATAATTAGCAAATTGTTCCGCATCTTTATCAGCATAGCGTAAATCAGGAATACCCGGATCCTGATAATCAGAAATACCAATAACTACTGCATAGGTGTTTAGTCTGTTTGTAAGTTCTATGCTATGAATTGGCTGAACATGTTTGTTTTGGGCTATTATACTATTTACGGATACTATACAAATAAATGCATATACAAGGTTCATTTCGTTGTGTTTAGCTTATTTAGTGAAAAATAAGGATCAATTACGTTATATGAGGATTTATCTATCTTTAAATCTAGCTACTTCCCAAAATCTTTAACCAATGTTTTCTTAGTTGATTTAATTGCCAAGTTGTAAATAAAAATCAAATTTATACACAATTATCAGATAATCAACATTTTGGTATATAGATTTGTCAACTCTTAAGAGTTGACAAATCTATATACCAAAACAGCCCGCTTTTTCCTGACTTCCGCATTTTAACACCCAAATTTAAAAATCGAGTTGAGTAAT
>CAZALD010000046.1:0-10650 GCA_964486185.1 uncultured Saprospiraceae bacterium
ATATTTGAAAACCTTTCTTAAATTAGCATCTTAGACATGCGAAACTTGAGTTATTCATTCTTTATTTCTTCTCTGTGTCGTCGTGCCTTCGTGGCAAAAAAGATGATGGCCACAAAGGCACATCGGCACGAAGCTACACGAAGGCTTTATTCAGCCCAATTATTACTTATTAATTAATAATTATTAATTATTCCAACATCGGTTGATGCTGATCATCCTGACGAGGATGAAGATCATAGGATTGAATCATTCTGACACAAGTATTCCATCTTAATATAGAATCATCATTTCCCGAAGGCCGCAAGGATTCTGCTTTTTGATAGTGCTCCATGGCTTCTGTCAGCCATTCATACGCTGTAAAATGTCCGCCGGAAAAGTTTTGTATTAGTAAATTAATCCCTTGTCGTTCGCACACAATTCCGGAATAGTATTGCTTGTCGTAATCGTTATTCATCTGACTTATTAATTCTCTAACCTTATTGGTATAATCCAAACGATATTTACCAATCTGATCTGTGATGGCCAGCAACATACAAATAATAGCTTGTTGATTACCCGGATCGATATCCAGAATATCCTGGCAAATGCTCTCCGACAAACGAGGTTCATTTAAGACTCTGTAACGTTCTGCTTTTTGCAAAGCAGATGGAACACCTTCTTTTGTTATGGGTTTCAATTGCAGCATGATCTCTGGTTTTTGAATATTCATTTTTAACTCAAGGATTCGTTTATTCTTTCTTGTTAGTCATCCATCTCCATAATTTTTTCAAAGGATCGTAATACCGGTCCACTACCCTTTCTTTCAAAGGTATAATGGCATTATCGGTTATCGTAATCTCTTCCGGACAAACTTTAGTACAACATTTGGTAATATTACACAAACCGATTCCATCATTGTGCTTCAAATCTGCCAGACGATCTTCCACATCAAGAGGATGCATTTCAAGTGCCGCTGTATACACCAAAAACCGTGGACCTATAAATTCATTATGCAATTGATGTTCGCGCAATACATGGCATACATCCTGACACAGATAGCACTCGATGCATTTTCTGAATTCCTGCACACGCTCGATATCTTCCTGTGCCATTCTCCAGGTTCCATCCGGAGCGTCCGGAGTTCTGGGTTTAAATTTTTTTATCTTCTTTTTTACTTCATAATTCCAGGATACATCGGTGACCAAATCCTTAATCCATGGAAATGCTTTCATCGGTTGTATGAGAACAGGATGTTCCATCGGCAGTTCGCTCAACCGGGTCATACACATTAATTTTGGCATGCCATTTATTTCTGCAGAACAAGAGCCACATTTTCCAGCTTTACAATTCCAGCGTACTGACAAGTCATTTGCTTGTTCGGCTTGTATTTTATGGACGGCATCTAGTACCACCATCCCTTCCGATGTTTCCGTTGAAAACATTTGAAAATCACCCCCTGTGGTGGGATTTCCTCTCCAGATATTAAAATTTGCTGTTGCCATTATTTCATTTCTTCGATGATTTGTTTGAGATCAGGTCGCAACTCTTTGATTGCTTCCTCTTTAATTTCCATTTGACCGTCTGATCCTTTTTTAATAATTAAATTGTATTTACCACATGCCGGATCTTTGTCGGGATAATCTTCCCTGAAATGTGCTCCGCGACTTTCTTTTCGCTTTTCCGCCGCCAATGCAATGGCCTCAGAAACGGTCAGTAAATTTTCGAGATCGAGGCTGGTATGCCAGCCACTATTATATTCTCTGTTGCCAATAACTCTGATGTTTTTAGCACGTTCTTTTATTTTTATCAATTCCTTCGAAGCTTGTTGCAATTCAGATTCATTGCGCACAATACCGACGAGATCCTGCATCATATCCTGTAAATCATATTGCAACTGAAATGGATTTTCACCCTCCGTTTTGTCGAACGCACTCAGCGATTTTGTTGCAATCGATTTTACGAATTCTTCATGGATAGCAACATGATTATTTTCTTTAGCAAACTTGGCGGCAAATTCACCCGCCCGTTTTCCAAATACCAATAAATCTGACAATGAATTTCCACCTAATCGATTGGCACCATGTAAACCACCTGCACATTCACCAGCTGCAAATAATCCAGGAATCGTTGACATCTGTGTGTCTGCATCTACTTTTACACCCCCCATCATATAATGTGTCGTAGGACCGACCTCCATAGCTTCTTTGGTAATATCAATATCAGCCAGCTTTTTAAACTGGTGGTACATACTTGGCAATTTCTTTTTGATGAGCTCTTCCGAATTGGATACTTTTTCTTTAATCCAGGCGATGTCCAGGAATACTCCTTTATGTGGGCTACCCCTTCCTGCTTTAATCTCGCGGACAATACAGCGAGCCACATGATCCCGGGTCAATAATTCGGGTGGTCTGCGGGCATCGCGATCGCCCTGGGTATATCGCCAGCCTTCTTCCGGATTATCTGCGGTTTGATTTTTATAGAGATCCGGAATGTCGTCAAACATAAAACGCCTGTTATCTTTATTGAGTAAAATGCCGCCTTCTCCTCTTACGCCTTCTGTCACCAGGATGCCCCGAACACTTGGTGGCCAGACCATTCCTGTCGGATGAAATTGCACAAACTCCATATCCACCAATTCCGCACCGGCATGATACGCCAGGCTATGTCCGTCACCGGTATATTCCCAACTATTACTTGTAATTTTATAAGCACGGCCTACACCTCCTGTTGCCAATACGATCGCTTTAGCCCGGAATATTTTAAAACGTCCTTTTTCCCGTTCATAACCAAAGGCACCAGTGACGCGCTCTCCATCCTTCAGCAATGAAATGATGGTAAATTCCATGTGTACATCGATCTGTTGATGGATGCCATGATCCTGCAGTGTCCGTATCATTTCAAGACCTGTACGGTCGCCGACGTGTGCAAGGCGCGGATATTTATGTCCGCCGAAATTGCGTTGCAGGATTTTACCGTCTTTGGTACGATCAAACAAAGCACCCCAGGATTCGAGTTCGTTAACGCGGTCGGGAGCTTCTTTGGCATGTAATTCAGCCATACGCCAGTTGTTGAGGTATTGACCGCCCCGCATGGTATCTGAAAAATGTACCTTCCAGTTATCACGTTCATCGACATTGGAAAGTGAAGCTGCAACACCGCCTTCTGCCATTACTGTATGTGCTTTGCCGAGTAGCGATTTACAAATCAAACCTACGCTCGTTCCATGAGCCGAAGCTTCAATAGCAGCTCGTAATCCGGCACCTCCTGCACCGATGACCAAAACATCGTAATCGTGTGTATCAAATGAACTCATATAAATAGTTTCCAGTCTGTCCAAATACCCATCGAACAAAGACGTATGTAAATATCAGAAAAAGCGACCCAGAATAAACTCATCCAGGCATAGAGCATGTGTTTGCTGTTTAAGCAACTTACACATTGGTACATGGTATGGCGTGTCGGTGAGCCGGAAAATTTATCCAATATCCCACCCACAACATGGCGCAGCGAATGACAACCAAAAGTATAACCGCCCAATAAAATTACATTGACTGAAAGAATCAGCGTGCCTACTCCAATTCCAAACGTCTTAATACCACTAACAGGATGAATATGCCACAAGGATATATATACATCATAGGATAGAATGATGATAAAAACCAAAGCGATATACATAAAATACCGGTGAATGTTTTGCATAATCAGGGGAAATGAATTTTCACCGGCATATTTTTTAGGAGATTCAGTGACTGCGCAGGAAACAGGATCCCTGAAAAAGGCTTTATAATAGGCACCCCTGTAATAATAACAGGTAAAACGGAAGAGACCCGGAGCCCATAAGATCAATAAAGCCGGAGAATACGGTAAAAAAGCAGGCCACCATCCCGGCTTGGGTCCAAACCAGGCATGTGGTGAATCACCAAACAGCTCAGGAGAATACAGCGGTGATATATAAGAACCATGTGTATAATGGACACCTTGTAAAGCGGCCCAGGTAGCATAGACGACAAAAGATGAAAGAATGGTAAATACCAATACCGGACTAAACCACCAGGTATCTTTCCTGAATGTTTGCCCAAATCGTTGGATATTCCCCGAAATATTTACTCCGGACATAGAATGATTTTACAAATTATGTGAAAATGTCAATCCGACCACAAATCCTATCAACGAACAACAGGTTTCGAAAACCTGATAAGCAAAGATAGAAGGGAATTTGAAATATGCAATAAAAAGATGCCTGCTTAAGTAATTACTCCAAATAATGAGTCTATAAACTCTTTTAATACCAATTTTTATTCTCCATCAATACCATAGAAATGAACAAGACCAATTTCCTGATATGACCAGGATATTGAGAAAAGAATAAGGCTATAAGATGTTACCGCAAAGACCTTTTGTATCTACTTATTTTCCAAGAAGGTGTCTAAATTTTTTTATACTAATAAAATTATGCAATCCCTTATTTTTATTAAATTTACAATTCCGGTTCATTCATGCAGGAGCCGGGATGTGTTGTGATTTAAGATTTATTGTAGGCAAAGTGAAGTAACAGATCCTTGCTCCCATCATCAAGCCGGTTACGTATTTTAAAACAGACTAGCTGAAGCATTATCCTATTGTTAATCTTCAGGTAGTGCTCTAAAATCTCATGATGATGAAATTATTTAAATCCTGTACCCTCATTTTTGTCTTTCTCCTGACTATTGTTTCTCATTGTTTTACTCAGGAAATTTCGCCTCCAAAGCCTGTTGATTTATTAAAAATTACACCTAAAGGCACCGGCCAAACTACCGGACATATAGCAGATCTAATAATAGATAACAAGAATAAGAAACCAGTATATATTTTACCCCAAACTTTTTACATACCTCCTACCGGTAAATATCAATCATATGTCGGCAGGATTCCAAAAAATATGACCATCCCTCCTGAAACGACTGTAACAGTTCCTGTCGAAGGATATTGTGCAGATGTTCACACCCCACCGGTAGCTTCCGGTGAAGCTATGATTCCTATTGATAAATGGATTCCGGTTGGAGAATTAGTTATTCCTTCTGAAACTTCAGGTGGAATTCCTGTACCCTTAAATGACCGGATACCAATCCCAAAATTTACACCGGAGTCTATTCCCGCGATAACCGGCTCCGGACTTTTTATACCTAAAACAGACAAAAAAACAAAAACCATTATTACGTATCCGGGCACTGAGATTCCGGTAAATGGCATAATCACAACCGGAGATAAACCGGAAGTGATTGCACCGGTGCTGGTAACTGCATTAGAGTCGATCGAAAAAGCGGTTACGATCATCTTATCTGACGACAAAAACAAAACGCCATTTCATGCCAATCCTAAGCTTGAATCAACTTCCACCATTCAACAAACCTTTTGGATATTTACCGCAGGTCTGGCCGGTGATGAATATAAAAGAGAAGATTTTGCAGGTAATGTGTACAAACAATTTGAAACCAGTACACAAACTACGGTTAATGCATTACCGAAAGAACAAAAACAGGAACTCGATCAAGGAATCAGTCAGTTCTGGAATACGTTTACAGCTACAGGTGTCGAAGCGAAAGTGCTAAGAAAACCAGGAGTGACGGAAGTTCCTGAACTTATATCAGAAAAAATTAAATCTCCCTGCATACTGACGATAGATGTAAAAGACTCTGGAGAAAAGCTCGACTACGCTATCGCTAAAACCGGCACAAAGGAAGCCAATGAAAAAGTAAAAGATGCATTTCAAAAAGCTATCAAAGAAGCAGCCGGAATCCAAAGTAATCTTCAGGGTAGTGACACGATAGGTGTGGAATTTACTACACCTGAAATGCCTGCTTCCGCATGGAGTCTTTATTTTCCTCATATTGTGGCCGGCCGCGCCAATGCAGCCGCAATGGCCATTGATATCAAAAATCCCTTAAAATCTTCTTTTACTACTGAACCCCTGGTAACCAAATCAAATGGGGAACATGTCATTACATTAACTCATAAACTTGGTGATCATTGTAAATCTACTTTAGTCGGAATAAATATTGCCAAAGTACGGGCAGCATCTGGTTTGAATGCCTCTCTGGATAATATTGAGGCTTTACGTGTGATTAATTTTATCGGGGAAGTTGCAATTGATATAATTGTCCAAAGAGGTAAAGGCACTTTAAAAAAACTCAGTACCTACTTTAAAGACAAAGTAAAGGATATGGCTAAAGACCAGGCCAAAGAATTTATTAAAGAAGAGATGAAAAAAATTGCAAAGGAACTGGAAGGGAAAACTAATGAAGAAGCAGATCAAACCATGGACAAACTTATTGAAGATATGAAATCCGGAAAACTGGATGAAGATGAAAAGAAAGCAGAAGAAGAGGATAAGTTTATGGATCTTCTTGCAGATATACTGATCGATGGTTCAGAGTTTAATCCTGTAGAAAAAATTACGGGAGATCTGGTCGACAAAGTAGATAGTCCCATTGACTGGAGCCCGATTCAGACAAATACCTATGCCATTGCCGAAGGATCACTGGAAGTATTTGTGGATGAAAATAAAGCGCTTGCCAAAACCGGAAGTGGCGTAAGGTACAAGCGAAAAGGTCTTGAAGATAAAGAAGAAGCAGAAAAAGGAGGAGGGATATTTTGCAAACAGGCCCTGGCTTCTAAAACCACCTCAGGTACAATAACCGCAAAAACAAATGGCAAAGTAGAAACCAGAGCCGGTGCTACCGGAGAAGGTATCTTTAGCACCGGACACGGAATGGCTACTGCAACCCTTGAAAGTTTTAATGGTATCTATATCATCGCAATTTGTGATTGTCCGGAAGGTGTGTTTTATGAAAATTTTCTGAGTGTAACAGGTTTCAGTACAGAGAGCGAAATGACAGATGTCTGGCTTCGCGTTTTTGAAAATTTACTGGATGAAGTGTATGAATCCGTTGGAGAAGATGCTAAAAAATTTCCGGCGGTTGGTCCCACCAAAGTTCCAAAAGATTATGCTAAAGGTCTTCAGAAAAAAATGGAAGATGCCGGAAAGAAAGCCGGCTCGATTATTTTACCCTGCAAAAATGCTAAATGATCCATCATGTATTCAATTTTTAAATTAGGCATTTATTGGATTGTAATCGGATTTTGTGTTCAGACAATCGCAGCACAGGATAGCATTAAGCATCCCTGGTCAACTATCCGTCTTACCGGTGAGCGCATGAAACCAAAATATCAATTTATAATTCCATCGGAACATAAAACCTTTCCATGGTTAGCTGTTACAGGTGGTACTGTAGGGGCAGGATTAGCTACATATTTACTTTTATCGGATGACTCCAAAAAAGAAGATTGTACAATTAATGCAACATTTAACATTCAACATGCCAGTTGTGATCTGCCCAACGGATCTGTAACCGCACTCATCACTCCGGCCGGACAATATGACTATAGCTGGTCAAATGGTTCGACAGGTAATTCACTTCAACAAATAAGGGAAGGCAATTATACCCTCACTGTAAGTAAATCTGGTACGAGCTGTACAAAAGTATTTTCTACCTCCATTCAAAATAATATCCTGAATTTTCAAATCAATCTGACGACTACAAATGCAGACTGTGGAAAAGCCAATGGTCAGGCGCAAGCAAACCCAGCTCCGGCTGGAAATTACAGTTTTCAATGGTCGACCGGAGAAACGAGTCCGACTATACAGAATCTTAAACCGGGTCATTATCAATTGACAGTAAGCGCCGGAGGGAATTGTACACAAATAACCCAATTTACAATTCAAGAAAATCCTGCTACATTCACTATTCAATCAAAGACTACGTCCGCCACCTGCGGATCTGCTGATGGCAGTGCTGTTATCCAGGTAGAACCTGCTGACAATTATACCTATACCTGGTCTCATGGACATAGCGGTGCTCAGGCTACCGGACTTAAAGCAGGAAGTTACAGTGTAACCGTCACACTCGCAGGAACATCTTGCGAATTACAACATCAACTTGTCATTGATGAATTAGCAGCTGATTTTACAGTAACCATTGAAACCACTCCGGAATATTGCAATAAATCAAACGGAACAGCTACAGCAACCATGGATCCACCGGGTAACTATTTGTATCAATGGTCTAACGGATCTACCAGCCAGATGATCACAGGACTGAAATCAGGAACATTTGAATTAAGCATTACTAAAGCTAATTCTGAATGTAAGCTCATTCAATCATTTGAGATTAAATTAAAAAATGCTGAGCACAGTTTAAATGTTCAATCCAGTCCGGCAGATTGTGGATTAGATAATGGTCAGGCTAGTATCTTGGTAGAACCGCCGGGAAATTACCGCATTCAATGGTCTGACGGATTTAATGGATTTAATCATACCAAACTTGCAGCTGGTAGTTACTCTGTTAGTGTTACTGACCAGAATGAATGTATTGTGCAGACTCAAGTGATCGTTACAGAACAGCCTGCAAGCTATATCAGAGATATCCAAACATCAGCAGGAAATTGTCTGGGTGATCATACAGATATCCGTCTGGAGTTGGAAAGTCTATCAATGGGTCCATTTATTATTCAGGCAAGTGGGCCAAACGGACTATTTACTACACAGAGTCCATTAAATAAGCTGAGTCTAAAAAATTATTTTAGAATTTTACCCGGTCAATGGCAACTCAGCATACGGGATTCCAGTTTAAAGATGAGCTGCATTGAAGAACGAGGCATCGAAGTAAAAGACAGTTCAGATTTCACTACAAAACCGGATAGCTTTTTTACCAGGATCAATAAAACTTTAAGTGCTAATGTACTTGTCAATGATACAGGAATAAGTCTTAAAGTTATTTCACATACCAATCCTTCAGCTGGAGAACTCAGTTTGATGCGAGACGGTAGTTTTACTTTTAAACCCCATAAGGATACATCAGGTATTTTTAGTTTTATTTATAATGTGGAAGATAGTTGTAAACTTGTAAAAAGTGAACAGGTAATTATTAAAGTGGATAGTTCGACCTGTGAGTTTAGCATAAAATTTACTGCTACTAAGGCACATTGTGGTCTTGCCGATGGTAGCCTTCAGGTAAAAGTAGATTCTCCTGGTACATACCGATACATCTGGAATACCGGACATGAAGGAGCAATGTTGAGTAGGATTCCAAAAGGAAAATATACTGTCAGCATTACCGATGAAGTAAAAAAATGTACATTACAGTTTGACACAATATTATTTGAACAACCCGCAGAATATATCCGCAATCTTAGAATTACGCAACCCCGATGTGGTGTACCTGGTGAGATCCGGTTTGAAGTATTTTCTGCAGGAAACGGTCCAATGAAACTGATTTTGGATCATCCGAATGGAAATGCTATTTATACAGTGCAAAAAGGGTTTGTCAATATTTCTTCATATGCAAGTATAGTTCCCGGCATCTTTACCATTAGTATTTATGATGAGAGTGCCGGACTGGATTGCATGCACGAAATTATTGTAACCATTGAACCATTTACAAATGTTGAAATAAAACTGGAAGCTGTTATTCCTCCATCAGGACCGACAGCATCTGATGGCACAGCTTTGATTTTTGCGAGTATGCCGGGCGCTTTGCCATATGTCGTATTACTCAATAATATGCCCTATATAACCGCTTTTGATCATTTTATCGAAGTGGGAGGATTGGCTGTGGGTACATACAACATACAAGTACGCGATGCAAATAATTGTCTTAGCAACAGGCTTACTGTTGTGGTCCTTCCACGGGGATTTACTATTTCTATTGGAGTGAATTTAGGACCAGTATTAAATAATACCATAATTCCCGAACGCGGGCAGGTATATCAATCTGATATCAGTTGGAAAAGTCATTTTGGATTAGAAGCCATTTATGTGATCAGTGGCTTGTCATTTTCCAGTATTCTACAAATTCCATTAGCAAGAAAAACTGATCCCATACAATTTAATCAGTTACTGGATTTTTCAAAATTCTCATTACATAAAATTCATTCTACGTTTCGCGGAGGACTGGGATTAAAGTTGAATGACAATTTTGAGATAAGTCCACATTTAGTTTTACAACTTAAAAATGAATATCCACTTACTAAATTGTTAGATGTACAAGTTAATGTCAATTTGAAATCAAATCCATATGATATTTTTGAAATACAATGCGGACTACGACTCAAAAATCCATTTAAATTAAAACGCTTATCAGATACGTACCGGAATAATTTAAAAGCCAGTATTCCCTGATAATTCTTGTGAATTCAGTTAAAGAGAATGGTTCTAGTTTCTTTTAATCAAAGAGTTCATTTAGCCAATGCTTCTTGCGATGTTTGTAATGATCCCGGTCATCGTAATGCTTAAATTCTTTATAATGTGGTTGAGACTGGGAAGGACGTTGGTGCGTATCGTTTTGTTCACTTGCGATTGCTTTTTCCAAAATCTTATCAAGTTCGCCTCTGTCTAACCATATTCCCCGGCAGTTAGGACAATAATCAATTTCAATTCCCTGGCGTTCAGACATCACCAGATCAGTACCTGTGCAAATTGGACATTTCATATTTTTTATTTAGAATTGTAAAAATAACTGGGATTCATATTTGCTGATCTCTTGACTGTACAAATATTTTTAATTTAACAATTACTTAGCATCATTAGTGTCCTAAATACAAATATACAAGTTCTTTGAATATATTGATAATAAA
>CAZALD010000047.1:0-9173 GCA_964486185.1 uncultured Saprospiraceae bacterium
ACTATAATCCACATTTAAAACACGTAGATCTGGATCATCATGGATATTTTATTTTTGATGTGCGTGCAGATTCTGTCCAGGCAGATTTTATTTATACTTCAACTGTCATTAAACCAACTACGGATGAAGAATGGGGAGCAGGTGTGTCTTCATTGCATCTCACAAATAGAATTACCAATGCCTCTACTGATTCTCCGGCTCCGCCTAAGCCTATACAAGACATTCCAGCACCTATTTTTACCTCAGCCAGTAAATCAGATAATCCTGTTGTATTTTCACTTTACCCCAACCCTGCAAGTCATAACATTAATTTGCTTATTGGATTACATGAAGATACTGATTTAGAAATTGGTATTCAAACTATATCGGGTATTACCATAAAAAATATTGGCAAATTTAGCCAAACGGAAAGAGGTGTATACAGTATTCAGAGAATAGATATTTCTGATTTACCGGTGGGAATGTATTTCCTACAAATAAAAAGTAAAAATCTCATTAGTGGTAGCAAGCTATTTCTCAAGGATTGAATTGTTTAAAAGGTATTCTCTATTTAT
Source organism: uncultured Saprospiraceae bacterium (assembly GCA_964486185.1). Taxonomy (GTDB): domain Bacteria; phylum Bacteroidota; class Bacteroidia; order Chitinophagales; family Saprospiraceae; genus Vicinibacter. The sequence continues at coordinate 555 of CAZALD010000047.1, forward strand.
AAACAGAAAGCTTCCATTATTAATTTTATAGTGGAGGCTTTTTTAAAGACTTTTATAAATATTTAGTCATGTCCTTATTGCTTCTTGTTGCGAGATTCAATATTCAAAATAATTTTCTGTATTTAAAATTAATTTCCGACTACTAGTTTCGAAAAATAAATTTCATTTGATTTTACAGATAGTAAATATAAACCCTTATTTAATTCTGCCAATTGAAGAGAATGACCATTTTGAAAGTTTTCTACGTACTCTGTTAAGACTATTTTTCCATTTAGATCGAGTAGATTAATTTCCAGTGGTCCATTTGGATTCTTCTTTAAATATAAATGAACATTTTTATTTGCAGGATTTGGGACTATCAAAATTTTATTGGATGAATCTTTAAAATCTTTAACAACATCATTCGCGCTAACTAGTACCTTAGATTGTGTAACATTCGTAATGATTGGATCGTTAAAATCAAAATAGATATTAGCTCGATTCTTTATTTTATAACTAGTACTGAAAGATTTATTCCATTGAATAGCAAATTTAACGAATCCATGACTGGCTGGCTCATTTGAATGAATGTCAGCAAGGTTTATATTATCAAAGATAATTTCGAGAAGCCTGCCAGGTAATAACTGAAATTCTGTAACAGGATGACTAGATGAAATGTAACGTAAACTTTTTAAATTAAAAGCAGTATCTAAATGATCAGTAATTCTAACTTTATCAGCTTGAAAATTACCGGTATTTTGAAAATGAATAGTATAAATCAATTCTTTTCCTTGAAGTATTTCTTCATAGGTCAATCCTAATTCGGGCTCAACTAATTTTTCATTGGGATCAAAAGAACCCACCACCGTATCACTGAATTCAAAATGATCATTTTTTGAATTATCATCTGCAAATTTAGTTTGAATATGTCCTCTCATATGGACTTTTGAGCCTAAATCTGAGGATTGATCGATCTTTCCCAAAACTCGAATATAACGATTCTCAAAAAGACTTAACTGATTAAAATTCCACACAAGACTATCATTTCTAAAAATCAGATCAGGTGCTGGTTCTGAGGAAACGAAGCGATAAGAAGGATCCAATTTTAAACTAATTTTACCATTTTCAACAGTAGTACCCAGATTTTGATAATTAATAATTGTATTCAGTTCAAAACCAGGTCTAGGATGACCTGCAAATGCACCTGAAATTGCGGCATCAACAATTTCATTTTCGAAATGTATACCAAAATCAAGTCCCGAACTATTTCCCTTTGTTATATGATGTGTTGGGTTGCTTGAAAACGGATATTGAGAAGGTAACCGAACTTTAACAGTATCACAAGATCCAATTGAATTTCCCAGAAAATATCTTCCTTCATTATTAGTTGAAGTAAACCAATACGGAAACCAGGCATCAGGTTCAGACATACTTACTATAACTCTTGGAATAACGATTTCATTCAATTCTTTAGACCCATTATTGTTATCATCTTTAAATACCACACCGGTTGAAACTGACCCATAATTTGCTGGCATACTACTTTTTATAACGCCACCACCGTTTCCACCAGCATAACAAATAGAGTCTCTAATTTCTAATTTACTGTACATGCCTTTTTCAATGGGTAGCCAGGTTTTAAGAGAATCCTTGGAAATATAAAAACCTATAGTAGGTTCATATAATAAATAGGTTCCAGATATGAACCAAGCTTTGGGATATATTTGATAAGGATAAAAAAACTCGATGCCAATATCAGGTAATCCATCATTGGAATACTTCCAATTGACACCATCATCAGAACTATATAAAGCTGTTTGTCTTTCACTATTGTAGGTGAATATAAAAAGCATATTTTCGGTAGAGAATATTTTATAAAGACTTTGACCTGGATTGTTCAGACTTTGCCAACTTAGACCAAGGTCTATGCTTTTGGTCAATTTTTTTTCACTTTTTTGAATTCCAAAATAAGCACCTTTAAACTTAACTATCTCATCTGGACAAATAATATTTGCCCAGGTCTTACCGAAATCGACTGTTTTATAAGAATTGGATCTTTCGTCTTTGATAATAAGTACATCATCTAACCAAGTTATATTTTCGATATATCCGAAATTGAATGGTTTAAAGGGCGAGATGGTATCCCAACTTGCACCAAAATTTGTAGACACATAAAGATTATAGGAATATGATTCAAAACAAGCAACGTATCCTGAGTTATTCACAGAAACCTGGGTATAATAATAATTGGGTAATGGAAGCTTGGATATATCCAACCATTTATTACTTTTCAAATTATAAGCAAAAACTCCATTACCACATGCAGCCCACAAATAATCATCATTAGTGTCCATGTCATAAACAGATGCAGAAAATAAACCTTCATTGGATGGAATAAATTTATTAGTTGATTCATCCAATCGAAAAATTCCTTTGTCAATGGCCGACCCCAATAATTTTTGACCAGCCTTTGCAATATGATAAATTGAATGCGATGATTTTATTGGAATTGCATTCCAATTGCGTCCTGAATCTGAAGTGTAATAAACCTGTGAAGTTCCCCCTAATTTAAAAATCTTATTCCCAATTGGGACAAACAAATCGTCTTTATTATTATAGTTAATGGATTTATTAATCCAATTCTTTCCATTATCTGAAGAAGAAACTATAACTGAAGATGTAGCAAACATTCGTATATCACCTGAGATATACATTGCATTTGGATAATTTCCCTTCCCAAAATCTGGTGAAACTAACTCCCAATCAACACCATTGAGATTCAATCGCCAAAATTTAGAATCCCATAATGCATATAACCTGTCTTCAAAGGAATAAAGATCATAGCAATATAAACCAGGAGGATCGATAGATTCCCAGTTTATACCGTCATTAGTAGTTTTATAAATTAAATTTTGAACACCGTCAGGAATATAGATACCATGAGAACAAACAGCCAAATTTGTAAATCCAGTACTAATCTTTGGAGGCGGCAAATTCCCTTCTTTCCAATTTAAGCCATTGTCATAACTCACTAAAAATTTTAATTCTTTTGAGCGATCATAGCCATAGCCTTTTCCCTTCAAAGCGGCTATTTTAGAATTAGTAACAGCAATTGGCCAAAGATTTCCAAAAGGTAGTTGTTCCCAGTTAACCCCATCCGAAGTGCGATATAAGTTATAGCGGTCAGTAAAAAATGCAAAGCTATCATTAAAATTAAATGATGACAAAGTTCCACCCTCAGGCCCCTGTGTTGATTGCCAATTCATTTGTGATTTTAATACCAAACTGCAGAATGCAAAAAATATAAAAGCAATTAAACTTGGCTTCATATTGATTGATTTAAATGAATGAGAGAAAATCAATTTAAATACAGTATATGCTGAATACATCTAATAAAAATAATAAACGATTTAGTAAGCCAATTGTATATTATGTCTTTCAGAATAACTCTTAAAACTATCATTTCTTGACCTCGTGCCAGTTTATCCCAAATATAGTTATTATATCCCATCTGGAATTACAAAGCTTTAATTTAACTACATTTACTATCCTTTTGCCCTATATGTTGTGCCCGTATCTAAACATGAGCAAATTTTACTATATTCAGACCTTTTTTTAGTGCGAGGCTTACTTTTTCCAATTTTAAGTGAAGCCAGTATTGAAATAACGAGCAGTGGATAATCGAATGAACAATTGAGCCAAACTACATAAACAAAGCCTTAGTTTTAATGACATTAAGAAAATATATTGTACTTTTTCTACTGCTAACCAGGGTATGTTTGCCGAAGTCCCAACCTTTTTCTGCAATAAAAGAACTTGAGACTCTAGATAGCTTAATAAAATATAATGAATTTGAATTAGTCAAACAAAAGGCTGATAGTCTCTATACCCTACTTAACAATCTTGACCCGACCAATAATTCTCTGGAAACTAAACTAGAATTACAATTTAGAAAAGCCATTGCTTACGATCGCACATATGATCATTTTTTAGCTCTTGAACTATTCTTAAGTATTATTGACAAAGCTACATCCCACGGATATAACAAAATTGCCTTCCTTACTAACCTGGCGATGGCTTTGGTGTATGAGCGTACAGATCATTTTTTACTTTGTAACAGATACTTAAATGCTGCATACAAAGAATATGAAAAGATAAAATCTGATGAGCTAATGTACAAATATTGCATTAGACGCTCATCGTATTATCGATTTACAAACAAATTGGATTCAGCTTTATGGTTCGCCTTTCAGGCAGAAAAACTAGCAATACAAAATAATATTTTAGAAGATCTTGGGGAATCTAATTTATTATTGGGTGTATTACATAATAAAATTAATCTTCTTAAAGCTAATGAATATTATAAGAAAGCAGCTCACTTTTTTATGAAAGTAAAAGATGCACATGGCGTCTCAGTTATGTTTTCCAATATATCGAGGAATTTTACTAAAACTGGTAATTTAAAAAAAGCTTTATTATATAGTGACTCGGCTTATTTATACTATCAAATCACACCGCGATACTTTACCATCTTATTAAGCAGATCAGAGGTATATGAAAAATTAAATCAAGCGGATTCTGCACTTTTCTATTTTAAAAAATATCATAATGAGAAGATGCTTTATAATGCTAAAAATGAAGCTAAAGAAATCAAAAAGCTAACTTCAAAATATGACTTAGATAAAAAAGAATACATAATTAAAACTAAAAATAAACTGCTAATTTTTATTACCGCATTTTCTATTGCACTTGCTTTTGCTGTTTTACTGCTATTTTATCAAAACCTTCGAATCCGTTCTCAAAACAAACTAATTCAGGTTCAAGTTAATGAACTAAAACAAAGCCTGGATCAAAAGCAAGTATTACTAAAAGAACTCCAACACAGAGTTAAAAATAATCTTCAACAAGTAATGAGTATTTTAGAATTACAAAAGGAATCCATCAATCACAATAATATAGAAGAAATAATAAGAGAGTGCAAAAACCGCATTCAGAGTATGGCCTACATCCATAAGAAATTGATTTATTCAGAAGATATCAATAGTGAGGTAAATTTAAAAGAATACCTTTCTGAAATTTCCAGCCTTGTACTTGATTCTTATAACACTTCAGAAAATTTTATCGGATTGAAAATTAAATGTGATATTAATTTCTTAGAACTTCAAAGAGCACTTCCTCTGGGCTTAATTGTCGTGGAATTAATTAGCAATAGCATCAAATATGCCTTTACTGAACAGCATAATGGAACAATCCTTTTAAATGCATGGAATGACATGAATACTAATGAAAATATTATGGTTTATTCTGATAATGGAAAAGGTTTTGACTTTAATTTAGAAAGCAAAGGTGGCTTAGGACTTGAAATTATTAAAGGATTGATTGGTCAGCTTAATGGCCGTTACGAGGCAAGCAATAAGAATGGATTCAGTATAAAAATTTACTTTTAATTACTCTTGAAAAATGAAGGCCATAACGATATTACTTATCGAAGACGATTATTTAAATAGGCGATTAACCAGGAAAATATTAGCCGATCAGGGATTCAGAATACTCGAAGCCGGAAATTATAATGAGGCAATTGCTATTTTAGAAAGGGAGTTTGTTGATTTATTGATTTTAGATATTAATTTAGGAGAACATAATTTAGATGGAATCACAATCGGCCAAATTTTAAAAGATAAATTCGCCATTCCATTTATTTATTTGACTGCATACGAAACACAGGATATTATTAACAAAGCTATTTCAACCAACCCTATATCTTATTTAACTAAACCACTAAAGTCTGCGGACTTATTGGCATCTATTATGATGATACTAAATAAAGCTGAAGAAGATAAGCAAAAAGATGTTCATATTATTGTTAAAGATGAAGAGTATTATTTAAGAATTCCTTTAGATCAAATAGATTTTTTTGAATCTGAAGGCAATTATCTTTTAGTTCACTCAAATTTTAAAGTGTTTAAATACCGGTCCACGCTATTAAAAGTATTGGATTTCCTGCCAGGTGAAATATTTCTGCAAACACATCGTGCTTTTATCGTTAATATTGAAAAAATTGAAATGTTTAATACAAAACATTTAATAATAAAAAATAAAACCATTCCGATTTCTAAAAATTTTCTCAATAATCTAATCGGAATTTTTAAAACTCCTAATGACTAATTATCTACCGATCTAAGTTTCTATCCCAGGCTATTTTCAATTACTAAAATATAGTAGTTTTTAAGCATTTTATAATCGATCTGTATGTTTGCTTGCGTTAAAAACATGAGGAAAATTACTAGTAAAAAGATTATTTTGTACTTCTCTTTAGATTTGCTTTGTATTATTCAAACCCAAGGATAAGCACACAAACGATATTCCTTTGTTATAGAGCAACTTATGTTGATTTTACTGAACCATTATTAAAAACATCTAAAAAACAAAGCAGTGCATTTTATCCCTGAAATTGCATTTTTATCCCCATGTACAATTCAATAATTTAATTAATTGTTTATTTGCTTTTATGAGGTAATCAGGAAGCTGATATTACTTACCGGATTTAGTATAACTATTATAATAAAACCATTTTTAAAAATTTAAAGTTTTAGCTTGTGATTGTTATTCTTAATCTGTAAAGATGTAGCGCCAAAACATTTGTTATCTGAATGAATCAATCGAAGCCCTTCAGACGAAAACGCCTGGCAATAAAATAAAAGAATTACTTCATTAGTAATTATCTATTTACATTTTGGCAAAAAAAAAAGATACTTTTTGCCAATTCAACTTGTGACGAACTAAACTAACAGTTTGCAGAGAAAATGGCTTCATAGTAAATTTTACAATACCCGGGCCATACATCAAATAATATTCATTTTTTCAAATATTCATTAACAAGCTTCTTCTTAAGCTAATACTTATTGAAGTCATAATAAATAAATTTAAAATCGTGATACAATTAAAATTTTTGAAATTATTATTCATCTGGATATTATGCACATTTATACTTATCAATCTGAATGCTGCGACTTATTATTGGGTAGGTGGATCAGGTTCCTGGAGTCAATTTGGAACTCATTGGGCAACTACTTCCGGAGGAAGTACATTTCATAATCAGGTACCCAGTCCATTGGATGATGTTATTTTTGATGAGAATTCATTTTCAGCCAGTTCGCAAACAGTAACCCTTGATGTTCATGCATTTTCCAAGGATTTTAGTTGGATCAACGTTGGATTTAGTCCTACCTTAAATTGTGGTGGATTCAATTTAACAATCTCAGGAAACTATCTTACCAAATATGGCATCTTTACCTTAACTCAAACTGGTAATTTCAGCGTCAGTGGATCCATGACCATTGATAGTGCCAATATGATTTTTAATAAAACAGCTGGTACGTTTAGTGTAGATGGCGCTTTAAATATAACCAAGTGTAATCCAACATTTACTACTGGCACGGGTAATTTTAGTGTTGGGGGATCTATGACTATAGACAGTGCAGATGTAATTTTTAGTAAAACGGCTGGTACTTTCAGCGTTGCAGGTGATCTGACAATTAGCAATTGCAATCCATCTTTTAATATTAGTTCGAGTTCTTCTATTGCTGTTACCGGAAATACGCTTGTGTACAATTGCAATCCAACAACATTTACAATGGGTAACAATTCAACTGCAAGTTTTGGAGGCAATGTTACTTTTGAACTCGTAAAAATAACCACGCTTAACTGGTCTAACACCGCTACAATAACTGGAAATTTTTTATTAAAAGGCTCTAAACTTAATTTTAATATTGGAAGCAGAACATTAACTTGTAATAATTTTTCCATTTTGGATTCGGTAACTACCTACACCCAATCTAACAGGCTTTATGTTGGCGGATCATTTGAAGTTGGTGCTTTAACGGTTTTCAATAATACAAATACAGTTGAATTCACAGCATCAACATCTGGAAATACCATTACATCAAATGGAAAGTCATTTGCTAATGTGCAGTTTAACGGCACAGGTACCTGGACATTAAATGATCATTTCAAAAATATCAGTGTATCAACATTTACCAGAGGAAACCTGATCTCCAATGGTAAGACAGTAGATTTTGGAATTAACTTAGATGCATCAAGCAGTAACACTAAATCTCTCAATTTTACAGGAACTGATACTGTTGCAGTAAGAAATAGCTGGAATATCCACTCAAACACTACAATCAACATGGCTACTGCTACAATATTATTGAAAAGTAATCTGGCAGAGAGTATCACATTTTCAGGCGGAAATAAATCATATCATAATATCGTAGTTCAAAATAACTTTAACAGTGGCTGGTACGATGTTACGTTTAATGGAAATAATACATTTAATGATTTACTTTATCAAAATCCAAACGGTCATACGGGTTCATACCGTCGAATTTATTTTAATGGCTCGAGTACCTGGCAAAATGTAACTATAAATCACTTTGGTGCCGGGCTGAATATATATTTTCAAACTGGACCTCATACTTTTAATGATTTTGTAGTTAATGCACCAAACTACATCTCACCTAATTCATCAAATTATTATATTGCCGCTAACAGTATTAATTCATTTAATACCTTCACTTTATCTTCAGGTTTTTACTGGCAATTATACAATGGTAAAAATCAGCAAATCAATTTTCTAAA
>CAZALD010000048.1:0-8719 GCA_964486185.1 uncultured Saprospiraceae bacterium
ATTTTTTTATCCTTTATCGCTTCTAAAATGAAATTTTAACATGCGAAACATGAGTTAATAATTATCAGATAGACTATTTATAAAGTCAAACAAGTCAACTGAAGAAATAGAAAAACCGTACTCCGAATGATCATATTCTGATAATATATTTGAAGTTCATTGCCTGATTTGTTTTTAAGAAACAGTGCCATACTTAATACAAAAATCGTCAATATACATCCTGTGATCAAATACAGGAATGCCTGATCCCAGTGCATGAGCTGATTTAAAATACCCCAGGTAGAAAAACAAAAAATTAAACCGGCAAGCATCGAAAATGGAAGATTCTGAATCCGGAATTGTTTATCCCTGAACAAATAAAATGATAAAAAAGCATAAAAAATGGCAATATGGATAAAGCTGATCACAAAAATCATATTGGATCCAGGTAAGTCCAATAATTTTAAAATAAAAACGGTAACAGCAAGTATCAGAAAGGCAAAATCCGTTTTCATGTTTTGAATTATTTAAAATTACTTTGTTGTGCCACTACTTTCAAACATCACAATTTAAATCACTACGATTCAGCTGATTGGCTCATAATTTTCAAAGTTAAAAGCGTTCAATTTAGCTTGATAAAGATAGTGATAATCTTTAAAGGATTCATCATATCCTTAGAATGTATAATTTTGCCATTAGATGGCAGTAGCCAAAAAATACAATTTAAAACATGAAATCAAAATTCGCTTCCATATTTGGCTTGTATTGTCCGGCTTGCCGCACCGGGAAGTTGTTTCCAAATCCCAGTCTGTTTTTTGATTTTAGCTTTAAAATGAATAGTCGGTGTCCGCATTGTAATGAATCTTTTATTCGTGAACCCGGTTTTTATTATGGCGCCATGTTTATATCCTATATCCTATCCGCAATATGTAGTTTGCTGTTTGCAGGTATTATGATAATCATGTTTAAAGTTCAATGGGAGTTGGTCATATTTATGTTGATCATTATCATGATCCTGACATTTGGGTATTTATTTAAAGTATCCCGTTCGATCTGGATACATTTGTTTGTGAAGAGGAAAGAATATTAACAATTAATAATGTACAATTAACAATTGATGTTCTCATGAAGTTGGTTGACAGAATTTTTCATTTTAACTGCTTGCAGCAGGTAAAGATATTGCAAAATGTAACAGCCTTCGTGGGCAAGCATTCTTAATTATATCAGCCTTTGGCAGACAGGCATTCCTAATTGTACATTGTCCATTGTTAATTGTACATTGAATCACCAGCTACTCACCCCACCGCCGCCAAATCCTCCTCCAGAAAATCCACCTCCACCTCCGCTACTACCGGAAGAACCACTTGAAGCTGGAACACTTGACATTACAGTGCGCATTTCGTCCAGTGAGGTAGACATGGCTTTATTGAAATCTGCAGCATTAAAGCCAGACATAGAATTATAATAGGGTAGATTGGAAGAATACCATTGCGGTGCAGGTAAAGTGAGGCCTTTGAATTTTTCACTCCATTCGTCAGCACAACCAAATGCAATGGCGTAGGGGAGTGTTTTGTTAAAATACGAGGGATCTTCTTTAACCAGAAAATTGAGTTTGTCTTTTTCTGCCAGGCGTATGAATTTTCGAAAACCGTTTATTTCTTTTAATTTTTCATCTCCGGTTTGTGAGCGCTTTAAAAGGAGATAAGCAAACCAGGCCAGAATCGCTGCTATGGCCAGAGAAAGAATTAGAAAAACGAAACGACCTGAGAAAAAACAAAATGCAGCATTAATAATGCCAAGTAAAATGACGATCCATATCGTATTTCTATACAGCGATACTGTTTTTGGAATAAAATAATCTGAAGCAAGTACTGTATCTCCAATGGAATCAAGTGTATTTGTAAGCGATGTATGAAATGAATCCTTTAAAGAGCTTAACTCTACTTTATCCCTGTTTTTAAAAAGTGCATTAAAAAATGTTTTTTGATGTACCGGAGCATCTGAAGGCAGTGATTTTAATTTATAAAAAGTAATTTCATCTTCTGAAAAGATACCTTTATTTTTTTTATGCTCCACTTTCAAATAACCATTTGTACCAAAATAAGGTATCAGTGCCAGCGCATCGCGTTTGTTTGCAGCGATGTCAATCGCAAATCCTGCTAATGCCGGATCCATATCTTTTGGCGGCATATAAGCAACCATATCGGCAAGCTTTGTATCTCTTCCATGTTTCCACCAAATTGACCAAAAACCAAAAAACATGAACAGGGGAAGAAGTAAAAATTTAAAATGATAAAACCAAAGCCGGTAAGACGGAAAACTCTCTACGGTTCCTGCAGGCATACGAATGGCTACAGTCATGGCTTTGTTTCTGCCAAGAGATTCTGTCGTTTCTCCTGTGAGAAATCCATCTTTATATTCATATATGACATTTTGTTCGCGTGCACCGTAACTTCCTGTCCAGACATTTATATCCTGAGATTGTATTGGTATATCTTCTGGCAGGCTTATTTTAAATCCGGCGTGCCTCACTTCTTCCTGAATAAAATCGCCAATCAGATTCCAGTATAATTCTATTTTATTATTGTTGTGTAACAGCCCGTTTTCAATGGTATATGATATTTGGTATAATTGTTCGCCTTCTACAAATTTGTCCTTGTCGCCAATTTTTAAACGTATACCAGTTCCAAATCCTTGTTTCTTAAATTTATGATTTCTGACATTGATGTCATCAATAAATAATTTATGAAAAAATAATTTATCCAGAAAAGTACCCGATGTTTCTGCTGCCACATTGTATTCTAATGGGATGTCCCGGTAAATACCATGACGTGGTTCATTATAATACACCTTTAATAACTCAGTGATTTTAATGCTGCCATCTTTTTGGATCCGAAGATCAACAAAATAATCATCGATGTAATAGTTATCCTGTGTAAATGAGCTTACAGTTCCTGAAAACAGAACTAAAAGTAGAAAGATCCATTTATTCATTGACTTCAGCAGTGCTTAGAATTGAACACTAACATTTTGACGACTGGCTTCATCCGTTTCGAAAAAGTCAAAAGCTTTAAATCCAAGTGGACCTGCAATTAATACACCAGGAAGGCCTTCCACTTTATTGTTGTTTTCGCGTACTGTAGCATTATAATAGCGTCTGGTATTTTCCAGATTCTGCTCGATCTCGTTTAAGTTTTCCTGTAGCTGAAGAAAATTTGTGTTGGCTTTCAAATCCGGATAACTTTCCGCCAAAGCAAAAATTTGTCTTAATCCGGCAGTCAGTGCATTGTCGGCTGCAATTTGACCATTGATGTCTCCTTTAGGTACACTCATAGCTGCATTTCTGGCTGCTATGACTTTTTCAAGTGTAACACTTTCATGAGCAGCATATCCTTTTACCGTGTTTACTAAATTGGGTATGAGGTCATAACGTCTTTTTAGTGCAACATCAATATTGCTCCAGGCATCCATTACGGCATTTTTTGAATTTACCAATCCATTGTAAATAAACATGGCAAGTAAAATAATGGCAATGATGGCAATAAACATGATCATAGTCTAATTGATTTTTTAGTGAATTTTAAAATAGGTTTAAATGTACTGATAAATAAAGAATACCCTTAAAAAGTTCCTTGCTTTATGCCAAAAGTCATTTACAGACATGCATTCTTATCGTTTTATGAGACATTTTAATAAATCTCAAGGATTAATTTTTCAGACTGGGCCCTAAAATACTCTTTTTGATCAGTTGCATAGTGGCATTCGTCTATTTTCAGGGTTTTAGCCAATGCTGATCTGTTTCAAAGTCTCAGTTTTGAGATAATTGAGCTCAATAAGCCCCTATTTAGAATTTTTTGTTAAAAATATTCTGATAAATCGTAAAAGATTTCTTATCATATTACAAATATTTATATATTTGCATAAGATATTACGCACAGTTCGTCCCGAATTCAGCTAGTTGTAATTTTTAAATATTCAAAATATGAAAACTACCTGTATCGGGCCGAAGTATATTTGGCTTTTTTTCTTAATACCCTTTTACAAGACGGATCTGTGTGCTGCAGATTTTAGTTTTTTTCTTGAATGCCCAGCTCCAGTAACTATTCAATGTTCGGATGATGTTTCAAATCTGGATAAATATGGTATAGCCTATATCTGGAAAAACAATACCAAGTCACCTGCACCTCCACCGGTTAAAATTATTTACAATACCAATTCCTGCGGGATCGGTACAATTACAAGGTATTGGGAAGTCATGGATCCCTATATGAAAATTCAAAAGTGTGAGCAAGTTATTACAATTGTGTCTTCGATATATTTCACATTGTCAGATATCAACTGGCCTCCTGCATATACCCTCGAAGGTTGTAATCCTTCCACAGATCCGCGGAATTTACCGGCACCTTATAATTATCCAACATTTACTAAATTAAAATGCAGTCAGCCGATGCATTCCTACAAAGATCAGAAATTTACAGTTTCAGATGGATGTATGAAAATAGTACGTGACTGGACGGTGATTGACTGGTGTCAGTTTCAGCCAAATGTCAATCCGACCCCGGGTCGGTGGACCTACACGCAAGTTATTAAATTGATTTTAACAGATACTACAGCTGCTTTACTGTGTCCGAAAGATACAGTGGTGAATGCATTAAAAGATTGTAAAGGAACTTTTGTAAAACTGGATTCCGCAAAAGCTTCAAATAAATGTGGATTTCCGATGTCTATCCGGAATACCTCTCCTTATTCCAAGTCAAAAGGCCCGGATGCCAGCGGAGATTATCCACTGGGCACTACCGAATTTTATTTTATAACGGAATACGGTTGTGGTAAAGAATTAAAATGTAAAGTAAAGCTTACAGTAAGAAATAAAATAGGACCAGTACCTTATTGTCTCAATGGTTTGATTGTAGCCTTAATGCCGGTGGATACCAATAAAGATGGCACACCGGATGATGGAATGATTGCCGTTTGGGCAAAGGATTTTAATGTAGGTTCCTATCATCCCTGTGGATATAAAAATCTTAAATTTTCTTTTTCTTCTGATACATCAGATATGTCCCGTGTATTTACCTGCGCAGATTTGGGGAAAAATGATATACAAATGTGGGTAACGGATTCACTTGGCAATCAATCTTATTGTAAGACTTATCTGGAAGTGCAAAATAATAATGCAAAAATTCCAGATTGCAAACGAAGAGATAGTATAAAATCAGGAATTGTATTGGGAGGTTCAGTTTCAGATATTCAACAAAAAATGATTCAGGGTGTCCATTTATCATTATATGGAGCTTCAAATATTCAGACGATCAGTACGACAGATACTCTTATCAATATTCGATTTGATACCATTCTTTCTAAAAGTGGTATGAAGTTTTATGTTCGATATTTTGATACGATTTTTCAAACTAAGAATCATACAATTCACAGTCAATGGACCAAGCATTGTAAAACTGACCCGCTTGGTCGATTTAGTTTTGATGAGTTAATAAAAAATGATGATTATCAGCTTAAGCTTGATAAATCTGAACTCGATTTTCAAGGCATTACGATTAATGACGTCATTGTTTTATTAAAGCATATTACGGGATCTTCCATATTGGTGGATCCTTATAAATTGATTGCAGCCGACATTAATTGTGATGGTGTCATTGACCAAAGTGATTTTGAAATATTATACGCGGTTATCTTAAAGACAAGGCCTTATTCAGATGTTTGTAAACATTGGAGGTTCATTCCCAAAGGATTTAATTTTACAAATAAGCTAAATCCATTTTTAGATAATTTCGAACCTGTAGTAGAATTTAAGAATGTAGCACAATCAAAAATAATTATGGATTACACTGCCGTCAGGCTAGGAGAATTGGATGGTATCATAAATGGATTCCGGACAGTGGAATTGGATACCCGGATTGCCGGATTGCTAAATCAAAACTCCGAAAGTTTTCTTCTCCAAAATGTATATCCAAATCCGGTTCAGGGCCAATCCATAAATTTTGCAATCAATTTTATTCAATCAAATATATTAACGCTTTCTATTTATGATCTTCAAGGAAATTTATTACAGAGAAATTCTCGCTCTTTCGACAAGGGAAACCAAATTTGGGAATTGCCGCTAATTGGGGTTCCGGTTTCAGGTATGTTTTATTACTTGTTAACGGATGGCAATCAAAACCAGTCTGGTAAGTTAATTCGCTCAAAGTAAGAAATTTAAGTTTAAACTACGTTTGCTGAGCCGGATCCAACAAGGCGGGATCCGGCTTTTTCATTTTTATCATTGTCATTTGTTAATTGTCAATTGTACCTACCTGCGGTAGGCAGGCCTAACTGCGGTAGGCAGGCTTACCTGCTGCAAGGTTTATTAATTGTTAATTGTACCTACCTTCGGCAGGCAAGCATTTTGTTAATTGTTAATTGTTAATTGTACATTGTTAATTATTCCTTGCATTTCTTATTTTTGCCGTACACGCACTGATTCAGAAAAATCAGTGACAAAATATGTGAACGATGATACCAAAACTTATGAAGCCCATCGGAATTCTATTTCTATTTTTGAATTCCTCCCAAATTTTATTTGCCGATTTTTCATTGATTTGTCCTCCGGATATAACCGTTAGTTGCCGTACAGATTATTTGCACGATCTGAATATGTTTGGTAAAGCCTATACGGATTATAACGGGGTGATCACATATGTGCATGATTGTAAGACCATTATTGAACTTGATGATTGTGGAAAAGGGACTATTAAACGTGTCTGGGGCGTTGAAAATCTGGAAAACTGGCAGTGGCTTACTTGTATGCAGGTCATTACAATTTCAAATACAGATGGATTTACCTATGCGGATATTACATGGCCACAATCTCTAACCATCAGATCATGTGATCCAAATACTGATCTAAAAAATCTGCAGCCACCTTATGATATGCCTGTTTGGGAAAGACCTAAATGTTCTAAACCTATGCTGAGCTATACGGATACACGATTCAAAGTGGATGATGGATGCGAAAAAATAATCCGGTTATGGAAGGTGTTGGATTGGTGTCAGTATGATCCTGTTTTATTTCCCGGCAGAGGACTATTTACCTATACCCAGGTCATAAAGTTGCTCAGTACAAGCGATGGAATACGATTGCAATGTCAATCAGATACAGTAGTTTTGAATTCAAAAAATTGTGATACCCTTTACGTTAAGTTGGACTCAGCTGTGTTTTCCTCAAATTGTAAAATTTATCACAAAATACATAATACGTCAAAGTTTGCTGTTCACGATGGGGCAAATGCCAGTGGTTATTATCCTAACGGCATAACAAAATTTTATTATATAGCCGAATATGCCTGCGGCACTGAAGTTAAATGCGAAGTCACAATCGATGTACGTAATAAATTACAACCTACACCTTATTGTCTTACAGGGGTCACATTAACCTTAATGCCAGTTGATAATAATAATGATGGTGTCATAGATGATGGTATGATTGAAGTTTGGGCCAGTGATCTTGATAAAGGCAGTTGGCATAAATGTCCGGCTCAGAAATTGCAATTTTCATTTTCAAAGGATAAAAATGATCAAAACCGGATTTACACATGTAAAGATGTAGGTGAAAATGAAGTGGAAATCTGGATCACAGATTCATTGGGAAATCAGGATGTTTGTAAAACAATTATCACTATTCAGAATAACTATCCCAATATACCGAATTGTGATGGTGGTTTAAGAGGTGGTACTAATTCCATAGATGGTAAAGTGAAGTTTTTAAGTGCAGTTGTTCCACCCAAATTAAGACTTAGTCTTCAATCTGTAAACGGGCAACGGGATTATGTGACTGATAAAACCAATCAATTTGAATTTCAGTTCCAGAATGTAAGGTCTAAGCAATCCTACCTCTTACAAACAAGTTGTACTTATGCCGATTTGAAGGAAATCGATTTTGATGATTTGAGTTTTTTAAAGAAGATGATAGATGGCAAAGTGAAACCACGTTCACCTTATATCTGGTTCGCGGCAGATATTAACCAGGATCATGTTGTCGATCAGTTGGATTTTCATTTATTAAAACATATAATTCAGTTTAAAAAAATAAATCTGTTGACCAAAACCTGGATATTTATTCCAGAAAACTTTTTATTTACAAATCCAACAGATCCTTTCAGAGATATAATGCCTTCTGGTATAGAAATTAATTATCTGGATCATGACATGCAGGATCAGAATTTTATGGCGATTCGCATTGGAGATATCATTAGTAGTGCCGGAAAAGAATCTGATTTGGAAGATCGTATGCTTCTGGTTCAACAATCTGCCGATTTTATAGTGTCTTATAAAACTATAGATCATTCATTTACGGGAGTATCCTTAGTACAGTTTGACATTGAATCAGGTTTGTCCCAATATTTACAGCTGGACATTTTTACCTTGGATGGTAAAATAATAAGAAATCAAAAAGTCAAAGTAAATCAGGGTCACAATACCTTTCAATTGGAACTTGAAACAAAGGGATTGATATTTTACCACTTTAGAAATGAATTAAAAAATCAGTCGGGTAAGATAGTCCTTCATAATTAAATGTGCTATCTTAATCTGAGGGAACCTGGAGTTCTAGTTTGATATGGTTTGTTTTTAGTGGCAATCAGGATGTTACTTGCCAAGAGATTTATTCTTTATTAATATTCATTTAAGGATATTTAATCCCAGAATTGTCATTAGGAATCTAAAATGAAAGGTGATTTCATCTGATGAG
>CAZALD010000049.1:0-7421 GCA_964486185.1 uncultured Saprospiraceae bacterium
CGGCTTTGCGAGAAAAAAAAATACCTTGCGTCTTGGCGGCTTTGCGAGAAAAAAATACCTTGCGTCTTGGCGGCTTTGCGAGAAAAAAAAATACCTTGCGTCTTGGCGGCTTTGCGAGAAAAAAAATACCTTGCGTCTTGGCGGCTTTGCGAGAAAAAAAAATACCTTGCGACTTGGCGGCTTTGCGAGAAAAATAATTCTTACTTGATTTAAATGTTCTTAAGATTAGTTTATTATAATTTATGAAACCATTATGAGTATAAGATTGAATATTAACTGGAGAATTTTAGTTTTAATTCTTTGGATCCAGATCCATTCTGTATGTATCGGACAGCAGGTAGTGATAGATACTGCCCAAAAATTTCAGGTGATCGATGGATTTGGCGCGCATCAGGGCAATGCCGATGTAAGTCAAAGTTGGTGGCAAAATTTATACTATGACGATATCGCTGCCAGCATTTACAGAGTAGATCTTACTCCTGTTTTACGGTCGCCATATTCAGACCTACGTTATTATTCACCCTGGTTTATGGGTTCATCTACAAAAAGTGTATTTAATCTTGAAGACCCTGCAAATCCCAATGGTCCTGAAGGAAACCGGGTACGAACTTATACCGGACCCAATGATTATTCCCGTTTATTTGGTGGCCGCAATGCCCCAATTGCTGTTATGGGACCTAACATTGATCAAAACCTTCAGTATTTTGTCTATAGTTCGGAAGCAGCCATCCAGGCCGGAAAACAAAAGAAAGCACAATTAGGAGATTTTAAATTGGTAGGATCAATTTGGTCACCCCTACCCTGGGTTAAAATATCTTCCGGAAACCGCTATCCGGAAAATTCCTGGCCCGGACCTGTTATCAATACACCCTGGCCATTTATCTGGGGGGGGGAATTTTGCCGGAGGACGATTGGATGTAAGCAACACACCTTTGCAGGTCTTTAATGATATGTCACAAGGTGGCACAGGTCCAACAAGTTCGTTGACACAATTTGCCAGAAGCACAGCAGCTTATATTTTGGGATATCAACGGTACCATCAGGTTTCCTTTTATGCAATCAGCATTCAGAATGAATTAAACTTTGAGGTGTTTTACAATTCAGCTACTTATCCTTTATCCTCACAATATATAACTGCCGTAAAAGCGGTTCGGGCTGAATTTGACAAGCACCCTGAATTAAAGGATATAAAAATCATGGGACCTGAAGATTTATTGGGTGGAGATTCTTATGGAATGTGGGAATACGGAGGACCGATTCATAAAAATTTACAATACTTAAGAAATATTGCCTTGGATACTGCGGCTTTAAAAGCGATCGATTTTTTTTGTATTCATGGATATGCTGACGATGGAGTAACTTCTTCCGGAGCCAATCCCAGAGAATGGGACTGGTGGGTAAATGGATGGAACGCTAGTCCGGCACCTGGTATTCCGGCCAATGTTAAAGGATTTACAAGCTATGGAAAAAAATCCTGGATGACAGAAACCTCAGGAGAATTTGCAGATTGGCTATTTCCAAAATCGGGATTTCCAGGAGAAGGCGGACTGGGTGTCGGTTTACGTATTCAACAAGCTCTGACAAGTGGCTTGGAAAGCGCCTGGATTTACTGGACCTTTTCGGAAAACGATAACCAGGGCAATGTAAGCCGATACGGTTTAACAAATCAGGCTTTGGGTATTAATTCTCCAAAATACGTTGCTGCCAAACATTTTTTTAAATTAATTCGTCCCGACGCCATCCGGGTAGGAGCCAATGTTTCAAGTGCTGCAGGATTAACAGCAAGTGCATATATACACTCAAAAAACCGCAGTCTCACCATCGTTTTAATTAACGCAACTGCCAATGTTATGAATACAAACATCCATATTCCAGATGGATTGCCATCCTTAGCAGCATTTACCTCAAGAGAAAATTCGTATTGGCAATCGTCTAATGTGAGTGTGACAAATCGCATGGCTACAATACAACTTCCGGCTTATGGCATGGTAACACTCCAGGGAAATTTTATGCCGACATCGACTGATCAAAAATTATTTTCAAGCGAAATTCAATTACATACAACGCCAAATCCATTTAGCGAATCTACGAAAATTGTGTTTTCTTTAAAGGAATCAGGCCAGACCCGTTTAGATCTTTATGATGATCAGGGAATTTTTATAAAAACCATTTTGAATGATCACTTAAAACCAGCTGAATATCAAACCACATTACACCGGGCTGATTTGAAATCTGGTGTTTATTTTTTGGAATTAAAAACTTCTAAGATTAAACAAACCTATAAATTACTTGTGTTGGACAAATAATATGGTTAAAAGATAGGAAGGCATCACTTCTCAACCGGAATTTCGGCAGGCTCATATTTTTGAGTGCGACCGAATAAGGAAAAATGAACATAGCGCTTTGGATTCAGGCGCATATCTTCTAATAGAAGATCCAGATTTTTTGAACTCCGACTTAGATTTTGATACAGTTCTTTATCATTGATCAATTGTCCAATACTTCCCTTTCCGGAATTTACATCTGTAAGAATCGAATTGAGTTTTTGGACTGATTTTTTGCTTTCTTCAATGGTTTGATTTAATTCCTGAATTGTTTTTTTGCTTTCTGCTAATGTTAGATCAGCGCTTTTAACTAATTTTCCAGGATCAGCCTGTTTTAAACCAGTCGAAATAGCTTCCAGATTTTGTAGTGACTGATTGATGGCGTTTGCATTCTTTGCAAGGCTTGTTGTCAGTATATCGACATTTTTTAATGAATTATTGATATGCAAGGTAGAATTATGCAGCAATTGATTCAATTGAATAGTTGATTGAGCGAGATTAGCTAAAATCAAATGAATATTTTTAATTGTTCCGGCCATTTGACTATTAGGGTTACTTTTACTTGTATCCAAAATAGCATTTAATTCGCCACCCACGGCCTGAGTATATTCCTTTACTTCTTCTTTGCTAAACATACTGGAAAGCATTCCGGCGATTTCTCCTTTTATAAAAGATTTATCAGGAAGACAATTGTCTTTGCAGTATTCAAAATATTGTAAAATGATGGCTTTGCCGCCCATCAGACCCTGTTGAACCATAACGGCTTTTGTATCGGGAGGGAGTTTTATCTCATTATTCACTTCAATGGTAACAAGAACCTGATTTGGGTCTTCCGGATCCAGATTGATTTTAGTAACGGTACCCACTTTTAAGCCTCTGGTCAGGACGGGAGATGATGGATCCATTTGGCCCACATCATAATATTTAATATAGTATATATTGCTGCGTGTGAGCAGGTTACTTCCTTTTAGATATTTATATCCAAAGATCAACAGAGCAAGGGTTACGATGCCCAGCAGGCCAACTTTTAATTCGTTTCGCAAAATGATAGATTCTGGTAATAGAATGTCTTAATTGCGCAAAATTACAATAATTGACAATTACCCATAATTTATTAGCTTAATCAGGCGCCGTCAGTTGATTATTTTACCCGTTTATCACCTAAAAATTTGACGACAAAAGCTCCACTGATACCTTGTTTTCTTAGGCTTTCTTTTTCTTTGGTCGCTTCACCCAGGCTTAAAAAACTCCCGTAAACAACACAATAGGTGGATCCATCCTGAATAATTTCATAATCCGGATTTTTTCTCCATTTGGAATCATCAGGTGGATTATTCGAAAAGGAAGCCAGTTGAATTTTATAAATATAGTTATCCGGTTTGGTTTGATCCACACCTTTTAAAGTTGGGCTGACCATGACAATTTCCGGATGCATTGGGCTTTTGGTTAAATGCTGAATGATTCCTTTGGTGATCATGGTAGCTACCTGAAGCTGGCCTAAATCAGAGCACAGATATTTTTCGTCTTCAGAATTACTAAGGTATCCGGCTTCCACCAAAACAGCTGGCATACTTACCTGATGCAATACCAGAAATCCGGCTTGTTTTACGCCTTTGCTTTTTCCAGGATGATTTTCTGAAAAAGCATCTTCTATAGACTGGGCAAGAGAAATACTTTGTTTGATATTTTGATCCTGATAGTGATTTAGTGTAATAAACGTAGCCGGAGAAGTCAAATCAAGGCCGGTATAATGCTCTTCAGAACCATGCTCCAGTAAAATCGCAGAATTTTCACGTGTTGCTACGGCTAGATTTTCCTCTGCTTTATGCATTCCCATGACATAGGTTTCTGTGCCCCGGATATGTTTATGATTTCCGGGCATCGCATTACAATGAATGGAAATAAATAAATCTGCATCAATATCATTGGCAAATTTGGCTCGTGCATGCAATGGAATAAATGTATCCATTTGCCTTGTGAAAAATATATTTGCTTCAGGAAGTTTTTCGGAAATAATATCCTGAATTTTGCGGGCAATGGCCAGGGTGATTTGTTTTTCGGTACAATAATTTCCTTTCGCTCCTTCATCGGCACCACCATGTCCTGCATCCAATACGATTACCGGACCCGAATAGGCCACTGGGTTTTGTGCGGATACTTTGGTGCCATAAAATATTAAAATGAGCAAAATAGTAAAAAGTACTTTTTGAGTTTTTGCAGGCGTTGCTAATGAATTGTAGTTTTGCATAATTTCGAATTAAACAACAAAAATACACATTAAATAAAATAATATATATAAATTGCTACATATTTTTGAATAAAGCATATATTTTTTTCTTAATACATTGTATCCTGTCTGGCCTATCGGCTCAGATTGAAGATCATAAGATACTGAATGACAGCATTATACAACCTTTAGAAATACAGGATAGCATGATGATCGATTCAGCTGGTCGATTATTGGTTTCTCCGGATAGTATTGATGTGCCAGTGGAATACAGCGCTGAACAACGCGTGCAGTTTGATTATGCCAACAAAGTGATCCATTTGTATAAAAATGCTTTTATCCATTATAAATCCATGCAAATCAAAGCGGATTATATCCGTATCGAAATGAATTCTAATCTGGCAATTGCAACTCCTCTTACAGACTCCACAGGAATGAAAACGGGTATTCCGGAGTTTACTGAGGGTGAGAAATCCTTTAAAGCTCAAAAAATCAGTTATAATTTTAAAACAAGAAAAGGAACGATTGAACAGGTAATTACCAGGGAAGGTGATTTGTTTGTCCACGGAGAAGTAACCAAATTCATTTCAGCCCAGGCTACAGAAAATCAGTCTGATGATATTATTTACAACCAAAATGCCATAATCACCAGTTGCAATGCTGAGCATCCACATTATGGGGTTTATAGTAACAAACAAAAAGTAATACCCAATAAACTTGTCATTGTGGGCCCATCTAATGTTAGAGTTGCTGGTGTACCTACTCCATTATGGTTGCCATTTGGATTTTTTCCGATTTCAAAAAGTGCACGAGCCGGAATTCTATTTCCCAAACAGTATGAATATGATGATCGTGGATTCGGACTCGCTGGCATTGGCTATTATCTTCCGGTAAGTGATCATCTCGATTTGAAATTCCTGGTGGATGTATTTTTTAAAGGTTCGTTTAAAGTAAATGTCCTTGGCAATTATAAAACGCGTTATAAATATTCCGGTAGTTTTGATCTGAGTTTGGATAACAGAATCCAGGAAATTCCTAATACCTATATTACCAATGTAAACAGACCAATCAGTATCCGCCTGCGACATAATCAAGAGGCAGGTGCACATCCTTACAGAAGTTTTGGAGGAAGCATCAATATAGAAACAAATGGTTTTAGCAAACTCGTGTATTCAGATCCAAACCGGGCTTTACAAAATATATTAACCTCTAATTTTAATTATAATTATTCCTTTCCCAATTCACCCTTTACGCTTGCTGCATCTATGAGTCATACTCAGAATAATGCAAATCACAGTCTGAGTATCACTCTGCCTGATCTGAGTTTGCAAATGCGTAGTATCAGCCCATTTAAAAATAAAAAGAGAAGTGTTCAAGCTGAAAAATGGTATGACCGGATAAACGTTTCCTACAATGCACAGGTCAGAAACACCATCAATACAACTGACACCTCCCTCTTTTCAAGCAAAACACTGGATACTCTTCAATATGGATTCAGACACCGAGCGGATGTCAATGCATCATTCAAGTTTCTCAAATATTTTAATATTAGTCCCAATATTAGTTATAATGAAGAGCTTAGTTTTTTTTCTCAAACCCGCCAACTTCTGAATAAAATCGTGGTAGATACGATTAACAACAAGACGTATTATGGAGTACAGGAAATCACGGTACGTAAAGATTTTAATTCATTTCGCACAATCAATACTGGCGCCTCCATCAATACCCAGATTTTTGGTCAAATCCTTTCATCAAAAGGTTGGTTCCGGGGTATCCGCCATCAAATTACACCTTCCGTTTCATTTAATTTTTCACCGGATTATCATAAATCGCCTTTTAATTATTACCGAACTGTCGATACGGATTTGCGCGATTCATTAAATAAAAAATCAGAATACCTGATTTTTGCTAAAAGTCCATTTGGAACTGCCTCTGTTCCAAATGAAAATTTTAATATTTCTTTTAGCGTCTCAAACCGTGTAGAATTGAAATATTATTCAAAAAAAGATTCAACATCCCCAAAAATTCCGATCATTGAAAGTTTTAATTTTTCGGGTAATTATAACGTTTTTGCAGATTCATTTAAACTGAGCCTGATCAATGGAAGTGGAAGCCAACGGCTGTTTAAAGGCATTACCACATTGTATTACGGTCTTAGCATTGATCCTTATGGGCGAGATGTAGTAAATGGTCTTGAGGTCCGATCCAAATCATTCGCATTAAAAAACAATAAACGCCTCGGTTATGTCAATAGTGCATTTCTCAATATAAATTCTTCAATGTCTTTCGGACAATTAATCGGATTGTTTAGCGAAGAAATTCTCAAAAAAAGAGATGCCAACAAGCCTGCCCTTCAAGAATTGTTTTATGATTTTAATATCAACCATATAATCAATTTCAGACATCAGCGCTTAGCAACCGGAAAAGATACAATCGTTAGAAGCCTTCATAATCTTACGATAAATGGAAGTATACCATTATCAGCAAAATGGAAATTGAATATTACCAACATCTCTTTTAATTTTGACAATCAGGGACTGCAGTATCCCAGCTTAGGTCTAGAACGCGATTTACATTGCTGGGTCATGCGGTTTGACTGGTCTCCTCAATTTGGTTATTATTCATTCTTCCTGGGAGTAAAACCAGGCTCATTAGAGTTTATCCGTTTACCAAGTAATCAGAGTTTTTCCGGTAGCAGACGATAATCAAACGGGCATAGATTTGTCAACTTTAGTACAAAATTTTTTTAAATTATTCAAATTTATTTTATTGACTGAAAATTAACTATTCGGTTTTTTAAGAAAAGACTGAATCACATTAGTGTCCTAAATACAAATATACAAGTTCTTTGAATATATTGATAATAAAGC
>CAZALD010000050.1:0-5023 GCA_964486185.1 uncultured Saprospiraceae bacterium
AAAATAAAATATCCATGATGATCCAGATCTACGTGTTTTAAATGTGGATTATAGTTAGGCTCTCCTGGAAAAAAAGGAATAGGATTATTAAAAAAATATTCAAAAATAGCGGCTATTGAATCGGAGCCAAATTCTTCAGCATAATTTGCAGCTGAGATGGAAGGTGTACAAAATTCTATACATGAAGATCCTTCTCCAGTTTCGGAATTATATCCTTGACGCGTAGTAGAATCATAAGGATTAGCCTGTGGTAAATAGCCAAACTGTTCTTCAGGATATAACACAGGTTTTTTCGTAACATCCATCGCCCATGAACTGTGGGAATCTCCTGTTAAAATTACCACATTATCTATATTATTTAATTGAAGTGAATCTATCATTGCATTTCGTTGAATTTTATACCCTTTCCAGTTATCTGTAAATAAATTTTCATAAAAACTTAATTCTTCGTACGAAGTTGGATCTGAAGCTGCAAAACCTACGTTGACATCACTAAAAATCACCTGATTGCCGATAACTTTCCATCTGGCAGAAGATGATTTGATACCCTCAAACAGCCAGTTATATTGTTTGGTACTCATCATTCTTCTTGGATTAAGACTATCATCTGGCGCATCAAATTGTTCGGGTTGCTTAACTCGTCCATCCATTCGGGTGTCCAGGATAAACAAATCCATTAAATTACCATAAGTGATCCTTCTGAATAAATCAGTGTTCGCTGCTTCGCCGCGTATTGGAATCCATTCAAAATAGGCTTCTTTAGCCATTCGCTTTCGTTCTTCCCAATCTCCTTCATTGGCCTGATGGTTTCCTGCACCAGTGTCATAGGCGTCATCAGCCGTTTCATGATCATCCCAGACCGCAATCATAGGATGTTGTTGATGCATCCGTTGTAGATCTGAATCCAGCCTGTATTGTGAATATCGGTTACGGTAATCGTTTTTAACTAGTAATTCCGATTTTGGGTAATGGTCTCTCTCTGTATCCGGTAAATGAATGTTGCGGTATTCTCCCTGACCATATTCATAGATATAATCGCCGAGATGAATGACTGCATCTAAATCATTTCTTGCTGCGATACCATTATATGCATTAAAATACCCTCCTTCATAATTTGAACAGGCAACCACTGCAAAACGCAGGATCTCATTTAGATTATTATCCCTGGAGCCTGGTGTGGTTTTGGTACGTCCGATTGGCGAGCGTTTGCCAAATGCGGTAAAGGCATAATAATATGTTGTGTTTGATCGCAATCCATTCACATCGAGTTTTACGGTATAATCTTTACTGGAATCTGTAGAAAAACTACCACTTTTTACTATCATCTGTAATGCAGTATCCAGCGCCATTACAAAGCTGCCTTCTATAAGAGTGTCGTGTTCAGGTGTTACACGTGTCCATAGGATAACCCGGTCTTCTAAAGGATCACCTGATGCCACTCCATGATAAAAAGGTTTTAGGTTTGGATTAAATGGGAGTACCTGGCTATGAAGAATACTCACACAAGCCAAAAGAAACAAATGTGTAATTCGTTTTTTCATTTTTGTATCATTTTAAATAAAGCCTACTCTAACAGGTTTTCAGCATCCCCTGGAATTCAAAAATGGAATCCATGAGTTTGAATTCTCAGACAAAGTTCCGGTGGTGTACTTCCCGGCTACTTTATTCATGTTTCAAAGGGTAGCATGAGACTTTCAAGTGTTTGGAATTATATAGGATTATTGTTACAAAAATGAATGAAATAGATTTATACTATTGACAGTGAATCCTTTAAATGTTTCATTAAGAATTCAACGAGTTCGTTCAAGCTTT
Source organism: uncultured Saprospiraceae bacterium (assembly GCA_964486185.1). Taxonomy (GTDB): domain Bacteria; phylum Bacteroidota; class Bacteroidia; order Chitinophagales; family Saprospiraceae; genus Vicinibacter. Next base: position 1,813 of record CAZALD010000050.1, read on the forward strand.
TATCTTTGCAGTAAATTCATTTGCTTTATGAAGAGAATTAAGGAGTTTATACATTTTTTCCTGATAATAACATTGGGAATCAATTTTAGTGAATCTGTTTTTGCACAATCAAGAATTATTCAGGAAACTTCCAGGTCACTTCAGGAAATGAATTCTGTATATCCTTATGATATTGACTTAATAGATAAAAATGGAATAAAGAAGAAATCGTCTGATTTACTATCGAAAAACTCAAAAATGACTGTTATATTATTTTGGGTGACTACCTGTGGTCCTTGTCGTATGGAGTTGAATGCCATTTCTAAAAAATACAATCAATGGAAAAAAGAAATCGATTTTGATTTTTTTGCCATTTCTACTGATTTTTCAGACAGGGTGGATCAGTTTAAATTCAGAGTAACTGAAAGTAACTGGCCATTTCCGGCCTATATGGATATCAACCGGGAATTTCGCCTGGTAATGGAAGGGGGATTAAATGGTCTTCCACAGTTATTTGTACTCAATAATAAAGGTGAGGTATTATATCATACCCGAAAATACCGTCCTGGAGACGAAGACAATTTATACCATTTTTTGAAATCAATGTGATCATCATTTGAGGTAATCTGGTTAAATGGTATAGGGTTTAACTACTTTATCTTTTTATGTCAACATTTGTCTGTACGGCTAAAAAGCGTGATCCAGAAATTATGCTTCCTATTGCTTTATTTATTTATATAGTTTCGGAATTTAGTTCAATCTAATTATATCGATATCCTAACACAGCCTAATCGAGTCAGGCAATAGAATTGCGTTAAAGAAATATTAAGGATTGTATAAGCTTTCCTGGCATAAGGTTCACATCATCAAATTTTAAGGAGAAATTTAACTTTGATTAAACCTTTAGATAACTATTGCGTCTATGTAACTGATACCAAATTATTTTAAACACATAAAAATTATGAATTTATGAATATCAGATTTTTTTTAGGACTATTCCTTACCTTTAGTGTTTTATTGATGAACTCATGTAAAAAGGACGATCAAAGTATAAGCAGTGAGTTTACGATTGCATCGGAAGACCTGGCTACACAACAAGATTTACTGGATGCAAATGAAACTGAAATAAATGATCAGATTGCTTCTGGATTGTTAGAGCTTACAACACGTTCTTTTCCAACACGGACTTGGTCTAATCCCAAAGGAACTTATCCAAATACGCTGACCATTGACTATGGTACAAGCGGAGTTACAGGTCCAAACGGGAAAGTGCGAAAAGGAAAACTGATCATTCAGATTTCTAATCCAATTACTATGGTCGGAGCTACTCGCATTGTAAATCACGAAGAATTTTTTATAGATGATGTAAAAATAGAAGGGACGGTGACTTTAGTCAATCAAGGTCCAAATTCAAATAATCAAACTGTTTATATTCGCACAGTAGTCGATCGCAAACTTATTTTTCCTTCTGGAAAAACCTGTAGCTGGAATGCCACACAAATTTTAACGCAGCTTGAAGGAGAATCGACGCCGGAATTAAAACTGGATGATGTTTGGTCAATAAACGGAGCATCCAATGGTGTAAACCGATCAGGAAAAACTTTTAATGTAGTCACTTCAAATGCCTTAATAATAAAAGCCTTGTGCAAATGGACAGTAAAGGGTACAGCAGTTATTACATTAGATTCCTCATCGATAACGATTGACTTTGGTGATGGTTCTTGTGATAATCTGGCAACAATAACTTTACCGGATGGTCGTACTGGTGAAATACGCATTAGAAGGTGGTGGTAAAAAAATAAAATTAAAACGATAAAAAAGCCAGGGATTATTTTCACTGGCTTTTTTTATTGTGCGCTATGCATACCATTAATCTTTAAGCTGAAAGTCCCAAGCGTGCCATCCAACGGGAATGGCTAATCCAAGACAAGGGTGTTTGCCGTGAGGTCAAATCTGAAGCCTGCCTGCCTGTCTGGAAGGGAAGTGGCAGATAATATTGTGTTCCAACGCACAGAAACAGGATACAAGGCTTATGCTGAGCATAAGTGCGCATTAGACTGCGAAACCCAAAAGTTGGACGTAAACAGCAGTAGAAATTTCTGACTATTTACAGGCATTTAGTCAATTGCATATAAAAATATTAAATTTTATCATCACTTACATTTCTTTATCTAAGGAGTACTTATAAAAGTGATGACAAAAACCCAATAAAATTGATTGCTTTAAAAACCAACTCTGATTGCTCACCAATCCTCTTATAGCTCCTTGAATGATGAAAACGATTGCGCTGACCAGTAATTAAACAAAATGAATTGGATTTTATCATCTAATTAAAGTCACATTTCCGGTTTTGATTTTCATTTCTGAACCATGTACTTTATATTGAATGATATAAAGATATACTCCAGGATTTAATTTAATATTTTTATATTTCCCATCCCAGGCCCTGTCCTTGTCTAGTGAATAAAAAATTACATTACCCCAGCGATCAAAGATTTGCAGATTGTAATAATTTACTTTTTCACAATTAAAGACAGCCTGGAAAATATCATTAATATTATCGCCATTGGGTGAAAATACATTAGGTAAATAAATGTCGGATTCTATTTTGGAAAGGAATAGGTTTAAACTTGCAGGCACAGCACATGGTCCATCAGTACTTATTGTGTATCTGTTTACTGAAGCGGATTTTAAGATTACGCTACTACATGGAGGATCCAGACATTCAATATATGAAGATGGAGTCCAAATGTAATTTGTTCCACCCGATACTGTGAAAATTATTTCATTGCAAGGATTTATTATTGTATCGCCGGTTACTTTTACAATTTGCCTGGGAGATACCTTAACTGAAAAACTATCCAGCCATTGTTTGCAATCATCTGTTGCTCGTAAATAAATATAATGATCTCCAATTAATTCTGCATGATATTGAGTAATTAATTTGTTTGTTTGTTCGATTTGTCCACCACTAGAAGTCCAGTGTATGGACGCCTGGCCAGTAAAAATACCTTGCAGTGGTAAAATATCTCCTTCACAGATGGTTGTATCTCTGCCTGCCTTAATAGTAGCAGGAACACCTTTTTTAATAGTAAGTGAAAGCATAAGTGTACTATCACATCCATTTTGTGCTTTAAGAACTTGAGAATATTTACCACTTTGTTTATAGGAAACTCCATTAAGGGCACTTCTATTTATTAGCTGAAAAAATATTTTGATCATTTTTCTTCGA